>JAQGMG010000015.1 GCA_028292485.1 Rhodocyclales bacterium | reverse complement strand
CCAGGTGGCGAAATTGGTAGACGCGCTAGTTTCAGGTACTAGTGCCGCAAGGTGTGGAGGTTCGAGTCCTCTCCTGGGCACCAAATTCGGTAATCAAGCCGGTTCTTCGGAACCGGCTTTTTTATTGCCATTTTTTATCGCTCATTCATCGCCGCAGCGAGCGCCGATTCAAAACAAAAGGCCGACATGCTGCGTCGGCCCTTTGCATCTGCATCATCACACAGCGAAGGGGTGCCTTTTCAGAATCGTCTCATCGCGCTCAGGCCCGGTCGATACGATATCCACCGGCACTTCGCACAAGGCTTCCAGGCGATTGAGATAGGCCTGGGCATTCGCCGGCAGATCATCCCAGCGCTTCACACCGTAAGTCGTCTCGGTCCAGCCCGGCATCGTCTCGTAGATGGGCACGCAAGCCGCCACATCATCGGCGCCAATAGGCAACAGGTCCACGATCTTGTCACCGAGCTTGTAACCCGTACAGATCTGCAACTCTTCAATACCATCGAGCACATCGAGCTTGGTGATGCACAAACCGGTCAGACCGTTGATGCGCGCGGAACGACGCAGCGCAGCCGCATCGAACCAGCCACAGCGGCGCTTGCGCCCCGTGACGGTACCAAACTCGCGTCCCTTGGTGGACATCTGGTAGCCCGCACATGCCGGAGTTTCGATATCCAGCTCGCTGGGGAAAGGGCCGCCGCCGACGCGCGTGCAGTATGCCTTTGTAATACCCAGGACGTAGTGCAGCATCCCTGGCCCGACACCCGAGCCTGCAGCGGCCTGGCCCGATACGCAGTTGCTCGACGTGACAAACGGGTAGGTGCCGTGATCGATGTCCAGCAAGGTCCCTTGGGCGCCTTCGAACAACAGGTTCTGCCCGGCCTTGTGCGCATCGTAGATTTCGGCAGAGACATCTACCACCAGCGGGCGGATCTGTTCGGCGTCTTTCATGACTTGGTCATACATCGGCTGGAACGCGACTGGCTCCGCGCCGAGATATTGCGTCAGCACGAAGTTGTGATAGTCGAGCACTTCACGCAGCTTGTCAGCAAAGCGTTCCGGATAGAACAGGTCGTACACGCGCAACGCGCGACGTGCAACCTTGTCGGCATAGGCCGGGCCAATGCCCTTGCCCGTCGTACCAATTTTATCCCCGGCGCTTTTCTTCGCTTCACGTGCCTTGTCGAGTGCTGCATGGTACGGCAGGATGAGCGGACATCCCGGGCTGATCTTCAGCCGCGAGCGCACATCGATGCCGTCTTTTTCCAGCACGACGATTTCGGACAGCAGATGATGAATGTCCAGCACCACGCCGTTGCCGATATAGCACTGCACACCCTCGCGTACGATGCCCGAAGGCACAAGATTGAGCTTGTACTCTTTCTGTCCGATGACGAGCGTGTGCCCGGCATTGTGACCGCCCTGGAAGCGCACAACGCCCTGCGCGTGATCAGTCAACCAGTCGACAATCTTGCCCTTGCCCTCGTCACCCCATTGAGTGCCGACGACGACTACATTCTTGGCCATACGCTTTTATTCCTCCAAAAGAACGACGCGCCATGCGCCGTCCCGCAAAACCAGTTGCCGGTCACACCCGGCTTCACGCCAGCTGCCTTGATGGCCTGGCAATTCAAGCAACACGATCTCGTCCGCAGCACGTTGTGCGTCGATGGCGGCAGCCAGCGCGGCATCGGTCGGTATCGGCGCCAGGATGGCTCCGCCAACGGGCTCAGTTTCGCCTGACAAGGCAAGCAGGTCACGCAAGTCCATGCTGAAACCCGTTGCCGGCCGTGCCCGTCCAAAGGCCTTGCCCACTTCGTTATAGCGCCCACCCAGTGCAACCGCTGCGGGAGAGGTGCCGCTGTACGCGGCGAACACCACACCGGTGTGATAGTGATAGCCACGCAGATCCGCCAGGTCAAATGACAAAGGCAAATCGCCGAGATGCTTGACAAGGTGCAGGAGCTCGTCGATCGCCGCACGCACACCGGGTACATCCGGCAGCTCAGACATGGCGCGTACCAGCACCTCTGCACCGCCATAGAGGCCCGGCAAAGGCATCAGCGCATCGGCAACGATTTGCGGGCGCCCCGCCACGAACTCGCGCAAGGCGGGAACGTCCTTGGTTTGCAGAATGCCGTACAGAACCTCTTCAGCCGCGCTGTCGAGGCCGGCATACGCGGTGAGTGCCCGGAACAATCCCATGTGCCCCAGATCGATCCTTGATGTGGTGGCACCTGCCAATTGCAGGCTGCGCGAAAGCAGGCGCAGGATTTCCACGTCCGCTTCAATCCCCTCGTGCCCATACAACTCGGCACCGATCTGGATCGGCTCGCGACTCGACGTGGTATTGCGCGGCATGGTGTGCACCACGGCACCGCAATAGCACAGACGTGTCACACCCTTGCGATTGAGCAAATGGGCATCGATACGCGTCACTTGTGGCGTCAGATCGGCACGCAGGCCCAGCGTGCGACCGGAAATGCGGTCAACCAGCTTATACGTGCTCTCGTCCATATCATGGCCGGTACCCGACACAAGTGCATCCAGATATTCGACGCTCGGCGGTATGACGAATTGATAGCCATGCAAACGGAATTCGTCGAGTAGACGCCGCCGCAGGCGCTCCATGCGCTGTGCGGCTACGGGCAAAACGTCTTCGAAGTATTCGGGCAGGGCCCAGCGTGGCAAAGCCATGATATTAGCGATGAATCAGATCAGTAAAACAGGACGAACAGCACGGCGCCGATCACCATGGAGGCCAGCCCGATAAAACGCACCTGACCATCGGCCAGGCGGGTAAGACGCAGGAATGTCTCGCGCCAGGCTGTTGGTGCCACGAACGGAAAGAGGCCTTCAAGCACCAGCATAAGCGCCAGTGCGGAGAGAAAATACCGAAGCATGCCGGGTTCCGATTATAAGTTGTCTGCGATACCAAGACGAGCCCGTGCTCAATACGAGCGCTCAGGCCGCAGGAATGGGCCTCCGGAGGAGGCCCATTCCTGCGATACGGCTGTCTTATTTGCTCTCGCGACCGCTACCCTTGAGATATTTGAAGAACTCGGAGCTCGGATCGACCACCAGCACATCGTTCTTGCTGCGGAAACTCTGGCGGTACGCGTCGAGGCTGCGATAGAAACGATAGAACTCGGGATTCTTGCCAAAAGCTTCTGCGTAGATCGCTGAGGCCTTGGCATCGCCCTCGCCCTTGATGCGCTGCGCGTCGCGATAAGCTTCCGCAACAATCACTTCGCGCTGCTTTTCAGCGTCAGCCTTGATCTTTTCAGCCTCGGCCCCGCCGGTCGAGCGCAGCTCGTTGGCTACGCGTTTGCGTTCAGCCTCCATGCGGCGGTATACCGATTCGCTTACTTCCGACGGCAGATCGACGCGCTTGACGCGCACATCGATGATTTCCATGCCGTAATGCTTGGCGTCGTCTTCAGCCTTGCGCCGCATGTTTTCCATGATCTGGGCGCGCTCGCCAGACACCACCTCATGCACCGTACGCTTGCCGAATTCTTCGCGCAGGCCAGAGGTCACCGTTTGCTCGAGACGATTCGCAGCCTTGGCTTCGTCTTCATTGAAGGATTTGTAGTACAGCTCGGGATCCGCAATGCGCCACTTGACGAACAAATCCACCAGCACGTTCTTCTTCTCGGAAGTCTGGAACAGTTCCGGTTCCGGCGTATCGAGCGTCAGAATGCGTCGGTCGAAATAACGCACGTTCTGGATCATTGGCCATTTGAGCTTGATGCCCGGCTCGGTGACGATCCGCTTGATTTCGCCAAGCTGGAAAACGAGCGCGTACTTGCGCTGATCCACTGTGTACAGCGACATCGATGCGACAACAACCAGGAACAATATGACCCCGGCGATCAGAGGCAGGCGATTTCCCATCATCTGGTTACGCATCAGCGATCACTCCGCTCACGGGTACGCGCATCGCGCGTGCGACTGTCATTGACGTCCGAATGCGCAGGGCCGTCCTGCATCGGCGCATTGCTCTTGGGTGCGAGCTGTGCGGAAGCATCCGGCGCAGCGCCCGCAGCCTGCATCAGTTTGTCGAGCGGCAGGTAAAGCATATTGCCGTTGCCCTTCGTATCGATCAGTACCTTGGAGGTATTGCTGTAAATCTGCTGCATGACATCCAGATACATGCGGCTACGCGTCACTTCGGGCGCCTTCGAGTACTCGGCGTAAACCTGCTTGAAACGGCTCGCATCGCCCTCGGCCTGCGCTACCACACGACCGGAATAGCCCGTTGCCTCTTCCAGCAGGCGCGCTGCAGTACCGCGCGCTTTTGGAATGACGTCGTTGGCATAAGCCTGGCCCTCGTTCTTGAGCTGTTCGCGGTTCTGGCCAGCCTTGACTGCATCGTTGAATGCGTCTTGCACCTGTTCGGGCGGCTGCGCATTCTGTAGCGTAACCTTGCTGATCTGTATGCCAGTATCGTAACGGTTGAGGATCGTCTGCATCAGCAGTTGCGATTTCTTGGCGATGTCCTCGCGCCCCTCGTACAACACGTAATCCATCTTGCTCTTGCCGACGATTTCACGCATCGCCGTCTCGGCAGCCTGCTTCACCGAAGATTCCGGATCGCGGTTATTGAACAGGAAGGCGCGCGCATCGCTCAGCGTGTACTGCACGGCAAACTGTATGTTGATGATGTTTTCATCATCGGTAAGCATCAGCGCTTCGCTGAGCTTCTTGGCGCGCTCGTTGCCTTGATAACCCACTTCGACTGTACGCACCTGCGTCACGTTGACGACTTCATGCGTCTCGAATGGATACGGAAGGCGCCATTGCAAACCTTCGCTGGTAATTTCCTTGAACTTGCCAAAGCGCAACACCACGCCTTTTTCGCTGGCATCGACGATGTACCAGCCGCTCGCCATCCAGAGCACGAAAAGGATGCCCAGGATAAGCGCTGCGCCGCCACCGATGGCGCCAGCGCTCGGGCCGTTGCCATCAGCACCGCCACCATTGCTGCCGCCGGCCTTGCGACCGAAAGCCGTTGAAATCTTGCGATTGAGGTCGCGCCAGATCTCTTCGAGATCCGGAGGGCCTGAATCACCGCCCCCGCCGCGCTTGTCATCGCCCTGTTTGTCACTTCCCCAACGGGGATCGTTCAAAGACATGAAGATTGCTGTGATCACTTGGATTCGCTCAGAGGTTCGCTCAGGATATCGCTCGGGGTTTCACTCGGAATTTCACTCGGAAATCCACTATTTCGTGCAGGCGGTAAGAACGCCATTGAGTCATTTCGTTCATGCGGGCTCAGCGGGCCACTGGCTGGCATCTTTCCGGCAACTGTCGGAATGTGAAAAATCATTTCAGCCAGTGCAGCGCGCAAACCATCAAGGCCCGCACCACTGCGGGCACTCAGCAATACGCGCTGGATATTACCACAGGCGTCCCGCTCGACTCCCGGCTCGCCCGCCGTCGCATCTATCTTGTTCCATATCAGAATCCGCGGCACAGCCCCCGCGCCGATCTCCTGAAGAACACGATCAACGACCTGAATCTGAGCCTCGCGCTCGGATGACGAGGCATCGATCACATGGAGCAGCAAATCGGCGTTTGCCGTCTCTTCCAGCGTGGCATGAAATGCCGCGACGACTGCGTGCGGCAAATCGCGAATGAAGCCAACGGTGTCCGAGACAATCAGGCTGCGTTCGGCATCCTTGAGATAAACCCTGCGCAACGTTGTATCGAGCGTTGCAAAGAGCTGATCGGCGGCAAAGGCGCCCGCTTTGGTCAAGGCGTTGAAAAGCGTGGACTTGCCCGCATTCGTGTAGCCAACCAGCGCCACCACCGGCACCTCCTGGCGCTCACGCGCCCTGCTGCGCACACGACGCTGCTTTTCGAGGGCCTTGAGCCGCTCCTTGAGCAAGGCCACGCGATTACCGAGCAGTCGGCGGTCTGTTTCCAGCTGTGTTTCGCCGGGGCCACGCAGGCCAATGCCACCCTTTTGACGCTCAAGGTGGGTCCAGCCGCGCACAAGTCGCGTGGACAGGTGCTGCAGCTGAGCGAGCTCGACCTGCAGCTTGCCTTCGTGACTCTTGGCGCGCAGGGCAAAGATATCGAGGATAAGCGCGTTACGGTCGACAACCCGGCGCTGCAATACGCGCTCGAGATTGCGCTGCTGGCCTGGCGCCAGCTCGTGATTGAAGATGACGATATCGGCTTGCGACTCGCGAGCCGCTTCGGCGATCTCTTCAGCCTTGCCCTTGCCCACAAACAAGGCGGCATCCGGCGCCTGACGCTTGCACTGGATCAACGCAACCGTTTCGGCGCCTGCCGAACCCGCCAGCAAACCGAGTTCGGCAATACGATCAGCCACGCTGGCTTTGCCGAAATCTACCTGTACGAGCACGGCGCGATTGCCGCTTGCCGGGCGCTCAAGCATGGCGCCCGCCTTCAAGGGTACTCACTTACTCTTTGGTTTCGGGCGCTTCGTGCGGGATGGAAACCGGGCGAGCGGGCACGACCGTGGAGATCGCGTGCTTGTAGACCATCTGCGTAACAGTGTTCTTGAGCAAGACAACATACTGGTCAAAAGACTCGATGTGGCCCTGCAATTTGATGCCATTGACCAGGTAAATGGAAACGGGCACGTGTTCCTTGCGCAAAATGTTAAGGAACGGATCTTGAAGCAATTGGCCTTTGTTGCTCATATTGGCCCTCGTCTTGTTATTGGTGAAAGGATGTAAATACTTATTGTGCACCGCCAGCATAACGCACTTTGCATCGTGATGCAGTTCCTTGCAAAGCTTACGAACTTGTAAGCTTGCCGCTTGATCCGTCGCTGGCCTCAGTCGTCGGTAGCATAAGGATTGCGCGTCGAGCGGAACTCGACGCGCATTGGCGTGCCCTGCAGTTTGAACGCCTCCATGAAGGAATGTTCCAGGAATCGCTTGTACGACTCCGGCACATGCTCCAGCGCGTTGCCATGAATGATCACGATTGGCGGATTCTGCCCGCCCTGGTGGGCATAGCGCAGTTTCGGACGGAACACGCCATGGCGCGGCGGTTGCTGCTTGGCCAGGGCGGCCATCAGGACCCGTGTGAGCTTCGGTGTCGGCAGCTTGGACATGGCAGCTGCATAAGCGCCGTCGACCGACTTGAGCAAGGCGCCGATACCTGTGGATTGCAGGGCGGAGATGTAATGGAAGCGGGCAAAGCTGAGGAATTGCAGCTTGCGCGCGATATCGACCTTGACCCGCTCGCGACGATATTCGTCGACGTCGTCCCACTTGTTGATGGCGACAACGAGCGCGCGCCCAGCCTCCAGCGCGAAACCACCGATGTGCGCATCCTGGTCCGAGATATCCTGGCTGGCATCGAGCACCAGCACGACCACATTGGCTTCTTCGACTGCCTGCAAGGTCTTGATCACCGAAAATTTCTCGATGGCCTCGAACACCTTGCCGCGACGTCGCAGGCCAGCGGTATCGATCAACGTATATTCACGGCCGTTACGCTCGAACGGCACTTCGATGGCGTCACGCGTCGTGCCGGGCATGTCGAACGCGATGACGCGGTCTTCACCTAGCAAGGCGTTGATGAGCGTAGATTTGCCGACATTCGGCCGACCGACAATGGCAACTTTCGGGCCGCGTGTGTCGTCGCCTTCTTCTTCCTTGGCTTCGGGAAAAGTGTCGAGCACCAGATTGAGCAATGCGGTGACACCATCGCCGTGTGCCGACGAGATGACATACGGCTCACCACAAGCCAGTTCGTGGAACTCGGCGCTCAATACGGCGCGATTGGCGCCCTCACCCTTGTTCACGGCAAGAAAAATCGGGCGGCCGGAGCGACGCAGGCGGTCAGCTATCTGTTTGTCATGGGGCGTGAGCCCGGTGCGTCCGTCGACGATGAACAACAAGGCATCTGCTTCGGCAATGGCGGACTCTGCCTGGCGCGCCATCTCGGCAACGATGCCTTCGCGGGCGGTCGGCTCAAAGCCGCCGGTATCGACGACGAGGTAAGGCTTGTTGCCGCCACGCCCGATGCCGTAATGGCGGTCACGCGTAAGGCCGGGCATGTCGGCAACCAGCGCGTCACGCGTGCGCGTCAAGCGATTGAAAAGTGTGGACTTGCCAACGTTCGGGCGTCCAACAAGAACTAGCGTAGGTTTCACTTGGTTGCTTCGGCAAGGCTGATCATATGGACGGTCCCGTCACGTGCCTGCAGGACGAATCCCTTGCCAAGCAGAGCCATCGGCGCGGTAATACCGGAGCTATCTACGTCGAGGCGGCCCATGAAACGCCCCTCCTTGCGATCCAGCAAATGCACCCAACCCGATGTGTCGGCTACTGCCACGTAGTCGCCCACCACGAGCGGCCGGCCAACGCCACGCCAGGCGAGCTTGTCCTGCTTCCATAGCGTCGCGCCGCTCCTGATGTCGAGAGCATGTACCGCACCCGTCGTGTCGGTGATGTAGAGGGTCGAGTCATCGGCATCCGCGCCAACGCCCGAACCGATATCCCGCGTCCAGCGCACGGTGCCCTTGCCGGAATCGACGCAGGCGACACGGGCCTGGTAGGCCGCAACGCAGACAGCATCACCACGCACCATGGGTTCGCCGACAAGATCGGTCATGCGTTCAAGTTCATTGGCGCCGCGCGGCAAGGCAACAGTCGCTTCCCAACGCGGAAAGCCGCCGCCTTGCGACAGGGACACCAGCTTGCCACCGGAAAAACCCGCCAGTACGGCATCGCCGATGCGGCCAAAGCCGGAATAGGAGCGCAAGATCAGCGATGATTGCGCGCGTTGATAGATCCAGCGCTGCGTGCCATCAGCCACATTGAAAGCCTGCACCAGATTATCGCCAACGCGCACGACGACGATATCGTCGGCAATGAGTGGCAGACCCGACACCTCGCCACCGAGCTGCGCACGCCATAGTGCCTTGCCTTGCAGCGGCTCGAATGCCAGCAGCTCGCCAGCAGCGCTGGCCACGACCACCAGCTTGCCGTTGGCAGCAACACCCGCAGACAAGGCTTTGGCGGCACGTACACTCCAGACTTCACGGCCGCTCTCGAGACGCGTCAGCGTGCCATCAGCCGATGCCGCAAATACCGAAATGCCGGCAACTGCCGGGCGCAATACTGCGGGCCTCAGTTTGCCAGCGCTCTTATGCCAGTCCGATTGAAGCTTTACCGAACCCGACAGGGCAGGCAAAGGCGAAGGCTTGGGGCCGGGAGTTGCATCGGGCCAAAGAAAACAGCCGCCAAGCATGGCACTAACGCTCAGAGACAATACCAGCGCCCGGAGCTTTCGCATCACGGGCGTGCCAGACAGCGACAAGCAAGGCATATCAATTGCCTCCCAACTCGTCGAGCTTGGTCTGCACAATATTCTTGAGCGTGCCGCCTTCGACCGTGGCCGGTATCTTTTCCAGCGCCTGTTTGTAAGCCTGTCTTGCTGGATCGGGTTTGCCCTGCTCCAGCAGTACGTCGCCACGCAGTTCCGCGAAACGCGATGCAAACTCCTGCGTCACGCCGCCTTCGAGTTGCTTCAGGCTTTCATCGTAGGCCTTGTCGTCGAGCAGCAAGGTTGCCAGACGCAAACGGGCCAGATCCTTCACCAGCACTTCCTTGCTGTGCTCCATGACCCAGGCCAGTTTCACCTTGGCGCTTTTTGTATCCTTCTTGTCGACATCCACCTTGGCGGCAAGCAAGGCGCCGAGTGATGCCTGCAAGAGACCAGGGTATTCGTTTGTCAGCTGATTGGCTGCCTGCTGCAGCTTGGCCGAATCGCCACCCTGCGCGGCCAGGAACACTTCTGCATACAGGGCCGTAGCCTTGTCATTCTGCGAGCGCTGGTACCACGACCAGGCTTGCCAGGCGAGCACCGCCAGGGCGATGACCGCGACAACCGTGGAAATGAGATTGCCGTACTTTTCCCACCATGCCTTCATTGCGGAAAGCTGTTCTTGTTCTTCGAGGTCGTAAGCGGCCATGTTCGTAATCTTTCCAGATGGTTATTGGTGCGACGGCGCAATGCTCACTGCGCCTGTCAAATTAGTAGCTCAAGCTTCTTCCGTACCGTAGAGCTGGCTCGATAGGGTGTGTGTCAGATCAGCCAGCGCAACCCTGCGCTGCTCGCCGCGCTGCCCATCCGCTTCACGCAGGGGTTTCAACATCACCGCCTCGGCAGCCACTTCGTCATCGCCAATGACGATTGCGTACGACGCGCCGCTCGCATCGGCCTTCTTCATCTGCGACTTGAAGTTGCCGCCGCCACAGTGATAGATCGCAGCCATGCCGGCCGAACGAATTTCTTCGGCCACGCGAAAAGCCAGACGCCCGGCCGCTTCACCCTGGTGCACGACATACACGTCGGGGTTGGACAACGGCCCCTCTTCCATGCCCTCGGTCCATAGCAGCATGACACGCTCGATGCCCATGCCGAATCCACAAGCCGGTGCGGATTTGCCACCAAGACTCTCGATCAGCGAGTCGTAACGGCCACCAGCGCAGATCGTTGCTTGCGCACCCAGACGCGTGGTCGTCCATTCGAACACGGTACGGTTGTAATAGTCCAGCCCGCGCACCAGCCGCGTATTGAGCTTGTGCGGCACGCAGGCATCGCGCAGCAGCGCAGTGACGCCCTCGTAATGCTTGAGCGAGTCCTCGCCGAGAAAATCCATGAGCTTCGGCGCTGCTTCGACAATTTCCAGCAGCGCAGGATTCTTGCTGTCGAGCACGCGCAAGGGATTGGAATGCAGACGGCGTTTGCCATCCTCGTCCAGCGCGGCTTCGTTCTTCTGCAGGTAGGCAATCAGCTCGGCGCGGTGGGTGGCGCGTTCCTGCGCATCGCCCAGCGAATTGATCTCGAGTTTGATGTCGTCGAGGCCCAGGTCGTCCCACAAGCGCGCGCACATGACGATGTGTTCTGCATCCACGTCGGGGCCTGCAAAACCCAGCGCTTCGACACCAACCTGATGAAACTGCCGATAGCGGCCTTTCTGCGGACGCTCGTGGCGGAACATCGGCCCCGTGTAATAGAGACGCTGTGCTTGCCCGAACAGCATATTGTGCTCGGTCACGGCACGCACGCAGGGCGCCGTGCCCTCGGGCCGCATCGTCAGTTGTTCGCCATTGAGACGATCCTCGAAGGAGTACATCTCCTTCTCGACGATGTCGGTGTGCTCACCGACGCCACGCACGAACAGCGCCGTCGGCTCGACGATGGGCGTGCGGATCGGCCGGTAACCGTAGCTCTTGAGCCAGTCGCGCACGATCTCTTCGAATGCCTCCCAGCGCTCTGCCTCGTCGGGAAGCAGGTCGTTCATGCCACGAACGCCTTGGATCTTGTTTGTTGCCATGTTCTTGTTGTGGTGCTCGCAGTTTAAGCGGCGAGGCCTTTCCTGGGATATTTCGTGGCGACGTAATTGTCGAGAATGTCGCGGAATTCGTTGGCGATGTTATCGCCGCGCAAAGTCATCGCCTTTTGCCCGTCGATGAATACCGGCGCGGCAGGCGTCTCGCCGGTACCGGGCAAGGAGATACCGATGTTGGCGTGCTTGCTCTCGCCTGGACCATTGACGATGCAACCCATCACGGCCAGCGTGAGGTTTTCGACACCATCGTACTGGTCGCGCCATACCGGCATCTGATCGCGCACATATTCCTGCACCGACTGCGCCAGCTCCTGGAAGAACACGCTGGTGGTACGGCCACAACCAGGGCATGCCGTCACCATCGGCGTGAAGGCGCGCAGCCCCATGGTCTGCAGGATTTCCTGGGCGACGATCACTTCGTCAGTGCGCTTGCCATTCGGCTCTGGCGTCAACGATATGCGGATGGTATCGCCGATACCTTCCTGCAGCAGCACCGACAAAGCGGCCGTCGATGCCACGATGCCCTTGCTGCCCATGCCCGCTTCGGTCAAACCGAGGTGCAGGGGATAGTCGCAGCGGCGCGCCAGTTCGCGATATGTAGCGATCAGATCCTGCACGCTGGAGACCTTGCACGACAGGATAATGCGATCGCCCGCGAGGCCCACGTCCTCCGCTGATTTCGCTGATTCGAGTGCTGACACGACGAGAGCCTCGCGCATCACCGCACCTGCATCCCACGGCTCGGCACGCGTGGCGTTTTCATCCATCATGCGCGCCAGTACGGCCTGATCGAGACTGCCCCAGTTCACGCCGATGCGCACCGGCTTGTCATAACGACAAGCCATTTCAACGATGGCCGCAAACTGCGTATCGCGCTTCACACCCTTGCCGACATTGCCGGGGTTGATGCGGTATTTCGCAAGCACCTCGGCGCAGGCAGGATTGTCCTGCAGCAGCGTATGGCCGTTGTAATGGAAGTCACCGATCAGCGGCACTTCCATATTCATTTTGAGTAGTTGCTCGTGAATCTTCGGCACGGCCTTGGCCGACTCGTCGTTATTGACGGTGATGCGCACCAGCTCCGAACCGGCACGCGCCAGTTGCGCCACTTGCAGGGCGGTAGAAATGTGGTCTGCCGTGTCGGTGTTGGTCATCGACTGCACGACAATCGGCGCAGCCGAACCGACCGCCACCTTGCCGATACGAACCAGGCGCGTGGCGTGACGTTGCAATGCGGAGGCGCTCTTGCTGACATTCATGGATTCCATGCCTCGTTCCATCACGGCAAGCTGAAACGCGCCACATTGGAAGTGGTGCGGGAAGTCAATTCCGTCGCCTTGCCGTCAACGCTCAAGCGCACCTGCGGCGCATTGCCGATGACGAGCTGCAATGGTGCCTCGCCCTGCACTTCCTGTTCCGAACCCGCCGGATTCAGGCGCGAGAAAACGACTTTGCCGCTGGCGTCCTTGACCTCGACCCAGGCATCGGCATCGAACGCAAAGCGCAAGCGGTGTGACCCCTTGGGCACAGGGCCGGAGATCGGCACGGCGGACTGCGCCACGGGCGCGGAAGCCGGCTTCGACACGACAGCGGATACAGCCACCGAGCCAGCACTCGACGCTGCCGATGACGATGACATCCGTGACGAAGAACTCGCCGCCGTGGCAACGGGAGCGGCGACGGGAGATGAGGCAGCGGACGACGCTGACGCCGACGCGACCACGACAGCGGAAGCCGCAACAATATCGACACTCGGCGCACTAGGCGTCAGGTTGACGCCGCCGGATTGCTCCGCTTGCGGAACAGAGGCTGATGCCATCGGCATGGAAGCGCCCGTCTCGGCGGGCACGCCGGACTGCTCCATCACGTCGGCCAGATACTGCTCTTCACGCGGCTCGAACCAGCCGTAATACCAGCCGGCAACCGCAAGCGCCAGTAGCACAGCTGCGACTCCGAGCGCCGGCAACGACGAAAACCGCCAGCGCGCCGGCCCTGGCATCTGTCCCAGCGGGAGTGTATTGAAAGGCTGCGGCACTTCGCGCACGACGTCGAGCACACTATTGAAATGTGCCGGGTCAAGCTGCAGGAAGCGCGCGTAGTTGCGCACGAAGCCGCGGGCAAATGCCGGGCCGGGCAAATGGGCCAGATCGCCCGCTTCCATCGCTTCTACCTGACGCGGCGTCAGCTTGAGGTGCTGCGCTACTTCGATGATGGTCAGGCCACGGGCTTCGCGGGCCTCACGCAGCATCTGCCATGCGGTCAATGGCACATCGGGATTTTCTCCCATTGAAGATTCAAATTCTGGGCCGTCGCTCACTCGAACTTTCCTTGTTGGTAGGCCTGGTTTTCACTGGATGACGGGAAATTGCGCGCCAATTGACTCGCATACTTCTGCTCTCCGCTGCGGTTGCCCAATCGGTGCTCTATGCGCAGCGCCAACCAGATGGTTTCCGCCGACTGTTGCTCAGGCTGCTGATTGAGCTGACTGGCAAATTCGCGTGCGCGCAGCAGATTGCCATTGCGATAAGAGATGGCGGCAATATGATATTTGGCCTGGAGATTGGAGGGGTCGGCCTGGTCCGCACGTAAAAACGCAATTTCGGCGGCCACGTCGTCCTTGACCTGAAGATTGCACAGACCAAGATTGGTCCAGGCTCTGCCGGGCGTGCGGTAGTAGGGATTGCGCGCCGCCTGCTCCAGACGCGCGGCACCCTCCTTTTGCCGGCTACGGTTGCACAGGAACCAGCCATAAGCGTTGTTCACTTCGGGGTCGCCCGGCGCCAGTGCCACAGCGTCTTCAAAAGCCGACATCGCCTGCGGATACTGCTCGAGCAAGGCGTAAACTTGGCCTAACAGAAGGTGTGCCGGCGCGTAGGTCTTGTCGTAAGCAACGGCAATGCGTGCCTCATCCAGCGCAGCACCGAGATTGCCCTCCATGTAGGCAGTGCCCAGATCGACGTGAACCTTGGCCTTGTTACGTACATCGGTAAGTGACGGCGTATCGGACGAGGAACGCTCCACTGGCGTCGTACTTGAAAACGGCGCGCTGGTATTCACTGCTGAACATGCGCCGAGCAAACCCGCCAGCATGATCAGCACATGCGCCCGTACAACCTGTCTCGCGTTCATTGAACTCATTGTCATACCTGAGTGATGGGCATGACGCGCCGTTGCGTCCGCCGGGTTTTGTCCTTCACTTGCCCCGCCAGCTGACCACATGCCGCATCGACATCCTCGCCACGCGTCTTGCGTGTCGTCGTAACGATGTCAGCGTCCTGGAGTATCTGGCTGAAGCGCTTGATCCGGCTCGACGGTGAACGCTCGAAACCGGAACCGGGGAAAGGATTGAACGGAATCAGATTGAACTTGCAGGACACCTGACGCGCGATATCGATAAGCTGCCGGGCGTGCTCATCGTGATCGTTTATGCCATCGAGCATCACGTATTCAAAGGTAATGAAATCGCGCGGCGCACTGACGAGATAACGCTCGCATGCTCCCAGCAACGCTTTCAATGGATACTTCTTGTTGATCGGCACCAATTCGTCGCGCAGCGCATCGTTCGGCGCGTGCAACGAGACTGCAAGTGCGACCGGGCAAGCCTCGCGCAAGCGGTCCATCGCCGGCACGATGCCCGAAGTCGACACGGTGACGCGGCGGCGCGACAGGCCGTAAGCGTTATCGTCCAGCATCAATCTAAGTGCCGAAACCACGTTGTCGAAATTCGCCAACGGCTCGCCCATACCCATCATCACGACATTGCTGATAATGCGTTCGCCATCCGGGTCGGCACCGAGCAGTCGATTGGCCAGCCATAACTGCCCGATGATCTCGCCCGCACTCAGGTTGCGATTGAAACCCTGTTTGCCCGTCGAGCAGAAAGCGCAGTCCAGCGCGCAACCTGCCTGCGACGAGATGCACAGCGTGCCGCGCGTTGTCTCGGGAATGAACACTGTTTCGACTGCGTTGGCATTGCCGACATCGAGCAACCACTTGCGCGTGCCATCCGTCGACACCGTGTCGCGAACCGGCGTCGGCGCCACAACGCAGGCCGACTCCTTGAGCATGAGACGCAAGCTCTTGGCGACATCGGTCATCGCGTCGAAATCGGCCTCCCCGAAGCGATGCATCCAGCGCAACACCTGGCGCGCGCGGAACGGCTTCTCGCCTCGTTCAGCGAACCATTCGGTCAGTGCAGCAGCATCGAAATCAAGGAGGTTTTGCATAATTTCCGGTGCGGCCATGAAAGGCGCACCGGTGACTCTATCAACGCGAGTAAACGTTCATACCGGGAAAGAAGAACGAGATTTCCACTGCAGCCGCTTCAACGGCGTCGGAACCATGGACAGCGTTTGCGTCAATGGATTCCGCAAAGTCAGCGCGAATGGTGCCGGGCGCTGCCTTCTTCGGATCGGTAGCGCCCATCAGGTCGCGGTTCTTCAGCACGGCGCCTTCGCCTTCGAGCGCCTGAACCATCACTGGGCCGGAGGTCATGAAAGCCACGAGGTCCTTGAAAAAACCGCGCTCCTTATGAGCAGCATAGAACTCGCCGGCTTCCTGGGCTGACAGGTGCACCATCTTTGCAGCGACGACCTTGAGACCGGCTTCTTCGAAACGTTGATAAATCTTGCCGATTACATTCTTGGCAACGGCGTCCGGCTTGATGATGGACAGGGTGCGTTCAATAGCCATAAAAACTCCAATTGAAGATGGGGGTCGAGGATAACTTTTAATTTTATCAGGACTTTGCTGCATTCCACAGCCTTTGCGCACACGGTCAGGCTTTTGCTGCACGCTTTTGTCCCGCATTGGCGCCAGCGGGCTGCAGGCCGGGTAAGCTTGTAACATCGCGGAATGCTGCGAATCGCCGCTTAATCCCTTACCAGCTCTTGTTTTAGCCTGATCAACACGTGAAAAACAGCAACCACACGGACTTTCTGACGGGCTTTGTCGGTCTGATGGCGTATTGGTTCATTGGCGAGCTGCTCGTGAATCTGCTTGGCGTCAGCCTGCCCGGCCCGGTCGCCGGGATGTTGCTGCTCCTGGGCGTCAGCCTGCTGCGCCAGCGCGTGGCGCCGAGCGTAGCGCAAGCCAGCCATGGCCTGCTCGCTCACCTTTCCCTGCTCTTCGTGCCCGCAGGCGTTGGCATCATGAGCCAGGCCGCGTTGCTTGCAGAACACGGCTTCGGCATGCTGGCCACGCTCGTGTTGTCGACTGCGGTTACCGTAGCCATCACCGGCCTGACACTCAAATTCCTGCTGGCGCGCCGCAAGCCTGAGCCGAGGCAACCATGAACGTGCTCATGGAAAATCCTGCCCTGTGGCTGACGCTGACCGTTGCTGTTTATCTGTTGGCGGAACGAATTCACGTCCGCCAGGACCGCAGCGCGCTGACGCATCCCTTGTTATTGTCGGTAGCGACGCTGGTGCCATTGCTGCTGCTGAGCCACACGTCTTATGCCAGATACATGGAAAGCGCGCGCTTTATCCATCTGCTACTGGCCCCTGCTACCGTCGCCCTGGCTGTGCCCTTGTTTGCCAATATCGCCCATATGCGCAGCATGTTGCGGCCGTTGTTGATTGCACTGCTCGTTGGCGGTACGGCAGGCATCGTTTCCGCCTTGCTGCTGGGCAAGCTTTTCGGCTTGCCGCACGACGTACTGATCAGTTTCTCGCCAAAATCCGTTACGACGCCAATTGCCATGGCACTGTCCGAAAAACTCGGTGGCAATGCCTCGCTCACGGCTGCCGCAGTGATCGTGACCGGCATACTTGGCGCAGTGGGCGCTGAACATCTGTTGCGCGCGCTGGGCATCAAGGACGAAGCTACACAAGGCTTCGCCATCGGTCTGGCCAGCCACGGCATCGGCACGACACGCGCGCTGCATATATCGCACAAAGCGGGCGCGTTCTCCGGCCTGGCGATGAGCCTGAATGGCGTTTTTACTTCGCTATGCCTGCCGGCGCTATTGGCGATCTGGCCTTTCTGACCCAGACCACGCGACAATCCAGCCGCTCTCACCCTCTGTGCAGTGCCAGGCTGCATTTGCGCCGAGACCCGCGATCCACACCAGCTCATCGCCCTGCCACAGGCAGGGCAGTCTCTGGCGCCGCCATGGCGGAATGTCCGCTTCCTGCGCCAGCTGCTTGAAGGCACGCGACGGGCCATCCGCATGAGGGCGCAAACGTTCGCCACCTTTGCGCGTGACGATGCGCACACTGCCATCCGGCTTCATTCGCAAGGCCTGCGATCCAGCGCCAGGGGCGAAAGTCAGTACGCCACCATGCCACTGAAGTTCAGTCTCGCCGCGCCAGACCTGCGGCTCTGCGGGCGCGTTTGATTCGGCTTCTATCCAGACAGCATTCCGCCACGTACACAGCGCCAGGTCACCGAAGAGCAGACGCACGCCATCTTGCGCTTCATGCAATTGACGTAATGCTTCGACCAGACGATCCGTTGCCGGCGGCAAAGCACCCGCCTGAACCAGCAAATAGCGCAACAGATTGCGCGCTCGCGGCGCACTGAGCTGGCGCAATGCGTCGAGCGAGCCGGCAGTGCCGGGCGCAATCTGCGCCGCGTCGGATGCCGCCAGCTCGTCAAGCAATTGTGCGGATTCTTCGAACAAGCCTGCGGCCCGCGCGAAATTCGCTTCCACACCTGCCTGCTGCGTCCTGAGCAACGGCAGCACTTCATTGCGCAGGAAATTGCGCCTGAAGCGTGCATCGGCATTGCTTTCGTCTTCGATCCAGATCAGCCCATGTGTTTGCGCCCAGGCCAGCAAGGCTTCGCGCGGCTCGTCGAGCAGCGGCCGCAGCAAACGGCGCGACGCATCCATGGCACGCATGCCCGCCGCACCATGCACACCGGCGCCGCGCATCAAGCGATGCAGGACTGTCTCGGCCTGATCGCCCCGGTGATGCGCCAGCACGACCCAATCGTAATCCAGCGCAGCGAATACGGCATGACGCGCATCGCGCGCAGCGGCTTCAAGCCCGTCGCCATGACGCTCGACACTGACGCGATGAATCTCGCAAGGAATGCCAAGTGAAAGCGCAAAGCGCTCGCAATGCACAGCCCAGCCATCGGCATTCGGACTGAGGCCATGATGAACGTGAACGGTGGAGAGTCTGAAGTGAAGACGCGGCGCGAGCTGCGCCAGCAGATGAAGCAGAACAGTGGAATCCAGCCCGCCGCTGAACGCGACGCACAGATGTAGTGAGGAAAAATCAGGCCCTAAAAGGCTCTCAAGGCGTTTGAAGAGAGAGACATCCAGCGACACGACTGCTCCCTACGCTTTGGTTTTGCCTTTAACAACGACGGGGGGTGAAGGGGTCAGGAAGCGTAGCGAGCGGGATCGAGGTTGAGACGAGGAGCAAAGCTGTACTCCAGTACAGCGCGCACCGGAATCTCAAGATCGGCCCGCGCAGTAGCTTCATCACCCCTTCAGGCAGCGAGTTCTTTGAACTTGCCGTAACTCATCAGTCGCTCGAAACGCTTTTCCAGCAACACCTCAGGCGAGTGCTCGGAAAGCTGCTTGAGCGTTTCCTGCAATGCACGCTTGAGCGACTGCGCGCCGGCACGCGGGTCACGGTGCGCGCCGCCGATGGGCTCGTTGACGATCTTGTCGATCAAGCCCTGAGCTTTGAGACGTGCAGCCGTAATACCCATCGTCTCGGCCGCTTCCGGCGCTTTGTCAGCGCTCTTCCACAGGATGGACGCACAGCCTTCCGGCGAAATCACGGAGTAAGTCGAAAACTGCATCATCAGTTGCTGATCCGCCACGGCAATGGCCAGCGCGCCGCCGGAGCCGCCTTCGCCGATGATGGTGGAGATGATCGGCACACGCAGCTCGGCCATGACATACAGATTATGGCCAATGGCCTCGGACTGACCGCGCTCTTCGGCATCGATGCCCGGATATGCGCCTGGCGTATCGACGAAGGTAAAAATCGGGATGGCGAATTTCTCGGCCAGCTTCATCATGCGCAAGGCTTTGCGATAACCCTCCGGGCGCGGCATGCCGAAGTTGCGCAGGATTTTTTCCTTGGTGTCGCGGCCCTTCTGATGGCCGATCACCATGCAGCTGCGGCCATTGAAGCGCGCCAGACCACCAACGATGGCCTTGTCGTCGGCGAAAGCACGATCGCCATGCAACTCCTGGAAGTCGCTGAACATGTGCTGCACGTAATCGAAGGTGTAGGGGCGCTGCGGATGACGCGCAACCTGAGCGATCTGCCAGGGCGTCAGCTTGGCGTAAATATCTTTGGTCAGCGCCTGGCGCTTGACCTCGAGGCGCGAGATTTCTTCTGAAATATCGACGGCGGATTCATCCTGCACGAAACGCAGCTCTTCGATCTTGGATTCAAGATCGGCAATCGGTTGTTCGAAATCGAGAAAGGTGGTTTTCACTGGCCGTAGTGCCCCTGCATGCATAAGGGCTTTGCGTCAAAACGCGGATTGTAACCCATTGGTCCAATGGCTCATCCAGCCCTTTCGGTGAAGCATATCCGCTCAGCCTGCGTACAGATACATGCGGATTTCGTGATCTGCACCGTACTCCAGGGTCGTCAAAGGGCTCAGTTTGATGGGCACAGTACCGCCGAGAAGATAGATGGGTACGCCGGAACGCGGCCCGGGCACCGGAACCAGGACACGCACCGGTTGCCCGCGCCGCAGCGGATCGAGTGCGATGACGCTTACTTTGGCAGAGCCATCGTCAACCGAGGCGGCGGCTGGCGTGCCTCCCAGCAGTTCCACGCCAATGCGCCCTATCTTGCTGGAGCTGCGCCACAGACGGCGCACCGCACCGACCCGCCAGCAGTTGCCATCGGGCAGATGCATGCCGACCAGGGTTCCCACGGCAAGCTCATTGTTGTCCTCGAGCATGGCTTCTGCACCGACACCATGCAGGCTGGCATCCTGCATCTGCCAGGTGCGCGGCTCGGCAGCGCCGGGCTCGCCCGCCAGACGCCGCGCGAATTGCAGCAAACCCTCGACCACCAGCATGCGCCCCGGCATGGCGTGACGGCGATGGCGGCGTACCGGCGGCTCATTGGACCAGCAACGGATCATGTGCGACAGCACGCTGGCCACTTTTCCCGTCGAACCTCCCGAGGCCGCTTCACCGACGGATACCAGCGGCGCCGGCACTTCGCCGGCAATCACCATCTCGAGCATGTCCTGCAAAGGTTGTGCGGCGACGATGCCACTGAAGAAGCGCGGCAAGCCTGCATTGCTGGGATTCTTGACGAGTCGCGCTGGCGGCAGCGTGCCGCTTGCATCGATCCAGTGCAGGCTTGCTGCATCAGGCGCCTCGGTCAATTCCAGATAGGGCAGGACATACTGGATGAGCCGCGAGGCGAGTTCCAGGCGATAGGCGTCGAGCTGATCCACACCCAAGCTGTGCAAGGCAAAAGCACGCAAATACTCACGCTCGACTGTAGTTTCGGTGGCACGTTCGGCGCGCAGCCGCAGGTTGCGGCGCGCGACGCCACGTGACGATGCGAGGCGGTAAGCGAGATTCAGCCGCGCCCACACCGATTCAGTAATCGGGCCGTGCCGGAATGCATCCCACTTGGCACATTGCGCGCCGGCGCGAATGGCACGCATGCTCAGCTCTGCCAGCAAGTCGGTATCGGTTTCCACACCCTGCGCAGCCACTGCCACAAGGCTCTCACCATAGGCGTCAAACACGAGCGCCCAATGGCTATGCGCGCACTTCCACAGGCTGTTGCGCGCAGGCGAGCCTACGGCCAGCGCCGACAGATAGAGTTCGATGCACGCACGCGCCTGACGGTGTACTGCCTGATCCAGCG
Organism: Rhodocyclales bacterium; assembly: GCA_028292485.1. GTDB lineage: Bacteria > Pseudomonadota > Gammaproteobacteria > Burkholderiales > Rhodocyclaceae > Viridibacterium. The sequence goes on along the minus strand of JAQGMG010000015.1, from coordinate 126,193 downwards.
CAAACAGCGTGCGCAGGCGCACCGCTGGCGCAAGCCCGCTATTGCCCAGCAAGGATTCCATCCACCGCGCAGCCTCCGCCAGCGCCTGGGCGGGCTCAAGCGGACTCAGCTCGTCGATGGCTCGCTTGAGCGAGCGTTCATCCGAAAGCACGTACGGCCGGTTGGTCATTGACAGCAAGTTCATCCCCTGATTTTTCTGAATCCAGCCAATCGAATCCATTCTACCCGGCCAGCCCCGCCCAATATGTACGGACTAAAGTCTGACCTGCGTGCCTGCCGCAAGCACGATCCGCGATAGAATCAGGCACCATCACACGCACCTTCACGGCACAATCGCGGCACTCCAGCAGCATCAATTGTCGCAACCAGCAGGCTGCACTTCGACGGAAACTCCATGCGTCAGTACCACGAACTCATGCGCCACGTGCTCGAACACGGGCACCGCAAGACCGACCGCACCGGCACGGGAACGCTTTCAGTATTCGGCTGGCAAATGCGTTTCAACCTGTCGGACGGCTTTCCTGTACTGACCACCAAGAAACTTCATCTGCGCTCCATCATTCACGAGCTGCTGTGGTTCCTGCAAGGCGACACCAATATTCGCTATCTCAAGGAAAACGGCGTGTCGATCTGGAACGAGTGGGCCGATGACAACGGTGATCTCGGCCCGGTTTATGGCAAGCAATGGCGGCGTTGGGAAACACCCGATGGCAGGGTTATCGACCAGATCACTCAACTCATTGAGGGTTTGAAGAAGAATCCCGACTCGAGACGACATCTGGTCACGGCCTGGAACCCTTCGGAGGTCGGCCAGATGGCGCTACCGCCCTGCCACGCCCTGTTCCAGTTCTATGTCGCCGACGGCAAGCTGTCCTGCCAGCTGTACCAGCGCAGTGCCGACATTTTCCTCGGCGTGCCTTTCAACATCGCCAGCTACGCGCTGCTCACGTTGATGATTGCGCAAGTCTGCGAGCTTGAACCCGGCGATTTCGTGCACACCCTGGGCGATGCGCATCTGTATCTGAACCATCTTGATCAGGCGCGACTGCAACTGAGCCGTGAAACACGCGCCCTGCCCATCATGAAACTCAATCCCGAAGTGCGCGATATCTTTGCGTTTCGCTTCGAGGACTTCACGCTGGAAGGTTACGATCCGCATCCAGCCATCTCCGCACCGATTGCCGTATGAGCCATCCGCAAATCGCAATTGTCGCCGCCGTCGCTGAAAACGGCGTCATCGGCCACAACAACGCCCTGATATGGCGCCTGCGTGACGACATGCGTCATTTCAAGGCACTCACGCTCAACCATGCCGTCATCATGGGGCGCAAGACCTGGGAATCGCTGGGCCGCCCTTTGCCGCAACGACGCAATATTGTCATCACGCGCCAGACCAATCTCGGCGCGCCTGGCGCAGAGGTCGTGCATTCGCTTGACGAGGCGCTGTCACGTTGCGCCGGCGACTCCCGGATATTCGTCATTGGCGGCGCGCAGATCTATGCCGAGGCATTGCCCCTGGCCGATGTGTTGTACATCACCGACGTACGTTGTGCACCAGAGGGTGACTCCTCCTTTCCGCCGATCGATCATTCCCAATGGCGGCAGACTCAGCGCACGGCCCACGCTGCTGATGAATTCAACGAGCATGCTTTCGATTTCGTCACCCTGACGCGCCTGAAAACCTGATTACAGTCATGGCGGCAGCCGCCCGGCTCCGCCTCAAAGCCTTTCGTCCCTACGTTCTTCAGATATTGGCGGCATTTTCCGCCTCTTATTCGCCCGAGCAATTGCGGCGTCCCGACATTAAATGCGGTTGTCACCTGCCTTGTGCACTATCGACACTCGGCAGGAAACTGATCGCATGCGGGAGAAAAAAATGGGTTCGATAAGGGATTCGGTAATAAGCTCGGGGCAGGAATCGGGAACCGCCACGCGTACGCAACGCGTACTGGTCACCGGCTGCAATGGACAAATCGGCCAAGTGCTTGTCCCAGCGCTGCAAGAGCGCTATGGCAAGGCCAATGTCTTCGACAGTGACATGCGCGGCGCTGCCAGCATCACGCTGGATGTCACCGATGTCGCAGCCCTCACGGCCACCATCCGCAGGCTCCAACCCACGCAGATCTATCATCTCGCGGCAGTGCTCTCCGCCACCGGCGAGAAGGATCCGGTACGCGCCTGGCAGGTCAATCTGAATGGTTATTTCAACATCCTGGAAGCGGCAGTAGCTTGTGACGTGAAGCAGGTGTTCTTCCCCAGCACGATCGCCGTCTATGGCCCCGATGCGCCCCGCGAAGCCACGCCGGACAGCGCGCCGACGCGCCCGACAACGATCTACGGCATTGCCAAGGCAGCGGGTGAAAACCTCGCAGCGTGGTATCGCCAGAAACACGATCTGGATGTGCGCGTATTGCGCTATCCAGGCATCATCGGCTGGGAAAGCTCGCCCGGCGGCGGCACCACGGATTATGCCGTCGAGATATTTCATGCCGCGGTGCGTGGCCGGGCATTCCGCTGCCCGCTCGGTGCGGATCGCGCCCTGCCGATGCTCGCCATGCAGGACGCCATTCGCGGCACCATCGAATTCATGGAAGCAGCGCCCGAGAAAATCCGCCAGCCAAGCGGCTATAACCTTGGTGGTTTCTCGGCAGCGCCAGCCGATTTCGCCAGCGAAATTTCACGCGCCATACCCGATTTCAGTATCGAGTACGTGCCGGACCATCGCGACGCCATCGCGGCATCGTGGCCAGCCGGGCTGGATGACTCCAGCGCCCGCCGGGATTGGGGCTGGCAACCTCAATATGATTTGCACACCCTCTCCGCCGCAATGCTGGGACACATCGCCGCCGATCAGGCAGCGGCGGCAGCGGACTCCGCATTCCGCGGGCTGAGCCAGGTTGCAGTCAACGCCGCATAAACAGCGCAACTCGCTTGAACGCCGCTCGTTTGCCGTGCTGCCCGCGTGGTAAATGAGCGTCGCGACACCTGGTCAAATCGACAGTCGATGATGCGCCTGCACGGCGGTGTCCCGTTGCACCCGTTTCGGCAATCCTATCTGCTCGAACGGCGCGCCAGGAATATGCCCGCGAGGACGAGACCACACCCCATGAGGCGAATCGGCGTGAGCTGCTCGCCGAAGATGATGACCGCCAGCCCCGCCGCAGTGACGGGTTGAACGAGCAGGACTACTGAAGCCAGATTGGCGCGCAGATGGCCCACCGCCCAGGTAATGAGCCCCTGCCCCAGCACCTGACAGATCAGTGAGATGCCGATCACGGCGCCCCAGCCCTGCAGCGAGCCCGGAATGACCTTTTCGCCCAGCAGCAGAATGACGGGCGCGAGCACGATGGGCGTCACGATGGCCGTGCCCGCCAGGATATGGGCGGTGTGATAGAACTTGCGGCAATGCTTCACGGCAAGCTGGTAGCCGGCATAGAACACGGCCGCCGCCAGCGCGATGCCGTCGCCCATCAGATCACGATGTGAAATGTCGAAGCTGGCGCGCACCAGCAACGCAGCGCCGGCGATAGCCGCGATCAGGGCCAGCGCGAAGCCGCCGCCGATGGCCTCGCCCAGCAGCATCCAGGCGCCGATGGTGACGAAGATGGGCGCCAGATTCAGGATGAATGTCGAATTCGCCACCGAGGTGTACTGGATAGCGACATGCCACAGGGCGAGATCGGCAGCGAGCAGGACACCGGACAGGATCAGCCACCAGTACGCACGTTGATTGCGCTCGACATGAGCATGATTGCCGACCCGCCGCCACCAGACCAGTGCAAAGGGAATCGACAGCCCGAGGCGCCACGCGACCACGGAAACCGGGCCGACGTCGGCAAGGCGCACGAAGATCGGCGCGAAGGCGATACACATCGCTCCGACAATCAGCAGAAACAGGGCCAGACGCCGTTGAGCGGCTCGCGACACAACAGTGGAAGCGGGTGCAATCATGATGTCGGCATTGTATCAGCGCAGCCAGCGAGAATTTCCAGGCTGACGAACGTAATGTGCCAGACCTGCTTGAAAGCATGAAACACCCCGGACTGGCCCGACCGGTTTTCAATGCTCGGTCGCTACCTGGTTTTTTGCTAGCACAAAGTGTCTGATCGCGTAAGAGTAGAGCCCCGTATTTCAATACCGGCGTTTTCGGCATGGAATAGCGGGCGCTGCACAGGACGCAGCAACGAAGCAATCATGGCAACAGAGGTCCGGTCAGCAGGCCTCGAATCCGTTCACCAAAGGAGCACCACATGCGGAAATCCCCACTCCTGCGCGGCCTTGTCGCCGCCAGCATCGCTGCCACCCTCACCTGCCTTGCACCCGGTGCCAAGGCACAGGTCGAGAGTTTCAAGATCATGGCGCCGGCCAACGCGGGCGGCGGCTTCGATACAGTAGCCCGTGTGCTTGCCGACGCTCTGCGTGCTTCGGGCCAGGTGAAATCGGTAACTGTCGAGAACAAGGCTGGCGCCGGCGGCGCGATCGGTCTGGCGCAGTTCATCAATACGGAAAAGGGCAATCCCCATGCCTTGATCGTCGCTGGCGCAGTCACCGCCGCATCGATCGAGGCCAACAAATCCCCCGTCAATCTTTCGATGGTCACGCCGATCGCGCGTCTGATGGGTGAGTACAACGTCATCGTCGTACCGCCGTCCTCACCGATCAAGAACATGAAGGACCTCGCTGCTGCGCTGAAGGCCAATCCCGGCGCAGTAGCCATCGGCGGCGGCTCGGCAGGCAGCGTCGATCATGTGATGGTGGCGCTGATCGGCGAGACCGTCGGCGTGCATTCGGACAAGGTCAACTACGTGGCCTTCGCCGGTGGCGGCGAAGGCAAGGCGGCCATTCTCGGCGGCCAGTTGACTGCCTATGTCAGCGGCTATGGCGAGCTGGTGGATCTGATCAAGGCCGGCAAGTTGCGCGCGATCGGACTTTCCGCCGACACGCGTCAGAAGGACATCGATGTCGCCACCCTGAAAGAACAAGGTGTCGACGTGGTGATGTACAACTGGCGCGGCGTGTTCGCACCGGCAGGCATCACCGATGCGCAGAAAAAGCAACTGGTCGGCATGGTCGAAGCGGCGATGAAAGACCCCTCTTGGAAAACCAGGGCCGAGAAGCTCGAATGGCTCGAACTGTATCAACCGGCCGATACCTTCAAGGCCTTTGTCGAAAGCGAATCCAGACGCCTCAAGGACGTGATCGGCAAGCTGAAGCTGAACTGATCGTGCGGTGAAATTGCCGGATTGCCGCGCATGATCGCGCGGCATCTCTGGCGATCCGGACAGCATCCCGTTGCCATATCCCTACCCTATGCGGCAGCTGGGATTTGCTGTAAATGCGAAAGACATGACAACGACATTCACGGGGAGTCTCACCATGACCCAATGGCCCGGCCGCCATCAAGCCTATCTCGCCATTGGCGTGATCATTCTCGGTCTCATCATGGCGTTCCAGATTACCCACATGTCTGCTGGCGCAGGTTATGCACGTGTCGGGCCGCAGTTTTTTCCTTCATTGATTGCGGCAGGGCTGGTCATTTCCGGTGGCGCCCTGCTGCTCAAGTCCACACGCTCGCTCGGCCATGCCGACCCGGCCGATCTGCAGGGCGATGAAGATGTCCCCGCCGTGCCGGACGCGGAGTGGCGCGGCTTCATCCTGGTGTCGGGCACGCTCATCGCGCACATGGCCCTGATCGGCCTGATCGGTTTTACCCTTGCCGCCTGGCTGCTGTGTTACGGCGTATGCCGCGCACTCGACACGCAGCATCGCGTCCGCGACCTGTTCCTGTCGCTGGGCCTGGCACTGGCGCTGTTCCATCTATTCCGCCTATTGGGTGTCGCGCTGCCCTCCATCATTCCGGGGGTGCTCTGACATGGATGCCTTGCATTCGCTTTTCACGGTCGGCTTCGCTACTGCGCTGACGTTCAGCAATCTGTTGTGGGCACTCATCGGCTGCACCCTTGGTACGGCCATCGGCGTACTACCTGGCATCGGGCCCGCAGCCACCGTTGCGCTGCTGCTACCCATCACTTCACGTATCGATCCAACCGGCGCATTGATCATGCTTGCGGGGGTTTATTACGGCGCCATGTTCGGCGGCTCGACGACCTCCATCCTGCTCAACACACCCGGCGAAGCGGGCAGCATCGTCAGTGCGCTCGAGGGCAACAAGATGGCACGCGCCGGCCGTGGCGGTCCTGCATTGTCGACGGCGGCAATCGGCTCCTTCCTGGCAGGCACAGTAGCAACCGTGCTGCTCACGCTGCTGGCCCCGATCGTGGCCGATCTGGCGCTCAAACTCGGCCCTGCCGAAAACTTCGCCATCATGGTGCTGGCCTTTGTGGCAGTGTCTGCCGTCGTCGGCGACGTACCGCAGAAAGGCTTCGTCAGCCTGTTCATCGGACTTGCCATTGGCATGATCGGTATCGAAGAGCAATCGGGTCAGGCACGCTTCACAATGGGCGTGCTGGAGCTCACCGATGGCATCGACATCGTCGTGATTGCCATGGGCCTGTTCGCTGTCGGCGAGACGCTTTACACCGCAACCTATGAGAACAGGATCGTCAGCCGCATCGAGGGCATCGGCAAATCCATCTGGATGACGAAGGAGGACTGGCGTCGATCGTGGAAGCCCTGGTTGCGCGGCACGCTGATCGGCTTCCCTTTCGGCACCATCCCGGCTGGCGGCACGGAAATGCCGACCTTCCTTTCCTACTCCGCAGAGAAAAAACTTGCCGAATACCCGGAAGAATTCGGCAAGGGCGCCATCGAAGGCGTCGCCGGGCCGGAAGCTGCCAACAACGCGGCCGTGACCGGCACGCTGGTGCCGCTGCTCACGCTCGGCATACCGACTTCGGCGACTGCGGCGATCATGCTGTCTGCATTCCAGCAGTACAACATCACGCCGGGGCCGCTGCTGTTCGATACCAACCCGGAACTGGTGTGGGGTCTGATCGCCAGTCTCTACATCGGCAACGTCATGCTGCTGATCCTGAATCTGCCACTGGTGGGCATCTGGATACAGCTGCTGCGCATCCCGCGCCCGCTGCTGTATGGCGGCATTGTCGTCCTTGCGACCATGGGCGCCTATTCGCTACGCCAATCGTGGTTCGACCTGCTGCTGCTCTACATCGTCGGCCTGATGGGCTTCGCCATGAAGCGCTTCGACATACCCATCGTTCCACTGATCGTCGGGCTGATCCTCGGGCCGATGGCGGAAAAACATTTCCGCCGCGCCATGACCATCAGCCAGGGCGATGCGACGGTGTTCCTGACACGACCACTGTCGCTGTCCATCCTGTCGCTGGCAGCCTTGCTGCTGGTAGGCCCGCCGCTGTTGCGCAGCTGGCGCAAGATGCGACGCCCGCAACAAGCATGATCTGCTCCATGCTGCCAGGCCGCCCCTCGTCGACAAGACGGGTGGCGGCAATGGCGTCGCCAAGGTACTTACTGGATAGCTCGGGTTGCCTTGAGCAAGCCATCCTGTCAGCATTCCGGGCAAGCACGCTGGGTAAAGAACGAACAGGCTGCCCGATCTGAAAGCAGTAAGCTGAAACCAGCAGGCTTGCAAATACTCGTTTGGCACACTCTTGGCACAAATCGTTCGGCGCTCTGGTCGCCGCGGCAGGGACTCTCTTAAATGCTCAGTGTCTGTAAATCCGGTCTTGTAGCCAGTCTGGTACTGATGCTTGGCGCATGTGGTGGTGGAGGCGGAGGGGGCGGTGGTGGAAACCCGGCGCCCAGCGGACCAGCCCCGACTTATACGCTGAGCGGCACGATTGCCTTGCCGGAAACTGCCGCCGTCGACAGCGACACCAATGACGGCTTGCAAAGCGGACGCGTCCGCAACAACAACTTTGCATCGGCACAGGCCATCACGACGCCGATACAGCTGGTGGGCACCGTCAATGTTCCGGGCGCCGGGCCGGTTGGCGTCAACTTTGCCGCGGGCGACGCTGATGATTATTTCAAGACGCCACTCACACAGGGACAGGTGATTGAAATGTCCTTTGTCGGCGGCACCGGCGCCGATGACGTCGACGTGTACCTGGTCGAGGACGGCACAGGGTTGCTTGTCGGCAGCGCCACCTCGGCGTCAGCGAGCAAATGCATCCAGATCGGCCGGACCAGTGTCTATTACATCCGCTTGCAGGCCACGCAGGGCGCAGCCCTTTACAACCTGCGTATCAGTGCGCCCGGTGACGCCAGTTGCAGCATCACTTCGACCAGCACTGATCCGATCATTGCCGACGAGTTGGTGGTCAAAGCGTCGGCGCGCGCAACCTCGACCTCACGGGCCGCAGCCTTGCAGGCTGCCGGTTTGCAGTCGGTCGATGGCGAGACACGCGGGCGCCCGCATCTGCTGCGCTTGCCGCAAGACGAGGATCAGCGCGCCACGGGGCTGGCTCGACTCGAGCACTGGCACAGGGCTGGCGCCGCCCCCCGGGCGCGCAACACATCAGGCGACTTCCCCGGGCGTTTCCGCCGCGCCCGGCGTGCCATGGAAACCCTGGAGTATGCCAAACGCCTGATGGCCACCGGGCTCTACGAATACGTCGAACCGAACTTCCGGGTCGAGATGCTGGCGACCTACGCGCCAACCGAGCCGCTCTATGTAGCGCAGCGCTGGAGCTACCAGCAGATCAATCAGCCTTCCGCCATGGACCGCATTCTTGGCCTGGCACTACCGCCGTCGACACAACGCCCCATTGTCGCAGTCATCGATTCGGGCATCGTCAATGATCACCCCGATCTGCAGGCGCAGATTTCGGGCGGATACACCTTCGTCAGCTCGAGTTCAGGTGCGCTGGGCGACGGCGACACACCAGACCCGAACGACCCGAGCACGGGCGCGGACGCGCCTAATTGGCATGGCACACATGTCGCCGGCACCGTTGCCGCCATCGACAACAACGGCAAGTTCGGCGCAGGGGTCGCACCGCAGGCACTACTGATGCCACTGCGCGTATTTGCACCGGGCAAGAGCGCCTCGTCCTTTGACATCGTCCAGGCGATTCGCTATGCCGCGCGCTTGTCGAATCGCTCTGGCACGCTACCGGCGCGTGCCGCAGATGTCATCAACATGAGCATTGGCAGTTCTGGAGCATGCCCTGCACAATTCTCCACCGAGATCGCCAACGCCCGCGCCCAGAACGTCGTGGTGGTTGCCGCTGCCGGCAACGGCGCGCACAACGACCTTGGCACGGCGGCTGCCGTAAGCAGCCCGGCCAATTGCCCCGGCGTCATTGCCGTCGGCGCGCTGGACGCTCGCCAGCAACAGACCTTTTATTCCAATTCCGGGCCCACGCTCCGCCTGATGGCGCCGGGTGGAGACGCCTATCAATCGACCACCGGCACTGGCTATAGCGACGCTATCTACAGCACGCTCGGCAGCTTTGACGTGAGTGGTCGCACGCCCAGCTTCGGTCCCCTGATGGGCACATCGATGGCATCGCCACATGTGGCAGGCGTCATCGCCCTGATGCGTTATGTAAATCCCGCTATTTCTCCGACCGACATCGACACGCTGATTGCCAACGGCCAGATTACCGACGACCTGGGCGCACTTGGTCGGGATGACACCACCGGCTATGGCCTCATCGATGCGCGCAAAGCAGTGGACGAGGCCATTGCACTGGCCAGCAGTGGCGTTCCGCCGCTGGGGATTGTTGTCGCCTCGCCCGCTTCCATCAGTCTTGGCAGTCTGAGCAGCAGCGCAACCATGGAGCTGAAGCTGACGGCGCCTGGCACCGAGACCGTCAGCAGCGTCGTGAGCAATTCGGCAGCCGTGACGGTTACGCCCGCCAGCATCGACGCCATCACCAGGCTGGGGATGTACACGATTTCCGTCGATCGCAGCCTCCTGCCCCTCGGCACCAGCTTCCCGACGCTCACCATCACGACCAGCACGCGTGGCTTCAACGTGCAACTCACCGTCATCAAGGCAGCAACAGCTGGCAGTTCGACAGCCAGTTATGGCCGCATGGTGGTGCAAGTCAGTAACGCCACGACGGGTGCGGCACTGGGCCAGGTCATTGTCAGCGTGACCAATGGCAAGTACATCTGGAGCATTGCCGGCATCCCGGCCGGCCAGGTCCGCCTGATTGCGGGGACTGACCTCAATCACGACTTTTTCTTCTGCGACTTCGGTGAAGTATGCGGCGTGTACCCTGACACGGCAGACAGCATTGCCGTGACCGGTAGCATGAATGGCCTGAACTTTGCTGTGGCACCGACTGGCACTACCGCTTCTGATCTGGCAATGTCAGAGGTGAATAAGCAGCCACCTAAGCAGCAGCCGAAAATCAGGGTTATAGCCGGGAACGCGCCATGAAAAAAACACTGAAATCCTCCCTTCTCGTGACCATGCTCGCCTCATCTGCTGCCGCCAGTGCCGCCGCTCCCAACTGGCCCATTGTGGAAATTGCGACCCAGTCGCAGTGCCCATGGCTGGCGCGCAATGCCACGGCTCATATTTTTGAAAACGAAGCGCAGTGGGCGCGCATCTACCCCACCACCGAGCCATCGCGATTTGGCCGTTCCATGAACTGGAGCCAGCATGTGGTCGTGGGACTGACCCTGGGCGCACGCCCGACCGCAGGCTACGCCATCGAATTGAACGACAAGCAATTCGAGCTGCGCGGCGACACGCTATGGCTGGGCTTCCACGAGCGGGCGCCCGCGGCGGGTGAAATACGGGAAGAAGTCGTCACCCAGCCCTGCATTTTCATCGTCACAAAACGCGGCGACTGGCGCCGTGCCGTGCTGCAAAACATCGACAGCGGCAAAGAGTTCAAGGATGAACTCAGCAACATACCGCCGATTGCGCCTGGCGCAGTGCTCATCAAGGCCGTGCACAAGCGCACGAACAGATAAAACGCGCCAAACGGCCTCCTGACTCTGCGGAGTCCATGGAACCCGTGGTCCGCGACGGGTAGAATCGGGGCATGAATTCCGCTGCGCCGCACACCTCCCCGCCCTCCTCCCTGTCCGACCTGCCGCGACCCGCCTCGCGACCCGCTTTCATCCATCTGCGCCTGCACACCGAATTCTCCATTGAAGACGGCATCGCACGCGTTGACGATGCGATTGCTGCGGCTGTCGCGGACGGAATGCCCGCACTCGGCATCTCGGACCTCGCCAATCTCTTCGGCATGGTCAAGCACTACAAGGGCTGCCGTAGTGCAGGCGTCAAACCCATCGTCGGCGTGGATGCCTGGCTCAGCAACGAGACCGATCGCGACAAGCCGACCCGCGTGCTACTGCTGGTGCAACATCGCGAAGGTTATCGCCAGCTATGCGAATTGCTTACACGCGGCTTCCTTGAGAACAAGCACCGCGGCCGCGCCGAACTGCGCAAGGAATGGCTGACCGAAGCATCTTGTTCGGGCCTGATCTGTCTGTCCGGCGCCATGTATGGCGATATTGCGATGGCATTTTCCGCCGGCAATATCAAAGCGGCCGAAGCATCGGCGCGCGAGTGGGCAGCACGTTTTCCCAACCGCTTCTACATCGAACTGCAGCGGGCAGGCCACAACGGCAATGAGCGCTACATCCATGATGCCCTGGCGCTCGCCGCGCAGCTTGATTTGCCGGTCGTGGCAACGCACCCGATCCAGTTCATCAAACGCGAAGACTTCAAGGCACACGAAGCACGCGTCTGTATCGCGCAAGGACATGTGCTGGCCGATACACGCCGCCCAAAACTGTTCACCGAAGAGCAGTATTTCAAGACACAGGCCGAGATGGTCGAGCTCTTCTCCGACATCCCCGAAGCGCTTGAAAATGCCGTCGAGATCGCACGTCGCTGCTCGCTGACCGTGACGCTCGGCAAGAACTACCTGCCGCAGTTCCCTACCCCCGACGGCATGACGCTCGACGACTTCCTTGTCTTCGAAGCCAAGCGTGGGCTGGACGTGCGCCTGCAGCAGCTCTACCCGAATCCCGTCGATCGCGAGCGTGAACGACCGCGCTACGAAGAACGCCTGAAGTTCGAGACCGATACCATCATCCAGATGGGTTTCCCGGGCTACTTCCTGATCGTGGCGGACTTCATCAAGTGGGGCAAGAACAATGGTGTCCCCATCGGTCCGGGGCGCGGCTCAGGCGCGGGCTCACTGGTCGCGTATTCACTTGACATTACCGATCTCGACCCGACCGCTTACGCCCTGCTCTTCGAGCGCTTCCTGAATCCTGAACGTGTATCGATGCCCGACTTCGATATCGATTTCTGCCAGGAAAAGCGTTACATGGTCATCGACTATGTGCGCCAGCGCTACGGTGCAGACGCGGTGAGCCAGATCGCCACGTTCGGCACGATGGCGTCGAAAGCCGTGGTGCGCGACGTCGGCCGCGTGCTGGACCTGCCATATGGCATGTGCGATCGCCTGTCCAAGCTGATACCGGTCGTACAGAACAAACCGCTCGGGCTGGAGGACGCGCGTCAGCAGGAGCCGGGCATCAACGAGATGATGAACGACGAGGGCGACGGCGAATCCGTCACCGAGTTGTGGGAGTTGGCGCTGCCGCTGGAAGGCATGACGCGCGGCGTCGGCATGCATGCCGGCGGCGTATTGATCGCCCCCGGGAAAATCACCGATTTCTGCCCGCTGTATCTTGCCGACGGGTCCGAAGCCTCGACCATCTCGCAGTTCGACAAGGACGACGTCGAAGCCATCGGCCTGGTGAAATTCGACTTCCTGGGCCTGCGCAATCTGACGATTATCGAGCTGGCACTCGAATACGTAAAACGCCTCACCGGCGAGCGACCCGATCTCATGTCATTGGGATTCAAAGACCCCGCCGCCTACCAGGTTCTCAAAGACGCCAACACTACGGCCATCTTCCAGGTTGAATCGGACGGCATGAAGAAGCTTCTCAAGAAGCTCGGCCCGGATCGCTTCGAAGACATCATCGCCGTGCTGGCGCTCTATCGTCCCGGCCCGCTGGGTTCAGGGATGGTGGACGACTTCATCCTGCGCAAGCAGGGCAAGCAGGCCATTGACTATTTCCACCCGGATCTCACGGCCTGCCTGGAGCCGACCTATGGCGTGATCGTGTATCAGGAACAGGTGATGCAGATCTCGCAGATCATCGGCGGCTACACGCTCGGTGGCGCGGACATGCTGCGCCGGGCGATGGGCAAGAAGAAAGCCGAGGAGATGGCGCTGCACCGCGAGACCATCGCCGAGGGCGCGAAAAAGCTGGGCTACGATCCCGCGCTGGCCGAACAGCTCTTCGACCTGATGACCAAGTTCGCGGAGTACGGCTTCAACAAGTCGCACACCGCCGCTTATGCCGTCGTCACGTACCACACGGCCTGGCTCAAGTCGCATCACTGCTCGGCCTTCATGGCCGCGACCCTGTCGTCCGACATGGACAACACCGACACGGTCAAGATCTTCTTTGAGGACACGCTCTTCAACAAGGTCGAAATCCTGCCGCCGGATGTGAACCACTCCAACTACCGCTTCGAACCGACGGATGCCAAAACGATCCGCTACGGTCTCGGCGGCGTGAAGGGCGTTGGTGAGCCCGCAGTAAAAGCCATTGTTGCAGCACGCGAGGGTGACAAAACCGGAGGCGGCCCCTTCAAGGACATCTTCGATTTCTGCCTGCGTGTCGATCGCCGCGCGGTGAATCGTCGTGCGGTGGAAGCCCTGATCCGCTCCGGCGGTATGGATGCCATCGCGCCACGAACGCTTGACGGCAAACCGCACCGCGCCAAGCTGCTGGCTACGGTGCCGGTGGCCATGGACGCTGCCGAACAGGCCGCCGCCAGCGCCGGTCAAGGGGGGCTGTTCGACGCCCCGGGCGAAGTCAGCGCCATCGCACCCGAGTACATCGAAGCGCGGCCCTGGGCCGAGCGCCAACAGCTCACCGAAGAAAAGACCGCCATCGGCTTCTTCATTTCCGGCCACCCTTTCAACAGCTTTCGCGACGAAGTGCGCCGCTTCGTGCGTACGCCACTGGCGCGTATCGAACCGAAGCGCGAACCGCAGATGCTGGTCGGCATCGTCTCGGCAGTGCGCACCAAGATCGGCAATCGCGGCAAGATGTGCTTCGTGTCGCTCGACGACGGCAGCGCGCAGGTCGATGTGACGGTCTATTCCGAAACGCTCGACGCCAACAAGGGCAAGATCCAGCAGGACGAAATCCTCATCGTCGAAGCCAAGGTCAGCAACGACGATTTCAGTGGCGGTTTTCGCATCATCGGCGACAAGCTCATGACGCTGGCCGAGGCGCGCGGCCGGTATGCACGCGGACTGGCGGTCAGGATCAACGGAGAAGTGGCAGCCAGCGGGGGCGCGCGTGCCGCGGCCGACCGTCTGCAAAACCTTTTGTCGGCCTATCGGGCAGGTGCCACAGACGGAGCCTCACCCGTTCGACTAAAATACCGGAACGGACAGGCCGAAGCCGACCTGCCGCTGGGCGATGGCTGGTGCGTGCGGATAGATGACAAACTCATCGAATCCTTGCGCGAGTGGCTCTCTCCCGAAAGTGTCGAAGTCATCTACAGCTAACGGGACGTCTGGCTGGGGGTACGAAATCATGTCGCGCTCATCTCATCCGCTACGTTTTCTTGTTCTGGGAGCCCTGCTCTCAGGCATGGCCGTCCCCGCGCTGGCAGAAACCGTGGGCCTGCGCATATCGCCACGCGGCGATGTAGTCGTCTCCGGTAACGAGCCGGCAAGCCTGCGTTTCACGCTGTCCCGCCCCGATGCTTCCTACCGCGGCGCGTTCCCCGGCACCGCGGCAACGCCCGCTTCGCCCCTGTTGCTGAGCTTGCCGCAAGGCACGGCGGCAATGCGCAGCAACGCCGTCTGGGCGGACTGGTATCCCTTCGATAGCGGTCTGCGCACTTCGGCTGGCCTGGTGTGGGGCGACAAGCGCCGCGCAGGCAACGTCTTCGATGCCGGCGGTGACAACACCGTTCGTTCGCGCGCATTTCTCGGTCTGGGCTGGACAACTGCGGCCAGCAGCTCGAGCAGCGGCTGGGGCTGGCGCCTGGATGCGGACGTCGGCGCCTCGCTGTCCTCGACGCGCGATTGCCTGATGCCGGGCGGCCAATGCACGCTTGGCACGGCCGGCCTCAAGCCGAATTCGGGCGGTGACGGCATTCGCTGGAATCCGTTCATCAGCATTGGCGCCAGCTTCCAGTATTGAGCAAATGCGATGCGCCCAGCCCTTTCCAGGTTCGCCGTCCATATGCCCAGGCTTGCTTTGCTGGCCGGTGCGATGCTTCCCGCACTGCTATTGCTGCCGACTTCCGTAGCAGCGGCCAGCACGAGTAGAGCGAAGCAGCACCCGAAGCCCGCACACTCGCGCTCACTTCCTCACTCCGTCAAGCATGTCGCTCCGCCGCGCGCCGCCATGCCGCCAACGCGCTTTCAACCCGCCGTAGTGAGCTACACCGGACTGTCGAGTTTGCCGCGCCATGCACGCGGCGTGATTCCGGTTGTCTCATCTCCGATCAGCGCTGCAGACAACGCCGAAGCGCGTTGCTCCGCAGCCGCGCCGCCAGACTCGGTCGTGCCCGGCAAAGTCACACCCTGCTTGGGACTTTTCCGCCCTGTCGAAGCGCCAAGTCCCATCACATTCCGTTTCGACATAGCACTCAAGAGCATTGGCGCGCCGAAGGATATTTTTGTCGGCCGCTGCCCGAGCGGTATCTACAACACTGCCTGCAACAACTTCATCAGTGAATCGCAGGTCGAACAGGAACGACTGGCCGACACGCTCGGCGGCCAACGTCGGTACCCTGTAGCAACGCTTGGCGTAGCCCTCAGCTTCTGACCGCGCTGCGCGCCGGCCGAAAGTGAAACGGGCTGTGAATGCAGGCGGCAGCGGCATTTGGCCGCGATGTTAGAATCGGCCCCACTCCAATAATTAAAGCCGATTCGTGAGTATCGACAATCCCATCGAGACAAGCCACGCGGGCGTCGTCAAACACGTTCTGGTTGTCAGCTATTCGCAGAGTGGACAGCTGTCGCGTGTGGTCGAGCGCATCCTGACGCCGCTGCATGCCGATTCGCGCATTGCGGTGCACGTGGAAACCCTGCAGCCAAAGCCAACGTTTGCGTTCCCGTGGACGCTGCGCAGATTCCTCGATGCCTTTCCAGAATCCGCACTGCAGATTCCGCCAGCTCTTGAGCCCTTGAGTCTGAGTGGCGAGGAAGATTTCGACCTCATCATCCTGCCGTACCAGGTGTGGTTCCTGGCACCGAGCCAGCCCATCGTAGCCTTCATGCGACATCCGCTGACGCGCAGACTGCTGGCCGGCAAACCCGTCGTGACGGTGATTGCCTGCCGCAATATGTGGCTCATGGCGCAAGAGAAAATGAAGCGCCTGATCGATGCGGCAGGCGCACGCCTGATCGACAACGTAGCGCTTACCGACAATGCGCATACGCTGGCAACGCTCATCACCACACCTTTATGGGTACTGACCGGCAACAGGCAGGTTGTCGGTTGTCTGCCGCCTGCTGGCGTCGACGAGCACGACATTCAACATGCCATCCGGTTTGGCCACGCGCTGCGTGAAGCGCTGCACGAAGATCGCGAACGGCAGGCTGCACCGCTGCTCTCAGGCCTGTGTGCGGTGAACGTCAATCCGCAGTTACTGGTCAGCGAAAAGGCAGCGACCCGCAGTTTCTTCATCTGGGGCAAGCTCCTGCACGCGGCAGGCAGGCCAGGATCCGCGCAACGTGTACCGCTGTTGGCGATCTACTCGCTTTTTCTCGTTGCCATGGTGGCCACGGTTGTACCATTGAGCCTCGCGCTTCAAGCCGTTCTGCGCCCGTTGCTGGTACGGCGCCTCAGCACACTGAAACAATCCTTCGAGCAGCCTTCCGGCTCGGCATCTGATCGCATGTCGCGCTATGACTAGAATAATCGTGAAATGAGTTCTGACGTTTTCATCACCCGTACAGCTTCTTTTCTGCCGCACGATCCTGTTACCAATGACGAGATTGAAGACGTGCTTGGCATGGTCGGCGGCAAGCCTTCGCGTGCGCGTCGGCTGATCCTGCGCAGCAATGGCATCCAGAGCCGTTACTACGCGCTGGATCGCAACACACGTCAGCAGACGATGAGCAATGCCCAGCTCACTGCCCATGCCATCCGCGAGCTTGGCGATGTCGGCCAGGTCGATTGCCTGTCCACCGGCACGTCGATGCCGGATCAGCTCATGCCCAATCACGCCGTCATGGTGCACGGCGAGCTCGGCTGGCCGCGTCTGGAAGCCGTCGCCTTCTCCGGCATCTGTGTATCCGGCGCCGCTGCGCTCAAACATGCCTGGCTGAGCGTCAAGAGCGGCGAGGCGCAGCGCGCCATTGCCAGCGGTTCGGAACTTTGCTCGCCCGGTCTACGCGGGGAGTTCTTCGAAGCCGAAACCGAACACCAGATCAACGCGCTCGAAGCTTCACCGCAGATTGCTTTCGAAAAAGATTTCCTGCGCTGGATGCTTTCCGACGGCGCGGGCGCCGTGCTGCTTGAAGCGCAACCGACGGCGCCCTTGTCGCTGCGTATCGAGTGGATCGAACTGTCCTCCGCCGCGCATCAGCTGCCTGCCTGCATGTACCTGGGCGCCGACAAGAATACCGACGGCAGTCTGCAGGGCTGGCTGAGCTATTCCTCCAGGCAGTGGGCCGAGAAGTCCATCTTCGCCATCAAGCAGGACGTGAAGCTGCTCAATGAGCATGTCATTCGCGCCACGCTCAATGAGCCGCTGGCTGCGATTATGCAAAAGCGTGGCCTGAAGGCGGACGATATCGACTGGTTCCTCCCGCATGTCTCTTCGATGTATTTTGCCGAGCCGGTGGCCAATGGTCTCCGATCCATCGGTCTGCCCATTCCCGCCGAACGCTGGTTCTCGAATCTGACGACATGTGGCAACACCGGCTCGGCTTCGCCCTACATCATGCTCGACGAACTGTTCCGTTCCGGCCGTATCCAGCGCGGTCAGCGTCTGCTGATGTATGTGCCGGAAAGCGGGCGTTTTTCCAGCGGCTTCATTTTTCTGCAAGCGGTCTGACAGAAATGCACAATGGAAATCAGTGAGGTCCCGCAGGACAACAACCGCATGCTCGGCGGCCATCGCAAAGCCGTGTATGCGCGCGACGCATCCGGCCGCATGGTGCTGGTTGCATCGAGCGGCTGGGAAGTGGAAGAGATCGTCACCTCCGATGCCGTCGAACAACTCAACGAACAGGCCTCGGCTGCGCGCAGGCGCGTCGAAGCCGGCCTGTCATCGCCACTGGAATGCTGGATGTATGTGCGTCGCATGGATCTGCTTCTGCTCGCGCAGAGCACCGGTCTGTGGCGCTGGCGTGTGCGTCGGCATCTGCAGCCCGCCCATTTCGTGAAACTTTCCCCGACCTTGCTGCAACGCTATGCCGATGCACTTGGCATCAGCGTCGACGCATTGCTGCATCTGCCATGAACGCACGTACATTCCAGCACAGTCACGCCGCACATTGCGAAAGCGGCGTCATGACCAATCTACTGCGTCACCACGGCGTCAATGTTTCCGAGCCGCTTGTCTTCGGCCTGTCGTCCGCGCTGTCCTTTGCCTATCTGCCTTTCATCAAGCTTGGCGGTTTGCCGATGGTGGCTTATCGCATGCCGCCCAAGGCCATCATCAAGGGATTGCAGAAACCATTCGGCATAAAGTTCAGGTTTGAGAAATTCAGTTCGCCTGAGGCCGGTCAACGGCGTCTCGATGCCTTGCTGCAAGAGCAGCGCGTGGTGGGCCTGCAAACGTCCGTGTATTGGCTGCCGTACTTCCCCGAGGACATGCGCTTCCATTTCAATGCGCACAACCTTCTGGTCTATGGCAAAGAGCAGGATGAATATCTCATCAGCGATCCGGTCGGTGAAGAGCCGGTGCGTTGCGCCAGTGCAGACCTCAGCCGCGCACGCTTTGCCAAGGGCGTGCTCGCTCCGCGCGGTCTGCTTTATTACCCCAAGCACATCGCGCACAAGGAAGTCGCGCCAGGCGACGTCACCAGCGCCATCAAGAAAACCGTACGCATCATGCATGCACCGATACCGCTGTTTGGCGTGCGCGGCATGCGCACGCTGGCCCGGCGCATCGAGAAACTCAACCCGGCGGCCGAAGATACCGGGCATTTCATCGGCCATGTCGTTCGCATGCAGGAGGAGATCGGCACTGGCGGCGGCGGCTTCCGTTTTCTCTATGCTGCTTTCCTGCAGGAAGCCGCTGATATGCTGAGCCGCCCTGCGCTGGCCGAGCTGGCCGAGCAACTGCTCGCCATCGGCGATGACTGGCGCGCCTTTGCACTGGCAGCCGCGCGCATGCTGCGTGGGCGCGACCCCATGGAGCCGCGCGCCATCGGTGCGCTGCTGCGCAAGCAGGCCGATGCCGAGTACAAGTTCTTCCACGCGCTCAAGGGAGCGGCGACCTGATGTTACGCATCAGCGATCTGGGCTATCAATATCCCCACAGCGACAAACCGGCGCTGGATGGCATCTCGCTGAAAGCCGAACGCGGTCAGGTACTTGGTTTGCTGGGCCCGAACGGCGCCGGCAAGACGACGCTGATTTCGCATCTGGCAGGGCTGCTGCCGATTCAGCGCGGCCAGATCCTGATCGACGACGTGCCGCTCGCCAGCGTTCGCGACGTGGCGCCGACACGCATCGCGGTAGCGCCGCAGGAGTACGCCTTTTACCCGGCGCTCAGCGTGCGCGAAAACCTGCAGTGTTTCGGCGCAGCGTCGCGCCTGAGCAAAAAGCAGAACGAGACTCGTATTGCGCAGAGCCTTGCTTTCACCCAACTCGAGCGCTTTGCCGGCACGCGTGCAGCAAGGCTCTCCGGCGGGCTCAAGCGGCGCCTCAACCTTGCCATCGCCCTGCTCCCCTCGCCGGAACTGGTGTTGTTCGACGAGCCGACCGTGGGCGTCGATCCGCAATCGCGCGCTTTCATTCTCGACGCGGTCAAGACGCTCGCCCGCGAAGGCACGGCCGTCATCTACACCACGCACTACATGGAAGAGATCGAAGCCATTGCCGACCATGCCGTCATCATGGATCACGGCAAGGTGCTGCGCGATGGCACGTTGACTGATCTGCTGTCAGAGGGCGCCGCGCGCTTGCGTCTGATTGTGAAGAACATGACCCCTGACACCGTGCGCGCGCAACTGGCCACGGTTGGTACGACCCGCATCGAAGGCGAGTACATCGTGGTAACGCTCAACGAAGGCATCTCGCCGGCAACGGCTATTGCTGCGGCAGAAAGCGCTGGTGCGCGCATCGAGCAGCTCGACTATGGTCACTACAATCTCGAGCACCTTTTCATGGCGCTCACGCAGCGTTCGTTGAGGGATGAGTAAGGTGACGCAAGTACACATATTGTTCGCGCTGATCCGCAAGGAACTCATGGTGCTGTTGCGCGACGTGAATGCGCTCGCCTCGCTGTTTTTCATGCCGATTCTCTTCATCATCATCATGTCGCTGGCATTGAAGGACATCTACAGTCCGCCGGTGCGTGGGCAAGCATATGCGCTGGATGTGCGCGACAAGGGCGCGCTTGCTGACGAGTTCGTGCAGCGCTGGATCGCGTTACGCGGTGCGCCGCAAGCCACGCCAACAGCGCCACGGGAGGCACTGCGAAGTGGCGCGCTGCGCTATATCGTGACGATCGAACCGACTTTCTCCGAAGTCCTGTCCGCACCGAATACGCCTTCGGGCATCCAGGTGCGTCTGCTTGCAGACCCGGCGCTGAACATCAGTCTGTTCAGCGCCACGCAGGCCGAACTGTCCGGGCTGATCGGCGAAATCCGCGCCGAAGCCTTGCAGGACCGCTTCACCGGCATTTCCACCAAGGGCGGGCAGGCCATTCGCCTGCTGGTCAGCGCAGAGCGCCTGTCGCTCGGTATGCACCCGACGGCAGTGCAGCAGAACGTACCTGCCTGGCTGATCTTCGGCATGTTCTTCGTGGTCAACGCCATTGCCAATCTGCTGGTGCAGGAACATGACAATGGCACACTGGCCCGCTTGCTGACACTGGGTGTCTCGCCGGGCGTGCAACTGCTCTCGAAGGGCTTGCCTTATCTCATTGTCAATGCCGTGCAAGCGGCGCTGATGCTGGCTGTCGGCATCTGGCTCATGCCATTGCTGGGCGGCGATGGCTTGTCGCTGGCGGGCATACATTGGGGATCACTGATACTGCTGTTATTCACATTGAGTATCGCGGCGGTAGGCATGGCACTGGCGCTCGCCAGCGTCATCCGCACGCACGCCCAGGCCAGCACCATCGGGCCGATCCTCAACGTGCTGATGGCTGCGCTGGGTGGCGTGATGGTGCCGGTAGCCATCATGCCGACCACGATGCAGACCATTGCCGCTTACTCGCCAATGAACTGGGGGCTTGAGGGGCTGCTTGCCGTACTGTTGCGGCATGCCAGCCCGACCGAGATCCTGCCGCAAGCATTGGCCCTGACCGGCTTCGGTGCCGCAATGTTGCTGGCCGCCGTCATCCTCTTCAAACGTCGAACGCGCTAAAGGTTTCATCCATGCAGACCGACCTCGACTCATTCATTGACGAACTCCTGATGTTGATACTCGACGCCAGCGAAAAGCCGGTTCCTGGCGGCGGCGTGAGCAAAACCGAGATTCTTTTCGGCAACGCATCGCGGCTGCAACTCGATTCGCTGGATGCGCTGCAGATTTCAATGGCTATCCAGAAGGCATATGGGATACGGCTTGCCGACAGCAAGGACACACGGCGCGCGATGACGTCGCTGGAA
Source organism: Rhodocyclales bacterium (assembly GCA_028292485.1). Classification (GTDB taxonomy): domain Bacteria; phylum Pseudomonadota; class Gammaproteobacteria; order Burkholderiales; family Rhodocyclaceae; genus Viridibacterium. Next base: position 104,426 of record JAQGMG010000015.1, on the reverse strand, counting down.
GGCCTCGCAAAATACCTGGTCGAGCGTGGGGCCAAACCGGTGGCGCAGCGCTAGCGCAATATGCGCACCAAGCTCGTTTTGCTGCCGGGCCTGGATGGCACGGGCGTGTTATTCAAGCCCTTGTTGCAGGCCTTGGCCCCGTCAATCGAGCCTGTGGTGATCACTTATCCCGACAGGCAAGTGCTCGGTTACGACGCCTTGCTGCCGCGCGTGCTGCAAAACCTGCCGCAACATGACCCGTATGTATTGCTCGGGGAATCCTTCGGCGGTCCGCTGTCCTTGCGCATCGCTGCGACTCGTCCCGAGGGATTGCGTGCGCTGATATTGAGCGCCTCGTTCATTACTTGCCCATATCCTTTCGTACCGGGCTGGGCTTCTGCCTTGGTACGGCCATTTCCGTTCCGCGCTTTCCCGCATTACGCACGACTCAAGGCGCTGATGCATGGCTATGCCACGCCGCAGCTGGCGGCACTGTCCGCTCAGGCATTGGGACAAGTGGCCGCAGCCGTGTTCGCCGGCCGCGTGAGAGAGGTCGTGGGTGTGGACGTGCGCAAAGAACTTTCGGCATGTGCGGTACCCATGCTTTATATCCAGGGCACGCAGGATCGCGTCGTGCCCGCCTGGAATTTCCAGAGAATTCTTGCGGTAAAACCCGATGTGACATGCGTTCGCGTCCGGGCGCCGCACATGGTGCTGCAAACGGAACCGGAACAAGCGGCAAGGGCGATTGAAGCCTTCGTTCAACGCCATACCGACGAGCAAGACAACGGAATCAACCCATGACTGAAGCAGGCCGTAATTCATCGCGCAACATTCATATCGCTGGCCGCGGGCTGGCTTGCGCGCTCGGCAACACGCTTTTCGAAAGCGTCGCGGGCCTGGCAGCGGGCGGTGTAAAGCCCGCCGTGGCCGAAGGAGAAATGACTTCGCCATATCCGTACTTCACGATCGGCGATACAGCTCCCGTCGATCCTGCCGCATGGACGGCACGCGCCCGCAACATCATCACGAATGTCGTGCGCGAAGCCGGCGGCGAGCAGTTACGAAACGCGCCACTGTTCATCGCCAGCTCCTCACTCAACATGGGCGCAATCGAGCGCGACCAGGTGCGTCTGCACGACATGCACGCCGAGGCCGAGGAGATTGCGTGCTGGCTGGATTGGCAAGGGCCGGTGTACTGGGTGTCGACAGCCTGCACGTCGTCCATCAATGCGTTGCTCAGCGCGTCACAGATGCTGCGCGATGGCCCGTTTGTAGAAGCGATGGTGCTGGGCGTCGAACTGGCAAACCGCTATACGCAGAGCGGCTTTGCGGCCATGCAGTTACTCTCGGAACAGGCCGCACGCCCGCTCGGCGCCGGCAGGGACGGTCTGGTACTTGGCGAGGCCGTGGCAGCCCTGCGCTTGAGCACGGCGCCACAACGCTGGACGCTGTGCGGTGGCGCATGCGTCGTCGACGGCCAGGACGCCACGGGCGCTTCGGCACGTGCGGTGATCTCATGCTGGCGCGAGGCATTGCGCGTCAGCGGGCTGCGTGCCGATACGATCGACCTGATCAAGCTGCAGGCGGCTGGCAGCCCCACTAACGATGCGCTGGAGCTCGGTGCCGTTGATGAAGTGTTCTCTCTGACACCTGCCTTGACCAGCCTGAAGGCGCATATCGGGCATACGCTAGGCGCATCCGGTGCCGCGGAGATCGCACTGCTGACAGCCAGCCTGGAGGCCGGTGTCTGGCCTACCGTGCAGCACGCTCAGGACGACAGCCTGCCTCACTGCCTCGACGCGATGGCCCCGACACATAGCGCACGGCTGCTCGCCAGCATCATCGGCTTTGGCGGCAGCCATGCCTGCGCCGTGCTGCAGGACAATGGCATCGAGCCGCACGAACCTGAGGCCGATGTCGTCCATCGGTTTCGTCTGTGGGAAGTGTGCGGTCGCAGCGGGCCGGCATTGCCGGATGGCTGGCGCGAAGCCCTCGCCACGCTGCTCGGCCAACGGCCGCGTCGTATCGGCACGTGGGCCGAAGCAGGACTTTTCGGCGCTTTGAGTTGCATGCGCGATGCCGACGAAACGGCATTGCCAGCCGGTGCCATCCTCCGCCTCAGCAGCTTGGGCGGCCCCATTGCAGCGACCCTGCAGACACTGCAAACCATCAAGGAAGACGGCATGGCGATGCCCTTTGCCTTCCTGCAAAGCCAGCCCGGGCAATTGCTCGCGATTATTGCCCAGGCCGTGCAGTGGCAAGGCGATGCCCGCATCATGAACAGTCGCGATCCACTGGCATTGCTGCACGCGGCCTGCAACGAAGCCGGGCCGCGGGGTGTGCTGATCGGCTGGCTGGAAGAAGCGCACGATGCTGCCACGGCAAGCAATTTCTGGTTACGCCTGCGCCCAGCCGATCCGCATGTTTCTGCCGACTTCGCGCCAGCCACGCTTGCCGGCCTGCAGGTGTGCAGGTATGTCAGGCTTGGCCTGGAAGGCAAGCTGGATGTCGCATAGAAGGCGCGCATAGCAAGCCACGCTCCCGATTGCCGCGGCGACTTGTAGTCGTCAGAGTGCGATAATGCTTGCCGCAAGCTTGCGGGAAGCTGCGGCATCGCCGGCCGCTGCGCAAAAAACACCCGTCACAACCCGCTGTTCAGGGTCTGTTGCCATACCACGATGTCCACACGACCAAGATGACATACGACTTCAGCAACAGCAGCAAACAGATTCCCAACCCGCTCAAGGTCGAGAACATCTTCTTCGCCCTGTGCAGCGCCCTGTACATCGCCGCCGGTGTCGCGCTGCTCCTGATCACCCGTGCACATCTGGCCGAAGCGGGACGGTCCGCAAAATTCCTCGCAATCATCGTGGCGCTGGCGCTGCTGGTACTGGGTGGCGGCTACCTGGCCCGCGCCTTGACGCAGCTGCGTTTCTTCTTCGGTCGTGGCCGGCCGACGAGCCTTGCTCCCGACGTACCGCAAAACCAGCCAGGCACGAGCGCGCCGGCCAAGCATATCAGCGACACATTGCTGCACCAGGCACTGCCACTGACCGAGCCCAGCGGCCCGGTCCAGGGCGTGCTCTACACCTTGGTGCCCAACCTGATCTACGCCCCCGCCACGCTGCAGACGCTGGCAAGCGTGCAGTTCAGGAATCTGCTCAACATGACGATCATCTTCGTGTCGATGTTGCTCGTACTGCTGTTCGGCAGCATCGGTGGTGGCAACGCTGGTGGCAAAATCGTCGACTGGATCGGCCTGGTCTACCTCGTTTATGCATTGAAGATATTGTTGTGGCGCTCGAGTTCGGTGAACATCGGCTCCGGTCACGACGTACTCTCTGTCGGCAAGCTGGTGCTGCTGTGCGCCTTCTCCATCGTCGGCCCTGCCCTATTGGCCCTTTTCGGTGACGCCCTGCCCGGCCTCGGCGGGCTGTCGCCGTTCCCGCATGTCTTCATCGTCATGATCTTCGGCATCGTGGCGTTCGGCCTGTTCTTCCTGGCACTCGTCCGTCAGGTGCGTTCGGCACCGAACACTACGGTGGCATGTGCGACGGAGACCTGGAGCATCAACTGTCATCCATCGCAGGTCATGACGGAGTTCGATCGTGTGATGCAACATGCATGGGTCGACCAGATGCCCAATCGCCGCTATACACGGCACGAGCCAGCCATCGATCTCAATGAAAAGACCGGTAGTTTCCAGGCCGATCTGCTCGAGGAAACACAGCCCACGCCCGCCGAGCGCGACGCACCGACGCTAGGCTCCGCGCTATCGGAGCCACGCCATGTATTCATCCTGAGCCTCGATGCGCTTGGCTTCGCGGCGCATGCCATCGCGGCGGTGTGCTGGTTCATGCTGGGCCTGCGCATGCAGGACACGCTGAGTTTCGAAAACCTGCATGGCTGGTTGTTCTACGCGCTGGCCTTCTCGGCCATTGGCCATTACGCACTGGGCGCGGCGCATGCTTTGTGGAATCGCTTCGATTTCAAGTCGCGGCTGTACTGGATGGAAATGCGCGGTCAGTACGTCAGCGCCAACATGAACTACGGCAACGTGCTCAATGATTCGATCCGTACCAACAGCTCGGTGGTACAGATCGAGTCCATGACATTCAGATTATGGGTGGCGGATGTCGCCACCGTGGCATTCGGCAAGGATGCTGCGCGCTCTATCGTCGGCATGCTCGCCGTGCCACAGGCGGCCGAGCATCTGACGGCACAGCTGCGCAAGTTCGCCGAGAGCCAGTCCATCATTCTGGCGCCAGGTGCTGCTGCGGACATGGAGCGCCATGCGCAGCTGTCCCGGCTCAATCAACCGACGGTCGGCACGACTGCACCACAACGCATAGGCGCTACCATCGGGGCTGCGATGACGACTGCTACGGGTGAAACGGCCAGACTCTGCCCGCGCTGTGCAGCCCCAGTCGAGCCGCGCGACGTTTTTTGCGGCGCATGTGGAGCACCACTTCACGCATAGCCCGCAACGCCAGGCGCACGATATCAATATTTGCGCTCTACTGCCGTCTACTTGACACGATGATCCGACCAAGGAACTCAGCATGAATGTTTGCCCCGCCTGTAACGCAGAAAACCTGGATGGCAAGACGTTTTGCCACCAATGCGGGGGAGCATTGAGCCCGCCAGCCACCGTCGACTGCGTGGTCTGCGCCGCACCCGTAAAAGCGGGCGCCAAGTTCTGCAAACGCTGCGGCTCGGCCCAGCCCGTGGCCAGTGCTGCGCCGCCGGCACCTGTTGCACCACCGGCACCAACGGCACCAAACACACCGTTTACGGGCGCCGCCAGGCAGCCGTATGAAGAAGACGATGACGCGAACAAGACGGTCATCCTCACACCGCAGGCGCGCGACGCCATGCTGGCGCGGGTGCGCGAAGAGGCGCAGCAGTCCTCATTGGCAGCTGCGTCTGCAAGCCGTCCCGCCGCGGCCCCCGTCCAGCAAGACCATCGCGACCCGGCGCCGAAATCGGCTGCGACCATGTCCGTGAGCATGCACGATCAGGCAAAGGCGCAACACAAGGCACCCCAACGCAATTATCTGGCCCTCGGCCTGGGCGCTGGCGCATTCATCGTTGCCGCGCTGGTCAGCGCGCTGCTGTTGATGAGCGGACATTCACCAGAGCAACCCGGTGTGGTGATCGACACCGCCTCGGTGCCGCAAGCAGAGGCTTCGGCAGCCGTCGACGCATCGCAAAGTGTGCCCGCAGTGCTGGCCTCTGCACCGCTTCCCGAGCCGCAGTCGGCACCCCTGATCCAGCCGGAACCGTCGACGCCCGCAGCGGTCCCACCTGCACCCGTGCCGGTCGCGGCAGAACCCGTGCCACCGCCGTTACCCAAGGCAACGCCTGGCGAAACAGACAAGACCTCGCAGGAAGCTGCTGCTGCCGTGAAGAAACCCAAGCCAAAACCCAAACAGGATGCAGCGGCGGCCAAGCGCAAACAGGCCGAAGAAGCGCTACAGCGCTTGCTGAACCAATAATTGAACGATCAGGAGCTTTACCCGATGAAAATGAAAGTCACCGTTTATGCTTGTGCATTGGCGATTTCGCTGTTGGCTGCTTGTGCAAGTGATGGCGACAAGCCGAAGGAATCTCAAGCCAATACCCCCACGCGTGCCGAACCCGCTCGCCCACCTGCTGCCTGTAGCGATTGCGCAAAGCCTGCCAGCAAGCCTGCGGGTGACGGCAATCTGTCCTGGCGTCAAGGCAAGGAGCAGGACCTGGCCGAAGCGCGCGGCTTTGCAAGTCGTGCCCAGGCGCAGAAGCTGCCGCTCAGCATCGTGGTTACACGGGTACAGAAGCGCGACGAAGCAAGCGGCAAGACCGAGCAGATCGATGCCGTCAAGAACGTGGTGCTGCGGCCGCTGCCCCTCGACAAGATCAGGGCCAGCGACAAGGTCTGGGCCGAAGCCATACGCGAACTCGGCAAGCATGCTGCCCAAGCCAGCGCGCACGAGACACAGCAAATCGTCGTCAGCGTTACGGCCTCCATCAAACCTCGTGTGACGCAATGGTTGAACGAAGGGATCGCATCGGCTAACAATAACCAGAAGCCGGACGTACAGGTTTTCGAAGCAAAGCAGGCGAAAGACACTGCGATTTTCTACCAGCCGCTGGACCAGAAGCAGTTCAATTGAAGGAGCTCTGAATAAGCGTCGCGTCAGTTGCGAAATTGCGACCAGGCTTGTTCAGGCTTTCCTGACGACTATATCGAGGGGAGTTTCATGAGCATCGATACCCAGGGCGGCACCAGGCCATTGCCGGGCGCAGACATGATGGATGCATTCAGTGCAGTCAGGAACTGGCGGGCACTGACGCTGACCCTGGCGACGCTGCTCGTGCTCGCGGCACTCGGCGGACTGACAGGCTACCTCGCTTTTTCGCATGGCTTCCTCAGTCTGCTGTGTTTCATCCTGACCGCAGGCGCGGCACTGGTAGGCTATTCCGCCGTCGGCTCGCAATTGATGGCCGAGGCCAAGGGCGACGTACCGCCAAGTCTGGCGGACTCGTTGCTGCTCGGCGTGGTGTGTACGCCGCGATTGGTTGGTGCCGGTCTGAGCATCTTGGCGATTGTCATCGTGATGCTGCTCGCGCTGGCCGTGATCCTGTTCATCTGCAAGATTCCCGGTATCGGTAACGCCCTGTACGGCATCGTCCTGCCAGTGGCCTCCATCATCATGGGCGTCACCTTCTACGCGGCTTTCAACGTCAGCGCGGCAGTCCTGGCACCTGCGATATGGGAAGGGCACGGCGTGTTTGCAGCGCTCTCCCGGCTGCTGGCGGTGCTGCGCCAGCGTCCGCTCGAAATCCTGATTCGCCTCATCCTGCTCGGCTTTCTCGTCGCGTTCACCGCCATGATCATCGGTGGCATCCTCATCTCCGGCTATATGGTGGTGCAAGGCATGGCAGCTGGCATGCATGTCGGCATGAGCATGCCTGAGGGCTACAGCGATGCCGGCAATGCAGCAAGTCCTTTCATGCATGTCGCATACGGGCGCGAGCCGTTCAATCCATATGCCGAGCGTGGCGTGCTCGGCGGCCTCGGCAGCTTCATGCCCGGCGGTGGCGGAAGTGCCTTCGGCACGGGCGTGCTGTTCGCCATTGGCGCCACCTTGCCGGTGCTCATATTCATCAAGGGCCTGTGCCTGATCTATCTGCGGACCATGGATGGTCTGGATGTCAGCGGCTCTGCAGCCATGCTGCAGGGCTCGCTCGACAAGGCCCGCGAAAAAGCCCGCCAGGCCAGCGAGCGCGCTGCACAGATGCAAGCCAATGCGCGTGCATCTGCCGCGAAACCGACAGCTGAAACACCTGCGGCCGATCCCGATCAGACCGTGCTACGACCGAGCGCCAGCGCACAACGCTATTGCATCGGTTGCAAAGCACCGCTGGCAGCTGATGATGTTTTCTGCGGCGAATGCGGCACGCGTAACGGCTGACAAGCCCGCAGCGGACAAGGCATTGGCCCCCCAGGCTCTGCGGGCAGCCCACCGCAGAGGCGCTGAGGACGCAGAGAAAATCCTGAGGGCAAGAAAAATGCGCTTCCGCGCCAGTACTTCCTCTTTGGACAGTTTGAATCGGGCCGCGCGTACCAAGGAGATGGCCAAACCCGGGTTTCTCTGTGGCCCTCTGCGTTCTTTGCGTCTCTGCGGTGAGAGACTTTGGCTTTGCTTCGTAGCCCCTGCGTCAGCTGGCTGACAAGGCAGGCACCTGCAGGTCGCCGACGCGTACACCCGTACCCTGTTGCAGCACGCGCGCCAACACATCGTGCGTGACTGGCGGACAGAAGAAATAGCCTTGCGCCGTACGGCAGCCTTCACGAATCAGGAAGTCCACCTGGGCGCGTGATTCGGCGCCCTCGGCCACGACGTCGAGCTTGAGGCTCTTGCCCATCTGGATGATGGCCCGCACGATGGCGGCGTCATCCGGATCTTCAACGATGTCGCGCACGAAGCTCTGGTCGATCTTCAGACGGTCGACTGCGAAACGCTTGAGGTAGGACAGCGAAGAGTATCCCGTGCCGAAATCGTCGATCGACAGCCGCACACCCAAGGCCTTGAGGCGCTGCATCGTGTCGAGCACATCCTCGGCGTGCTGCATGATCAGCGACTCGGTGATCTCCAGTTCGAGATACTCGGGTGCCAGGCCGGTTTCGGCGAGGATTTCCCGGACGGTCGCGACAATGTCATCGCGGCGGAATTGCAGCGCCGAAATATTGACTGCCACGGCCACAGTCGGGAAGCCGGATTCCTGCCAGGCTTTGGCATGCATACATGCTTGACGCATGACCCAGCGGCCGATCGGCAGGATCAGGCCCGACTCTTCCGCAATCGGAATGAAACGCCCCGGCGGCACGAAGCCCAGTGCTTCGGACTGCCAACGGATCAACGCTTCGGCGCCGACGATGGCTCCTGTGGTCAGATCGATCTGCGGCTGATAGTTGAGCAGCAGCTCGCCACGATCGAGCGCCTGACGCAAATGGTTTTCCAGTTGCAGACGCTCCAGCGCATTGGCATTCATCTGCTCGGTAAAGAAGCGGTAGGTATTCCGGCCGCTCTCCTTGGCGTGGTACATCGCCGTATCGGCGTTCTTCATCAGCGCGTCGGCATTGGCGCCGTCGTTCGGATAGACCGCTATGCCAATCGAGAATGACGTGCCCAGCGTATGGCCATCGACATCGAAGGGCTCGGAGAGGCGGCGCAGGATCTTGTCGGCGATGCGCGCAGGCACGTCTTCATCCGTCAGGTCGGCGAGCACGATAAGGAACTCGTCGCCGCCTTGGCGGCAGATCGTATCGGTGTCGCGCACACAGTGTCCGAGGCGCTCGGCGACCGATTGCAGCAGCCGGTCACCGGCGAGGTGGCCCAGCGAATCGTTGATGGTCTTGAAGCGGTCGAGATCGAGGAACAGCAAGGCAACCATCAGGTCGCTGCGTTCGGCGCGCCCGAGTGCCTGTTCGATGCGATCCTGGAACAGCGTGCGGTTGGGCAAGGTAGTAAGCGGATCGTGATGCGCCAGGAAAGCGATGCGCGCCTCGCTCGCTTTGCGCTCCGTGATGTCCGAAAACACCGCCACGAAATTGGTCAGGCCACCGCTGCGATCACGCACTGCGCTGATCGACAACCAGCCCGGAAACTCCGTGCCATTGCTGCGGCACTGCCAGGCTTCGCCTTGCCATGAGCCCTGCTCTTCTGTCATGTTCCACATGGTCGCGATCTGCGAATCATTGACTCGCCCCGACGACAGCATGGCCGGTGTCTGGCCAATAGCCTGGCTTGCGTCATACCCGGTGAGCTCGGAAAAGGCGCGATTGACCGACAGGATATGCCGCTGCGCATCGGTGATCATGATGGCTTCGACGCTGTTGTCGAACACCGTGGCCGCCAGACGCAGCTCTTCTTCGGCGCGTCTCTGCGCCGAAATATCCGACATGGTGAACACCACCGGATGCAGGCCCGTGCGCTCGTCACGCGGCAAAGGTTCGGCACGTGCGACGAACCAGATGCGCGAACTGTCGCGACGCTCGACGCCTACGACAGCCGACGTGGAGCGTCCGGAGCGCATGGCGCGCGCACCGGGTAATTCATCAATCGGACACGGTGAGCCGTCTTCATAGTAATAACGCAAACCCATCGGGTCATACAGCGGCGGGAAAGCCTCGCCCGGTGCCAATCCATAGGTGCGGCGTGCGGCGGCATTGGCGATGATCACCTGGCCGGATGCATCGCGCATCACCACACCCTCGCGCATGGCGGCCAGGATCAGGCGCATGCGCCCTTCGCTGTCACGCAGCTCTGCTTCGGCATGTTTGCGTGCGGTGATGTCCTCGATGACTTCCATGAACTGGCTGGAGCCGAGGCGGCGCGTCTTGACGATGGACAACGTCAGATTGACCCAGACGATTTCCCCGGTAGCGCGCAGCAGGCGCTTCTCCATCGAGAATTTCTTGTCGCTGCCAATGACCAGTTGGTCGAGCAGACGCTCGTTGGACTCAACATCATCGGGATGCGTCAGCTCGCGAAAATCCTTGCGCAGCAATTCCGCTTCCGTGTAGCCGGCGATCTCGCAGTAACGCAAGTTGACGCGCAGGTACTGGCCCACGATCGAACACAGTCCCATGCCGACGGCAGCCTGTTCGAAAGCGCTGCGCAGGCGCGCCTCGCTATCTTCAAGCGCCGCTTCGGAAGCACGGTGAGCCGTGATGTCGACGAAAATGCCGCGCATGCCGACGACATGTCCGCGTGCGCCCGTGACCAGCGTGCGCAGATCGCGCACATAAACTTCGCTGCCGTCCGCGTGCAGCATGCGGTACTCGCATTCGTGCGAAGCCTCGGCGCGAAATTGCGCGCGCAGGAAAGCCATTGCCACATCGGCATCGTCGGGATGGAGACGCGCACGCCAGAAGCCCGAGCGTTTCCAGTTCTCGATATCGATACCCAGCAGGCGCTCGCCTGGCGCAGAAACATAGGTGAAACAGTCCGAACCGACGTCGTACTCCCAGGCCACGACATTGGTGCCTTCGACGATCAGTCGATAGCGATGCTCGGATATTTCCAGCGCACGGCTACGCTGGCGTAGCTGCTTGATTTGATGGCGATACAGCAGGGCAGCGGCAAGCAGGAGCGCAAATGCCGTAATCACCACCAGTCCCACGAGGCTGGGTGTGAGATTTGCGGTCAGGCCCTGCGCCACACAGTCGAGCGTAAACAGTCCGCACAATACCGCCGTCATAAGACGGAAGCTGTACGGACGTACACGCGCTATGCACTTTGACAGCAACTTCATGGGCCGAGGCCTACTCCCGTTCACAAGCCTGTCTTGCCGAAGGGGATGACATCTGGCTTCGGGTATGTACAAGCTGCAATTGACATTTTTTTGCGGGGCAACGCAAGCCCCCGACTCTCGACAGCGCCTGTGTTTGCAGGCAGCACAGCGAGCATACATGATCCCGAAAGCACAGGTCCGTCGCTGCAACGCAGCATTCCGGCAGAACGCACTCTTACGCGCTGCTTCTTGATCAACGGCTTTTAAAGGGAAAGTTGAAGCGTGTCGATCACCCGGATTGCCAAAAACAACGCGCCCGCAACAAACTCTTACGAGTCTGTGCGAGCGCGGGGCTACGGCGTCGGGCTGGTCAGGTCATTTCATGAAATGCCTGACTCGACACCTCGATCACAACTGGCTGGCGTTCTCGGCGAGGTACGCTGCAACGCCTTCGGTTGAAGCCGTCATGCCCTTCTTGCCCTTCTTCCAGCCGGCCGGGCAGACTTCACCGTGCTCTTCGGTGAACTGCAGCGCATCGACCATGCGCAGCATTTCATCGATATCACGTCCGAGCGGCAGGTTGTTGACGACCTGATGCTGCACGACACCGCTCTTGTCGATCAGGAACGAGCCGCGGAAAGCGACGCCGCCTTCGGCTTCCACATCGTAAGCCTTGGCAATTTCGTGCTTGATGTCGGCAACCAGTGCGTAACCGACCTGGCCAATGCCGCCCTTGTCGACAGGCGTGTTCTTCCACGCCAGATGGGTGAACTGGGAGTCGATCGAAACACCGATAACTTCGACATTGCGGCTCTTGAAGTCGGCCAGGCGGTGATCGAAGGCGATCAGCTCGGACGGGCAGACGAAAGTGAAATCGAGGGGATAGAAGAAGAGCACGGTGTACTTGCCCTTCGTGAATTCGGACAGGGTGATGTCCTTGATGTCATTGTTGCCAAGTACGGTGGTAGCAGTGAAATCAGGGGCTTTTTTTCCAACCAGGACGGCCATGATGATGTTCCTCTCTCTGTCAGGTAGTTTGCTGGGAAAACAAGAGCCGGCGCTGGACGAGTCCAGGCAGCGCTCAAATAGCGGACGTTTGCGGTCTGCAACGACCTGTGATTATCGCCGCCGCGAAGGACGGGTCAAACAGGATACCGATTGTAAATAACTATGCTCTAGATAGTTGGTACTTGAGCGAACTCTTCAAAGGTCTGCGGCCACTCTTCGACCTCTACGCCCTCGACACGTGATCCGGCAGGTCCTTGTCCCGCCCAGTGAATCATCGCCGCCACCTCGGCGTTCGGCCCACTGACCACCGCCTCGACGCTGCCATCGCGACGATTGCGTACCCAGCCACAAAGGCCCAGCCGCCGGGCCATTTCCACCATGCTCCAGCGGAAACCGACGCCTTGCACCAGCCCGCGAATCAACAGGTGGCGCCCGACTCGATCATCCACACTGTCAGATTCAGCAGGTTCAGTCATCGCTCTTGCAGTTCAATATCTTGATTGAGTAACGCTGTGGCGCGCAGTACAGCCGCAGCCCTGTCAGGCAGAATATTTGCCGCGCCCATGTTCATGGCAAAGCCTGAGCGCCGCGCCAGCGACTCGGGCTGCTTGCCAAGCCCACACAGTACCAGCGTCGCGCCCTGCCGCGTCAGTGCCCGCGCCAAACCGCCCAACCAGTCTATGCCCGAGGTATCGGCGTTCATGACCTCACGCATGTCCAGCACCATTACGCGTACATCGTCCGGCCGCTTTTCAATCTGCCTATCAAGCTTGGCAATCGAACCAAAAAACAAGGAGCCTTGCACGGCGTAGACCACCAGGCCTTCCACCGTCTCAGCTTCTCTGATTCGTTCGACAGCGGTCAGATCCTGCATGCGATAGATGAAAAACAGGCTCGCCAGTACCATGCCGATTTCAACCGCGACAGTCAGATCGAAAAGCACCGTCAATGCAAAGGTTGTCAGCAGGATGATGCGATAGTTCCACGAGAAGTGTTTCAATCGCACGAACTCATGCCAGTCCCCCATACGCCACGCCGTGATCAGCACGATGGCGGCAAGTACCGTAATCGGCACGTAGGCAGCCAGGGGTGCCGCGACCAGCACGACGATGAGCAAGGTTGCAGCGTGGATCAGCCCGGCAACCGGTGTGCGGCCACCAGCACGTATATTCGTCGCGGTGCGCGCAATGGCGCCTGTCGCTGGAATGCCGCCGAAAAAAGGCGAAGCAATATTGGCAATGCCTTGCGCCAGCAACTCCTGGTTGGGGTCATGCCGGTCGTCGATCTGCGCATCGGCGACACGCGCCGAAAGCAATGATTCGATAGCCCCCAGCAAGGCGATGGTGATGGCAGGTGTGAGGAGGTGCCCCAGGCTTTCCAGCGCTGGCAGCGGGAAGCTGATGCCGGGCAATTCTTGCGGAATCCCATTGAAGCGGCTGCCAAGCGTCTCGACCGGCAGCTTGAATATGACACTGCACAGCGTACCCAACACCAGCGCAGCCATCTGGGCGGGAATCATTGCCAGCCTCGGCAAGCGCTCTACAAGCCGGCTCCAGACGACAACCAGCGCTACACAGCCAGTACCAAGGCACGTCGTATACACGTCGGCAGTATCCACATTCGCTGTCAGCATACGCAGACGCGCAAAAAACTCGGCCGGCAAGCTGGCGATATCCAGACCAAAAAAATCGCGCAGCTGCGAAAACGCGATGACCACAGCAATGCCGTTGGTAAAACCGATGACGACGGAGACGGGAATCATTCGAATCAGGCTACCCATGCCGGTCAGCCCCATGACCAGTAGCAGGACACCGGCCATAAAAGTTGCCGCCAGCATATTGTGGAAGCCATAAACCGCCACGATGCTGTACAGGATCGGAATGAAAGCGCCGGTGGGTCCGCCGATCTGCACGCGCGAGCCACCGAAGGCGGAGATACAGAAGCCGGCGATGATCGCCGTCCATAAACCCGAAGAAGGACTGGCGCCGCTGGCGATGGCAAACGCCATGGCCAACGGGATGGCCAGCACTCCGACCGTGACGCCGGCCGAGGCATCTGCCAGAAACTGCGGGCGGCTATAGCCCTGCAACGTCTCCAGCAGTTTCGGGCGAAACGACTTCAATCTGAATTTTCTGGACATATGCACTCCCGGCAACGCGCAAGCAAGACGACACAACAGTCTCGCCCGCTGTATCGGGAGCGTGTTGATGCAGAACAATCCAGCGGCGGCGTGCAGACAAAGGCATAAGCCGCTTACTTTACGCGCATGCCGGGCTGCGCGCCGCTATCCGGCGAGAGAATGAACAACCCCGGCACTTCGCCCGACTCGTCCGAAGCGGCCAGCACCATGCCCTCGCTCATGCCGAACTTCATCTTGCGCGGCGCGAGGTTGGCAACCATTACCGTCAGGCGTCCGACCAGCAAGGCGGGGTCATAGGCACTCTTGATGCCCGCAAAGACCTGGCGCGGACGGTCCTCGCCAATGTCGAGCTGCAGCTTGAGCAGCTTGGCCGCGCCTTCTACATGCTCGGCGGAAACGATCCTGGCAATACGCAGATCGATCTTGCCGAACTCTTCCACATTTATTTCAGGCGAAGCCTCACGAGGCTCCCCTCGCCCGCTTGCGGGAGAGGGGCTGGGGGAGAGGGCTGATGCTTTAGAGACAGCTGGCTTGGCCGCTTCTACTGAAACAGCCTCCGGCGCGTCGAAAAGCTTGTCCATGATCTTCGGGTCGACTCGCGTCATCAGATGCTCATAAGCATTGATCGCCAATAGCGGCGATTCATCATCCCAACGCACGAAGCTGCAATTGAGGAAGCCTCCTACCTTGGCGGCCGTCGCCGGCATGATCGGCGCGAGCATGCTGGTCAGTATGCGAAACGCATTGAGCGCAACACTGCACACCTCGTGCAATTCGGCTTCCTTGCCTGCCTGCTTGGCCAGTTCCCACGGCGCATGCGCATTGACGTACTCATTGGTGCGATCGGCCAGCGCCATGATCTCGCGAACGGCTTTGGAGAACTCGCGTTCATCAAGAAATGTCCGCACGCCCGTCTTCGCGTCACGCAGCGCAGTCAGCAGCGCTTCGCCTTCGGCAGGCAAAGCCTGAGCCAGCTTGCCTTCAAAGCGCTTCGTAATGAAACCTGCGCAGCGGCTGGCGATGTTGACGTATTTGCCGATCAGATCGGCATTGATGCGCGCAACGAAATCCTCGGGGTTGAAGTCGAGGTCTTCGACGTTGGCATTGAGCTTGGCGGCGATATAGTAACGCAGCCATTCCGGGTTCATGCCGATGTCAAGGTAGCGCAACGGGCTGATACCTGTGCCGCGCGATTTGCTCATCTTCTCGCCCGACACGGTGATGAAGCCATGCACATAAACGTTGTCCGGCACCTTGTAGGGCTTGCCAGCGAAATGCATCATGGCTGGCCAGAACAGACAGTGGAAATTAACGATGTCCTTGCCGATGAAGTGCACCTGACGCGTTGCCGGATCGGCGAGGAAGGCTTCAAAGTCGCCGCCGGCTTTGTTGAAATAATTGGCAAGGCTGGCGAGGTAGCCCACGGGCGCATCCAGCCAGACGTAGAAGTACTTGCCCGGCGCATCGGGAATCGGGATGCCGAAATAAGGCTCGTCGCGCGAGATATCCCAATCAGATAATCCGCTATCGCTCGCCAGCCATTCGTTGGCCTTGTTGGCAATCTGCGGCTGCAAACGTCCGCCCTGCGTCCAGCCCTTCAGGAACTCCACGCAGCGCGGGTCCGAGAGCTTGAAGAAGAAATGCTCCGAATCACGCAGCTCAGGCGTTGCGCCGGTAAGCGCCGACACGGGATTCTTCAGATCGGTCGGCGAGTAGACAGCGCCGCAGACTTCGCAGTTGTCGCCATTCTGGTCTGGCGAACCGCACTTCGGGCATTCGCCCTTGATGTAGCGGTCGGGCAGAAACATGCTCTTGACCGGATCGAAGAACTGCTTGATCACCTTGCGGTCGATGAACCCTGCTTCGCGCAGCTTGCGATAGATGTCCTGCGACAGGCGCGTGTTCTCTTCCGAATCGGTCGAGTGCCAGTTGTCGAAACTGATATGAAAGCCGTTCAGATACTGCGGCCGCTCCGCCGCGATGCGCGCAACCAGCTGCTGCGGCGTGATGCCTTCGCTCTCCGCCTTGAGCATGATCGGTGTGCCGTGTGCGTCATCGGCGCATACGAAATGCACTTCATGGCCCAGCGTGCGCTGCAGTCGCACCCAGATGTCGGCCTGGATGTACTCCATGATGTGACCAATGTGGAACGAGCCATTGGCGTACGGCAATGCCGTGGTGACGAAGAGTTTTTGAAGCGGCTGTTGAAGCGACATGGCGAATCCGGAATGCACGGTTAGCCGTGGATTCTATCAAACCCCCACACAAAGCCCTTGCCCGGCTCGGGTTTTACGGCACAGACCTGACCCGGTCTGCACAAATCCGATCAAAAACAAGTTCGGTGACTGCCCGAATATCCATATGGTGCCGCATGGCATATCGAGGCAACATCGCAGGGCAGCATCGTGATGCAACCGACCAGAAAACATCCACCAGTACAAGCGCATGGTGCAAATCTCCGCCAATCCTGCCGCCAGCATGCCCGACAAGCGTCTGCGCACAGAGCAGATCGAGCTGCTGTTCACGCACGGCCCATCGCTGCTGTTCGGCAATACGCTGGGCGTGCTGAGCGCATCGCTGCTGCTATGGCGCTCGATCCCTCTGCGCAACCTGCTGCTGTGGCTGTTTGCCATCGTGCTGTTGACGGCACTGCGCATCGGCATGATGGCCGCGCACAATGGTCGCTTCCGGCATCGTCTGAGCATCGATGGCTGGGGCGTGTTTTTCATTGCCACCACAGCCATTTCGGGCATCGGCTGGGGTTCGCTGGCTTATCTCACGACAAATTCCGATCCCTTGACGCTGGCCGCTGTCGGCGTCGTGCTGGCCGCATTGACCGGCGCCGCAGCGCCCGCCATGGGCACGCTGTACATCGCCTATGCCTTGTATGCGACGGCGGCCCTGCTGCCCTTCGCTGTGCTGTGCTTCTTGCAACAGGGGCATCTGGCGTTCGGCATGGGCGTCATTGCGTTGTGCTACTACGTCTGCATGCTGATCTTTGGCTGGGTGAACAACCGCTTCACCAAGAGCAGCATCCGCCTGCGTTTCGAAAACATGGCTTTGCTGCGCGAGCTACGCGTGCAAACACAGGCAGCCGAGACGGCGCGCATCAGCGCGGAAAGCGCCAATACCGGCAAGACGCGCTTCCTCGCAGCCGCCAGCCATGATCTGCGCCAACCCTTGCAATCCATCACTCTGCTTGCCGACACGCTGCAGACCGAAACACTGTCGCCCAATGCCGAACAACTCGTGGCCAGCATGCGTGAAGCGTGCTCGAGCATGGGCGAGCTGATGGATGAGTTGATGGACTATTCGCGTATCGATTCGGGCGCCCAACAGGCTGAATTCCGCTCATTCGATCTGTCGCCGCTGCTGATCCGCATCGAAGCCGAATTCTCGCCACTTGCGCGACAACGTGGTCTCAAGTTCAAGGTCAGGCACCGGCCATTGCGCGTGCTCAGCGATCCGCGCATGGTCGAGCGCATCCTGCGCAATCTCGTTTCCAACGCTGTGAAGTACACCAATCGCGGCGGCGTGCTGGTGGCCTGCCGCGTGCGCGGCAAACAGGTGCTGATGGAAGTGTGGGATTCGGGCATCGGCATTCCAAGCGATCAGCAGGAAGATGTTTTTCGCGAGTTCTACCAGCTCGACAACCCCGAGCGAGACCGGCGCAAAGGTTTGGGGCTGGGGCTCGCCATCGTCGACGGGCTCGTCCGTCTGCTTGGGCAACGCTTGATGCTGCGGTCCGTGCAGGGCAAGGGTTCGCTGTTTTCAGTCGCGCTGCCACTGGACACCACCCGGCCCGTGGCACATGAACTCCAGCGCCGGACCCAGCCCTTGCTGCCGCAAAACATCAGCCGCGTGCTGGTAATCGACAATGAGCCCATCATCCAGCAAGCCATGTCGGCCCTGCTGACAGCGTGGGGTTGCAAGGCACTGGCAGCCGCCTCGCTGGAAGACGCCATCGCTCAACTCGACGCCCCGCCCGACGCCATCCTTGCCGACTACCGCCTGCTCGAAGGCCGCACCGGCATCGAAGCCATCGAGGGCTTGCGCAAGCACTTCAACCTGCAGATTCCCGCCGCCGTCATCACCGGCGACACCGACCCGCACCGCCTTGCCGAAGCGCGCGCCAGTGGCTTCCCCTTGCTGCAGAAACCCACGCCCAGCGGGCATCTGCGCGAGGTACTGGCGCGCCTCCTGAACCCGGCGCCCGCACAGGTCTGAGAGGCGTCGGCAAAGCGTCGGCCGCATCCCCGCCCCCTCTTTTCGCAGGCTGTCAGCACGCTCCGACAAGCATGATGACCGTGCTAAGCTTGAGCAAATCAATCAACTATTGCGGCAGCGTTGCCGCGCGAAGACTTCATGCCTTTATCGGATCAGCAACTTCTCACGCTTGTCGGTGAACTGACAGACCCCAACACGGGCAAGCCTTTTGCCGAAGCACGGGCAATTCGTGCAGCCAGCATCAACGATGGCACAGCAATCATCAGCATCGAGCTTGGTTACCCGGCCCGCAGCCAGCACGCATCCATTGCGCAACAGATCGAAACCTTTGTCCTGACGCAGGAAGGCATTCGCTCGGCCAGGGTCAGTGTCAACTCGAAGGTCGTTGCTCACGCCGTGCAAGCCAACGTCAAGCTGCTGCCCGGCGTGAAAAACATCATCGCCGTCGCTTCGGGCAAAGGCGGCGTCGGCAAGAGCACCACGGCTGCCAATCTGGCGCTGGCGCTGGCGCAGGAAGGCGCGCGCGTCGGCCTGCTCGATGCGGATATCTACGGCCCGAGCCAGCCGCAGATGCTGGGCCTGGCCGGCCAGCAGCCTGAATCGGAAGACGGCAAGACCATGAAGCCCTTGCTTGCGCATGGCATACAGGCCAACTCCATCGGCTTTCTCATCGACCCCGAGCAACCCATGGTGTGGCGCGGGCCAATGGCCACCCAGGCGCTGCGCCAGTTGCTCACCGAAACGCGTTGGGACGACCTCGACTACCTCGTCATCGACATGCCACCAGGCACCGGCGATATCCAGCTGACATTGGCGCAGACAGTGCCGGTAACCGGTGCGGTGATTGTCACCACGCCGCAAGACATCGCGCTGCTGGACGCCCGCAAGGGCCTCAAGATGTTCGACAAGGTCGGCATCCCGATCCTCGGCATCGTCGAAAACATGAGCATCCACATCTGCTCGAACTGCGGCCACGCCGAACACATCTTCGGCACTGGCGGCGGCGAGAAGATGTGCGCCGAGTATGACGTGCCCTTCCTCGGCAGCCTGCCCCTTGACATCAGGATTCGCGAACAGGCCGACTCGGGCGCACCCACGGTCGTTTCCGCGCCCGACAGCCCCGTGGCCGACGCTTACCGGGCCATCGCACGCAAGGTCGCCATTGCCATTGCCGAGAAACAGCGCGACCTGCGCCACAAGTTCCCGACCATCGTCGTACAGAACACTTGAGCAGCGCCTGATGTGGCGAAAGGACGTGAACTGCCATAAACCCGCTAAAATCCGCCCTTTGACATCCAACGCAGCGAGAGGCTACGAAATAACGTGAGCATCAAATCGGACAAATGGATCCGCCGCATGGCGGAGCAGCACGGCATGATCGAGCCTTTCGAACCCACGCTTATTCGCGAGGCCAACGGGCAAAAAATCGTGTCGTATGGCGCTTCGAGCTATGGCTACGATATTCGCTGCGCGCGCGAATTCAAGATATTCACCAATATCAACTCGACCATCGTCGACCCGAAAAACTTCGATGTGAACTCCTTCGTCACGATCGAAGCGGACTCCTGCATCATCCCGCCGAACTCCTTCGCGCTGGCCCGCACCGTCGAATACTTCCGCATTCCGCGCAGTGTGCTCACCGTGTGTCTGGGCAAGAGCACCTACGCACGCTGCGGCATCATCGTGAATGTCACGCCTTTCGAGCCCGAGTGGGAAGGCTTCGTCACGCTGGAGTTCTCCAACACCACCCCGCTCCCCGCCAAGATCTATGCGGGCGAAGGCTGTGCGCAGGTACTGTTCTTCGAGTCGGATGAAGTCTGCGAAACCTCGTACAAGGATCGCGGCGGCAAGTACCAAGGGCAAACCGGCGTAACGCTACCTAAAATCTGAAGCAATTTAGGGCAATAATGCGCAAGGAGGGCTGCTTCGGCGGCCCTTTTGATTTACAAAAGCTTTTTTTTGTCTTTTTCGTGCTGCGCTATGATGCGCGGCTTCGGCCCCCGTCAATGGGGCCGCCAGACTCAGCAGGAGCCAGGATGCGTTTTCACTTCCCCATCATCATCATCGACGAAGACTTCCGCTCGGAGAATGCAAGCGGCTTCGGCATCCGCGCGCTGGTGAAAGCCATCGAGGGTGAAGGCATGGAGGCGCTGGGCGTTACCAGCTATGGCGACCTGACATCGTTCGCGCAACAGCAGAGCCGCGGCTCCGCGTTCATCCTGTCGGTCGACGACGAAGAGTTGAGCTCGGACGAGGCGGAAGAGACCATCGCCGAGCTGCGCGCCTTCGTGCAGGAAATCCGCTTCCGCAATGCCGATATTCCGATCTTCCTTTATGGCGAGACGCGCACCTCGCGCCACATTCCGAATGACGTGCTGCGCGAGTTGCATGGTTTCATTCACATGTTCGAGGACACGCCGGAATTCATCGCGCGCTACGTCGTGCGTGAAGCCAAGGCCTATCTCGACTCGCTCGCTCCACCGTTCTTCCGCGCGCTGGTGCATTACGCGTCGGACGGCTCTTACTCATGGCACTGCCCGGGCCATTCCGGCGGCGTGGCATTCCTGAAGAGCCCGGTCGGCCACATGTTCCACCAGTTCTTCGGCGAGAACATGCTGCGCGCCGACGTGTGCAACGCGGTCGAAGAACTCGGTCAGTTGCTCGATCACACCGGACCTATTGCAGCGTCGGAAAGAAATGCCGCACGCATTACCCACTCTGATCATTTGTTCTTCGTAACCAACGGCACCTCGACTTCCAACAAGATCGTGTGGAACTCGACGGTGGCGCCTGGCGACGTCGTCGTCGTGGACCGTAACTGCCACAAGTCGATCCTGCACTCCATCATCATGACCGGCGCGATCCCGGTGTTCCTGATGCCAACGCGCAATCACTACGGCATCATCGGTCCGATCCCGAAAAGTGAGTTCGCCTGGGAGAACATCCAGAAGAAGATCGCCAGGAACCCTTTCATCGAAGACAAGAACGCCATGCCACGCGTGCTGACCATCACGCAAAGCACGTATGACGGCGTGCTGTACAACGTCGAAGAAATCAAGGAAGAACTCGACGGCAAGATCGACACGCTGCACTTCGACGAAGCCTGGCTGCCGCACGCTGCGTTCCACGATTTCTACGGCGACTACCATGCCATCGGCAAAGACCGCGCGCGCTGCAAGGAGTCGATGGTGTTCTCCACACAATCGACGCACAAGCTGCTCGCCGGCCTGTCGCAGGCTTCGCAGATTCTCGTGCAGAACTCTGAAGCACGCGAACTCGATATGCATACCTTCAACGAAGCCTATCTGATGCACACCTCGACGTCACCGCAGTACGCCATCATCGCTTCGTGCGATGTGGCCGCTGCGATGATGGAAGAGCCCGGCGGTACCGCGCTGGTCGAAGAGTCGATCCAGGAAGCGATGGAATTCCGCCGTGCCATGCGCAAGGTCGACGAGGAATGGGGCGCGGACTGGTGGTTCAAGGTGTGGGGCCCCGAGTACCTCGCCGAAGACGGCATGGGCGAGCGCGAAGACTGGATGCTCAAGGCCAACGAGCGCTGGCATGGTTTCGGCAACCTCGCCGAAGGCTTCAACATGCTCGACCCGATCAAGGCGACCATCATCACGCCGGGCCTGGACGTGGATGGCGACTTCGCCGACACAGGCATCCCCGCCGGTGTGCTGACGCGCTACCTCGCCGAGCACGGCATTATCGTGGAGAAGACCGGGCTGTATTCCTTCTTCATCATGTTCACCATCGGCATCACCAAGGGCCGCTGGAATACGCTGGTCACGGAATTGCAGCAGTTCAAGGACGACTACGATCGCAACCAGCCACTGTGGCGTGTCATGCCGGAATTCGTCGCCAAGCATCCGCGTTACGAACGCACCGGGCTACGCGAGCTGTGTCACCAGATTCACGATGTCTACAAGATGCACGACGTGGCGCGCCTGACGACCGAGATGTACCTGTCGGAGATGGAGCCTGGCATGCGCCCGACGGATGCCTGGTCGATGATGGCCCACCGCAAGATCGAACGGGTCTCCATCGACGACCTGGAGGGCCGCATCACTGCGATGCTGGTAACCCCTTACCCACCCGGCATACCGCTGCTGATTCCCGGTGAGTTGTTCAACAAGAAGATCGTGGACTACCTGAAGTTCGCACGCACCTTCAACGAACTCTTCCCCGGCTTCGAAACCGACGTGCATGGTCTGGTCAAGGAAAAGGTCGATGGCGTGGTGCGCTACTGCGTGGACTGCGTCGAGCTGCCCAAGCCGTAGGGCTGAACGCAAAGCGGTTCCGCCAGCAGCCACAAGGCTGCATTCGATCACCGAAAAATGCGGCGGAACCTCCTGCGGAGTTCCGTCCTACCCGTGCGACCTAGTCCGTCGAAGCGCCCGACGTAGCCTGGAAAGCTGTCACGCCCGCATAGATTTCCTGCTTGGCGGCTTCTGGCCCCGCCCAGCCCAGCAACTTGACCCATTTGCCCTTTTCCAGATCCTTGTAGTGCTGGAAGAAGTGCTCGATCTGCTTGATGAGCAAGGGCGACAGATCGGTATATGACTGCACGTTTTCGTACAGGGGTGAAACCTTGGTGACGGGCACGGCCAGCACCTTCGCATCCTCTCCAGCCTCGTCCTCCATATGCAGCACGCCCACCGGCCGGCAGCGAATCACCACGCCGGGAATCAATGCGAAAGGCGCTTCGACAAGCACGTCAACCGGGTCTCCGTCACCCGCAACGGTGCCGGGAATGTAGCCATAGTTGCAAGGGTAGTACATGGTCGTTCCCATGAAACGATCCACGAAAACTGCGCCGCTATCTTTGTCGACCTCGTATTTGATCGGGTCTGCGCGCAGCGGGATTTCGACGATGACATGAACATCATTGGGCACATCAATGCCGGAAGAAACACGATGGAATGCCATGAAGCGACTCTCTTTGCTGATGATTGACTGCTGATTATAACGACCGACGCCTTACGAAACGCTTTCGCAGGACGCGCATCCGGCGTTGGCGAAATGCGGCAGGGCAATCTGGCTGACGTTTCCTAGAATGAAACCTGAACCACTCTGCGGAGGCGATTCATCATGTACAAACATATTCTCGTTCCAGTCGATGGCTCGCAGCTATCGTCCCATGCGTCCCAGAAGGCGGTGGCGCTGGCGCATTCGCTGGACGCACGCATCACCTTTCTTTACGTGCAACCGGACTATCCGCGGCCCATCGTCGGCGAGGGCACGCTCATCGCACCGGAAAACCGCGAGGAATTCCTGCGCAGCACCGAGGAAGTAGCCAATACGATTCTCAATGACGCCGAGCACCTGGCCAAGGCTTCAGCCGTCAATGCGTCGCGGCTCACCGAAGTCAGCGACACGCCCTGGGAAGTCATCACGCGCACGGCCGTGGCACAGCAATGCGATCTCATCTTCATGGCCTCGCATGGCAGACGCGGACTTGCCAGCCTGCTGATCGGCTCCGAGACCAACAAGGTACTCACGCACACGACCATTCCGGTGCTGGTGTACCGCGAAAGCAAGACTGCGCAGCAAGAGCCTTAGACCCGACCCTAAACGGCGAAAAGGTGTTTGACGCGCAAAGTCTCCTGGCGCTCGATCAAGCCGAGCAGCCGGTCGATGTTGGCGTGCTTGCCCGGACTGGCCAGGGCATCCTCCGTGTGCTCCGCATACAGCTCAAGCCCTTTTTTTGCAGCCTCAGGTGAAATCGCGCCGAAGGTTTGCGCCAGATGGTTGTAGACCACCAGCGAGCTTGCTTGCCCCGGTTTGTTCTCGATCGTGGCCATGACGGCGTCCGCGTCATCGATCAGTTGAATGCCGGAGAGATGTGAAACACCAGGTAGCTGTTTGAGCGTATCTGAGAACATATGGAAGGAGGCCTTGGTCACTTGCGATGTAGTCGGAGGAATGGCGTAGCGAGTGGCAATTCTAGCCTGAACACGCCAGCATCCTGTCGCCTGGCATGTCCCCGTGCAATGCGGAACTGCGGTATGTTGTGGCTACAAGATATTGCCACCCACACACATGAGGAGAGCTGTCACGATGAGTACAGAAAACACCGGGCCCACCAGGAAGGTCAAAGTCTGGGATTTGCCATTGCGACTGTTCCACTGGCTGCTGCTCATTGCCGTCGCAGCCGCATTCACCACGATCTGGACCAAATCGGACAGAAACCTGCATATGCTGGCTGGCTACAGCGTGCTGGCCTTGCTGCTGTTCCGACTGGTGTGGGGCTTCATAGGCGGCTTTCACGCGCGCTTCTTCAATTTCGTGAAAGGGCCGGCCGGCATCCTGACCTATCTCGGCACACTGCGCGCCGGCATGCATGACCCTACCAGGACCGGCCACAACGCGCTCGGGGCACTGTCGGTCCTCGCATTACTGCTGTCGCTGCTCTTTCAGGCCGTCTCGGGGCTTTTCAATTATGACGACGACCTCAACGAGGGGCCGTTGCGAAAACTCATCAGTGAGAGCCTTGCCGACAAGCTGCACGAGGCTCACGAAATCAATCAATGGATCATTCTCGGCCTGGTCGCGCTGCACATCCTGGCCATCCTGTTCTATCGGTTCATCAAGAAAGACGACCTCATCACCCCGATGATCACGGGCAGCAAGGCGCTACCTGCCGAAGCCGGAGTGGAGGACGCACGCGGCGGCCATGTGCTGCTTGGCGCGGTCGTCCTTGCCATTGCCGTCGGCGTCGTCTGGTACGTCGTGAAAAAACTATAGGCGCCTATTGCTGGCTGCCAACAAAAAAGGGCTGGCACAAGTGCCAGCCCTTTTTTCATTCAGTTTGCGATCAGTGGTAGCTGCTGTCGCGATAGTTGTCGTGACAGCCCTTGCAGGTACCGCCCACATCACCCATCGCCGTCTTGAGCGCAGCCAGATCGCCAGCGCCGGCCTGTACCTTCTTCAATGCGGCAAGCAGCTTTTCCTGCCCGGCCTTGAAGCTGTCACCTTCGGTCCAGATCGAAGGCTTGGCGCGCGTCGGCAGACCCTTGTCCGAACCGGGACCAAAACCGGCCGCAAAGATTTCGCTGGCAAGCATGTTCACGAATTCGGCCTTCTGCATGGCCACGTCCTTGTTGTACGGCACGTCACCCTTGGACATCGCGTTCAGTGCAGAGACGTTGCGTGAGAGCAGATTCATGCCGCCTTGACGCATGCGGATCATGTCTTCGGGCTTGGATTGCGCCTGGGCCAGGGTGCTGACGAAAGCCAGGGCGACAATTGCGAGGAAACGAAGCTTCATACGGATTCTCCTGAAAATTCTCTGTGGGGAAGGACACTCGTACATGCACAAACCAACTGCATGAACAACAACCGGTAGAACACTCCGGGCAAGACCTTTATTCCGCAAGGCAGGACATTCTGTTCTGGACGACAGCGCGACCCTACATCAAACCGCGTGCTGCGCCAACGCCCATCGCACATGTTCGCGGACGAGCGGTGACGCATCGTCCTGGCGCGCATGCAATGCCGAGAGCACGGCAGCGGAGTACGTCGCGTTGCCAAGGCCCACCGCAAGGTTACGCGACCAGCATTCGAAACCGATACGGTGGATGGCGCTGCCTGCCATGCGAGTTTCGAACTCTTCGCGCGTCCACGCGAACAGCTCGACGAGTGAGGCCTTGTCCAGCCCGTTGCGCACGGAGAAATCCTTTTCTTCGGTGATGCGTGCGAATCGATTCCACGGGCACACCAGCTGGCAGTCGTCGCAGCCGTAGACCCGGTTGCCGATCAGTGATCGAAATTCAATCGGGATCGCGCCCTTCAGCTCGATAGTGAGATAGGAAATGCAGCGCCGCGCGTCCAGCTTGTAGGGCGCTACGATGGCTTGTGTGGGACAGACATCGATGCACCGCGTGCATGACCCGCAATGCTCGTCGACCGCCTCATCGGGCGGCAGATCGAGATCGGTATATAGCTCGCCGAGAAAGAACAGTGAGCCGGCTTCGCGCGTGAGCGTTAGCGTATGTTTACCGCGCCAGCCCAGGCCCGCTCTGGTGGCGAGTGCCACCTCCAGCACCGGTGCCGAGTCCACGAAGACGCGGTGGCCGAACGGACCGATGCTTGCAGCAATTCGATCCGCAAGCTGCTGCAAACGCTTGCGCAATACCTTGTGATAGTCGCGGCCCAAGGCGTAGCGTGAGATATAGGCCCGCTCGCCGTCGCCCAGGATCTCTTCGGCCTGGGCGCGGTCACCCTCGCTCCAGTAATCCATACGCAGCGAAATGACGCTCAAGGTGCCCGGCACCAATTCGGCAGGGCGCGCGCGCTTCATGCCGTGGCGCGCCATATAATCCATCTCGCCGTGAAAGCCCGCTGCAAGCCATTCGGCGAGGCCCGGTTCGGCGCCGCCGAGATCGATGCCCGCGATGCCCGCATTGGCAAACCCCAGCTCAAGCGCCCAGGCCTTGATCTGATCCTTGAGCGCCACCCTGTCGAGAGAGTCCTGTTCCGGTCCGCGCATATGTCTGCTCATTTGCCTCCCATCCATCACGCCGCCGATGATAGTCCGGCTGCGCTCTACCTGAGCCACCACCTGCCAGATGCCGCGTCGACCGAGGCCTTCGGCGCCGCACTCGCCCCTGCCGTGACATGCGAGGAAGCCTGCAAACAGGCACGCGGGCTGGTCATCTGGCTTAGCGGCGATCTCGGCGCCGGCAAAACGACTGTTACCCGCGGCCTGCTGCGCGCATTAGGCCACAGCGGAAATGTAAAAAGCCCTACCTATACCTTGCTAGAACCTTATACTGTTTCTAGAATATCGCTGTATCACTTTGATTTTTATCGCTTCAACCATCCGGACGAATTTCTTGATGCAGGGCTTGACGAATATTTCGCCGACGGCGGCATCTGCCTTGTCGAATGGGCTGACAAGGCTTTGCCCCACGTCCCGCAGTCTGATCTGCAACTTTCCCTGGCGGTCGAAGGTAGCGGGCGTCGCGTGGAGTTGCGCGTATTCAGCGAGCGGGGCCGCGCATGTCTGACACATACAAGCCTGAAAACAGACGCAAGCACCCGTCCGACGTAAATCCTGAAATGAACACGCTGTTGGCCGGCATGTCACGGCGCACGCTGCTCAAGGCCGGTGGCGCGCTAATGACCTTGCTGGTCTCACCAAGCTCGCATGCTGCTGACACGCGCGTGCTGGCAGTACGCGTGTGGCCGGCGCAAGACTACACACGCGTCACGCTCGAAGGCGGCGATGCGTTGCGCTACAACGCGCAGATCGTCAAGAATCCCGAGCGTCTGGTCGTCGACCTTGAAGGTGTCGAATTCGACAGCGTGCTGCAAAGCCTGCCCTCCAAGATCATCGACGCCGATCCCTACATCAAGCTCATTCGCGCAGGCCGCAACCGGCCCGGCGTCGTGCGTCTCGTGGTCGAGCTCAAGGGCGAAATCAAACCGCAAATCTTCACGCTGGCGCCGGTCGGCAATTACGGCCACCGCCTGGTGCTCGATCTCTATCCCGTCCAGCCTGTCGACCCATTGCTGGCCCTCATCGAAAAGAGCAGCCCGGAGAACGCCGCGGCGGGCAACGGCACAACGCCCGAACGCAAGACCGAGACAAGCAAGGCCGATGTCATAAAGGTGGAGCCTGGCAAACCTGATGCGGGCAAGCCCGATGTTGTCAAGCAGATGGCCGATGCCCTGCAAGACAAACGCGAAGACAAGAACGCCGGATTGCAAAAGGCCAAGGTCACGCGTCTCATCACCATCGCGCTCGACCCCGGCCATGGGGGAGAAGACCCCGGCGCGGTCGGTCAGGCCGGCACTTACGAAAAGACCGTGACGCTGTCGATCGGACGTCGCCTGAAAGCGCTCATCGATAACGAGCCGAACATGCGCGCCATGCTCACGCGCGATGCCGACTTTTTCGTGCCACTCGGGCAGCGCGTGCAGAAAGCGCGTCGCGTGCAGGCCGACCTGTTCGTTTCGATCCACGCCGACGCCTTCGTCAAGCCCGAAGCGCGCGGCAGCTCGGTGTTCATCCTGTCCGAACGCGGCGCTTCCAGCACCGCCGCGAGATGGCTGGCACAAAAGGAAAATGCCGCAGATCTGATTGGCGGCATCAACGTCAGCTCACGTGACAGTCACCTCGCACGCACCCTGCTCGACCTGTCGCAAACCGCTACGCTCAACGACAGCACCAAGCTCGCCAAGGCCATGCTCAACGAAATCGGCGGCATCAACACGCTGCATCGTGGCGCCATCGAAGAGGCCAGCTTCGCCGTGCTCAAGGCGCCTGACATCCCCAGCATCCTCGTCGAGACCGCCTTCATCTCCAATCCGGAAGAAGAAAAGAAACTCGCCGACGAGGCCTATCAGGACAAGATGGCCGAGGCGATGCTTCGCGGCATCAAGCGCTACTTCGCGAAGAATCCGCCGCTGGCAAAATCGAAACTGGCGATGCTCGACTGAAAGAGTCGGCTTGAAATGCAAATTGCATTGCGCAAAAAAAGGCCTGCTTCGAAGCAGGCCTTTTTCTGTCAGACACCCCAGCGCTTATTTGGGCGCAGGTGCTGGTACGGGCACGGCCATCTTTGGATAGGCTGTTGCATACAACGTGGTCGAATGCAAGGTACCGATCACGATGTACTTCCAGCTCTCCTCCACCTTGACATCGGTCAGGACGCGGCCCTTCGCCTGATCCTGAAGATCGGCATAGGCACGTTCAAAACGACCGTTGATACCAAGAGGCAGCGGTCCGACCTGCACGCCACTGGCACTGGCTTCGAGCCGCTCACCCTTGCTGCGGTCGATCTGCGAGACGTCCGTTACGCCGCCAAGCCGGATGGGGTCGCTGCTGCACCCAGCCAGGCAAAGCATGGCCACAATGCCAATGATCTTTGGAATATTTCTCATCAAATCACCTCCTTGACAGCATCGCCGCTAATCGTGGTGCAGCGGGAGACTATGATAAATACCCACGCCCATTCTTCCTTCATGTCGACGTTGATGAGACTCGTCGCACCCGGCGCTTTTGCCAAGGCCATATCGCGCGCTTCCTTGACGCGACCATTCAATCCCAGGGGAATCAGCGGTCCGAACAAGGCACCACACGCAGTTGCCTCGACGTGTGCGAGTTTTTCGTATTTGACCGGAGGCATTGGCGCAACGTTGATGATGGCGGAGCTGCAACCCTGCAATAGAGCCACTGCCGACATTGCAAGCAACCACGGCATGGCGTGGCGTCGCAAAAGTTTCATGAATGTCCTTTCATCACAACAAGGGATTGGAACGCCTGCATGTGCGAGCGCGGCCCGGCAGATTCCGGGGCGCTCGATTATATGGCATGCCGACGGTCAATACCTTGATGCAAACAACATCCTCGGTATTTGCGGCAGTACTTGCGCGATAATGCCGGCTGCAAGCGCACCAACGCCTTGTCCAAGATCATTCATTCAAGGAAGACCATGTTCAAAAAGTATGCTTTGGGGTTATCCGCCGTCGCGACCTTGCTAACGGCATGTGCCTCTTCCCCCACCTTTGATGTAAAGACTGCGAACCTCGCCTCGGCCTCAACCAGGAATCTGTGCAGTGCCTACGGCGCGCATGGCGGTCGACTGGCAGAGATCAAGTCCGAGCTGACCAAGCGCAATGCTCTGACCCCTGAAGAATGGACGCAGGTAGAAAACAGGATTGCCGCTGTGGGCATGTCGGAATGCGCGCTGTTTGCCGTCTATCCCGAAGAAAAGGCTGACGACATCGAGAGCATCAAGGATGCCATTGGCGACCAGTCGGCCAAGGACGTGACTTTCCTCTGCGAAGATGCCGTGGTTCCTTTCTGCCCAAGTACGGTTTTTCAGATTCGCAAGGGGCGTATCAAGGCAATCGAGATGGGCCGCTGATTAACCGGCATGCGATTGCGGGTTGCGGGCAAGGACGGTCATGCGGAGCTGAGTTCCGGACTGTCCCTGGCTCGTGACCTCGCCTGCGAGGACGGCTGCAGGGCGTGCAAGCGCCTATAATCCCGCTTTTGCCGCCAGCTCCACCGCATGCCCGCCATTCGCAAGCTCCCCGAAGTTCTCATCAATCAGATCGCTGCCGGCGAGGTTGTTGAACGCCCGGCCTCGGTGCTCAAGGAACTGCTGGAGAACTCGCTGGATGCCGACAGCCGGGCCATCGAGGTGCATCTCACCCAGGGCGGCATCAAGCAATTGCGCATTACGGACGACGGCTGCGGCATCGCTAAAGAAGATCTCGCCTTGGCGCTCGAGCGGCATGCAACCAGCAAGATCGCGTCGCTGGAAGACCTGGAGGCGGTCGGCACGATGGGCTTTCGCGGGGAGGCGCTGGCGGCGATTTCATCCGTCGCGCGTACCCGCATCATCAGCCGTGCGCGCGGCACGAGCCACGCTTGGCGTGTCAGCGAGCGCGAGCACGAGCCGATGCCAGCGGCATTGAATGGCGGCACGGTGGTCGAGGTCGACGACCTGTATTACAACACGCCTGCACGGCGAAAATTCCTGAAATCCGACGCCACTGAATATGGTCACTGCGACGACGCCTTTCGCCGTGTTGCCCTGGCGCGCCCGGATGTCGGTTTCCAGCTGTCGCACAATGGCCGCGTCACTCTGCGGCTGGCGCCCGGCGATGCAGAGCGGCGCGCACGCGAAATCCTCGGCGATGATTTCATGGCGCAGGCCCGCATGGTTGATGTGGCGTCCGGCGCGTTGCGGCTATTCGGCTTCGCCTCGCTCCCCGCCTATGCACGCAGCAACCGCGATGCGCAGTACTTCTATGTCAACGGCCGGTACGTGCGCGACAAGATCATTCAGCATGCCTTGCGCGAAGCCTATGCAGACATCCTGCATGGCAACCGCCATCCGGCTTACGCGCTGTTCCTCGAGCTCGACCCGGCAGGCGTCGACGTCAACGTGCATCCGGCGAAAACCGAAGTACGTTTCCGCGAAGGCCGCGCTATTCATCAGTTCGTTTTTCATGCGCTGACACGCACCCTGGCTTCACCTGTGCAGGCGGCCGTTCATGCTATAGCCGAGAACGAATACAGCGCACAGGCCAGCCCCACCGAGCAAGTCCATCTGGGCGTCGAAGAACCGGTGCTGGCGCGCTATTTCTCCGCCGCACAATTTGCCCCGGCAGCAACGCGTGCGCCCAGCTTCGAAGCATTGACAGCATTCGGGTCGCGCAATGTTGCGTCCGGCGCATTCATGCCAAATGCATTGCCGCAGACAACACAGGGTGCGCCACTCGGTTACGCCATTGCGCAGTTGCACGGCGTGTTCGTGCTCGCCCAGAACGAGACCGGTCTCGTCCTGGTGGATATGCATGCCGCTCACGAGCGCATTCTTTATGAACAACTCAAGCACGTGCTCGAAGGCACACCGGGCGTTCAACGCCTGCTGATCCCGGCCGTGTTCAATGCCAGCAAGATTGAAATGGCGACGGCAGAAGATCATGCCGATACGCTGCAGCGCATGGGCTTCGATGTAGCGCCGGCGGGTCCGAACGAGCTGGCCGTGCGCAGCGTACCCGCCCTGCTCGCGCGCGCTTCTGTTACCGACTTGCTGCGCGCCCTGCTGGCCGAGCTGCGTGACTTTCCCGCCACCGAAGTGATCGCCGCGCGCCGCAACGAGTTGCTGGGCACCATGGCTTGCCACGGCGCCGTGCGCGCCAACCGCCAGCTCACGCTGCCCGAAATGAACGCCTTGCTGCGCGACATGGAAGCGACCGAGCGCGCGGATCAATGCAATCACGGCCGCCCCACATGGGTACAACTGTCAATGAACGAGCTGGACAAGCTCTTCATGCGCGGGCAATAGAAGATGTCGCACTCATCGCCTGATCCCGCCGCGAGTAGCGACATGGTCATCATCGAACGACGACTGAACCCAGCCGAAGCGAATGTGCTTCAAGGGGCGCTGGTTGCGGCAGGCGTGCCGGCCGTCGTCGACGATTCGAACACGGCACATTGCCTCGGCTATCTCGGCTATGCACTGGATGGCGTGCGCGTCCGGGTGCCGGGCGATCAAGCGCAGCTTGCGCGTGAAGTCATCGACGATATTGCTGCCAATCGCTGGATGCTCGACAGCGATGATGCTGAGCCATCGCTCACCATCGACGAGCAGCGCGTCCTCGCCTATACGCAGGATGAAAGCCTCGTTCGCAAATGGAGCCGCTCGACGCCCCGCTTGCCGGGCTTCATGTGGTCGGCGTTCCTCTTCGGTTCGGCCTGGCTGTTCTACCGGAAGCTCTATCGAACAGGCGTCGCGGTCTTCCTCGCAGAAGCGCTCTTGCTTCTCGCCATGAGCGCTTCCGGCGGCTTCGCGCATCTCTGGCTTTTCATCTTCGTGGCCATACGCATGCTGGTGGCATGCAGCGCCGAAGCGCTCTACTACGCACGTAGCCGTACCATCATCCATCGCGAGGCACACGTTCATGGCGATGAGTCAGCGCTGCAACGCGTGCTGCAACAGCGCGGCGGAATCAGCTTCCCGGCCGGCCTGTTTGCCTTGCTCGCACACCGATTGCTGACATACGCGTTCTAGCGATCGCCCAACTCTGACTATTCTCACCATTCCCACTCATCATTCCGCACCCATGCAACTCGACAGAATTCTGCAGTCCCAAGGCTTCGGCACCCGCAAGGAATGCCGCAAGGCCGTTCGCGATGGCGAAGTCAAAATCGGTGGAGAAATAATCCGCGACCCTTTCCGTGAATTCGATACGGCCGACCTGAAGTTCGAGCTCAACGATTGGGAATGGGAATATGCCGAGCAGGTCTACATCGCCTTGCACAAGCCGGCGAATTACGAGTGCTCGCACAAGCCCAAGCACAACGAAAGCGTGTACAACCTGCTGCCCGATCCGGTCGTGATTCGCGGTGCGCAAAGCGTGGGGCGCCTCGACGTGGATACGACGGGGCTGCTGCTTTTCTCGGACGATGGCAAATTCATTCACGCCATCTCCTCGGCCAAGCGACAAGTCACCAAGAGCTATCGCGCCGTGACGAATCAACCGGTGGATGACGAACAGATACGGCAGCTGATCGAAGGCGTGCAACTGGTCGACGAGCCGGAACCTGTCCAGGCCCTGCAGGCCAAGCGCGTTGGCGACAACGTCATCGAGATGGTGCTCGACCAGGGCAAATATCACCTCGTCAAACGCATGATCGCCGCAGCAGGCAATCACGTCGATCAGCTGCATCGCTTTGCCGTCGGCGATCTGTCGATGGAAGACGGCTCGCTGCCTGAACTGGAGCTTGGCGACTGGTGCTATCTCCGCCCGAAGCACCTGGCGCTGCTTGGCTACGGAACCTGAGCCAGGCACATACTCAGTTCATCAGCCTGCATAGACACTCACGAATCCAGGCAGCAATGTTTATCCGCCAGACCTGGGCTCCCGCACCTACAATGCAGCGACCCCGCGCACCGAATACCGCACTCATAAAGCCCCATGTCCGATACAGAAAAACCCAAGAAGCTCAAGCTGCCAGAAAAAGCTACGCCAGAGAAACGCGTTCCCGGCACGCCTCGGCGCTCCCCTGTGAGAGCAAGCGGCGTCGTCAAGCCGCGCATCTCGACAGCTGAAAGCAAGGCCGAAGAAGCGAAGCGCAGACCGCCGCGCCACGAAGAAGGCCCTGTCAGCGAGAAGAAACCTCGCAACCGCCCAACGACGCCGAACCGCGATGCTCGCAATACTGACGAAGGCGCGCCAAAGCCACGTCGCACTACAAGCTCAACCGCGCGCGAAGCCAGCCCGACTTTCAACCCCGATCTACGCCCCGCTGCGCCACGCAATTACAACGACACAGCGCCCGCACGCGCACACGAGCGCCGCACGCGCGGTGCCGATGGCATCGACACGCAGCAAGCCGAGCGCCCTCGACGCACGCCAGCCGCCAAACCGAGCGAGCCGCAATTCAAGGACGCAGACGGTTCGGTACGCTTGTCCAAACGCATGGCCGAATTGGGTTTGTGCTCGCGACGTGAAGCCGACGACTACATCGAGCGCGGCTGGGTGAAAGTCGATGGCGTCGTGGTCGACGAATTGGGCAGCAAGATCATGCCCAATCAGAAGATCGAGCTAACGCCCATTGCAGAGACCACACAGACCCAACGCGTCACCATCATTCTCCACAAGCCGGTGGGCTATGTGTCGGGTCAGGCGGAAGACGGCTACGAGCCCGCCAGCGTATTGATCACGCCGGAAAATCACTGGGAAGAAGACCCCGTCAAACGCCGTGTCGAAGCACGCCACCTGCGCAAGCTCGCGCCCGCAGGCCGCCTCGACATCGATTCCACCGGCATGCTGGTATTGACGCAGGATGGCCGCATCGCCAAGCAGCTGATCGGCGAAAAGAGCGACGTTGAAAAGGAATATCTCGTACGTGTCGAAGGCCCGCTCTCATTCGATGATCTCAAGCTCCTCAACCACGGTCTGATGCTCGATGGCGTAGCGCTGCAACCGGCCAAGGTGAGCTGGCAGAACGAGGATCAATTGCGCTTTGCCTTGCGCGAAGGTCGCAAACGCCAGATCCGTCGCATGTGCGAACTCGTCGGGCTGCAGGTCGTCGGCCTCAAGCGCGTACGCATTGGTCAGGTCAAACTGGCAAAGCTGCCACCCGGCAAATGGCGCTACCTGGGTGATCACGAAAAATTCTGATTGAAATGCCGCCGCCGAGACATCGGCAGGCGCTTCAGAAACCGGAATAAAAAAATGGCCCGGATCTTTCGATCTGAGCCATTTTTTCTGGTTCTGGTGCGCCCGGAAAGATTCGAACTTCCTACCCCTTGGTTCGTAGCCAAGTACTCTATCCAGATGAGCTACGGGCGCTAAAGGAGCGAGATTGTATAAGCAGTGCAACAATCACGCAACCATCTTTTGGCGGAGAAGAAGGGATTCGAACCCTTGATACAGTTTTTGACCGTATGCTCCCTTAGCAGGGGAGTGCCTTCGACCACTCGGCCACTTCTCCAAAGAGCGCGCATGTTAGCGGCAGCACGCCCGCGCGTCAATCAACGCGTTCGTAATCAGCCGCCCACCTGATCCAGGCCAAATGCCTTGTGCAAGACACGCACGGCAAGCTCCAGATACTTCTCGTCGATTGCCACGGAAATCTTGATTTCCGAAGTCGAGATCATCTGGATATTGATGCCTTCTTCCGCGAGCGTGCGGAACATCTTGCTGGCAATCCCCACGTGCGAACGCATACCGACACCGACGACCGACACCTTGGCCATCGAACGGTCACCGCGAATCTCGCGCGCCGCTGCATGAGTCTTCACATCTTCGAGAATCTTTACAGTGCGATCATATTCATTGCGATTAACCGTAAAGGAAAAGTCAGTCAGTCCATCGTGGCTGACATTCTGGATAATCATGTCCACGTCAATGTTGGCGTCGGCAATCGGGCCAAGAATCTGATACGCAATGCCAGGACGATCAGGCACGCCAAGCACCGTGAGCTTGGCCTCGTCACGGTTGAAAGCGATGCCGGAGATAATCGGTTGTTCCATCTTGATGTCTTCCTCAAATGTAATCAGGGTGCCCTCGCCGCCTTCCTCGAAGC
Source organism: Rhodocyclales bacterium (assembly GCA_028292485.1). Taxonomy (GTDB): domain Bacteria; phylum Pseudomonadota; class Gammaproteobacteria; order Burkholderiales; family Rhodocyclaceae; genus Viridibacterium. The sequence continues at coordinate 68,721 of JAQGMG010000015.1, read as the reverse complement.
TGGACAGCACCCGTAGTCTCACCTTGTATTTACCCGCAAACTCCACCGAGCGAATCTGCAGAATCTTTGATCCGAGGCTAGCCATTTCCAGCATCTCTTCAAAAGTGATGCGATCGAGCTTGCGCGCCTCCGGAACAATGCGCGGGTCTGTCGTGTAAACCCCGTCAACATCCGTATATATCTGGCATTCATCCGCATGCAGCGCCGCGGCCAGGGCCACGCCCGTCGTGTCCGAGCCACCGCGTCCCAATGTCGTGATATTGCCCAGGTCATCCACGCCTTGAAAACCGGCCACCACGATGACATGCCCCTCATCGAGATCCTTGCGCATGCGGTCTTCATCGATCTTGAGAATGCGCGCCTTGGTGAACGAACTATCAGTAAGGATGCGAACCTGCGCGCCGGTATAACTGCGCGCCTTGACGCCCTGCTCGATCAGCGCCATGCATAGCAAGCCGATCGTCACCTGCTCGCCTGTCGACACAACCACATCGAGCTCGCGCGCGTCGGGCGTTGCCTGGATCTCCTTGGCGAGGCCGATCAGCCTGTTGGTCTCGCCACTCATTGCCGAAACCACCACGACAATCTGGTCGCCCGCTGCGCTGGCCCGCGCCACGCGCCGGGCAACATTCTTTATCCGTTCGGGATTACCTACGGAGGTACCGCCATATTTTTGAACAATCAGTGCCATCTTGCGGAGACTAGCTTGAAGTTGGAAAGCCGACTATTTTAGCCGAATACGCCAAACCACCCACTGCCAATATACTTTGGCCGTTTCTGCGAACGCTTGGAAGCGCGTTGATGCAGCTTACACAATTTTTCAAAACAGGCCTGCGAAGCAGGCAGGACATGGTTGTATGTTGTCGAGATATTGATCTATACTTTAGCCGTCTATAACTAAAGTTATAGACCAGCAGAAGCCCGCCGCGCCGCAATACCTTCGGGGCCTAATCACCCTGCAGAATGCGGCGCAGATATAAGAACAGACGGCGAGAGGTAGCACAGACGTGTCGAGTAACGCCCGAATGCCTTGTGCATGCGAACGTGTACAGATGCCAGAACTCTCTATGCGGGCCCGGAGGTCTAGGAATAATTCAATTTTCTGCATCGCATTCACAGGTACACAGACATGAAAACAATTGAAAACATCGATGTTCGCGAAATCCGTCGTAAGTTGGGCCTGAATCAGTCGCAGTTCTGGTCCAAGATCGGCGTCACGCAAAGTGGCGGTTCCCGTTACGAGAGCGGCCGTAACGTTCCTCGTCCCGTGCAAGCGCTACTGCGTTTGGTCCACATTGAACAAATCGACCTCAACAAAATCCGTAAGGACGACTTCGAGGTTATTGAGTACCTGCGTGCTCACAAATCCGAGATGTTCAAGAACCTGAAGAAAGAAGCCAAGGCGAAGAAGAAGGAAAAGTAATTCTTCGTCCTTGCCGGGGAGACGGATTTACTTCGTCCCCCGGACGCATCGCAGTTTGCCTTGCACTAATAAGGACGAAAGTCCTGACTGCGTTGTGGTTTATCAGTGGGTATCTCCTTCCCGCCTGCTGCGCAGCGAATCCGCCGGATCGCAGCAGCGTTTTCTTGTCGCTACAATGCCGATCTTGGCCGCCCGACCTTGGCCGCTTTTCTGCGTGCCTTGCGCCTTTGTGCGTACCCTCGCCCTTGTGCGTGCCCTCTCTCGGTAATAACCCGTGCTGATTACTCGACGACTTGAGTTCGATGCAGGTCACCGCATCCCCGATCACCGCAGCCTGTGTCGCCATTTGCACGGCCACCGCTATGCCATAGAGATAACTGTCGCAGGTGACGTCACGCTGCAGGATGGCAATCCGCGCAACGGCATGGTCCTCGACTTTTCGGAAATCAAAACCGTTCTGCGTTCCAGCATCGTGGATGTCTGGGACCATGCATTTCTGGTTTATCGCGGCGATACACAGATTCTCGGGTTTCTCCAGACGCTGGACGACCATCGCACCGTGGTGCTCGATGTCGTGCCCACAGCCGAGAATCTGGCGGCGGAAGCTTTCCGCCTGCTTGCGCCTCGCATCGCCGAGCTCTGCGAAAAACAGCTTGTGCTGGAAAATGTACGTTTGTATGAAACGCCCAATTGCTGGGCAGATGCCACACGTGCGATGTTTGATAGCCAAGGTTAGCTGAAAAACAAAACGGCCCATCAAGGGCCGTTTTCAAATCCTGGCGGAGGCGGTGAGATTGTGTCGTATCGCCCCAAGGCGATCCGCCATCCTTCGCCTTGCTCAGGACCGCCGCAAGCGGCGTCCGGCGGGGCGCGCCCGCCGAGCAAACTCATGAGTTCTCATCTCATGCGTCACGCCAGCGCGTGACATTCAGCATAAACAAGAAAGCCCCTGAAGGGGCTATTCCGTGTTTATGGCGGAGGCGGTGAGATTCGAACTCACGAACGCCTTGCGACGTTGCCAGTTTTCAAGACTGGTGCATTCAACCGCTCTGCCACACCTCCGAAGCAAACCGATATTAAGCGATTTGCAGGGCGCCGAGTTTATTCGGCATGAGCCTTTGGCGCAAGCAGCAGACCAACTCGCGTATGCAAGCCTGCCAAAAGTGGTTAGCATGCCGCTGTGCAGGAACCCTTGGCGCAGCTGCGAGTCTCACGCTTGCGTGTGCATGCTTGATACGCAACTCTTGATGGAGATTGAAATGGAAGATCGCATGTTAAACGTCGGCAGTATGGGCTTGGCACACAGCCCGAACCGTGTACTGCGCAACACCTACGCGCTGTTGGCTCTGACCATGGTGCCCACTGTGCTGGGGGCGCTGCTGGGCGTGCAAATGAACTTTGCGCTGACTGGCGGAATGGGGTTTATCGTATTCATGGCGGGTGCGTTTGGCTTCATGTTTGCCATTGAAAAATTCAAGAACAGCAGCATCGGCGTGGTACTCCTGCTGGCATTCACCTTCTTCATGGGGCTGATGCTTTCGCGGCTGATTCAATCCGTGCTGGGGTACTCCAACGGAGGCTCGCTGATTGCCTTGGCCGCGGGCGGGACCGGCATTGCGTTCTTTGGCCTGGCCACATTCGCCAGCACCACTAAACGCGATCTGTCTGGAATGAGCAAATTCCTGACTATCGGATCTTTGCTGCTGTTGGCCGCCATCGTTGCCAATATATTCTTCCAGATTCCGGCGCTGTATCTGGGTATTGTTGTCGTGCTGCTGGGAATTTCCTGCGCATGGCTGGTGCATGACATCAACCGCATCGTGCAGGGTGGCGAGACAAATTACATTTCTGCAACGCTTGGTGTATATCTGAGCCTCTATAACATTTTCCAGAGTCTGCTGGCACTGTTGGGCATCTTTGGTGGCGACAGGGACTAATCTGTTTCGGCTCATAAAAAAACCCGCATACGCGGGTTTTTTTATGGGTGCCATTCCATGCTCAGGGCAACTCGAACAAGGCTATGGATTCAACATGCGAGGTATGCGGGAACATGTTGGCAACGCCTGCGCCACGCATCACATAGCCCTTCTCGTGACATAACACCGCTGCATCGCGCGCCAGGGTTGCCGGATTGCACGACACGTAGACGATACGCCGGGGCAAGTTTTCGTTGAGGGCATTGACGACTGCAATTGCTCCCTCGCGCGGCGGATCGATCAATATCTTGTCCAGCGGGCCGAGCGCCCTGAGGCTTTCCGGCGTCGCCTCAAACAGATTGGATAGCCGAAACTCACTGTGACCGGACAAGCCGTTCGCCGCGGCGTTCTCGACAGCACGCTGCACCAGCGCAGCACTTCCCTCGACGCCCACTACAGTCGCGCCACTGCGGGCAATTGGCAACGTGAAATTACCCAGACCGCAGAACAGGTCCGCAATGCGCTCCCTTGGCTGCGGATCGAGTAATTGCATGGCGCGGCGTATCAACAAACGATTGATATGTACATTCACTTGTGTGAAATCGGTAGGCCGGAATTTGAGTGAGAGATCGAACTCTGGCAGCGTGTAATGCAGAAATTCCGGCTCGCCGGCACGCAAGGGATACGCGGTTTCCGGCCCGCCCGGCTGCTGCCACATGCTGACTGCATGTTCCTCGCCAAAAGAGAGCAACGTCGCCTTGTCTTTGGACGTAAAGGGCTGCAGATTGCGCAACGCCAGCACCGTGCGGTCGTCGCCAACGGCGACTTCAATTTGCGGTATGCGATCAGGTGCGGACAGGCGCGCAATGAGTCCGCGCAAAGGCACAAGTAGCGCGGAGATATGCACCGGCAATATCTCGCAACTGGTGATGTCAGCAATATAACTGCTTTTCTTCTCATGGAAGCCGACCAGCACACCGCCCTTCCTGGGTATCACACGAACGCTGAGACGCCCACGGTAGCGGTAGCCCCAGGCGGGGCCGTAGATAGCCGGATAAACGCTGCCGATATCAACCTTGCCGATACGCTTGATCGCATCTTCCATGACGCGTTGCTTGGCTGCCACCTGGGCCCCCAGCTCCGCGTGCTGCATGCTGCAACCGCCACACATGCCAAAGAATTTGCATCGCGGGTCTGCGCGCTGCGCACTGGCGCGGATGACGCGCACCATAGTCGCCTGCTCGAAACTCGCACGCTTGCGGTAGCTCGAATACTCGACTTTTTCGCCGGGCAAGCCGCCTTCAATGAAGACCACTTTGCCGTCGACATGGGCCACACCTCGCCCTTCGTGGTCCAAAGATTCAATGGTCGCGACAGGCGCCAACAACGGCATTGCAATGCTCTCCGAAAAAGCCTGCGATTCTACGCGTCGCCGGCCGGTTGATGCAGCTGTGTACAATGCACGCATGATCGAAACGCTACTGGGCGGCATGAAGCCGCAACAATTCCTGGATGAGTACTGGCAAAAGAAACCATTGCTCATCCGCAATGCCGTGCCCGGCTTCAAAGGATTGCTGACGCCTGCCCAGACAAAGCAGTTGGCGTGCGACGACGATGTTGAATCCCGGCTCGTCTGTGCTTCGGGCGGTCATGAAGATGGCGGCTGGCAAATGCTCAATGGACCACTGCGCAAGCGCGATTTTCCAAAATCGGGCGCCTGGACAGTGCTGGTACAAGGATTGAATCTATGTCTTGATGAAGCGGACGAATTACTGCGCCAGTTCGCTTTCATACCCTTCACTCGCCTGGACGATCTCATGGTTTCCTACGCCACAGACGGCGGAGGCGTGGGACCGCATTTCGATTCCTACGACGTATTCTTGCTGCAGGGTCTCGGCCAACGTCGCTGGCAGGTCAGCGCGCAGAAAAATCTCGAGCTGGTGGAAGGCGCTCCGCTACGCATCCTCAATAACTTCAAGCCATCCCAGGAATGGATTCTTGAGGCTGGCGACATGCTCTACCTACCGCCAAAATACGCGCATAACGGCGTGGCGATTGGCGAATGCATGACCTATTCGATAGGCTTTCGCGCCCCTTCGGCGCGCGAGTTGAGCTCGGCATTTCTGGCCTTCCTGGAGGAAAAGCTCGCGCTGGAAGGCCTCTATGCGGACCCGGATCTGCGCGCCACGCCTACACCGGCCCGCATACCCGACGAAATGGCAGAGCGGGTGACAGAAATGTTATCGCGCATACGCTGGGCGCAACGGGACGTCACCGAATTCCTGGGTCAATATCTCTCGGAGCCCAAGCCCCATGTGTTTTTTGATTCCCCACAGAAAGAACTGACTCCTGTCACATTCAAACGTACCGCAATGGCCGGCGGCATCCGCCTGGATTTGCGCACCCAGATGCTCTACGCAACCGGCAAGTTTTTCCTGAATGGCGAAGTGGTTGTCATCCCGGCGAACGATGCACGCGTCTTCCGTCGCCTGGCCAACGAGCGCACTTTGACGCAGCTGGAAGACGTGTCGGATCAGGGATGGCAGCTGATGGCAGAATGGTATGCAGACGGCTTCATACGCCTAAAGGACGGGCATTGAACAATTACCGCTGCAATGCACAACCTTTCCAATTGCTGAAATTGAATGTTAGAATGCGCAATCGGCTATTAGGGCCGATTTGAATTTTGGCTCAATATACTCACCGCACATTTTTGCAAGGGAATTCAACAATGAAACAATCTCTCCTCGTTGCAGCCCTGATTGCTCTGGCAACTGCTGCTTGCAGCAAGACAGAAGAAGCTCCGGCCCCTGCGGTTGAAGCATCGGCACCCGTCGCTGCTCCCGTTGAACAATCTGCAGCTCCTATGGATCAGTCAGCTCCGGCCGACCAATCCGCAGCTCCTGCAGATCAGTCCGCACCAGCCAAGTAATATTTTGGCGTTGCACGAAAAGCCGACCTTGGTCGGCTTTTTTCGTTTCCAGGTGCTGAAAATCTGGCAGTCGCGGCAGGATCAATAATTGCGGTTTCGTAGTGATTCAGCGTTTGCCAAATAGCGCTGCTCTAATCCTGCAGGGACGCCAAATGCCAAACTCCTCGCTCCACCCCGGCGTTGCCCGCGCTGGCGAACTCTTCAAGACTGAAGCTTTTATTAATGGCCAGTGGATTGCTGCGCAAGATCGTTTTGCGGTAGTCGACCCGGCCAGCAATGAGGCTCTCGGCAACGTAAGCAATCTCGGCGCAACCCATGCGTCTGACGCCATCGCCGCGGCAAACAGGGCTTTGCCCGGCTGGCGTGATCGACCTGCCCGCGAACGTGCTGACATCATGCGTCGCTGGTTCGAACTGATACGCGACAACAGCGCCGCGCTGGCTGCACTGCTTACTGCAGAACAAGGCAAACCGCTGGCCGAAGCCCAGGGCGAAGTTACTTACGGCGCATCGTTCATCGAATGGTTTGCCGAAGAAGCGCGTCGCGTTTATGGCGACGTCATTCCACCGGCAGGCATTGATCGCCGCATCGTGGTTATCAAGCAGGCTATTGGCGTATGCGCCGCAATTACGCCGTGGAATTTTCCCATCGCCATGGTGACGCGCAAGCTCGCACCCGCCTTGGCGGCAGGCTGCACGATCATTCTCAAACCGGCCGAACAGACACCGTTATGCGCGCTCGCGCTGGCCGAATTGTCAGCACAGGCCGGCATTCCTCCAGGCGTTTTCAATGTATTGACCTGCGATGGCAAGAACGCCGTCGAGATTGGCAAAGCCCTGTGTGCCAGCCCGACTGTGCGACATTTGTCATTTACGGGCTCCACCGAGGTGGGACGCATCCTGATGGCGCAGTGCGCACCGACAGTGAAGAAGCTCGCGCTCGAGCTGGGTGGCCATGCGCCCTTCATCGTATTCGACGATGCAGACCTCGACGCTGCAGTTGAAGGCGCGATGATTTCCAAGTACCGCAATGCTGGCCAGACTTGCGTGTGCACCAACCGCTTCATCGTTCAGGCGGGTATCCATGATGCGTTCGTTGAACGGCTTGTGGCGCGCACAAGAGAGATCAAACTGGGCAATGGCTTCGAGGCCGGTGTTCAGCAAGGCCCGCTGATCGACGATGCAGGCGTGGCCAAGGTCATGCGGCATATCAATGATGCGCGCGACAAGGGCGCGAGCGTGCTCACGGGCGGCACGCCGCCGCAAGGTCGTTTTGTCACACCGACCGTGCTGACCGGCATTACCAAGGACATGCTGATCGCTCGCGAGGAAACATTCGGGCCTGTTGCGGCCGTCATGAAATTCAGCAACGACGCCGAAGCAATCACGTTGGCAAACGCCAGCGAATTTGGCCTGGCGGCGTACTTCTATAGTCGTGACATCGGCCGCGTATGGCGCGTGGCGGAGGCGCTGGAATATGGCATGGTCGGCATCAATACCGGCGTCATATCGTATGAGAGCGTGCCGTTCGGTGGCATCAAGCAATCGGGCTTCGGCCGCGAGGGCTCACGCTATGGCATCGAGGAATATCTGGAGTTGAAGTATCTTTGCATGGCAGGGTTGTAGGGCGGAACTCCGCAGGAGGTTCCGCCTCCAGATTTTGCCCCGGCCGTCAGGCCGCCATTATTCTTTTGACATAACACTGACGGTATGATTTTTGACGCTTGATGCCGCCTCGCGGCGGCTGGCGGAACCTCCTTCGGAGTTCCGCCCTACTCGGCTTCGAGCTTTGCAACACTCAGCGCCAGCAATTTCATGCCGACTCCGGCGCCGAAGTTCACCTGCACGCGCGCGTCTGCGCCGCTGCCTTCGGCCGCAACGATAACGCCCGAACCAAAGCGTGCGTGCTTCACGGCCTGCCCGACACGGAAACCGCCCAGATCGCGTCCGTTCTGCCGTGGCGCATTGAGACGCGAAGTCGCATGGTCCTGTACGTCGTAATTCCGATTGGGTGAATGCACTGCGCCGAAACCCTGCTGTACGCGTGGCGTCAGCCACTTGAGCAAGGCCTCGGGAATCTCGACGAAGAAGCGCGACTTGATGGCGTAGCGCGTTTGCCCATGCAGCATGCGGCTTTGTGCGAGAGAAAGATAAAGACGTTTGCGCGCGCGCGTGACAGCGACATACATGAGCCGACGCTCTTCCTCGAGACCTTCCAGCGAAGTGATGGAGTTCTCGTGCGGAAACAGGCCGTCTTCGAGCCCGCTCATGAACACCACATCGAACTCGAGTCCCTTCGCTGCATGCACTGTCATGAGCTGGATTGCCTCCTGCCCGGCGTCGGCCTGATGGTCGCCCGCCTCGAGCGACGCGTGCGACAGGAAACGCGACAACGGGTCACCGGCCACGGCTTCTTCGCCTTCAACCGGTATGCCGTCTTCATAGACAAAATTGGTCGCAGCGTTGATCAATTCGCCAAGATTGGCGAGACGCTCCTCGCCCTCGCGCTCGGCCTTGTAGTGGGCACGCAGACCCGACGCATCGAGGACGTGGTCCACTATTTCTGGCAGCGGCAAGCCTTCAGTGGCATGGCGCATTTCTTCGATCAGGCGCACGAACGAGCCAACCGACAGCGCCGGTTTGCCAGAGAGGTGCGAAACGGTCGCATACAAGCTGGTGTTATAAGTGCGCGCAGCATCCTGTAACTGTTCGAGCGAACGCGCCCCGATGCCGCGCGTGGGAAAGTTCACCACACGCGAAAAGGCGGTGTCGTCATCGGGGTTGGCCAACAGGCGTAGGTAGGCCAGGGCGTGCTTGATTTCCTGGCGCTCGAAGAATCGCAAGCCACCATAGACGCGATAGGGAATGCCCAGCGAGAACAGCTGATGCTCCAGCACGCGCGACTGCGCGTTGCTGCGATAGAGCAAGGCGATATCGCTGCGCGAAGCGCCATCGCGCACCAGTTGCTGGATCTCTTCGACGATCCAGCGCGCTTCGTCGAGATCCGCTACGGCCTCGTAGACGCGGATCGGCTCGCCACTGCCCTGGTCGGTCCACAGGTTCTTGCCGAGACGTTTGCTGTTATTGGCGATGATGGCATTGGCCGCATCGAGAATATTGCCGTGCGAGCGATAGTTCTGTTCGAGCCGAATGACGCAGGGCACCTTGAATTCGCGCTCGAAGTCACGCATATTCCCAACCTCGGCACCACGAAACCCATATATGCTCTGGTCATCATCGCCGACAGCAAACACGGCCGCCGGCGAATCACTTGCATGGCCGGCAAGCAGCTTCAGCCACAGGTATTGCAAGCGGTTGGTATCCTGGAATTCATCGACCAGCAGATGACGGAAACGGCTCTGGTAGTGACGGCGAATCGGCTCGTTGCGCTCCAACAATTCATAGGAACGCAGCAGCAGCTCGGGGAAGTCAACCACACCTTCGCGCTGACATTGCGCGTCGTATTCGGCGTACAGTTCGACCCGTTTGCGTGTGTAGTCGTCCCAGGCTTCGACGGCATGGGCGCGGTGGCCCGCTTCCTTGTTGCCGTTGATGAAGTGCTGCATTTCGCGCGGCGGGAATTTTTCGTCGTCGACATTGAGCGCTTTGAGCAGACGCTTGATGGCCGCCAACTGGTCGGAGGTATCGAGAATCTGGAAGGTCTGCGGCAGCGCAGCATCGCGATAGTGCGCGCGCAGAAAACGATTGCACAAGCCATGGAAAGTACCGATCCACATGCCGCGCGTGTTGATCGGCAGCATTGCGGAGAGACGCGTGAGCATCTCCTTGGCAGCCTTGTTGGTAAAGGTGACGGCGAGAATGCCGGACTGGGTGACCTGGCCGGTCTGCAGGAGCCATGCAAGTCGCGTTGTCAGCACGCGCGTCTTGCCGGAACCGGCTCCTGCCAGAATGAGCGCCGATTCAGCTGGAAGCGTAACGGCGGCGAGTTGTTCGGGGTTGAGGTTGTCGAGCAGGCTGGCCATGGGATGTGTATCGGGGAGAAGCGCGTATTGTAGGGCTTCGACTGCCGCCAGGAGGCGTTTTTGAGCCATAGTGAAAAGGTGTCGCGGAGCTGCTCGACCCGCTCGTGGCGGTGCAGCTTTGCAGTCGGTGGTAACGGAAACGACATGGATAAAAGATTTCGCGAGATTCTCTGGTCTTTGCTGGCTGCGGCCGGTATGGGCACGCTCGCTCTCGCCATGCACTGGTCACAGGCGCTGGGGCTGGCGTTGACCGGTGCGGCGGCGGTACTGCCATCCGTATTCGCTGCAGCGCGGCTCAAACGCCATGGCCTGAGTGGCGATGCAGATGCTTTCCTGCAACGACTGATCGATACGATTCCCGAGCCAATTTATGTCAAGGATGCACAATCACGCTATGTCATGGTGAACGAGGCATTCGCGCGTGAAGTGCAGCACCCGGCAGCGACGCTCATCGGGCGGACTTATCAGGACGTGACTTCGCGCCCGGAGATTGCCGCCAGGCTGGCTGCAGAAGATGCAGAAGTCATCAAGTATGGCAAAAGCATTTTCAAGGAAATCCGCTCCTTCGCCACGGGCCCCGACGGACAACAGCGCTATCTGCATGTGTATAAGCGCCACAGCGTTGATGCCAGCGGCCAGCCCATCATCGTCGGCGCGCACTACGACATTACCGATCTGCGCCTCGCCGAACAGCGCCTCCAATTGGCGCTGGAGCGTGAAGTGGCACTACGCGAACGCGTGCAGAACTATATGCAGCGGCTCATCGATGTCATTCCCCAACCGGTTTATGTCAAGGACGCGCACAGCCGTTTCGTGATGGTCAACGAAGCCGTGTGCAAGAACCGCAAGAAGCCGCCAAGCGAGCTGATCGGCCGCGACCCGTTGGAGCTGGGGGCCGATCCGGATTTCGCACGCATGATCGTTGAAGAAGACCGTGCCGTGCTGGAGGGCGCCAGTGTCTTCAAGGAGGAACACGCGCCCGACCCCTTCACCGGCGAGGAGCGCTATCGCATTGTCTCGAAGGGGCGCTGTCTCGACGCAGAAGGCCAGCCGGTATTGATCGGCGCCAATTTCGACATCACGGCGTGGCGACAGGCCGAGCAGAATGCCGAACAGGCCAGCGCGGCCAAATCGCTGTTTCTTGCCAGCATGAGCCACGAAATCCGCACACCGCTGTCCGGTGTCATCGGCACGCTGCGCCTTGCCCTGCATGACCAGTACCTGTCGCAACAGACACGTGATTATCTTGACACCAGCCTGGCCAACGCCGAGTCGCTGCTTGGCATCATCAATGACATTCTCGATTTCTCGAAAATCGAAGCCGGCCAGCTCAAGATCGAGAATATCGACTTCGATCTGCGTGCCAGGACGCGCGACAGCGTCCAGGCTTTCCGCTCGCATGCAGCCAGCCGCAGCCTGCGCTTCGATCTGCATGTCGATACCGCACTGCCGCAGTACGTACGTGGCGATCCGACTCGCATCCGCCAAGTATTGATGAACCTGGTGGGTAACGCTGTCAAATTTACCGAGCAGGGATCGGTTGTCGTTCGGGTCTCCGACCTGGGTGTGGTCAATGACAAATACCGCGTTGGCTTCAGCGTCACCGATACCGGCATCGGCATCCCGGCAGAAGCCCTGCCGCGACTGTTCCAGAAGTTTCAACAGGCCGACGTCTCCACCACCCGCCGCTATGGCGGCACCGGCCTGGGCCTGGCGATTTGCCGCGAGCTGGTCGAAGCCATGGGCGGCACAATCGAAGTCTGCAGCGAAGAAGGGGCCGGCACCACGTTCCGCTTCGACCTGTTGCTGCCGCCCGGCATTGCGCCAGCGCCGGAACTGAGCGCACCGCTGGTGCCTCACACGCGCCGTCTCAACGTGCTCTGCGCGGAAGACGTGGCCGTCAACCAGCTCATCGTGCGCACCCAGCTGACGCATATGGGTCATGACGTCGACATGGTCGAAACCGGGCTGGCGGCAATCCAGGCGCTGGCCAACAAGGATTACGACATCGTCCTCATGGACGGACGCATGCCGGAAATGGATGGCGCCGATGCCACACGGGCCATTCGCGCGGGCGGCTTGCCGGGCGTGCCGGTGCGCAATCCCGAGATCACCATCGTTGCGCTTACCGCCAACGCCAGCGAAGAAGACCGCCAGCTTTATCTCAGCGCAGGGATGAATGATTTCGTCACCAAACCGGTCTCCGAGCGCCAATTGCACCAGGTGCTCGAAGCCACCATCCGCGTACTCGATGCGCGTCGGGCAACAAGCGACGCAAGGCAAGAAGCACAACGCGAACCGACCACGCAGACCAGTACCGTGCCGTTTGCCGGCCCTGCTCACGAAGACCTCATGGAGCGCGTCATGAACGTGTTCGTGTCGGCCATTCCCGAACGCATCACGCTGCTCGAAGCTGCATGGGAAAGTCGTGACCTGACCACCCTGGCGCACCTGTTTCACAGCATCAGCCGCAGTGCCGCCGTCGTCGGCATGGATGAGATGCACGACTTCGCCGCGCAGCTGCAGGAAGCGGCAACGCGTGCCGACACATCGATGCTCGAACGCGAATACCCGCGCCTGCGCGGCGCGCTCTCCAGCATCAAGGAGTGCTTCGCAACCTGAGTCCCCTCAGTCAGGATGCGTCAATGCTTCCTGCCATCGCCGCAGGAATGCCCGCCCTTTGCCGTCAATGGCAGGTTTTGGTTCGCTCAGCTGTTAAAATTGCGGATTCAGCCGTTTCACAGCCCGAGCCCATTCATGACGCAGCCCAAGCAGGAACTCAGTTCCCATTACCACCACACCGACATTGAAAAAGCCGCCCAGCAACACTGGGACAGCACCGGGGCTTTCAAGTCGGTCGAAGACTCCACAAAGCAAAAGTACTACTGCCTGAGCATGTTCCCCTACCCCTCGGGCAAGCTGCACATGGGGCACGTGCGCAACTACACCATCGGCGACGTGCTCACGCGTTTCCACAAGATGCGCGGCTTCAATGTCATGCAACCCATGGGCTGGGATGCATTCGGCCTGCCGGCGGAGAACGCCGCCATCCAGAACAAGGTGTCGCCGGCCAAGTGGACCTTCGACAATATCGCCTACATGAAGAAGCAGCTGCAGTCGCTTGGCTTTGCCATCGACTGGAGCCGCGAACTCGCCACCTGCACGCCCGAGTATTACAAATGGAACCAGTGGCTGTTCCTGCGCATGCTCGAAAAAGGCATTGCCTATCCAAAAACCCAGGTCGTGAATTGGGATCCGGTCGACATGACCGTACTCGCCAATGAACAAGTCATCGACGGTCGCGGCTGGCGCACTGGCGCTGTCGTCGAGAAGCGCGAGATTCCCGGTTATTACCTTGGCATAACGCAATACGCTGAGGAATTGCTCAACGATCTCGACACGCTCGACAACTGGCCGGAGCGCGTACGCCTGATGCAGGCCAACTGGATTGGCAAGAGCACTGGCGTGCGTTTCGCGTTTCCGTATGAATTACCCGCTGAAAGCGGCTCGGCGCTCCCCTCTCCCCTTGCGGGAGAGGGGCGGGGGGGTGAGGGGGTCGATGCAAGCACATTCCCCCTCACCCCTAGCCCCTCTCCCTCGGAGGGGAGAGGGGAACGTGGCCTGCTGTGGGTGTTCACCACGCGCGCCGACACCATCATGGGCGTCACCTTCTGTGCCGTGGCTGCGGAGCATCCGCTCGCCACTCATGCGGCAAAGAACAATCCTGAGCTCGCCGCCTTCATCGAGAAGTGCAAGCACGGTTCGGTGATGGAAGCCGACATGGCGACCATGGAGAAGGAAGGCATGCCGACGGGCATTTTCGTCACTCATCCGCTCACCGACGAAAAAGTCGAGGTGTGGGTTGGCAACTATGTGCTGATGTCATATGGCGACGGCGCCGTGATGGCCGTGCCCGCACATGACGAACGTGACTTCGGCTTTGCAAAGAAGTACAAACTGGCAATCAAGCAGGTCGTCGCACTCGGAGACAAACCCTTCTCTACGGACGCATGGCAAGAATGGTACGGCAGCAAGGAAGGCAAGTGCATCAACTCCGGCAAGTACGATGGCCTCAGCTACGAGCAGGCCGTCAACGCCATTGCCGATGATCTCGCCGCGAAAGAACTCGGCGAAAAGAAAGTGCAATGGCGCCTGCGCGACTGGGGCATCTCACGTCAGCGTTACTGGGGTTGCCCGATCCCGATCATTCACTGTGCCGACTGCGGCGCCGTGCCGGTGCCGGACGATCAGCTGCCTGTCGTCCTGCCTACCGACTGCGTACCGGACGGCTCCGGCAACCCGCTCAACAAGCTGTCGTCCTTTCTCGACTGCAACTGCCCGAAGTGCGGCAAGCCTGCGCGCCGCGAAACGGACACGATGGATACCTTCGTCGATTCGTCCTGGTACTACGCGCGCTTCGCCTGCCCCGGCAATGACAATGCCATGGTCGACAAACGCGCAGATTACTGGATGCCGGTCGACCAGTACATCGGCGGCATCGAACATGCCATCCTGCACCTGCTCTACTCGCGTTTCTGGAGCAAGGTGATGGGCGACCTGGGTCTGGTGACATACCGCGAGCCTTTCAAGCGCCTGCTCACACAAGGCATGGTGCTCAACCACCTGTTCTCGCGCCGCTCCGACAAGACCGGCATCGAGTGGTATGCGCCGGAAGAAGTCGAGCTGCAACACGATGCATCGGGCCGCGTTACGGGCGCGATCAGCAAGGCCGATGGCAATCCCGTCGACTACGGCGGCTTCGGCACCATGAGCAAGAGCAAGCGCAACGGCGTCGATCCGCAATCGATGATCGAAACCTACGGTGCCGATACGGCGCGCTTCTTCATGATGTTCGCTGCGCCGCCCGAGCAGACCCTCGAGTGGTCGGACAGCGGCATCGAGGGCTCGTATCGCTTCCTCAAACGCATCTGGGCCTTCGGTCATGTCGTTGGCACGACGATTCGCCCGCAGTTGCCTGCCGTGCGTACCCTCGACAAGGAAAAACTGTCCGAAGTGCTCGCCAACCTGCGCCGCGAGACGCACCTGCTGCTCAAGCAGGCCAATTACGACTTGGGCAAACAGCAGTTCAACACCGTGGCGTCGGCGGCGATGAAGATGCTCAATGCGCTCGAAAAAGCGCCGCGAGAGGGCGGGCTTACAGCGGAAGTGATCGAAGAGTGCTTCGGCATCCTGCTGCGCGTGCTGTCGCCGATCACGCCACACGTCACGCATCAGCTGTGGAGCGAGCTTGGCTATGGCGATGACATTCTCAACGCTCCCTGGCCGGAGCCGCTCGAAGCGGCGCTGGTTCAGGACGAGATCGAGCTGGTACTCCAGGTCAATGGCAAGACACGCGGTGCGGTGAAGGTGCCGGCAAGTGCCGACAAGGCCGTCATCGAAGCGCTTGCGCTGGCATCCGAGGGCGCGGTGAAATTCATGGAGGGCAATGCCGCGAAGAAAGTCATCGTCGTGCCAGGGCGCCTCGTGAATATCGTCGTCTGAAGCACCCGGGCGGTAGCGGTCGGCCTCGCAGGCCATGACGGTTACTGCCCGGAGTACAATTCCGCCGTCCCGATCGCTTTGCCGACCTCGCCCGCCCATAGCCCATGACCGTTCAAAATCGCCTGCTGCAACTTTTCATCTGCCTGCTCCTGGTTACCGTGGCAGGCTGCGGCTTCCAGTTGCGCGGCCCCAAGCCGATGGCATTCAAGACCATTTACATCGAAATGAGCCCGTACTCGGAGCTCGCCGCCGATCTGAAACGCCAGATCAAGACTTCGGGTACGACGAACGCCGTCGACAGTCGCGAAGAGGCTGAAGTGCGCATGGTGGTGGTCCAGGACAATCGCGAAAAAGCCATTCTCTCGCTCGGATCGGACGGTACGGTGCGCGAATACCAGTTGCGCCAGCGCTTCCAGTTCCGCCTGCACGACAAAGCCGGCAAGGAGGTGATGTCGCTGCAGGAGATCAACATCACGCGTGACATCACCTTCAACGATAGCCTCGTGCTCGCCAAGGAGCAGGAAGAGCTGCTGCTTTACCGCGACATGCAGAGCGATCTGGTGCAACAGATCGTTCGCCGTCTTGCCGCAGTGCGCATGAATACGCCTGCCACGCCGCCTGCAGTGTCCGGGATACCCACGACTGCCCCATGAATCTCCGCCCCGAGCAGCTTGCCAGCCATCTCGAACGCGAGCTTGCACCACTGTACGTGCTGCACGGCGACGAACCGCTGCTGACGATAGAAGCAGGCGACGCGATTCGCGTAGCGGCCCGTTCCAAGGGCGTCAGCGAGCGCGAGGTTCTGGTCGTCACGCAAGGCTTCAAGTGGGACCAGTTCGGGCTGGCGGGCGGCAACCTGTCGCTGTTCGGAGATCTCAAACTCGTCGACCTGCGTATTCCGACCGGCAAGCCGGGGCGCGATGGCGGCGAGGTGCTGACACGTTTTTCCAAAGAAATAGATCCACACGGTGGCGTAGTGACCTTGATCACCCTGCCCCACATGGACTGGGCTGCGCGCAAGCTCGGCTGGTTTGTTGCGTTGAGCGAAGCCGGCGTCACGCTTGAATGCAACGCACCGCAATTGTCCGAACTGCCGCAATGGATCGCGGGTCGTCTGGCGCGGCAGAAGCAGACGGCGCCACGCGATGCGCTGGTGTTCATTGCCGAGCACGTGGAAGGCAATCTGCTTGCCGCACACCAGGAAATGCAGAAGCTCGATCTGCTCTATGGCGAGGGGCCGCTGAGCCTTGAGCAGGTCGAAGACGCGGTGCTGCACGTCGCGCGTTACGACACCGACAAGCTGCGCACGGCGCTGCTCGAAGGCGATGCTGCGCGCTGCGCCCGCCTGCTCGAAGGCCTGCAGGGCGAAGGCGCCGCCGCACCGCTCGTGCTTTGGGCCATCGCCAACGAGATACGCACGCTGGCCAATGTGCGCACGGCCATGGACAGTGGTCAACCGGTCGACATGGCGCTCAAGAACGAACGCGTCTTCGGCCCACGCCAGACGCTCTGCAAGCGCGCGGTGCAACGGCTGCGTGGTGGCGCACTACGTGCCGCACTGATGCATGCCGCACGCATAGACCGCATGGTCAAGGGCCTGACCACAGGCGATGTGTGGGACGAATTCCTGCAACTGTCGCTGCGCATTCGCGCCGCCTGATTTCAAGACCCGGACGGAACAACCCAGTGCCCTCTGTACCCTACCTCGGCATCGGTGCCCATGTTCTCGTTGCGATTTTCTTCGCAATCCATGCCCTGCGCGGTGGACGAAACCTGACCTGGCTGTTCGTCCTGTTTGCATTTCCCCTGCTTGGCAGCATCGTTTATTTCTTCGTCGAATTCCTGCCGGAAATACGCGGTAGTCGCGCCGTCAATGTCACAGGCAAAGCGGTGCGCAGCCTGATCGACCCGAAGCGGGCATTGCGCGAAGCGGAGCGCGCGGCCGAACTCTCGCCCAGTGCCGACAATCGCATCCGGCTCGCTACCGCACTGTTCGACGCCAATCGCTTCGACGAAGCCATCGCGCAGTACCAGAGCGCGGCCGTCGGCCTGCACGAATTCGACCCCACGCTCAACCTTGGGCTGGCGCGTACGCTGCTGGCGCAGAACCGGGCCTTCGAAGCACGCGCGGTTATCGAGCGCTACATGCTGCACGAGAAGAACCGCGTGCCGGGCGACTTGCCGCTGCTCTATGCACGCACGCTCGCCGCCTGTAACGATCAGCAAGCTGCTCTTGCGCAATTCGAACGCGTCCTGGCCGAAGACCCCACCCCGGAAGCACGCAGCCGCTGTGGCGAATACCTGCGCAGCATCGGGCAGGACGCTCGTGCTCGCGAGGTGCTGAATGCGTTCATGGCCGACGTTAAACATTGGCCCCGAAACGTGCGGGCGCTCAATCGCGAGTGGATCGATCTGGCGGAACGTTCGCTGCGCTGAACGGGTTAGCCCGGCATGACAAAGTACGGAAGGCTTTGAATCCATGCCGCAGCGATGCTCTAATTGAAGAAACCGGGCAACGCCCCACATAGGCAGTACATTCTGCAAAACACTCGTAAGCACCAGTCATCATGGACATCAAGCAATACATGGAACAGGTTGGCAAGCAGGCGCGTGCAGCATCGCGTCTGATCGCGGCCGCCTCGACCGACGCGAAAGACCGCGCCCTTCTAGCCATGGCCGCGCAGATTCGCGCGCATCAGGCAGAGCTGCTCGCCGCCAACGAACTCGATCTCGCCCAGGCGCGTGCCGACGGTCTCGAAGCCGCCCTCATCGATCGCCTGACGCTAACCGCCAAGGGCGTCGAGAGCATGGCGCAAGGTCTCGAGCAGATCGCCGCCCTGCCCGACCCGGTCGGCGAGATCACCAATGTAAAACGTCGTCCTTCGGGCATCCAGGTCGGGCATATGCGCGTGCCGCTTGGCGTGATCGGCATCATCTATGAGGCTCGCCCCAACGTGACGGCCGATGCTGCCGGTTTGTGCCTGAAGAGCGGCAATGCCGCCATCCTGCGTGGTGGCAAGGAAGCGCTGCATTGCAACCAGGCCATCGCCGCCTGCGTGCGTGCCGGCCTTGCTAGCGCCGGCTTGCCGGAGACAGCGGTACAGGTCATCGAAACGACCGACCGTGCGGCCGTCGGCGAACTCATCACCATGCCGCAGTATGTCGATGTCATCGTGCCACGCGGCGGCAGAGGGCTGATCGAGCGCATCAGCAAGGATGCGCGCGTTCCTGTCATCAAGCATCTCGACGGCAACTGCCACGTTTACATCGACGACGATGCCGACGCAGCCAAGGTCATTCCCATCGTCGAGAACTCGAAAACCCAACGCTATGGCACCTGCAATACCGCCGAATCGCTGCTGATCGCGCGCAGCGTCGCCAAACAGTTTCTGCCCGCTATCGGCAAGATGCTGGCCGACAAGGGCGTGCAAATGCGCGCCTGCGAGGCGTCTCTGGCCATTCTGCGCGAAGCGGGCATTGCGCAGGACAAACTGCAAGCGGCGACGGAACAGGACTGGTTCGAGGAATACCTCGCTCCGATCATCGCCGTGAAAATCGTCGACGGCATCGATGCGGCCATCGAACACATCAACACCTACAGCTCGCAACACACCGACGCCATCGTCACCGAGAACTACACCAAGACCATGCGCTTCCTGCGCGAGGTGGATTCCGCGTCGGTCATGGTGAATGCCTCGACACGCTTTGCCGATGGTTTTGAATACGGCCTCGGTGCCGAGATCGGCATTTCCACAGACAAGATCCACGCGCGCGGTCCGGTCGGGCTCGAAGGCCTGACTTCGCAGAAATGGATCGTGTTCGGCAACGGCGAAGTTCGCAAATAGAGCGAAGAAAAATGATCGATACGCAAACTCTCGGCATCGTACTTGTCATTGTCGGGCTGGCGCTACCCCTCACGGCGTGGAGTTTTTTCCGCAAAGAGGGTTACGCCTTCTTCACCTTCGCGCCCTTCACCGAAGCGCACCAATACATGCGGTCCCCTGGCGGCATCATGTGGTGGACCGGCATTGCCTTGCTGTGCGTCGGCATCTTCAACTGCTGGGCAGCGCCCTGACGCCCGGTCCGATTCATAGGGTCTGTCGCGACTTGGCAGCCGGAGCACTTTACCGAACAATGGACCAGGCGTCTTGATGCGGACGCGTACAGGAGGTCTCATGAATTCCATCGTTCCACGCCCCTTCGTCTACGTGCTGCTAGCGCTGCTCCTGACCCTTGTCAGCGCGTTACCGGCCCGTGCACTCGATATCGCTGGCACGTATTTCGACGACAAGACGAGCCTTGCTGGCAGTGAGCTGCAACTCAACGGCGCCGGTGTGCGCACCAAGCTGTTCTTCAAGGTCTACGCCATCGGCCTGTACCTGCCGCAAAGAGCTGAGGGCGCCGACGCAGTGCTGGCGAGCAAAGGCCCACGCCGCATCCAGATCGTCACCTTGCGCGAATTGACCGCCGAACAACTCGCCGATGCTTTCCTGGAAGCGCTGAGCGCCAATCAGACCGAAGCGGAGCTGAGCAAACTCGCGGCACGCATCGAACGCTTTCGCGCCGTCATGCTATCAATCGGCAAAGCGCCCGAAAAAACCGTGATTCGCCTCGACTATTTGCCTGCAAGCGGCACGCGCCTGATGCTTGGCAGCGAGCAAAAAGGCAGCGATATTGCGGGCGAAGATTTTTACCAGGCGCTGCTACGCATCTGGCTTGGCAATTCCCCTGTACAAGCTGATATCAAGGAAAAACTTTCGGGCAAGAGCTGATTGCCACGCCTCTTACAATTGCAGCCTTATTGCAGCCAGCAGCCTTTGTCTACCATTCCCCGCTCCACGCCCGCCGCCAATTACGCTGCCATATTGCCGCTGCCCTGCTGTCGGCTGGGCATTAGTGCAGATGCGGCAATGCATCTCAGCGCGCTCACCTTCCTGGCGCCGGACACGCCACTGATGGCTGCGACAGGGGCGCATGTCGATCTCGTGAAATCAGTCGAGCAGGCATTGATGCACTGGCTCACAAATCCCGCATATCAGTTCGAATTCGCATTGGCACCGCAGGGCACACCTTTCCAGCGCCGTACGTGGCAAGCGATTGCCAGTATTCCTTTCGGCGAAATTCGAACGTACGGTGAATTGAGTCGTGAAGCTGGCGGTACGCCGCGCGCGATCGGACAAGCTTGCGGCGCAAATCCCTTTCCAATTATCGTGCCTTGTCATCGCGTCGTTGCCAAAACCGGACTAGGCGGTTTCGCCAATGCCAGCGACGGCTGGCTGCTGGAAACAAAGCGCTGGTTACTCAGGCACGAAGGTGTCTTGTGAATAAAGCTGTCGAACATTTGCAATTATCATTAATCGATTCTGCCAATATTGATGAATTTGCCGATACGCTTTGGCTGCAGGACGGATTATCAAAAAATACACTTGATGCTTATCGGTCTGACATCTCGTTATTTGCAACCTGGCTCGCGCAGCGACAACGCTCACTACTTGATGCCGGCAGTGCTGACATCGCCCGGTATCTCGGCGAATTAAGCAGTACCAGGCGCGCCACGACGCAGCGCAGGATGCTGGCAGCACTGCGCCGTTTCTATCGCATGCAGCTGGCCGAGAATCGGATAGCGCTGGACCCGACGGTACAGACCGATTCTCCGATCGCGCCACAGAGATTCCCCAAAATCCTCAGCGAAGTGCAGGTGGAGGCATTGCTTGCCGCACCGGATATCAATACGCCGCAAGGCCTGCGGGATCGTGCGATGTTTGAAACGATATATGCGACCGGCCTGCGAGTCTCGGAGCTCGTCGAGCTCAAGATATTTGAAATGGACTTGCAATCCGGCCTGGTGCGCGTGATCGGCAAAGGCAGCAAGGAGCGCTTGGTACCACTCGGAGAATGGGCGATCGAGTGGATCAACCGCTATCTGACGACAGCGCGCGTCGTCCTTTTGAATAAACCCTGTGAAGCCGTTTTCCTGAATCGTTTCGGCAATGCCATGAGTCGACAGATGTTCTGGCAAATTGTGAAGCGCCACGCCATTCAGGCCGGGATTAGCCCCGCCAATATATCGCCGCACACGCTACGTCACGCCTTTGCCACGCACTTGCTCAATCACGGCGCCGATCTGCGCGTCGTACAGCTGCTATTGGGTCATTCCGACATATCCACGACACAAATATATACACATGTCGCAAGTGAGCGTCTGAAAAAACTCCACGCCCAACATCACCCACGCGGATAAGCACACGCTTTAATACCTGGCGGCAAAATAGTGCTCCTCAGAGAATACTTTGCGTTTTGAAGATATTTGTTCGACAATGCGCAAAAAAAGATGCGCCAATTAGCATTGATCCCCTACGGTAGGGCTAGCATTCAAAATATTTTATCTCCTGGCACAAATTAATCCGGACGAGGAATGACATGGAACTGAACAAGCTTTCGCTTACTGAACTCAAACGTCAGAAGACCCGCATTGAAGCGGAAATCGCACGCCGCTCGGTGAATTCAAAACGCGATCTGCTCAAGAAAGTACAGAAACTTGCCGCCGAAGCTGGCGTGCCACTTAGCGAATTGCTTGGTGCCAAGAAAGAGCCCAAGGTTGCACGCAAAGCGGCGCCGAAAAAGACACGTGGCAGCAAGGGCAAGGTCGCGCCAAAGTACCGCAACCCCGCCGACGCTGCGCAGACATGGACCGGCCGCGGCCGCCAGCCGCTGTGGGTAGCTGGCTATGTCGCTTCGGGCAAGTCGATCACCGATCTGTTGATCTAGAAAATCCGTGGGCAAAAAAAGCCGCGCAAGGTCAAACTTGCGCGGCTTTTTTATTCTGTTGCCAATGCCAGCTTATGTCTTTCGACATAGTTCAATTCAAACTCAAATGGGGTTGCTGCCAGCGGTCCATGGTGGAGTACTGAATCCGTCGCGGGCGCGTTCGATATAAACGCCGACACGGCGCACGTCTTGCACCACGCCGAGTTTCGCAACCGATATACGTGCCCAAGGTGCGCCAAACTCATCAAGGACTATCTTGACGAGAAACTCTCCCAGCGTTTCCAGCAAATTGAAATGTTGAGCCAGCAATAATTCGCGGATGCGCGTGACGACTTTGTCGTAGTCGATGGTATCGGCGATATGATCACGCTCTGCAGCCGCACCGGGCATACCGAAGCTCAGATTGATCTCGATAGTTTGGGGCGCGGCCTTTTCGCGCGGATAAATGCCCACTCGCGCATCCAGCTGAAGGCCTTCGACAAAAATGAAATCCATGCTTTCTTTCCCCGTGTTTTAGGCTGTCAGACCGTCATTCCCTGGTCCCGCCAATGCTTGCCGGACCGCCACCAGAACATGATGACATAAACATAATGATCACTTCTCTTGCTACGCCGGCGGCCACCATTCTAAGCCTGCTGGCCGCCTTCCTCATCGGCTCCTTGCCGTTTGCCGTCATTGTTTCCAAAGCCATGGGCTTGAACGACCCACGCAGCTACGGCTCCGGCAATCCGGGGGCCACCAACGTACTGCGCAGCGGCAACAAGCTGGCTGCCATCCTGACCCTGTTGGGCGATGCCGCCAAAGGCCTGTTTGTCGTAGCGCTCGCCAAGGCGTTGGTGCCGGTGCTTGGCTTCTCCGCGCAGGCACTCGCCGGTATCGCCATTGCTGTCTTCCTCGGACATGTGTTTTCGGTATTCCTGCGGTTTCGCGGTGGCAAAGGTGTTGCCACTGCGGCAGGTGTTCTCTTCGGCATTTACCTCCCGTTAGGCGCGGCAACAATCGCTGTATGGCTGCTCGTCGCATTTGTCACGCGATACTCCTCGCTTGCCGCACTCAGCGCGGCGATAGCGGCACCTTTCCTGACTGTCTGGCTTACCGGCAACGATACGTGGACGGGGGCCGTGGTCGTGATGGCGGCAATCATGATCTGGCGACACAAGGCCAATATCGGCAAATTGCTTGCGGGACAGGAAGGACGAATCGGGAAGAAAAGAACGTCAGCAGAGGATCAGGCGCAGGCCTGATCAAGCGGCCACCGCGGGCGGATCGCAAACGCGCCATTACTCGTGGCTTCAGCGATTCCAGCCTCGATACGCATGGCGGCAGCCAAAGCGATCATTGCACCATTGTCGGAACAGAATTCCAGCTCCGGAAAATACACGCGTCCACCGCTGCGCGACACGGCGGTGATCAGTTGCTCCCGCAATCGTGTATTGGCGCCCACGCCGCCGGCAACCACAAGGCGCTGCAGACCAGTCTGCTTGAGAGCCGCCAACGCCTTGCCGCACAGCACGTCGACGACTGCTTCCTGAAACTCTGCGGCGAGATCCGGCGCCCGCTCCGCGCTGTAGTCCGGTTGCTGCGTGGCCGTCAGCACGGCTGTCTTCAGGCCGCTGAAACTGAACTGCAAATCACCCGACTTGAGCATCGGTCGCGGCAAGCGAAAACGCCCAGCGACACCACCCGCAGCGAGCTTCGCCATGGCAGGACCGCCGGGATAGCCAAGCCCCAGCAACTTGCCTGTCTTGTCGAAAGCCTCCCCTGCCGCGTCATCCACGCTTTCGCCGAGCAGCACATAGTTGCCGACACCGGCGACACTCATGAGCTGTGTGTGACCGCCAGAGACAAGTAAAGCGACAAAGGGAAATTGCGGCGGCTCGCTGGCCAAAAGCGGCGACAGCAGATGACCTTCAAGGTGGTGCACGGGGATGGCCGGGATGCCCAATGCCATCGCCAATGCTTCCGCGATGCTTGCACCAACAAGCAGGGCGCCAGCCAGTCCCGGCCCGGTCGTGTAACCGACGGCGACAAGATCACTCAACTCAGCTTGTGCCGCACCAAGCGTCTCGCGAATCAGCGGCACGATACGGCGCACGTGATCGCGCGAAGCAAGCTCGGGCACCACGCCACCATAGGCAGCGTGCATGTCGATCTGCGAAAATACCCGATGCGCCACCAGACGACGCCGGGCGAGATCGTAAAGGCCAATGCCGGTTTCGTCGCAGGAGGTTTCAATGCCTAAAACAAGATCTTGCGGGCTCATGGCCGGCAGTCTACAACACTACGTGTCCGATCTTTCCCGGTGGACTTGGAAAACCGGGAAGGACGTAGTAACATCGCCGACTCTTCGGAAATCATGATGTTTCCGACAAGCAACCCAGCAAGGAACCTGACGAATGCCTGGTGTACGTCTCAAAGAAAACGAACCGTTTGAAGTTGCCATCCGCCGCTTCAAGCGCACGATCGAAAAGTCCGGCGTGCTGACCGACCTCCGCGCACGTGAGTTCTACGAAAAGCCGACTTCCGAGCGCAAGCGCAAGAAGGCTGCTGCCGTGAAGCGCCTGCACAAGCGCCTGCGCAGCCAGACTCTGCCGCCGAAGCTGTACTGATTGCCTGCGCCTCAAGGCGCGGCAGCACTAGCTTTATGCAAGACCCGGCGCCCTTTGGGCGGCCGGGTTTTGTTGTTTAGAGCGCCTCTACTTAGTTGTCACTTTCGTGTTGATCACCTGGAAATTCGCCATGTCCCTCAAAGAACGCATCACCGAAGACATGAAGACAGCCATGCGCGCCAAGGAAACGGTGCGCCTGTCCGCCATTCGCTTGTTGCTCGCCGCGATCAAACAAAAGGAAGTCGACGAACGCATCGTGGTGGATGACGCGATGACCGTCGTCATTATCGATAAGCTGCTCAAGCAACGCCGCGACTCGGTGACGCAATACGAAGCCGCCAAGCGCGAAGACCTGGCGGCCATCGAGCGCCAGGAAATCGAAGTGCTGTCGGCCTACATGCCAGCCGGTCTGTCGGAAGCCGAGATTGACGCAGCCGTGCAAGCCGCCATCGCAGAAACGGGTGCATCCGTCCCGGCCGACATGGGCAAAATGATGGCGGCATTGAAGCCACGCCTTGCCGGCCGTGCCGACATGGCGCAGGTCTCCGCCAAGATCAAAGCCGCTCTCGCCAAGTAACAACAGAGCTAAAAACGGGGCCGCGCGGGAATGATTCCGGAGTCATTCGTCCAGGACGTTCTGGCGCGGGTCGATATCGTCGACCTGATAGAGCGCCACGTGCCGCTGAAAAAAGGCGGTGCGAATTACTCTGCCTGTTGCCCGTTTCATAACGAGAAATCACCGAGCTTCACTGTCAGCCCGACCAAGCAGTTCTATCACTGCTTCGGCTGCGGCGCACATGGCACAGCCATCGGCTTTCTCATGGAGTACGCAGGCGTTTCTTTTCCCGATGCCATCAAGGAACTCGCGCAGCAAGTTGGCTTGCAGGTACCCGAGGAAGATCGTCCCGATCCGGCAAGGCAGGCACAAAGCCAGTCTCTACTGGAAATAACCGCGCGCGCGGCCAGGTTTTACCGCGAGCAACTCAAGGGATCGCCGAAAGCCATCGACTACCTGAAGAGCCGTGGCCTTACCGGCGAAATCGCGGCACGCTATGGCATTGGCTATGCGCCCGAAGGCTGGCAGGGGCTACGCAGCGTCTTTGGCGAGCAGTACGAGCAGCCCGCTCTCGTCGAAGGAGGTCTCGTCATCACCAACGATGCGGGGCGACGCTACGACCGATTCCGTGATCGCGTGATGTTTCCGATTCACGATCAGCGCGGCAACATCATCGGTTTCGGCGGTCGCGTGCTGGGTCAGGGTGAGCCCAAATATCTCAATTCGCCTGAAACGCCCTTGTTCGAGAAAGGACGTGAACTTTACGGTTTGCATCAGGCGCGGCAGTCGATTCGCGAAAGCAATACCGTGGTTGTCACTGAAGGCTACATGGACGTTGTCGCGCTGGCGCAGTTCGGCTTTGGTGCCGCAGTAGCCACGCTGGGCACAGCCACCACGGCGACGCACATCCAGAAACTGTTTCGCCAGGCCGAGCGTGTGGTGTTCTGCTTCGACGGTGACAAGGCGGGACGCAAGGCAGCGCGCCGGGCGCTGGAGGCGAGCATCGAGCATCTTGCTGATGACCGTGCCGTGCGCTTTCTCTTCCTGTCTGCCGAGCATGACCCGGACAGCTATATCCGCGAGGAAGGCCTGATCGCGTTTCAACGCGCACTCAACGAGGCAACACCGCTCACCGATTTTCTGTTGCGTGAGCTGCGTAGCGATCTCGATTTATCGACTGCCGAAGGACGCGCCCGCCTGGTCTTTGAAGCCAAGGATTGGGTGCCGCGGATGTCAGCCCCCATCCTCCGCGCGCAAACAGTGCGATCGCTGGCCGACCTTGCTGAAATGGACGTTGCCGAAGTTGAACGCGCGCTCGGCATGGAGCCGGGCAAGAAGGGCCGCCCCGCTCCACGCAGGCTGGAGCGCCAAAGCGTTGTGACATTGACGCGCCAGCTACTCCGCCTGTTGTGCGCACGGCCTGAACTATGCGTTCAAGTGCCCGAAGACGTCGTCTTGTTGATACCCGATGACACGGAACGCGAAGTGCTGGAATTACTCCGCGAACGCGCTCAATCCGGCACAGTCATATCGCTGAGTGCCTTGTTTGAGAGCCAGGCGGATGCAGGGCGTCGCAATCTTATCGCCGACCTGCTCACGACATCTGATGAGGAGCATGTGGGCGAGGAAGATGCGGCAGACGTATTCGCGGACACTTTTCGCACACTTCGCCGCAATGCGGTGGATCAGGAGATCAAAGCACTTACGCAACGCTCTGCTGTTGGCCCCTTGAATTCTGAGGAAATGCGCCGACTAATAGAGCTTCAGCAACATAAACAAACGCTCAAGTCTGGACAGAAACCCCCTGTCTAACATATACTTATCTGTTTCCCTGCTCACCCTCAATCGTACTGAGACCCCAATACTCAGACTTGACCTGAGCGCACGCCCAGAGGACCCGCATGGCCAAGGAAAAAACCTCCGCCACAGTAGCCACCAAAGCTATTCCCAAAGCAAAAACGTCGAAAGCGAAAGAGAAGAAAGAACTGCGCATTGCCGCAGACCTCGTTGCTAGTGGTGACGACGCAGAAGTCCGCCGCACCCGCCTCAAGACACTCATTGCGCTGGGCAAGGACCGTGGCTACCTGACGTACGCCGAGGTCAACGATCACCTTCCCGACGAAATGGTCGACGCCGAGCAGATCGAATCGATCATCTCGACGTTCAATGACATGGGCATCAAGGTCTTCGATGAAGCGCCGGCAGCCGAAGATCTGTTGCTGACGGATGGCGTCGCTGCGGCCGTTGTCGACGAAGAAGTCGAGGCCGAAGCCGAACAGGCGCTGTCTACGGTCGATTCCGAGTTCGGTCGCACGACCGATCCGGTGCGCATGTACATGCGCGAAATGGGCACCGTCGAGCTGCTGACGCGCGAGGGCGAAATCGAAATCGCCAAGCGTATCGAAGATGGCCTCAAACACATGGTCATGGCAATCTCTGCCTGCCCGACCACGATTGCAGAAATCCTGGCGATGTCCGACAAGGTGTCTCGCGAAGAGATGCGCATCGATGAACTCATCGACGGCCTGATCGACCCGAATGCGGTTGAAGCGCCCGAGCCTGAGCCGGAAGAAGTCGAAGAAGAAGCCGAGGAAGAAGGCGAAGAAGAGGAAGACGACGGTGGCGCTGGCGCCCTGTCGGCATCGCTTCTGCAGCTGAAGATCGACGCTCTGGAACGCTTTGAAATCATCAAGGGCCTGTACGGCAAGATGATCACGGCACTCACCAAGAAGGGCACGCAGGACAAGACTTATCAGAAGACACACGATCTGATCTGTGCCGAACTGCTGAACATCCGCTTCACGGCACGTGTGACCGAAAACCTGTGCGACTCAGTGCGTCACATGGTGGAAGACGTACGCAAGCATGAGCGCAAGATTCTCGAGCTTTGCGTCGACCGCTCAGGCATGTCGCGCCAGCACTTCATCAAGGTCTTTCCAGGCAACGAGACCAACATGGACTGGCTGAAGACCGAGATCGCCAGCGGTGCCGGCAACGTCACCACCATGATGCGCATGCAGCCTGCCATTCTCGAAGAGCAACAAAAGCTCATCGACCTGCAAGACCGCATCCAGATTTCGCTGAAAGAACTCAAGGACATCAACAAGCAGATGTCCACCGGCGAAGCCAAGATGCGCCGCGCCAAGCGTGAAATGACCGAGGCCAATCTGCGTCTCGTGATCTCGATCGCCAAGAAATACACCAACCGCGGTCTGCAGTTCCTCGATCTGATCCAGGAAGGCAATATCGGTTTGATGAAGGCGGTCGACAAGTTCGAATATCGTCGCGGCTACAAGTTCTCGACCTACGCAACCTGGTGGATTCGGCAGGCAATCACACGTTCGATTGCCGATCAGGCACGCACGATCCGTATCCCGGTTCACATGATCGAAACGATCAACAAGATGAACCGCATCTCGCGTCAGATCTTGCAGGAAACCGGTGCAGAACCGGATCCCGCAACGCTGGCAATCAAGATGGAAATGCCGGAAGACAAGATCCGCAAAATCTTGAAGATCAGCAAAGAGCCGATCTCCATGGAAACGCCGATCGGCGACGACGACGACTCGCACCTTGGCGACTTCATCGAAGACACCGCAACGCTGTCGCCTGGCGATGCCGCGCTGTACTCTTCTCTGAAGGACACCACCAAGGAAATCCTGGACTCGCTCACACCGCGCGAAGCCAAGGTCCTGCGCATGCGTTTCGGCATCGAAATGAACACCGACCACACGCTTGAAGAAGTCGGCAAGCAATTCGACGTCACGCGCGAACGCATTCGCCAGATAGAAGCCAAGGCGCTGCGCAAGCTGCGCCACCCAAGTCGTTCAGAGAAGCTACGCAGCTTTCTCGACGGAGAGGGCTAACCGTTCAAAAATGCCTGTGAGACCGTGAGCGAGCGGTCCGCTGACAAGGCGGCGAGCGGGACCGTACTCAGTACGGCGAGTCGCAGTTAGCGGACCGCGGCCACGGTGTCGCGGGCATTTGGGCCTCTAGCTCATGCCTGGTTAGAGCAGCGGACTCATAATCCGTTGGTGCCGAGTTCGACTCTCGGGGGGCCCACCACTTTCAGGCAACATGGCTGTAATTTAAAACCCGCAACATGCGGGTTTTTCTTTGCCTGCAGAGCCCCGAGTGCTTTCGAATAGAACATCACCCCGAGCGTTACCACGCTCCTGCTCACGGCTATCTACACACACTTAACAAAGAGTTTTGCCAAAAAAAGGAATTACGTACTTGACTTGCAGAGTGGCAAATCACGTTTGGAAATTCGATTTCTGCCAAAAGACAAGTCATTCTCGCGAAAGCGGGAATCCACATCTACGTGAAGTCTGTGCCAGGGAGTGGATTCCCGCTTTCGCGGGAATGACGAAAATTGGAGCGCTGCAAGTTAAGTATGTAGTTCCCAAAAAAAAGGCCGCAGAGACTGCGGCCTTTTCAAGTGCTGACTTAGATCAAGCAGCTTTGCCATCAATCGTATAACGATGACGATTGACGATGCGCTTGTCGCGCGGATGCGTGCCCGGTACCGCAGAAATAAGTGCCTTGGTATAGGGATGCTCCGGCGCGCCGCAGATCTTGTCCGCGAGGCCAGTTTCGACGATCTGCCCCTTGTACATGACAGCTACCCGGTCACAGAAGTAACGGATCACGCCAATGTCATGGGAGATCAGGATGAAGCTCAGGTTGAGCTTGTCCTGCAGATCAAGCAGAAGATCGAGAATCTGCGAACGCAATGTCACGTCGAGCGCCGATGTTGCTTCATCAGCAATGATCAGGCGCGGATTCAGAGCCAGTGCGCGGGCGATACCGATACGTTGCCGCTGACCGCCAGAGAAGGCGTGGGGATAGCGCTCCATGGCTGCGGGCGGCATGCCAACAATCGCCAGCAAGTCGGCCACACGGTTACGCAGCTCGTTACCCTTTGCAATGCCGTTAACCAGCAAGGGCTCGCCAACAATCTGGCCGATCGTCATACGCGGGTTCAGGGACGCAAACGGATCCTGGAAAACCATGCGCACTTCGCGATGAACGCCGCGCAGTTCTTTCTTGCTGGACTTCGCCAGATCGACTATCTGGCCGTCACCCATGCGGTAGAGTACTTCACCGTCGGTCAAGCTCAGCACGCGTATCAGGCAGTTACCGAGCGTCGTTTTGCCCGAGCCCGATTCGCCCACAATGCCGAGGTTTTCACCTTCGTACAGGTCAATGGAAACGTTATCGAGTGCCTTGAACGGTGCCGCCGCTTTGCTGCCACCGAGGAAAGTCTTGCGACCTGGATATATCTTCGAGACCCCACGCACTTCCAGCAGCTTGCGATCGGAAACAGTGCTCTTGCGCGCGCGACGTGCCGAAGTTTCCAGCTTGCGCACAGAATCAATCAGGCGGCCCGTGTACTCGTTCTGCGACGAATAGAAGATCTGTTCCGAAGGTCCGAACTCCAGCATCTTGCCGTTCAGCATGACGCCGATTTCATCAGCGATCTCTGCCACCACACCCATATCGTGCGTGATGAACAACACAGCCATACCGTACGACAGCTGCAATTCCTTGATGAGCGCAAGAATTTCGGCTTGCGTCGTCACGTCCAGCGCCGTTGTTGGCTCATCGGCAATCAGGATCTTCGGGTTGCAGGCCAGCGCCATGGCAATCATGGCGCGTTGGCGCATGCCGCCCGAATACTCGAAGGTGTACTTGTCGATGGCAACGCCAGGATTAGGAATCTCTACGCGACGCAGCAACTCGATCGCACGCGCACGTGCTTCTGCCTTGTCGACGTTCTGATGCAACAGAATCGATTCACATATCTGATTGCCGATCGTGTGAATTGGCGACAGCGAGGTCATCGGCTCCTGGAAGATCATGGCGATGTCATGGCCACGAATGCCGCGGATTTCCTTGCCACGCGGGTGCAGCGTGGCGAGATCGATAGTCGAACAGCCGGGCTCGCCCGTAGCGTTGTAGAGCATCTGACCGCCCATGATACGGCCCGGAGGATCGACGATCTGCAGGATGGAGCGTGCCGCCACCGTCTTGCCGGAACCGGATTCGCCAACGATGCAAAGAGTCTTGCCGCGCTGCATCTGGAAACTGACATCGTCAACCGCGCGCACTGCCTTCTCGCCCGTACCGAAGTAGGTCTTCAGATTACGGACGTCGAGAATGATGTCATTGGATGAGGTATTCACGTTATCAACCATGTTCGTAAGGCCATCAGTGCGAGTAAGGGTCAGCAGCGTCGCGCAGACCATCACCCATGAAGTTCAAAGCCAGCACGGCAATCACGACCGCACCCCCGGGGATGAAGAGCCAAGGCGCCACTGCAATCGAGCGGATGTTCTGCGCTTCCTTGAGCAACACGCCCCAGCTGATGGCTGGCGGCTGCAAACCAAGACCAAGGAACGACAGAGACGTCTCGGCCACGACCATCAGCGGAATGGACAGTGTCACCGCAGCGATGATGTGCGAAGCCAGCGATGGCAACATGTGGCGGAAAATAACGCGCCCTTCACTACAGCCATCTAGCTGGGCTGCCACAACGAAGACGTCGCCGCGCATTGACAGCAAGCGCCCGCGCACGACTCGCGCCAACTGCGTCCAGCCGATCAACGAAATGATGACGGTAACTGCCATGTACTGATATTGCGGCGGCCATTCCTTGGGCAACGCTGCGGCCATTGCCAGCCAGATCGGGATGGTTGGCAGCGAAATGATGAATTCCACCAGGCGCTGGACAACCCAGTCGATCCTGCCGCCGTAATAGCCGGAAATGCCGCCCAGAAAGATACCGAAAACGACCGATAACAAGACGCCGATAAGACCCAGAGACAGCGTGAAGCGTCCGCCATAGATCACCCGGCTGAACATGTCGCGGCCGTTGCGATCCGAGCCGAACAGGTAAAACACTTCACCGTGCTTCTTGGGGCCGAAGAAGTGGATGTCGGTCTTGAACAGGCCCAGGAATTTGTACTCGAAGCCATGCACGAAGAATGACACCGGAATTTTCTTCTCGGCATCGGCAACATATATCTTCTTCAGACTTTCGGGATCGACCTTTTCCTTGAGCACTTCGACATACGGGCTGAAGCTTATGCCGCCGCCAGTAGTGTCGAAAAGATGGATTCCCTGCGGTGGATGGTAAGCCTTGGCCTTGTAATCGCCTTCGTTGCGCAACGCAACTTCGGGATCAAAAGGCGCCAGAAATTCGGCAAAAACTGCCATCAGATACAAGGCCAGCACGATGTACATGCTGACAAGTGCGACCTTGTGTTTCTTGAAGCGCAGCCACATCAGGGTCCATTGCGAGGCGTATTCGATGCCGCCTCGCAGGTTGGCCATATTGACTTGGACGGCCGGTGCCGTCGGTGTATTTGATTCGCTCATTGTTCCAACCTGATGCGTGGGTCAAGGATAACCAGAAGAATGTCCGAGATCAGCGTACCGACCACGGTCATCATGCTCAGTAGCAGCAAGAATGCGCCCGACAGATAAATATCCTGGGATAGCAAAGACTGATAAAGCAGCGGACCGGCTGTTGGCAAATTCAACACGATGGACATGATCACGGCGCCGGACACCAGCTGCGGCAAGATCATGCCGATCGTGCTGACGAAGGGATTGAGCGCAATGCGCACCGGGTACTTCAAAAGCAGGCGGACTTCAGACAGACCCTTGGCACGTGCGGTTACGACGTAGGGCATGTACAGCTGATCGATCAGATTGGCGCGCATGATACGGATCAGACTCGCCGTCGAACCAAGGCCAAGGATGATCATCGGTATCCACAGGTGATTCAACAGATCCTGGACGCGCCCCCATGACCATGGCGCAGTGGCGTATTCCGAAGAGAACAGCCCGGTAACATCGAGCGCCCAGTACTTGACCGACAGATACATGAGCACCAGCGCGATCAGGAAGTGAGGCACTGCCAAGCCGATGAACCCGATGAAGGTGAAGAAATAGTCGCCAATCGAGTAACGGCGCACGGCCGTATAAATACCGATTGGAAGGGCCAGCCCCCAGGTCAGGAACAGCGTGCCCACAGACAGGATCAGCGTGAGATTCATGCGCTCACCGATCAGGGCAGAAACCGGGCTATTCCATTCGAAGGAGTAGCCAAAGTCACCCTGCATGATGCCGACGATCCAGTGGAAATATTGAACCAGGATGTTTTGATCCAGGCCGTAGCGATGGCGCATGTCAATCATCGTCGCCATATCGACGACTTCGCCAGAAGCCGACTGGGCGGCTGCCCAGCTATCTACAAAATCGCCCGGAGGCAATTGAATGAGCACAAACACAGTCAACGACACCATGAACAAGAACGGTATCGCCGACAACAGACGTCGGAGTATGTAGGAAAGCACGGTGAATCTCGCTTTGAAAACCGCTACAAAAAGGGAGCCTGGAATGAGTTACTTCCTGGGGCCGGGTTAACGCATGGCAAATTGAGAGCCATTGGTGCCGCAGTACCGGGCCGATTGGTCCAGTCTGGTAGCACTCTTGTGTGAAGTTTGATCAGCCCGCCTAGATGGGTTTGGACCTCATCATTTCCTCCTAAGGTTGTAATACAAGCCTCCGTTCGACGAATCCGGACAGCTGGAAACGTCGTTATTTTTAAGGCCGCCGAATGCTACTACAGTCAGCGGCGCTGATCATACAAGCCACATGGATGCCCGCACAAGCCGCATTCAGCCTTGCGCTGCGACACTTTCCGCATTTCTTGCACAAGATCACACCTGGATGAGCCTTCATGCTCATGAAGGCCCTCAGCGCCGAACTGTGTACAGTTTTCCAGCGCTGCCAAATTTGACGTACGAGTTTTCCCTAATTCCAAAAAAAAAGCGATGTGCAGTGCACAATTATTTTGCGGTCATGAATGAATGCACAAAACCTGTCGCGCCGCGCACCGATAATTGCTCAGCTTCAGGTTTCTCACTGCTTGCCGATAGCCGATGTACACCATGCCAAGGATTAACGGTGTCATTACTGATAACTTTTGGCGAGGCGCTATGGATTCACAAAGTCTTACGACGCGATGTGCCAAGCGGTTTCGTGCAGGGCGTGGCAGCCCCTGTTGGCATGCAGAAAAGATAGTCCATCAATGATCATTGCCATAATCGAGGATACGCCGGTCAATCTGGTTCTCATGAAGAGCCTGGTGCGTCGCCTTGGCGATCATGAGTGCTTCACGTTTTCCGATCCTCGGCAGGGGCTTTCCTGGTGCATTGCCAATACGCCCGACCTCATCATTGTCGACTACATGATGCCGGAAATGGATGGCCTCGATTTCATCCGCCGCTGCCGTCTCGAAGAGCGCCTGAAGGACCAGCCAATACTGATGGTGACTGCCGCGGCAGAACGCGAAGTGCGCTATGCCGCGCTGGAAGCGGGCGCCACTGATTTCCTGATCAAGCCGATCGACAAGAATGAATTCAATCCACGCGTTCGCAATATGCTGCGCCTGCAGGCCAGCATCGCGGCAATCAATCGCCGTGCCGACGAACTGGATCTGGCGGTCCAGCATGCGGTAAAGGAAGTCCATGACAGGGAGCATGAAACTGTCATGCGACTCGCCCGCGCCGCGGAATTCCGCGACCCGGAGACAGGCGCCCACATCGTGCGCATGGCGCGCTACTCCGTGCTCATCGCCAGATGCGTCGGCATGTCGCAGCATGAACAGGACACCCTATTGATGGCAGCCCCGATGCATGATGTCGGCAAGCTTGGTACGCCGGACTACATCCTGCTCAAACGCGGCAAATTGACGCCTGACGAGCTGGAGATCATGCGACAGCATGCGCAGATCGGCCACGAAATCCTCAAGGACTCGTCGTCGCCAGTTCTGAAGATGGCAGCACAGATTGCCGTATCGCATCACGAAAAATATGATGGCAGCGGTTACCCCAACGGCCTCGTAGGCAAGCAGATTCCTCTCGTCGGGCGCATTGTCGCCGTTGCCGACGTGTTCGATGCGCTTACCTCACAGCGGCCCTACAAGCCAGCCTGGTCGCTGGAGCATGCCCGCAACTTCCTGCTGCAAGGCCGGGGAAGCCATTTCGACCCACGATGCATCGATGAATTTCTCGGCGCCTGGGAAGAGATACTGGCCATCCGGGCGCACTATCAAGACTAGCCTGGACCGGAAACCGATCTGCCGATGCGCTCAGCTCCAAATCTGCGTTCGCTTTTTCCACGCAAGCTGCACTATCAACTGGCGGCCGTCTTCAGCTTGCTGTTCGCCAGCTTCATCGTGCTCTACACCTTCTACACGGCCAACGAGCAATACGCGCTGATCGAGCGCACGATGACCGAGCAGGCCAGCTCGCTCACCACGGGGCTTGCGGCTTCATCGGAGCAGGCCCTGACCACCGGGGAGGTGTGGCAGCTCAATACCATCATGAAGCAGGCCACCCGCTATCCCGGGCTCGAGCAGATTGATCTCACCGACCCTGCCGGGATTCTGTTGTCCAGTGCAGCCTCACGCGAGGACAAGGTAGATTCCAGCAAGCCCGTGTTCAAGTTGACCGTGCCAGCGCAGCGCGTGTTCTCTGTCATTCCCAGCAATGCCACCTCGGCCCAACGTCACAAGACGCTCGATATCTGGGTGCCGGTTGGCGCAGAGTTCGAGCTCGGCTGGATGCATGCGCGTTTCTCGCTCGCAGCGGCGGAAGGAGCACGCCGCCGCTTCTATCTCGACAGCGTGTGGTCGGGCATCCTGGTCAGCGTGCTTGCCACCATCAGCTTTGCACTGTTCCTGCGGCGCCCGATGCAGAAACTGCATAGCGCTACGGCATTTGCAGCAAGGCTCGACAACGACCGTGGCAGCGTCATGGCGGCCGACTCGGGCGTTGCCGATATCGATAGCCTGGTTGATGCGCTCAACTGGGCATCATTGCGCCTCGAGTATCAACAGCAGGAACTCGGACGCAGCGCCGCGCATTTCCGCACCGTCGTGGAAGGCCTTTCGGAGCTTGTTTTTGAAACAGATCAGGACCTGCGCTGGACCTATCTGAATCCGGCCTGGACGGACATCACGCAATATGAAGTCGCGGAAGGGCTGGGCCGCTCGGTGCTGGACTTCACCCTCGATGACGAAAAACCACGCATTGCCGCCGCCTTCAAACCTCTGTTCAAGGGTGAGATGGAATTTCTGCGGAACCAGTTTCGCTATCTTGCCAAGGACGGCGGGATACGCACGCTGGAAGTGTTTGCACGCGCACGACGTGACGACGACGGAAAGTTCCTTGGCTATACCGGCTCGGTCAACGATGTGACGGCGCGTCTGCAGGCCGAGCGGGCGGTGAAGGAACAACTGCGCTTCGTCGAGCGGCTGATCGACAGCATCCCGAACGCCGTATACGTCAAGGACCGTGTGGGTCGATACATAACGTTCAACAAGGCATTCGAGCGCATATTCGCCATCAAGCGCGAAGCATGGATCGGCAAGACCGCTTTCGATCTGGTCGATGACGCGACTGAAGCGGCATGGCATCACCAGCACGACGAAGCCCTGCTGAATGAGCCGGGCTCAACGCAAAGTTTCGAGCGTCGACTGCTGTCGCGCGACGGCCGCGAGATCGATGTGCTGTACAACAAATCCCTGTTCGCCGATGCCAATGACAATATCGCCGGCATCGTCGGCTCGATTACCGACATCTCGGATCGCAAGGCGGTGGAACAGGCAGTGCTCGAAGCACGCGACGCCGCAGAAATCGCCAACCAAGCGAAAAGCGATTTTCTGGCGAACATGAGCCACGAAATCCGCACACCAATGAATGCGGTGATCGGCATGACGCAACTGGTGCTCGACACTCAGCTCGACACGCAGCAACGTGAATTCATGATGCTCGTGAAGCAGTCGGCCGACTCGCTTCTCAACATCATCGACGACGTGCTGGATTTTTCAAAAATAGAAGCGGGCCGCATGACTTTCGAACGCATTCCGTTCAGCTTGCGAGAGTGTGTCAGCAGCGCTGTCTCGACCTTGAGCCCGCGGGCCGAAAGCAAGGCACTGCAGCTCAATTGCGAAGTGGACGTGCGCATTCCGGACATCGTGTGCGGTGATCCGCATCGTCTGCGCCAGGTATTGCTGAACCTGCTCTCCAACGCCATCAAGTTCACCGAAACCGGCTCGGTTGATCTCGACGTATCCCTCGATGCAGACTCTGACACAAGCGCCGAGCTATGCTTTTCTGTGCATGACAGCGGCATAGGCATTGCGGCAGACAAGCTGGACCTGATCTTCGAGAGCTTCTCTCAAGCCGATACCTCTACTACCCGCCGCTATGGCGGCACCGGCCTTGGCCTGGCCATATGCAAGC
Source organism: Rhodocyclales bacterium (assembly GCA_028292485.1). Classification (GTDB taxonomy): domain Bacteria; phylum Pseudomonadota; class Gammaproteobacteria; order Burkholderiales; family Rhodocyclaceae; genus Viridibacterium. Next base: position 30,710 of record JAQGMG010000015.1, on the reverse strand, counting down.
GCCTGGTTGCCGGCATGGGCGGTCACATCTGGGTCGATAGCGAATCGGGCAGTGGTAGCACCTTTTTCTTTACCGCCGAGCTCGATCTGGCCAGCGAAGAGGAACAGGCAGCCAGCATGGCCCTGCTCCGCGCGCCGCAAAGCCTGAGCCCACTGAAGCTGCTGCTGGCTGAAGACAACGCCGTCAATCAGACCCTGGCAATACGCATGCTCGCCAACATGGGGCACACAGTGGAGCTCGTCTCTGACGGTCAGCAATGTATCGACCGTCTCATCAATCCCCCGCCACATGCGCCAGCCCTTGATGCCGTTCTCATGGATTTGCAAATGCCTGTCATGGGCGGCCTTGAAGCATGCGGCCTGATCCGTGTCCACGAGCAGCAGAACGGGCTGCCGCGCCTGCCCGTCATCGCCATGACGGCGCACGCCCTGCATGGCGACCGCGAGCGTTGCTTCGCGGCAGGCATGGACGGCTATGTCACCAAACCCGTTCTGGCGAACGCGCTGCGTGCTGAATTGCTGAGGGTGTTGTCGCCTTCGGGAACGATTTCCACGATGGAGGTTGAAAACTCAATGACACAAACCGAATCGGCGCCAGGTACCTGTTTTGATCGCTCATGGATGCTCGCGCAGATCGGTGACGACGAAGCACTCATGCACGAAGTCATCGACATTTTCCTGAACGGTTTTGAAGAAATGCAGGCGCGTCTGCAGGAGGCCGTCAGCAGCACCGATAACAAGGCCGTGCGAGAAACGGCTCACGCCGTCAAAGGCGCCGTCGGCAATTTCGGTGCGGCACGTGCGGTAGCAACCGCGCTCGCCCTCGAAAACGCAGCTGAGCAGGGAAGACAAGGCGTGTTTGCCGAACTGGGCACGCAATTGGTGGCGCTGCTATATGAACTCAAGACCGCCCTGGAAAACGAGCTGGCCCAGATGCGCGCGTAACGCTGCACTCCCGCGCCTATCCAACCAGGTATCCAGCTGAACAGCTCAGGCGCCGCCAGCAACCTCGCGTTGAATTTCTTCGATGCCTACGTGCCGCACATCGCGCCCGCGGACCAGAAACACGACATGTTGCGAGACATTCTTGGCGTGGTCGCCGATGCGTTCGAGTGACTTGGCCGCGAACAGGATGTCGATGCTGCGCGAAATGGTGCGCGGGTCTTCCATCATGAAAGTGATGAGCTGACGCATCACCGATTTGAATTCGCCATCCACTTCCTTGTCCTGCGTCACGACGTCTGCCGCCGCGTTCAGATCCAGGCGCGCCATCGAATCGAGCGATTTGCGCAGCAACTCGATCGCCAGATTGCCAAGGTGTTGCAACTGCACTCGTGGCGTTGTGGCGATGGCGTCCGGCATGTGAATCGACCTGGCAACCTTGGCGATTTTCTTCGCCTCGTCACCGACACGCTCCAGGTCGGTTACAACTTTTGAGACCGTGAGGATCGACCGCAAATCGCTGGCAGCGGGCTGACGTTTGGCAATGATGTTGGCGCAGGCCTCATCGAGCTCCACTTCAAGCTCGTTGACGCGATGATCGTTGTCGATGACACGATCAATGATCGCCGCATCACCGCCGAGCAGACCTTCGAGCGCCTTGACCACCTGCAACTCGACGTACCCGCCCATCTGGAGCACACGCGTCCGGATACTTTCTAGTTCAACGTCATACTGGCGGACGGTGTGATCTGTCATGGGTACATCTCCTTTGTTTGCGTGTTGGCGTACGCCGTCCTGATGCAGCAGCCGCGCGCGAAAAACACATAGTGTGCGCTTGCCGCGTGAACAGAATATTTCAGTTGCGTGACAATGTTCGAACGCCTTGCGCCGTTGCCAGCAAAAGAACGTCTGCCGGACGCCGGGCAAAGATACCGTTGGTGACTACCCCGACGATGCCATTGACGCGTGCCTCGAACTCCTCGGGCGCATCAATCTGCAGACCGGCAACATCGACAATGCAGTTGCCATTGTCCGTCACGACACCGGCGCGCAACCTCGGCTGCCCGCCGAGTGCCGCCAGCGCGCGCATGACCTGTGCACTTGCCATCGGGATGACCTCGACAGGCAAAGGAAAGCGTCCCAGGGTTGTCACCAGCTTGCTCTCATCACAAATGCATACGAAGCGTTGGGCCACAGCGGCCACGATTTTTTCGCGTGTCAGCGCAGCGCCGCCGCCCTTGATCATGCAAAGGCGGTGATCTATCTCGTCGGCGCCATCAACGTAGACAGGCAATTCCGTCAGATCATTCAGCTCGAACAATTCAATACCGTGCGCCCGCAAGCGTGCAGCGCTCGCTTCGGAACTGGCCACCGCACCACGAATACGCCCGCGCATCTGCGCCAGACCATCGATGAAAAAATTGGCCGTCGATCCGGTTCCCACGCCGATCACCTGCCCCTCCGGCACGTAAGCCAGAGCTGCAGTGGCGACCGATTTCTTCAATTCATCCTGCGTCATTGCGGCACTCATATTCGTTTCAACCCGCTTGTGGCATGCTGGCATTGTAGAGGAAGCAGCCCGTACGATCGCATCTGCGGCGGGGCGACCAGATATGGGAGAACGTCATGAGTCTGTTTGGTGATTTGGCAGGGCAGGCACTACAAGCGCTGGGCAACGGCGGCGCACAAGAGGGACAAAACCCCCTGATCCAGATCGCTGGCAACCTGTTGCAGCAGCACGGCGGCGTCGCCGGACTGCTCGAGAAATTCAACTCAGCCGGCCTCAGCGAACAGATCTCATCCTGGATCGGCACCGGCGATAACCTGCCGGTTGAAGGCTCCCAGATTGCCGACGCACTCGGACATGGAACCATCGCAGACATTGCTGGAAAACTCGGTCTGCCTACCGATCAGGTCTCCGGAGGCCTTGCGCAGATGCTGCCTCAGCTGATCGACAAGATGACGCCGAATGGCTCTACGGGCGGCTCGCACGACCTGCTGGAGCAAGGCCTGAGCGCCTTGGGCGGCTTGTTCAACCAGCCAACTGCTGGATAGAACATTCAGCGAGTGCCAATGGCCAAAGATTTAGGCCAAAAAAATCATCCGAACGAAGCGCGTCCATAACGTCGCAACTCTTCAGAAATGATGGCCCGGTGCTCGCGCCAATATCCCGCAACGAAGGTCAAGTAGAAGAAAAAGATAAGGCCAACGATCAACCAAAAGATTGACGAGGCCATCATTGCTTTGTTGCCCTCGATTAAGCCTAGAAGAAGACACGTTGGAGCACCAAACAGCGAGATCACCAAAGTGACACCTGCGTTGTCGGACCTTGCTGGCGTAGGACGCCTAGCCAGATGTCGAACCCTCACGGTTTGGAACGCTGCATCATCCAAGAGCTTCATTTTAACCAGCTCACTCTCTATTGGCTCGTGGCCGATTAGATCGATGGCTCGGCGCAGTAACTGTATTGGCATGATTCCCAGAGCCTTACCGAACGTAGAACGTGAGGCGAGGGGAGCGAGCGGGTGTCTGGCAAGGCGGCTCGCGCAGAGCAGTGCTCAAGCACGGCGAGCGAGCCAACGCAGGCAGGCGCCCGCGCAGCCCCCTCGCCGCGCGTTCGGATTAACGCTCGACGGCCAGGGCTACTCCCATCCCTCCGCCGATACACAGCGTCGCAAAGCCCTTCTTCGCATCGCGACGCTGCATCTCATGCAGCAAGGTCACCAGAATGCGGCAACCCGAAGCTCCGATCGGGTGACCCAGCGCAATCGCGCCGCCGTTGACGTTGATCTTGCTCGTATCCCACTCCATCTCCTTATTGACCGAGATGGCCTGTGCAGCGAATGCCTCATTGGCTTCGATCAGATCGGGCGTATCCACCGTCCAGCCCGCCTTCTGCAAGGCGCGGCGCGATGCGGGTGCCGGGCCGATGCCCATGATGGCTGGATCGACGCCGGCCGTTGCATACGAAGCAATAACCGCCAGGATCGGCAGGCCCAGCTCGCGCGCCTTCGACTCGCTCATGACCATTACTGCAGCAGCGCCGTCGTTGAGGCCGGATGCGTTACCCGCCGTCACCGTGCCCGCCTTGTCGAAGGCTGGCTTGAGCGCTGCAAGCGATTCCGCCGTGGTGCCGTATTTTGGGTACTCGTCCGCATCGAACACCACCTCACCCTTGCGGCTGGAGATGATCACCGGAACGATCTCGTCCTTGAACTTGCCGGCCTTCTGCGCAGCTTCTGCCTTCTGCTGCGACAGCGCGGAGAAAGCGTCCTGCTCTTCACGCGAGATGCTGTACTTTTTGGCAAGATTCTCGGCCGTGACACCCATGTGATATTGGTTGAAAGAATCCCACAGGCCATCATTGACCATCGTGTCGATGAGTTTTGCATCGCCCATGCGGAAGCCGTCGCGCGAACCGTTGAGTACGTGCGGGCTGGCCGACATGTTTTCCTGTCCGCCGGCAATGACGATTTCCGCATCGCCGCTGCGCACGGCCTGCGCAGCCAGCATGACGGCGCGCAGGCCGGAGCCGCATACCATATTGATGGTCATGCCGGGCACGCCGTCAGGCAAACCGGCACGGATAACGGCCTGGCGCGCAGGGTTCTGGCCGACGCCTGCGGTCAGTACCTGGCCGAGGAGTACATCGCTGATCTGATCGCCTGCCAGGCCCGTCCGGGACAACAGACCGCGAATGACGGTTGCGCCAAGCTCCGCGGCAGGAACCTTGGCGAGCCCTCCGCCGAATTTGCCGACGGCGGTACGCGCTGCGGCGACGATGACGATTTTTTCCATGACCAACTCCGTGTGAAATCTCTAGGGGGAATATGAACTTATGAACTCATGAACTTGTGATGAGCTTGCAGGAGCTCGTGCATACGCCGTGCCTGGCACGCCGCGTCTGCCCAGCGGCCATGAACCTTGCCGCATACCAATGTCCGGACAATCTTAACCTTTCTCTGCCGGGCTGGGATAGGCATCTTCCAGGTCATGGCGCGCGCTGGTACCGACTACAGCGGCCCGTCACGGCAACGGGTTTTGTCCTGCGTAATCCTTTTTCATACCTCAAGCATCTGTCAGACATCCGTTCAGAATTGTGAACGTGCTTCATGACACGTCATGCCACTGCAACAAAGGCTGCGCAAAATGCGCCGCATGCCCCGCGTACGGACTGTATTCCTTTCGGATATCCACCTCGGCACCCGCGCCTGTCAGGCCGACCGTCTCCTGGATTTTCTGCGTGAACATCCTGCCGACAACCTCTTTCTGATCGGCGACATCATCGACTTCTGGGCCATGAAGCGCTCCATTCACTGGACCAGCGCGCAAAACACCGTGGTGCAGAAACTGCTGCGGCGCGCGCGCCATGGCGAACGCATAATCTTCATCCCCGGCAATCACGACGAAGCCCTGCGTGCCTATTGCGGCACCAGCTTCGGTGATGTGCGCGTCGAGCGCGAATGGGTGCACGAGATGGCGGACGGCAAACGCTTTCTGCTGGTGCATGGCGACGAATACGACCAGGTGACGCGTTACCACAAGTGGGTGGCAGTGCTTGGCGACGTTTCATACAACGTACTCGTGCGCATCAATATCTGGCTGTCGTGGCTGCGCCGCCAGCTTGGCGTGTCGGGCTACTGGTCGCTGGCAGGATATGCCAAACGCAAGATCAAGACGGCACTGCAATTCATTTTCGATTTCGAAGAAAGCGTCATGCACGACGCACGTACCCGCGGCCTGGACGGCGTCATCTGCGGCCATATCCACTGGGCAGCCATTCGTGAAATGGGTGACGACAAGCGAAGCCTCACCTACGTGAACTGCGGTGACTGGGTCGACAGTTGTACGGGCATCGTGGAACACATGGACGGTCGCCTCGAACTGGTGAACTGGACGACTGCTGAAGTACAGATTGAGCGAGCCGAAGCGCTCGTCGGAGAAACCTGATGCGCGTGTTGATGATTTCAGATGTGTACTTCCCGCGTGTCAATGGTGTTTCTACTGCAATCCAGACCTACCGCCAGCAGCTCGATGCAGTCGGCATCGAAAGCAGGCTGATCACGCCACGCTACGACGGTGAAAAAGAAGGTAGCCCGGAACAAGGCGTGACGCGTCTGCGCTCGTGGAGTGTGCCGATGGATCGCGAAGATCGCTTCGTGCTGCCGCGCGACTTCAGGCGCGAAGCGCTGGAGGCGGCGAAGGATTGCGACATCATCCATGTGCAGACACCGTTCTCCGCGCACATGGCCGGCGTCGCCGTGGCACGCGCTACCGGCCGGCCGATCGTATCTAGCTATCACACCCTGTTCGAGGAATATCTGCACCACTACACGCGCGGCATTCCTTCATCATGGCTGCGCGGGCTGGCACGCATGATCTCGCGCAAGCAATGCAACGCACTCGATGCCATCATCGTGCCTTCCTCGCCGATGGCCGAGCGCCTCAATGCCTATGGCATTACCCGGCCGCTGCATGTGCTGCCGACTGGCATTCCGCTGAGCCGTTTCAGCAGTGGTGATCGCGCCCGTTTTCGCACGCACTATCAAATCGATGAAGACCGTCCCGTCGCCCTGTTCGTTGGTCGCGCGGCGCACGAGAAAAACATCGATTTTCTCATCGACGCCTTGCGTCATGCGCTCAAGGAGTGTCCACGTCTGCTCCTGTTGATCGCTGGCGAAGGCCCAGCACTCGAGCATCTGCGCGATCGTGTGCATGCCGTGCAGCTCGCCGATTCCGTACGCTTCATCGGCTACCTCGATCGCGTCACCGAATTACCCGATTGCTATGCGGCAGCCGATGTCTTCGTCTTCGCTTCGCGCACCGAGACGCAGGGACTGGTGTTGCTCGAAGCCATGGCCGCCGGCCTGCCCGTCGTCGCGCTGGCCGAGATGGGTACGCGCGACATCCTCACATCTGCTTCCGGTGCCATTGCCCCGGCCGACGATGTGCAGGCATTTGCCGCAGCGCTATGCAAGGTGATCGGCAATACCGAGCTACGCTCCCGGATGCGCGAACAAGGCATTGCCTGGGCAGCCGAGTGGTCCGACGTAGCACTTACGGGGAAACTGGCAGCGCTGTATCGTTCGCTTCTTTCACACAGCACTGTCATGGAGAATTCATGGAAAGCCCCTTCAAAGGCAAGACCGGTCTGACAAGACTCTGGAATGCCTTGCACTATTCGATTGCTGGACTGGGCGACGCCTACCGACTTGAAGACGCGTTCAGACAGGAAGTCCTGCTGGCGCTGATCCTCATTCCCATTGCCGTCTTCGTGCCGGTATCCGGTGTTGCCCACGCCTTGATGATAGGTAGCGTGCTGCTGGTGCTGATCGTCGAACTTCTCAACTCTGCTGTCGAAGCAACCGTGGACCGTGTCGGCCTGGAGAAGCACCTGCTCTCCAAGCGCGCCAAGGACATCGGCAGTGCCGCCGTCTTGATGGCCCTGCTCAACGTGTTCGCCGTATGGACCTGTGTGCTCATGGGAGAGCTGATGTGAAAGCGGATGTGAAGCCCGGCCTGCCGATAAGCCCGCTACGCGTTGCACTCGTCACGGAGACCTGGTCGCCCGAAGTCAATGGTGTCGCCATGACAGTGTCACGCCTCGTGGCGGGCTTGCGGCAGAGCGGTCATCACGTGCAGGTCATACGGCCACGCCAGAAGCATGATGCGGCCGATCCAGGCAGTGACGTACTGGTGCGCGGCTTGCCGCTGCCCGGCTACAAGGGTCTGCAGTTCGGCCTGCCTGCCAATAGGCAACTGCGCAAGTTATGGCAGGAAGCGCGCCCAGACGTCGTGCACATCGTCACCGAGGGCCCGCTGGGCTGGTCGGCGCTACGACAGGCGCATGCGCTCAAGCTGCCCATCACGTCGAGCTATCACACGCATTTCGACGGCTACAGCAAACACTACAATGCACGCCTCGTCGGCCCCATTGTCAGTGCCTGGCTGCAAGGCTTCCACCGTCGCACGCTGAGCACCATGGCACCGACGCGCATACTCGTCGACAGCCTGACGCGTGCCCGGGTGCCAGGTGCCCGGATACTGGGGCGCGGTGTCGACACCGTACTGTTTCACCCGGGCAAACGCAGCGCTGCATTGCGCACGCAATGGGGCGCGTCTGATGACAGTCTTGTCGTGACGAATGTCGGCCGCCTTGCGCCGGAGAAAAATCTCAAGCTGGCGGTGCGCGCCTTTGATGCAATCCTGGCGCAGCATCCCGATGCACGCATGGTCTGGGTAGGCGATGGACCCTCGCGCGCCATGCTTGAGCGTCGCCATCCCGATCAGGTTTTCGCCGGCGCACGGCACGGTGAAGAACTGGCTGCCCACTACGCCAGCGCAGATCTGTTCCTGTTCCCGAGCCTGACCGAGACTTATGGCAATGTCGTACCGGAAGCCATGGCCAGCGGCCTCGGTGTCGTCGCCTATTGCGAGGCCGCAGCGGCCGAACTGATCACCTCGAACGTCGACGGTGTCTGCGTCACGCCGGAAGACGAAAACGCTTTTATCGAAGCAGCATGCCGCCTTGCGGGCGACAGGCAATTGCTGGCCGCATGTCGCGAAGCGGCGCACCGCCGGGTCTCGGCGATCACCTGGGATGCAGTAGTCAGCGAATTCGAAACTGTACTGCACGCTGCAGCGAGCGGCGCCCTGCCTGTCGGCTGAGTGAATGTCGGCTGAGTAAATTCTCAGCGCGTCGCCAACAACTCCTGCTCACGCACGAACTGATTGCGCGTGCTTTCTGTCTTGACCAGCGGCGCAGCCAGCGCGAGGCGTGCGACCGCCTTGTCTTTCTGACCCTGCTTGCGGTCTATCGTTGCTGCCACCACCTGGAACTGCGCGTGCGTGTCGGCAGGCAGGGCATCGGGCTGCTTCTTCAGCATGGCGTCGACACGGTCACGCGTGGCAGCAGCGCGCTCGAGCGAGCCGAACATGTCCACGTCCGCCGCCGTCGTCATCTGCACCATCTGCACAACGAAATCATCCGGCGCCACGGCCAGCGAAGCATCCAGATCCGCCAGGCAGCCACGCACCAGATACAGCTTGTCGAAGCCCATCAACCATGGCCCGCGACGCCCCACTTTCTTGCAGTCATTGGCAGCCTTCCAGGCCAGCACGCGCGGATTCTTGCCATCCTTTACCGCCAGGCCAGTGAGAATGCCATCCGCATCATCGATGCGATTGTGCAACACGTACATGCTTGCCAGTGCAAGCTGCGCGTCGCTGTCATCTATCCCGCGCAATTCCACTTCCGATTTCTGCTCATCCGCAGTCAGCGGGCTGACCGGAAAATCCCGCGCACACGCGGCAAGGGATACGGACATCAACACACACATCAATAGCTGGCATTGTTTCTTCATGAGTTTCTTCATGATGCTTCCTTTCAAAAACGGAACGATGTAATTCCCTTAAAAATCGTACTTGAACGAAACCTGATAACGATTGCGCACCGGCACCAGCAAGGCCTCGCTATCGGCAGAGCCGCGCAGATGCTCGCCGCTCAAGGCGAATGAGCCATGCTCGCTGGCCTGCCAGCGCAGCAACCAGCCATACACCCACGAATCGTCGTCCAGTCCTCGCCGCACGAAGGTCTGAACGTCGGTGTTGGTCAGCAGCCCATCCTTGGCGAGGCGCACAAAGGCGTAGTTGCGACGCATGCGGCCGGTGTAGCGATTGGCCTGCAGCAGGAAACCATTGGCGGCGTCGGCAAACGCCGGGTTAGTGCGCAAGCTGCTGGCGTCACTGGCCGCATTTCGCAGTGCGTCGTACTCGTGGTCGTTGAGCCCATTGCCGTCGTGCAGATATTCGACGATCAGATTGGCGCCGTCTTCCCAGGTGTATTGCCCGCCGAGCACGGCAGATGTCGTCCACTTCTGGCGTGCGCCATCATCGTTGCGATCCCACACCGGCAATTGCGCTGTCGACGGCGGGCCGACTGTGATGGAACGCCACGTCGTGAAGCGCCGTTGCGAGCGCGTACCGAGTTCACCATGCAGCTCGAGCGCGTTGCCTACCGTATGCGAAGTGCTTAGACCGAGAAAGCGCTCGTTTTCACGCAAAGCAAAGACCAGCGATGCGTCGCTGGCGTCGAACACCTGTTGCACGCGCGCTGCGAGCCAGCGTTCGTTCTGCTGTCGGTCGCGATCGTTTCGCATGCCCAGCAAGGCATCGCGTTGTGTCAGCTCAACGGCTGCCAGTGTGTAAGTCGTCTTGCCGGCGACCGCCTCGTAGGAGGCGAAGCGATCGCCATCGCGATGATAGTTGCGCGCGCGGCTGGCGTTATTCAACTCGCTGTCGCCGAGCGGGTTCGATGGATTCCAGATGTAAGCTGTGCCCCAGCGAAAGCTGCCGAGCCCGCCCGACAGCGTATGCCCGTCGCGCGGCGTCCAGGCTAGCGAAGCTTCCGACAAGGTGCCGCGCACACTATCGTTGCCGCCTGCCGCATGGCGCACTTCAAGCCAGCCATCGAGTTTGGCTGCCACCGTCGACCAGTCCCAACGGCCTGTGCCATGTGTGGCGAGCCCGGCAACATTGCGGCCTCCGTCGAGCAGGCTGCCGTCAGGGTTGAATAGCGTACGTTCGCGTGCTTCGTCGCGCTGCCCGAAGGCTTCGGCCGACCAGCGCAGATCGCCACCTTCTGCTGCGCCGACAGGCTGCGCGCTGACGGCAAGTACACCCGCTGCAAGCACGCAGAGCGACGCCTTACTCATCTCAATCGTGCCAGGTAAGCGGTGCTGAAATGCGAATCAGGAATTTCGCCAAGCGAGAAATTGGCGTACTTCATCACCGTGCGTTTGCCGGCGTTGATGGCATTGACGATTTCGAGCTCGACGAGTTGCTGTGCGCCACCGGCTTGCGCCACGCTGGCATAGCGGCGGTAGTAGGCTGTCTTGAGCAACTTGCCGGACGGGCCGAAGAACTCCGCCTTCACCGGCTGGCTGTTCGACTCCTTCACCCATAGCGTCAGCCTGGCATATGCCGCCAGCGTATCGGGTTTGGCGACGAGTTCAAGCTTGCGGCATGGCACGCCATCCACCGTTTCGTTGCCTTGCAGGCCGGGCGTGTAATCGCCGGTGAAATCCGTGCTCGCCACGTCACCGTTGGAGGCTTCGCCAATCAGGCGCTGTTGCGGCGTGATGCGCAGCGGACGGCTGGTGCCTGGCGACGAGAACCACAGGTTGTTGCCATCCATCAGCAGGGCCTTGCCGCGATCTGCAGCGGGCTCGGCGTAGGTGACGAGCGAGCGATGCGAATTCTGTACTTCGGCGCGCAGCGAGAAACTCTTGTCGGCTTCGCCCTCTTCCTTGTTGATCAGTTGCAGGTCGAAACTGAAGGGCTTGCCCTTGAAATTACGGTAGCCGTCAGCCTTGGCGAGAATGTCATCGGCATCGCTGGCAGCGAACACCGATACGGACAGCACTGCACATAGCAATGCGGAAGTGATCTTCAACATATTCATTTCTCCGACTTAGACGTGACGCAGCGCGTCGACGATCGATTTACGCGAGGCATTGATGGCCGGGAACAGCGTAGCGAGGGCAGCAATTGCCCACACACCGAACGCACTGACCATCCACACCCAAGGCACCAGCGCGATGCGCAACGGGTAGCCACGCGATGAGCCAGGCGGCGGTGGCATCATGACCTCGAGACCCGTGATACCGCGCGACAGGGCGACGCCGATGAGCACACCCACCACACTGCTGAGTGCAGCCAACACCAGCCCTTCCACCACGAACTGCTTGACGATGCCGGTCTGACGCGTACCGATGGCGCGCAGCGTGCCGATCTCGGCGGTGCGCTCCATCACGGCAATCATCATGGTGTTGGTAATACCGAACAGCACGACCACGGCGATGACGATGATGACGAACAGGAAGATGCCGTCGTAGAGCTCGACCACGCGGTGATAGAAGCTCGCCAACTGGTCCCAGGTCTGCATCTCGGTATGCAAGCCCGCCTGCTTGAGCGATGCGCCCAGCGCGGCTTTCACGCCCTTGAGTTTCGAGGTGTCGTCGATGAGCAGCACGACCATGTCGACCGCGTCGGTGCCGAGCACGCGTTGTGCTTGTGACAATGGCATCATCATGGCGCGGTCGTCGTACTCCTTGGCAAAGCTGCGGAAGATGCCCTGCACACGCACATCGACGGCATTCATTGCACCGCCAACCGTGGCGGAGACCAGCGTCAGCGAGTCACCTGTCTTTGCATTCAGCGATTGCGCCAATCCCTCGCCGAGCAACACGCCCTCGGCATCGCTCGAGTCGAGATCGTTGCCGTCGATGATGGTCAGCGCAGAGTTGATCAGCGACTCCGCATCCGGGTCGACCGCACGGATCACGGCGGCCTGACTCTGCTTTTCGTTACCAAGCAAACCAGTGAATTCGATGCGGCGCGAAGCAGCAATGAAGTGCGGGTCGCGCTCCATGATGGAGACGATTTTTTCCGACTCCTGCTTCGACAGGCGCACCTTCTCGGGCGTGCTGCGATGCTTCGCTTCATAGCCTTCCTGGTACACCTGCAAGTGACCATACTGGCTGCGGATCACCGACTCACGCAGCCCTTCGTAGTTGGCCTGCACGAAGCCACCGAAGAGAATGATGCTGACCACGCCGGTCACCACCGCGAGCAGGGTCACCAGCGACCGCCGCCTGTGGCGCAGGATGTTGCGCCAGCCTACTTTCAGTTCAAACATCGCAGGGTCCTTATTGCCGTTTTCATCACTGTTCTCATGCAGCCACAGCGGCAGCGGCGCTGGCGTGGCTCTCTGTCCTGATCGTCCGATTGCTCTCGATCGTTTCGTCACTTTCGATGCAACCATCGCGCAGCAGCACACGGCGTGGCGCACGTGCCAGCAAGGCCGGGTCGTGTGTGCAGATCACGACCGATGAGCCCTGCTTGCGCGACAGCGCCAGCATCAGCTCGATGACGCGATCACCTGTCTGCGAATCGAGATTGGCAGTCGGCTCGTCGGCGATCAGCAGCGATGGCTGATGCACCAGCGCACGTGCAATCGCTACACGCTGACGCTGGCCGCCAGAAAGTTCGTTGGGGAAATGCTTCGCAAGTTCGGCAAGGCCGACTTCTTCGAGCATGCGCGTAACGCGCCTGGCCTTGTCGGAAGCACCGGCGAGCATCAGCGGATATTCCACGTTCTCCGCCACCGTCAGTACCGGCAGCAGATTGAAACTCTGGAAGACGAAGCCGATATTGCGGCAACGAAAATCGGCGAGTTCTGCGTCATTGGTCTTGCCATGCAGTGCCCCGACTTCGAAGCCGCGAATCTTCACCGAGCCTGCCGATACACGATCCAGACCCCCTACCAGATGCAGCAAGGTCGACTTGCCGCTGCCCGACGGGCCACCAAGAAACACGCACTCGCCCTCGGCCACGTCGATGTCGACACCGCGCAAGGCGTGCACCTCGGTGCTGCCCATCTGGTAACTCTTATGCACGCCACGCGCTTCGATCATGCTCATCACATCACCATTCCGTTATCCACATTGATCACCTGCCCTGTCATGCCGTGAGCACCACGCGCCAGGTGCGCGATATTGGTGGCTAGCATGGCCGGCGTGCCCGGTGCCCCCAGACCCATCATGTCGAAGAGCTTGCGCTCGGCGCCCGACAGTTCCAGTGACGAACCCAGCTCGGGTTGCGCACCATGACAGATGACATTCACATCCACCTTGTAGCGACCCAGCTCTTTCGCCAGGCACTTGCTGGCGCCCAGTAGTGCCGCATCCGCCGCACTGCGCGCCGGGTGACCTGCCCTGCCGCAATGCGCGATGATGTCGCACACCACAACGATCTGACCGCCGCCCTTTGCTGCCAGCGTCTTGGCTGCGACGCGGGCACTTGCTGCAAAATCTTCGAGCACTGCCGCAACATGGGCGACGATATGTTGACCGCCCACCTCGTTTGCCGTCATTGGTGCGCAGTAAACCATTGCCTGCAAGGTTTCGGATTCGCCGCTGCCCGTTAGTGCGAGCCCTGCAGACTGAAGGGCATCTTTCAGAGTGTCCGGCATCTCGCCACGCAGCCAGACGCCCCCTGATTCATTCATCGAGACATTCGTCGATAAATTGCTCACCATGTGACCAGCCCTCCCGTCACGTTCAGCGAAGTACCCGTCACGTACCGTGCGCCCTCTGAAGCGAGATACAGCGCCGCGCCTGCCACGTCGTCAGCCTCGCAGGCTCGTGCCAGTGGCGTGTTGGCAAGCAGCAGCGAGCGTACGCGTGCCTTCATGAGATCCGCCAGGCCGCCTTCGATCACCTGCGGCGCGACGCAGTTGGCCGTCAGGCCGCTGGCTGCGACTTCGCGCGCAAAACTGCGCACATAACCTTCGACCGCTGCCTTGGAAGCACCGTATGCCATGCGCATTGGCTGACCGACGCGGCCGGTTATCGAGGACACGACGACGACTGCACCGCCCATCCACCCTGCACGCAAGGCACGAAACGCTTCGCAGGCATTGACCACCGGCGCAAGGTTGGATTGCAAGGCAGCTTCCATTGCGCCGGGCTCCGTCATCAGCAAGGGCTGATCGTCGGCATGGCCGACAGCAATGACCAATACGTCCAGGCCACCCAGCGTCGTCGCAGCTTCATTGACGATCTGGCGTGTACGTTCGGGGTCGGCCAGATCGCCCTGCACGCCGCACAAACCGATGGCACCCAGCTCGGCACAACGTTCGATCAACTTGCCCTGCACCTTGGTGTTGCGGTTGGCATGCAAGGCCAGCGAGGCACCCTGCCGCGCAAAGGTCTCGGCAATCGCGTAACCGATCGCGCCGCTGGCACCGAGCACCAGCACGCGTGGCGCCAGGTCTGTATCGCGTGGATCGAGCAGTGCGCTAGTACGTGTTTTTCTGAACCAGTTCAGCATCGTCTGTAAGCCCTCACTGCGCCTGCGCAACGAGCTGCTGCGCCTGCTTGAGTTTCTGTTTTGCTTCTTCGACCTGTGTGGGTGAGCAGGTCTGCCTGGCGCAGGCATCGAGGTAGTAGGCGAAATCCTCCACGCCGAAACGGGCGCGACGCAGGAAAGGCGGCAGCTCGACGCTGTTGTTGGCACGCACCAGGCGCACCACGAGGTTGTTGGGCGCGCCTTGCACGGCCGCATCCATCAGCTTGGTGCCGACCTTGACCCACAAGGTCTGGCGGCCGGGATCGGTTTCGAACAGCGCCTTCATCGTCGTCACGCTGCCGAGCCATGCAGCGATTTCCTGGTCGGCCGGCGCAAGCTCCTTGGCACGCTTCAGATTACGTTCGGCCTGCTCCACGTCTTCACGCTTGGCATCGCTGCGCGCAATCTGCTGCAACAGGATGCCGGAGGTCTTGAGTGCTTCGACGTTGTCGGGAGTTTTCGCCAGTTGTGCTGTGACAGGGCCGAGCGCGACGCGTGATTCCTTCGCATTCAACTCCCAGGGTTCCTTTGCTTGCGCAACGCCCGCCAGTGCCACGATCAGCGCGGCGGCGAGAAATGTTTTCTTCAGGACTTTCATGGTTTTCTCCACTACAAAATTTGGTTGGGTGCCCAACTTTTCCGTCATTCCCGCGAAAGCGGGAATCCACCTCACGGCACAAGTTCACTCATCACGTAGAAGTGGATTCCCGCTTTCGCGGGAATGACGGTTATTGAGCGTTCTTCATCAACTCATCAAAATCGCACGCGCTTCCGCCTCGGCATCCATGCCGGTCCAGATCGCGGAGTAAAGCCCGGTCACGCCAAAGCTGTCGCTGTGTGCAAAAGCCACACGACCAAAACTCTCGCGCACCTTTTCCAGCGCATCGTCCATGCCGGGTCGCGTGGTCAGCATCGGGTGCCCCCAGCGATGCAGCTTGACGGCCTCGACCTTGCCGCGCGCTGCGGGATAGACACTCTCGATGTCGCGCACGATCTGCTCGCCAAGCGCCTTGACGTCAGCCGCGTAAAGCATTGCCCTGCCTGCAACGCGCGGGTAGGGAATGTAGATGGTCAGGAGCCCGCCACCATCGCGCCTTGCATTGCCAGGCAACTGGTCGGGCGCCACGATGAAACGCGTGAAATTGTTTGGCGCACAGGTCTCGAAAGGCACGTCGATGCGCTCGCGCAGGAACACTTGCGCCACGAGGTATGCGTTATAGGTATATTGCGTCAAGGCATTCGGACGCGCCTGACGCAGGCCCTCGACCATGTGCATGCAGTAGAACTTGGGCACGCCCATGATGGCCGTGTCGGCCTCGATGGTTTCAAGCTGGCCCTCACTACCTGCTCCTCCGCGCACCCCGGTAATCCAGACCTTATCGCTGGATTGCTGGGCGACACGAATGACGGTAAAGCTGGTGCGCACCGAGCTGGCCGGAATGCGGCTGCGCAGCACCTCCGAGAACACTGCGTGGCCGCCCGGCGCGGTGTAGTTGCGTGCCACGGCAGACGACAGCAGGTAGCTGCCCATCCATGCCGAAAGCATTTCTCCTGAATCGCCGACGCGGGCGCTGATCAACGCATCGAAAAACTGTTTACCTTGCGCACCGAGGCCAAGCCGTTGGTACTCGGCCCACATGGTGTTACGGTCGAGCGCGCGGATGGATTCGGTATTGTCGGCGCGTGGGAAAAAAATTCCTTCCTTTGGTTTGGCATAACTGGCGAGCAACTGCGTTGCCTTCTCCAGCGCCTTGACCTCAGTGCGGGCAAAGGGCAAACGGCCGAGCCCCTGACCGAGCGGATCGCGCACCAGGCGACCGTTGCCCGCCCAGGCGTGCTGATTGCCATGCACTTCCACCAGCGGCACATTCAGCTCGCGGAAGAAGTCTTCGAAAGGTGCCATCGGCCCCTGATTCATGAAGGCGCCAAGCGCGTAACGGCAGCCTTCGAATTCGCGGCCACGCGAATTGCCGCCGGTCTCGCCTTCCTTCTCGAGCAGCATGACCTTGCGATCGGCAAGCCGCCACGCAGCGGTCAGCGCGGAAATGCCGCCGCCGACGATGGCCACTTCGCACGAAGAAGTCGGCTCCGGTATCGAAGCCTGCCAACCGTCGCGCACGCGATGCGTGACATCGAAGTGATCGATCTCGTCGAAGCTCTTCGGTAGCTGTGGTAACACGGCTTGCGCACGCGCGCCCCACACGCTTTGCGCGAAAGGCAGCGTCACCGCACCGCCCACAGCAAAACGCAGACAATCGCGACGTGTGAATTTACGGTTAGTCATATCGCTCAACTTTCCGCTCGCTCATGCTGCCGAAGACATGACGAGTTCAGCGCGCGCCAATGCCGAACCATCGCTTGCATCGGTCCAGCGCGCAGTGGCTTCGACACCGCCTGCGCAGGGTGTCAGCTGCAGGTCGATTGCAACGCGCATGCCGGGCAGCACGGGCTTGGAGAAGCGCTGACGACGCACTTCGCTGAGCTGCACGGGGCGGCCGAAATGATCGCTCATCGCCGAACGCGCGAGAGACAGCAACATGACGCCGGGCAGGATAGGATAGGTCGGGAAGTGACCGGCAAAAACCGGCTCGTTCGCGTCGATGAGAAATTCTCTGTTCAGTTTCACGGGATTCTCCAGGATGCTATTCGGCAAGTTTTCCACGTCAGCCTTTCATGACCATCAAGGTGCCTTCGGCGACGCAGTACTGCGCCTGATCGACGCGAAACGCCGCAACGTGCGTCGTGCCGGATGATTCCAGCGCACGCACACCGACCTTGAACGGCGCGGCCAGGTCGGCCCACGTCATGTCGAAGCGCACATTATTGAAACCGAGCAACAGGTGACGCTCGTCTTCCGCCGGCACGCCGCTGTCGACACTGCCGAGGACGACGCCGAAAGTCTGCGCAGCGCATTCGAGCATCAGTTCGCGCGACAGATCGCGCTGCGATTCCTTGCCGAGCAGACGTATGTCGGCGCTCAGGTTGAAGCGTGCGCAGCCAGCGCGGCCAGCATCCTCGATACGCACTTCGTTGGGCAGCAGGATGGGGTCACGATGCGGCAGGCGCGCCCGAATATCGTCGATTCCGAGGATCATGATTGTTACCTCAGACCGAAAGCACGACAGAGACGGCACTGCCGCCAATGCCCACGCCCTGATGCAGGACGCGATTGCCGACCAGCGATTCCGCAGCGCCGGGTAGCCAGGATGCAATCTCCGGCAACGCATCCTCGACGGCGAAGCCAGGCACCTTGCCGCGCGTGGCGCAGTGCAGGGCCAGACCGATGCGCGATACGCCGCTCGATGCGTAGTCACCCAAGAAGCGCTTGAACGACACGACACGTTGCGAGCCAGCCAGGCTTTGGCTCCAGGCCTGTGCTTCGGCAGCGTCGAGTTCGCGCTGACCGTTGGCGGACGAGGAGACCCAGCTCACGGCATCCATGCCGACACTGGCGCGCACCAGGGCCTGCTTGCTCGACGCAGCAATAGCCTTTTGCGCTGAACCGTAACCAAACAGACTGTCTGCCGACGACCACATGCCAATGGAATCAACACGGCCGAGCACTCGGGCACCACGGCGGGCGGCACTCTCGGCACGCTCCAGCACCAGCGCTCCCGAGCCTTCGGAAGGCATCAGGCCTTCGGCGCGACGCGAGAACGGTGCAGTGCCGGCCGCTTCCGAGCGACGCGGCACACCCAGATCATGCAGGCCTTCAAGCAACGCAGGACACAGATCGTCGGCACCGATCACGACGATGCGCTCGGCCATGCCCTGGCGCAGCAGCATCCAGGCATAGGTCAGTGCGTATTCACCGCTGACGTCGTAACCGACGACAGTCGAGTTCGGGCCGTTGAGACCCAGCTCGATGGCGACCATACCGGCAGTCGCATTGAAAACCGTGTTCGGAAAATGGAAGGGGGTAAGCATGCGCATGCCATCGCGCAAGTAGGCTCCCTGGTGTTCGACCACGCTGGCAAAGCCCGCGAAGCCCGTGCCGACGATTACGCCACAGCCTGGCTTGTCGGCCTCGACAATGCCTGCATCATCGAGCGCACGCGTCGCCGCGGCGATCGCGTAGCAATTGACGTTGTCCATGCGCCGCACTTTCTTCTCAGCGATGTAGTCCGTCGCCTCGAACTCGCGCACCATCGCCGCAGGCACTTCGCGGCCACGCACTTCGCGCGTCTCGCAGGCGTACTCGCCAGCATCCATGCGCGCCAGGATTTGTGTCACGTCGCTACCCAGCGACGACACCATGCCAAAACCGGTTACTACGACTGCATCATCCATGATTTATCTCCAACTCTGTTTCATTGCGTATTTCATTGTTTTCACCCAGCACCCGTGCCGTCGCGGGGCAGAACCACGGCCCGTGGCCCGGCACGATTGCGTCGAATTTCATGCAGGCGTCGCGCGTCTGCAACAGTTGTTCCTTGCGATGCCAGATCAGGTGCGCCTCACCCTCCGGGCTACACATGTCTTCGCGTGACAGCACTGCATCGCCAGCAATCAGCGTGTTGCCCCAGCGCGTGTCGCACACCAGTCCCAGCAGGCCCGGCGAGTGACCCGGTAGTGCGACGATGCGTACATTCGGCGTGACGTTTTCACCGGCACGCACGCGTCGCATCGTGCTGGCAAAGCTGACGTTTTCGAAGTCGTAGCGCGCATCGCGATACAGGCGCATGAACTGCCGCATGAACACCGGCGCCACGAATTCGTAATGCATATTCAGGAAATTACGATAGCTTTCATCGCCACCCTCGCCTGCCTGAGCGGAGGCGTCGATGAAAATCATCTCTTCATCGCTGATCAGAACTTCGCCGACCTCGGAGAAATCGAGATCGTTGTAGTGATCGAAATGCAGGTGCGTGAAGAACACCGTGTCGATATCGGCCAGCGTCAGACCAGCGTGTTGCTTCAAGGCTTGCAGCAGCTCGGCCTTCGAATCGAAGTGGCCCGGATCGACGAGGACACGATGACCTGCGTCCTCGAGCAACACGCAACCCACCCGCAGGGTGAGGCGCGTGCCGAAGCCAAGCGGTGTAATGGCGACGTGTGGACTGATTTCTTTGGGGGACCTCTCCGCAATCCCGTCATTCCCGCGAAAGCGGGAATCCACTTCACTGGAAAGCGCTGCTTCTTCGCGTACAAGTGGATTCCCGCTTTCGCGGGAACGACGAATTTGAGGTTCAGACACTGAGGCCACCATCGATCACCAGCGTCTGGCCGGTCATATAGGAGCACGCACCCGATGCAATGAACTGCACCAGGTTGGCAACCTCTTCCGGCTTCGCTGCGCGCTTCATCGGCACCAGCTTGAGCATCTCGGTAAGCTGGCGTTCGTTCATCTCGCCGAGCATGTCGGTCTCGACGAAGCCGGGGGCAACGCAATTCACTGTGATGCCGTAGCGTGCGAGTTCCTTGGCCAGTGAGCGCGTCATCGCAATCACGCCGCCCTTGGAAGCCGCGTAGTTGGCTTGTGCCGGTGTGCCGACGAGGCCACTGATGGAGACGACGTTGATGATCTTGCCGCGACGCTTCTCGATCATGCCGCGCACAATGGCGCGGCTCATCAGGAAGACGCCCTTGAGATTGGTGTCGATCACCTCGTCCCATTGCGCATCGCTCATCATCACGAACACGTTGTCGCGCAGGACGCCGGCATTGTTGACGAGTACATCGACGTAGATGTTTTCGCGAGTGAGCCAGGCGTTCATCGCTTCGACATCGGCGGCCTTGGCCACATCGCCTTGCAGGGCGACGGCTTCGCCACCGGCAGCCGCAATTTCGCTGCACAGCGAATCGGCCTGCTCGGCATTGCTGCGGTAGTTGACGATGACGCGGTAGCCGCTGATAGCGAGCGAAAATGCGATGGCGCGGCCGATGCCGCGTGAGGCGCCGGTAACGAGCGCGACAGGGCGCTCCAGCTGGATGGACGTATCAAGACTCATGGCGTTTGAATATCAGTGAAGTGTTGTTGCCGCCGAAGGCCAGCGAGTTCTTCATGGCGTACTGGAAGCTCGCGTTGCGCGCGACGTTCGGCACATAGTCCAGATCGCACTCAGGATCGGGCTCTTCGTAATTGAGGGTCGGCGGCAGGAACTGGCCGCGCAGACCGAGGATCGTCGCGACCGATTCGATGGCGCCCGCAGCCGACAGCGTGTGACCGATCATCGGTTTGATGCTGCTCACCGCCGTGGACTTGGCGTGCTCACCGAAAACGCGGTGAATGGCCATCGTCTCCGACTTGTCGTTGAGCGCCGTGCCCGTGCCGTGCGCGTTGATGTAGCCGATGGCATCCAGACTCACACCGGCTCGTGAAATGGCCTGCTCCATGGCACGTGCCATGCCGTCGCCTTCAGGATGAGGTGCGGTGATGTGGTTGGCGTCGGAGCTGATGCCGTAGCCTGCCAGCTCGGCGAGGATGCGTGCGCCGCGCGCCATGGCGTGTTCGTAAGACTCCAGCACAAGGATCGCAGCACCTTCACCGAGCACGATGCCGTCGCGACGCAGATCGAAGGGGCGATTGCGCCCCGTCGCCAGCGCCTTGAGTGCATTGAAGCCGCTGAAGGTGACATGTGACAACGATTCGGTGCCACCCGCCAGCATGACATCGGCAAACCCGCACTGGATGAAATCTGCCGCATAGCCGATAGCCGTGGCGCCCGATGAACATGCCGTCATGATGCTGCTGCGCGGGCCGTGCAGGCCGAAGTGGCGAGCAATCGCCGCGCCGGCACTGTCCGGGCTCACCGACAGCAAGGTCGAGGGACGGCCCACAGTTTCCTTGTAGGCATGCTCGACATAGGCTTCGGAATTGGCCACGCCGCCGCCACTGCCGAGCACCACGCCAACGCGCTCGCCCCCCACCGAAGCGGGGTCGAAACGCGTGTGCGCCAGGGCCTCGATCGTTGCTGCCAGCGCGTACTGATCGGCACGTGAAAGGTGCTTGCGCTCTTCACGGCTGAGCTGGCTTGGCGGCTCGAAGGGATCGATCTGACCGACGAGTTGCGAACGGGCCTCTGCCGTATCGTGCCAGCGGTTCTGACGGATACCCGAGATGCCCGAACGCAAGGCTGTCTCGAAGGACACGATTCCCTGCCCGACCGGGCTGACGACGCCCAGCCCGGTGATGACGACACGCGATTTCATGGCTGTTCTTTCTCGATCAGGCGGCAGACATTTCTGCCTGACGCGTTTTCAGATATGCCGCCAGGGTGTTGACGCTGGCGAAATGCTTTTGCACTTCGGCGTCTTGCGCCAGGCGAATGCCGAAGGTCTTCTCGATGCCGAGCACCAGGTCGATGACATCGACCGAGTCGATGCCCCAGCCGTCGTCGGCGAACAGGCCTGCGTCGTCGTCAACGTTGAATTTGGCGACATTGATGTTGAGGCGCTCTTCGAAGATCTTCTTGATCTCTTGCTTGATTTGGTCCAGTTCCATGATTCACTCCCGTTTAAAAAGTCAGTTGAAAAATTGCGTTTGGATACAGATTCGCGCAGGTCAAAAAAGCTCGCGCTCGAAGCGTGATGCCAGTCGCCGCAGCGCGGGGCGGCTATGTATGAATTCGATGATGCGATGCCAGCGCACGCGGCCGAGCACCTTGTCGACCGGCGTAAAACCAGTCTTGACGGTGCGCGGGATAATGGCGTTCTCGGGGCAGGTCTGCGAGCACAGGCCGCAACCGATGCACTCGTTGCCGATCTGCATCTTCGGCGCGCCGCTGAGTGATTCGGTCAGCGAGAAACTCGGGCAGTTGGTGCGTTGCGCGCAGATACCGCAGGCGGTACATGCATCTTCAATAATCGTGTAGCGATAGCTGGTTGGCCCCTTGCGTGGCCGCGACTGCACGCACTCGCCCTTGAGCACGATGACCTTGAAGCCTTCGCGCTGTTGCATGTCGTCGAGCGTCTTGTTGATGATGCCGATATCCAGAGCGGGTATCACTTCGAAGTTGGTGACACCGAGTGCCATCAACAGATCGCGCCAACGCTCGTTGCTCAGGTTGAGCGCCGTCTGCTGGAAGCCCGTCATCGCCGTGCCGGCGTTGTCGAGAATCAGCAAGGTGCCGCGATGGCCCTGCGTCACGGCCGTGATCAATGAGGGAATGCCGGAGTGGAAGAAGGTCGAGTCACCAATGACGGCCAGTACCTCCGCTTCGCGATCCGGCTGCGCCAGCAGGTAACCTTGCAGCACACCGATACTCGCCGCCATGCACAGGTTGGAATGCAGCGCGCCAAAAGGCTTGGCGCCCCCAAGCGTGTAGCAACCGATGTCGCCGACCACATACAACTTGCGATCGCGCAGCACGTCGAAGATGCCGACGTGCGAGCAACCTGCACAAAAACCTGGTGGACGATTCGGCGGCGTCAGGCCTCCTGTTTCGAATGCTGCAGACAGGGCGGGCACGGCTTGCGACTCAGCGACCAATGCAATCGGAAATTTTGAAATGGGTCTGCGCGGCACATGGGAATTCTGACGCACGGACAGTTGCAAACCGACGCTGGCCAGCGACGCCACGCTAAAGGCGCCGACCTGCGTCATCTCGCCATACGAACGCACCTTGATGCCCAGTGCGCGGATCCGGTCGGCGAGAAAATGCGAACACTCTTCGGTAACCACAATCTCTTCGCAGCGCTCTGCAAATGCGAGGATGCGATTCTCTGCCAGCGGATTGGAGCAACCCACGCGCAGGATCGGCAGTTGACCTTCAAAGTGCTCGCGCACTGCGGCGAAAGTTGCACCGGCGCAAATGAGACCCATCGGGTAGCGCTCGGCGCGATGCTCAGGCCAATGCTCTTCGTAAAGGGAAGCTATTTCGCTGCCAATGGCGATGCGTGCATTGGCATTGATCAAGGCACGATGCCGATTGGGTACGAAGTTCGGCAGCAACAGGAACTTCTCGACCGGGCCGGCAAAACCGCCTTCCATGATGTGTTCGTTGCGCTCCGACACCACGACCTTCTGTGAGCCGTAGCAGAGCTGCGTCGTCATGCGCACGATGACAGGTATGTCGTAGCGCTCGCTGATGTCGAACGCCATGCGCGTAAATGCGAGCGCATCCTGGCAATCCGAAGGCTCCAGCACCGGCAGATTGGCGGCGTAGGCCAGCATGCGCGAGTCCTGTTCGTTCTGCGAACACGTCGCGCCGGGATCATCACCGACGATGATGACCAGCGCGCCACGCACACCGGTGTAGGCAAGATTGAATAGCGCATCGGCTGCCACATTCATGCCGACGTGCTTCATTACCGACAGCGCTCGTGCGCCGGAGTAAGCCACGCCGGCAGCAATTTCCAGAGCCACTTTTTCGTTGGTCGCCCAGGTAACCTTTACGTCTTCGAGCTTCGCAAACGCATCGACGATCGAGGTTACGGGCGAGCCAGGATAGGAAGAAACCACGCTGACGCCAGCTTCCCAGGCGCCTTGTGCAGCAGCTTCGCAGCCGGACATTTGTTTCGTTGTCATCTTGATTACCCTTGACGCCGCAGGTGGTCTACAAAGCGTGCTTCGACATGCGGCACGCTCAGGCGTGCAATCTGCGTCAGCACACGGTTGGGGCCGACCTCGATGAATTCCTTGACACCACGTTCGCATACCGTCTTCACGAGCTGCGCCCAGCGCACTGCACGATATGGCTGCGATGCCACCAATGCCAAAGCCTGCTCGCCGTCTGCGACAGGCGCTGCATCAATGTGTGACCACAAGGGCAAACTGCATGCCCCTGGCTCGTCGGTCACAGCCTGCACTGCGCTGTGCAATGCTTTCGCGAGTGGCTTTACTGCCTCGGAGTGGAAGGGCACCCGTGTCGGTAGCGACACACCTCTCAGCATGTCGTCGCCCATATCACTTGTCAGCGAATCCCACGCTGCGGTCGATCCATACAGCACACCCTGCATGCTGTTGTTTTCTGCGATCAGCTCCATGTCATGGCGTTCAGCGAGCGCAGCGAGATTCGTCGCATGCCGCGTGGTGAGTACATGGATGTGTTGTGTGTTGTCCGTGAAGGCGGGCCACAGGGTGTGCAGGACTGCTATCAGCAGACCGAATGAAGTCTCTTCGTTGATCACGCCAGCCGCAACGAGCGCCGCGTAGTAACCAAGGCTGTGACCGCATACCGCGTCGACCTTCAATGCCGCACCTTCGCGGCGCCACCACAGCAGATTGAGCGCGTGAATCTCGGCCTGGGCATGCAGCTCGGCCATGAACTCGGCAGAGCCTTCGACCAGTTCGGTACGTGCACGCCAGCCTTGCACGAGTGCGCTGTCTTCTGGATAGGCTGCGAGATACTTTTCAAGCATCTGTGGATACGCTGCACCGAGGCCGGGGAATGTCACAACACGCATGGCGTTTTCCGAAGAGTTTTCTGAATTGCTGCGCATGGGGTTCTCAGGCGGCCACGAGATCAAGATCGGCATCGCGCCCGACATTGGCAACGGCGCGTGCTTCGGCCAGCAGACACGCGGCGCTTGCTGCGGCATATCCGATATGCATTGCCTCCCAGTTCTGTTCCCACATGCGCTTGCCAAGTTGGCGCGCCAGGAATGCTTCGGTTTGTTCGAGCGAGCAACCAAGCAATTGCGACGCTGCGCCGAAGACCGCTGTCGAGCTGAGCATTTCCGGCAGGCGCTCGCGACGTAGCCATTGCGCTACCGGCACGACCAATACCTGGGCGCCGCGCGCCTCCAGCGCTGCCGCAACGCGTGGCACCGAGACGATGGATGTTGCGCCTGACATGGCGCCGGAAGAGGGAATCAGCAGATCGGCCAGCACGCAGACCGTGCCTTCCGCGACATGTGAGGTAGCGCGCAGCGCTTCTGCCGCCTCGACGGCAAGCAGCACATCTACCAGACCGTCCGGAAGGCGCGCCGAGCGGACAACGCGCCCTGCCCTGACAATCGCACGAACCGGTGCGCGTCGCTGAGCGATGCCGCGCGTCTCTTCTGTATGCACACACTGAAAGCGCGAACCGAGGCAATCGGCGACAAGGCGTGTCAGACCAACCACACCCAGCCCACCCGTACCTGCGATCAGCGCGGAAATTTCACTTGCGTCACTGTGGCCGTTCGACCGGCGAAAGGAGATGTTCACTTTCGTACTCCCAAGAAAATGTCACGCGACAGGGCGCAACGGATAAAGCATTTTCATGCTTGCATCGAAAATTCTGTTGGCCTCTACTTCAGAACAAGGGACAACACGCTTTCAAGCAAGAGCAATATCTAGGTCGTCGGAGAATGGCTTCAGACCTGATGTTGCGGAGTCTAGTGCGCTGCGGAAAAATTCTTGCCGTGGCCCGCCCGACTGGGCAGTGACCTCGCCCTAAGGGGCATAAGGCGGGTAAAGAACGACCCACATGCCGTTGGCATCAATTGAAATGACAATGACAAGAAACCTGTCACAACAATGAAAAAGGGCCGCCCGCAGGCAGCCCTTTTTGTAGATCAACTGAAACTCACATCGAGAGCAAATACTCTCTTACCGTCATTCCCGCGAAAGCGGGAATCCACTTCTACGTGAGGTCTGTGCCACTGAGTGGATTCCCGCTTTCGCGGGAATGACGGTGCATGGTGTCCTCGTTTACTTCTTCTTCACCGGTGGCAAATCGGTACACGTTCCTTCATACACCTCCGCCGCCATACCGATGGACTCGCCAAGCGTCGGATGCGGATGGATCGTCTTGCCGATATCCATGGCATCACAACCCATCTCGATGGCCAGGGCGACTTCGCCGATCATGTCGCCAGCGTTCGGCCCGACGATGGCGCCGCCGATGATGCGATGCGTCTCCTCATCGAAAATCAGCTTGGTAAAACCGTATTCGCAACCGTTGGCAATCGCACGGCCGGAAGCTGCCCACGGGAATTTGCCGACGCCGATCTTGATGCCCTTGGCCTTGGCTTCGGCTTCGGTAACGCCAGCCCAGGCCACCTCCGGCTCGGTGTAAGCCACGGATGGAATGAGCTTGGCGTCGAAGAAGACCTTCTCGCCGTGCGCCGCTTCAGCCGCAACATGGCCTTCGTGCACACCCTTGTGTGCCAGCATCGGCTGACCGACGATGTCGCCGATCGCGAAGATATTCGGCACATTGGTGCGCTGTTGCTTGTCGACGTCGATGAATCCGCGATCGGTGACGGCCACACCGGCTTTGTCAGCACTGATCTTCTTGCCGTTCGGGCTGCGGCCAACCGCAACCAGCACGAGGTCATACTTCTGCTCTTCAACCTGACCACCTTCGGCTTCGAACTTGACGAGGATGCCGTCTTCGCGTGCCTCGGCGCCAATGGTCTTGGTCTTCAACATGATCTTGTCGAAGCGGTGAGTATTCTGCTTCTCCCATACCTTGACCAGATCCTTGTCGGCGCCGGCCATGAGTCCATCCATCATCTCGACGACATCGATGCGTGCGCCTAGCGAAGAATATACCGTTGCCATTTCCAGACCGATGATGCCGCCGCCGACGACCAGCATACGCTTGGGAATCTGGCGCAGCTCAAGCGCGCCGGTCGAGTCGACAATGCGCGGATCTTCGGGGAAGAAAGGCAGCTTCACGGCCTGCGAACCCGCCGCGATGATGGCCTTCTGGAACTTGACAACTTTTTTCTCGCCGGTGCGCACCTGGCCCGTTTCGCCAGTGGTGAGCTCAACTTCAATGTGATTGGCATCGAGGAAACTACCGTAACCACGAACGACCTCGACCTTGCGCATCTTGGCCATGCCCGTCAGGCCGGTGGTGAGCTTGCCAACGACTTTTTCCTTGTGCTTGCGCAGCTGATCGAGATCGATCTGCGGCGCCGCGAAAGCCACGCCCACGTCAGCAAAGTGCGATGCCTCATCCATTACCGCTGCAACGTGCAACAAAGCCTTGGATGGAATGCAACCGACATTCAGACAGACGCCGCCCAGGGTTGCATAGCGCTCCACCATGACTGTCTTCATGCCAAGATCGGCCGAGCGGAAAGCCGCAGAATAACCACCAGGGCCGGCGCCAAGCACCAGCATGTCGCATTCGATATCTGCCTTGCCGGTGTAGCTGCCCGGCTTTATAGCTGGCGCAGCCACTTGAGGCTCCCCTCGCCCGCTTGCGGGAGTGGGGCTGGGGGAGAGGGCGGCGGGCGCGGAAACAGCCGGCGCGGTGGCATCGGCCGCTTCAACCTTCAGCAGCACAGCGCCTTCGCCAACGCGTTGCCCTTCCTTGACCAGCACTTCCTTGATCACGCCAGCAGCGGTAGAAGGTACTTCCATCGTGGCCTTGTCGGATTCGAGCGCTGCGATGGGGTCGTCCAGCTTGATCGTGTCGCCGACCTTGACGAACACTTCGATGACCGGCACATCCTTGAAATCACCGATATCCGGGACTTTCACTTCAACGAGTTGGCTCATGGTTTTTCCTTGTTTTTTCACTTGGCCACGACATGACGAATGACTTGGCTCGGCACTGTCGCGATGCTGCAATCTGACTGACTCTTTTAAGGCTCTTGCAACGGCACCGAATACGCATTGATCGGACCGGCCGATGAGGTGTCGAACTCCATACCGGCGCGCACCCCGATGCGCGCCACATCTTCTGCCGACAATTGCGCGTTATAGGCCGCGAACATCGCGCCCAAGGCAAAATTGCGGCCCGAGCCTGCCGACCAGAAACGGTCGTAGGCAAATACCTCGCGATACGAATACACGCCGTAAATGCCGGTGGCATTGGCGATCAGGCAGGTGATCTGCGAGGACTCGTACGGATCGTCGTCATCTTCCTTGGGGTTGAGGAAGGCGTGCTCCTTGAGCACAGGATGCAGGCGGCGGAACGTATCGAACACTTCCGCACGGCTGCGCAAATGCACGTCACCCAATTCGCGAAACGCACTGACCAGCACCAGGTGATGCGCCGAACTGCCGCACACCCCGATCCACGAATCTGCGAGATACAGGATCTTGTCATGATCGCGCTTGTAATCCGCAGGCAGGCGCGTATCGCCGAAGGTCGTCAGACCGTCGGCGGCAATCGCGACAGCACCGTTTTTGCGAACGACTGTAAGTGTGGTCATCTCGGATCAGTCTGATCGGGAACCGTGTGCATGGCGGCAATTCGCCGCCATGCACACGTTGTCCGCTTTAGAGCAGTACGCGACGGAAGTCCTGCAACACGCCGCCGAAGTAGGCGTTGAAGCGTGCCGCAGCGGCACCGTCGATGACGCGATGATCCCACGACAACGACAGTGGCAGCATCAGGCGCGGCACGAAGGCCTTGCCATCCCATACCGGGCGAATAGCCGATTTGCATACGCCCATGATGGCCACTTCAGGCGCATTGATGATTGGCGTGAAGTAGGTGCCACCAATACCGCCCAGCGAACTGATGGAGAAACAACCGCCCTGCATCTGCTCGGGCTTGAGCTTGCCATCGCGCGCGAGCTTGGCGAGATCGCCCATCTCCTTGGCGATCTCGATAACGCCTTTCTTGTCAGCATCGCGGATGACAGGTACGACAAGGCCATTTGGCGTGTCAGCCGCGAAACCGATGTGGTAGTACTGCTTGAGAATGATGTTCTCGCCGTCCAGCGAAGCATTGAAGCCGGGGAACTGCTTGAGCGCGGCGACTGCGGCCTTGATCATGAACGCGAGCATGGTGAGCTTGGCACCGCTCTTTTCCAGCTCCTTGTTCATCTGCACGCGGAAAGCTTCGAGGTCGGTGATATCGCATTCGTCATGATTGGTGACGTGCGGAATGACGACCCAGTTGCGATGCAGGTTGGCACCACTGATCTTGGCGATACGCGACAGCGGCTTCGACTCGACCGGACCGAACTTGGTGAAGTCGATCTTCGGCCATGGCAGCACGGTGAGACCACCAAGATTGCCGCCGGCAGGCGTGCCGGCCGGGGTCTGTTGCAAGCCGCCGGAAGCGACTTGTGCCATCACACCCTTGACGAAGTTCTGGATGTCCTCTTCAACGATACGGCCCTTCGGTCCCGAGCCAGGAACGAGGTTCACGTCGACACCAAGCTCGCGCGCGAAACGGCGCACGGATGGACTGGCGTGGGCCTTGCCTGCAGGTGCGGTGGCGACCGGAGCAGACGTCTTCGCCGCGACGGGTGCCGCAGCAGCAACGGCCGCCGGAGCTGCTGCTGGCGCTGCGACCGGCGCAGGTGCTGCAGCTGCCGGAGCAGAAGGTGCCGAGCCTGCCGCCTCGACAACAACTATGACAGCGTCCTTGCCAACACGGTCGCCGACCTTGACGCGAATTTCCTTGACCACACCACCGGTCGCCGCCGGCACTTCCATCGTGGCCTTGTCGGATTCGAGTGCAACCAGCGGCGCGTCGGCGGCGATGGTCTCGCCGACTTTCACAAAGATTTCGATGACAGGCACGTCGGTGAAGTCGCCGATATCCGGCACCTTCAGCTCCACCAGCGATGTGGGCCCTGCAGCGGGAGCAACCGCTGGCGCTGGGGCCGCTGCAGCAGGTGCTGCTGGCGCGGGCTTGGCGGCGGCAGGTGCTGGCGCAGCAGCAGCCGGTGTTGCCACAGCGGCCGCCTCCAACACCAGGATCAACGAACCTTCGCTGAGGTTGTCACCTGTCTTGACCTTCATTTCCTTGATCACGCCTGCAGCCGGGCTGGGGACATCCATGGTGGCCTTGTCCGTTTCCAGCGTGACCAGTGCTTCGTCAACCTTGATGGTGTCGCCGACTTTGACGAGGACTTCAATGACCGGCACGTCCTTGAAGTCGCCGATATCGGGGACTTTGACTTCGATGAGTTGGCTCATTTGTTTTCCTTTGGTGCGGCCTGGATCAAACAGTCATCGGGTTCGGCTTGTTTGGATCGAGCTCGTACTTGACGAGCGCGGCAGCCACTTTCTCG
>JAQGMG010000032.1 GCA_028292485.1 Rhodocyclales bacterium | reverse complement strand
AGCCTTGCCAACACTTAGCGTGTAAGCAGGAGACCCCACAACCTTTGCATTTAGCTGAGCTGATGGGGTCGTGCCTGAAAACAAAGCAGCAATCACGGCAAGCAGTTTTTTCATGAAGGCCTAACGTGGAAGTGAGGGGACGCCGGAGCGCGCAGCGCGAAGGGAACCAAAAGCGCAGCTTTTGGCGATCCCCTCGACTGTAGTGTTAGACGTGTTCTTCATTACTTTTGGGTTTCGACATTTACTTGTGAACTTCCTACCACTGACGCGTTGGCTTCCCAGGCAAATGCTCAAGTGGAAACGGGAAGGTAGGCGACATACCGCGAATTTTCATGATTGAGACAAGATTGCGGTATTTCTCAAGGAGCGCGCCGCGAGCCCCCCAATCTTCACTTTCGTCCTCAACCCCTGGCTCAAGAAAGTTAGGCTCTTCGTTGCCTATCATCACGGTTGTGTATTCCCAGTCGTACCGGAACACAACTTCGAACGCTCCAACGAACTCGGATAGCGCTCCGTTTAATTGCTCTTGTTGCTCTTGAGATAGTTCGCTCATTCAATGGCCTTCCGAAAGCGGCGACGTCTAACGTAGAAGTGAGGGGCGGCCGGAGCGAAGCGTAGGGAACCACAAGCGCAGCTTGTGGCCGTCCCTCTCGACTGCCGGGTTAGACCGGGGTTGAACTTCGCTGTTGATTAGGCTCATTTCTTTTCGTTAAGTACCCGAAATATTTTCTTCAGTGACTCTTTATCTTGAATTCTTGGTGGATATTTCTTGCGGTAATTTCGCACCGAGCGTAGCGGCATGTTGTAGAAACCTGGCTCATATGTCGTTTTCTCAAAGTACTTTGAGACAAGCAAGGGATTGTCTTCATAGTTCGCTCTCGCTAAAACATACATATCGAGAGTGAGTTCCAAATTCGCCTGCGTACTTTCGGTTTCCCCTGCCCTTAAAAAATCTAAGGCTGTGACAGTAAACATGCCTTGAGTCAAGGCTGCTTGTCCAAAAGAAGCTTCATAGCCTTGCCAGTAACCTAAAGAAAAGACTCCAGCGCTAGAAATAACGACAGCAGAAACAATGGCAGAAATTTTGATTGAGCGGCGCATTTGCTGTGTCTAACGTAGAGGTGGGGGGCGGCCGGAGCGAAGCGAAGGGAACTGCAAGCGCAGCTTGCAGCCGTCCACCTCGACCGCCATGTTAGGGGCGGCGGAGGAACGAGCACAACGAAAGCTGGTGAGAACCTGCAGCATGTAACCCCGAGCTGTAAATGCCGTAAAACACCTGCCCGAAGAACCGCCCCAGTATTGCCTCTCCGGGTAGGCACGTTGCTGTGCCTCTTTCAAACTATGCCGTACGCTCGATGTGGCAACCAAACTGTCTTTCATTTTGGCACACGGCCACACCTCAAACCAGCACACACTGAGCTTTGTCTTTTTGCCTTGTTCGTTCGCGAAGCCGCACAGGCCGTCGATCTGGAGCAGGCCTAAAACTTCAAGTGTGGTTGCCGACGCAATGTGGCGAACTCAAACAACGAAACGAACAACACACACGACACGTGAATGTGAAGAGCATATTGCCCCTAACGTGAGGTAGACGACAAAGTGTCCAAAAAATCTGTCGGATAAAAAAGACGGGACATTTTTGTCTGTTTAGATATCAATGTGTTGGGGTGATTGCGTGTCGCATAACGTGTCGGATATCACATTTGGATTGTGGACTACATCATGCCGTTGGTTTGTCCCGGAGGGAAGAGGTGCGATGCGTATGCTCCAGACATGTCCTTTGCCCGGATGAATGTCTCGCGGGAAGGGTGGATTGGTCGAGAGGCCGCCTGACAGCGTCGCCTTGGCGATTCGCATCGTGCAGGGCCGTGCGCAAAGCATCAGGGCTGCACGAGACTGTCCAGGCCTTGATTGAGTTTCCGCAAGTACTCGCGCTCCGCTTCGGGGGACGTGCCGCGCTTGGCAGGTTTCGCTGGCTTGGGCTCTGGTGGCGTTTTTACCGTTGCTTCTTTCTTCGCCGGCCTGACGGGTTTGGCTGGCTCGGGTTTCGGTTCGGGCGGTGGAGGCGGCGCGACTTCGCTGATGGTCGCTGTGCTGGCGCCGTAGTGATCGGTGCAGGCTTCACCTGTCTTGCAGACCGCATCGCCGATCAGTGCTTCGTAACTCGCGCCGTGCGTGAAGCGTGCTTCGAGTGCGCTGCGGATGGTGACGGGCATGCCGGCTTCCTTGCCCGTTCCTGCCGTGGCGAAGCTGCGCTCGCGCTCTGACACCACGGCGAGCACCTGCCAGTCGCCTTGCGGGGTGCGTGCTGCATATGCCCATGGCGTAGTCAGCTGCGTGCGTGGCACTGAAAAGGTCTTGCCTGCTGACAGGGAATTGTCGGTGTCGGTGTCGTTGGGGAAGAGGCGGTAGAGCTTGTCTTCGGCTTTGTCCCACAGGAAGAGGTAGAGATGTCCCGCCGTGTTGCTACTCAGACTTAACCGCAGCGTATCGCTGCCGAGGGTGACAGTGCGCGGTGTGTCGAGCTTGAGCGTGATCTTTGGATCTGCGCCAGCGACGACGGTCTGTATTGCCTGTGTGAGCGAGCTGATGACGGGTCGTGCCGCGCTGGATGCTGCGAGCGAGGATTGAACGCTTGTACTGGGCGCGCTTGCGGCCGGTGCTGGCTGAGGGATTGCCGTCTTCGGCGGTGCCACGGCTGGAGGCGTGGGCTCTGGCGCTTTCTCGGGTTTGGCTGCCGCCAGACTTGGTGGGATTGTCGTTTGCCCGGCATGCTTATCCGGTAACAGCAACGCGGTTGCAATGCCTCCAGCGACGATCAGGCTCGCGCCGGCGATGAGTGCTCCGCGCTTGTTGCCAGCCGTTGCGGTGTCGGACTTCGGTGTTGGCTGAGGGCGCACCTTCTCCGGTTTTTTTGGCTTTTCGGGCTTGGCGATTTTTACCGGCTTGGGTGCAACAGCGGGAGGCGTGACCGGTTGAGCGGGGCGCGGTCTGGAGATAAGCGTGGAGCGCCCGCTCATGCCGAGCAGTTCGCGCATCTCGGCCATCGATTGCGGGCGATCATTGGCGCGCACGCCGAGCGACTTGTCTATGCCACGCAGGAAGTCTTCACTGAATTGGCCGGCCGCTTCGACGGCCAACGGCTTGTAGCTGTCCTGCATCATGCGGCCGACGGCGGGCGGTGGCGT
Organism: Rhodocyclales bacterium; assembly: GCA_028292485.1. Classification (GTDB taxonomy): domain Bacteria; phylum Pseudomonadota; class Gammaproteobacteria; order Burkholderiales; family Rhodocyclaceae; genus Viridibacterium. The sequence continues at coordinate 40,250 of JAQGMG010000032.1, read as the reverse complement.
TCTGCCGGCGATCATGAAATAGACGACTGCGGCCAGCGCGTACACGTCGGTCCATGGCCCCTGACGCATGCCCGGCATTTCGGCGTATTGCTCGATGGGCGCATAGCCGGGCTTGAGAATGACGGTCAATGCCTGCGTCATGTCGCTGATGACGCGCCGTGCGGCGCCGAAGTCGAGCAACACCGGCCGGTCGCCGCGCAACAGCATGATGTTGTCTGGCGCGATGTCGCGGTGGTAGCAGTTCTCTTTGTGGATCAGTTCAAGCGAGTCGATGACGGGTGCGAGGATTTTCTTGATCCAGGCTTCGTCTGGCGGCGTGCTGCGCTCGAACAAGGCGTCGCGCAGCGTCTTGCCTTCGTAGAATGGCATTGCCATATAGGCGGTGCCATTGGCTTCCCAGAAGCGGTAAACCTTGACGAGGGCGGGGTGGTCGAATTGCGCCAGCAGGTGCGCTTCATTGACGAAGCTGCGGCGGCCGATTTCGAAGGTTTCGCGATGGCGTTCCGAGCGCACCGATACATAGGAGTCCGACCCGCGCGAGGCGAGCGAAGCGGGCATGTATTCCTTGAGTGCGACCTTGCGTTGCAGCGAATGATCTTGCGCGAGATAGACGATGCCGAAACCGCCTTCGCCGACCAGGCCGATGATCTCGAACTCGCCGAGCATGGTGCCGACCTGCAGGAAGTTGTGCTGTTGGGGCGACGGCTCGGCAGGCAACTGAGACGGTGGCAGCGTGGTCTCGCTCAGCACGATGGTCTTGTCGTCGTCGTTGTTCGCCTTGTCAGACACTGGCTTTACCGCTCCGTCGTACCGATTTCTCTCTCACACTGCGCAGGGCGGGTTCGGAGTGCAATGGCAATCCACCACTTGCGCATACGGAGAGCGGTGGGTTGCCTTGCGAACCCACCTTGCATCCTGTGTTCACCTACGATTGCTCCGGAGTGTATTGCAGCATGCGCGCAAATACACTGGGACTTGGCATGCCCTGGCAGACGAAGCCGCCCAGGGCGTTGGCTTCGTTGTGGCACCACCACAGGCTGTAGCCGCCGAACAGTTGCCCCATCAAATGGCCGCCAGCCAGACGGGTCAAGGCTTCCAGGCCGACGTTCGGGCCGGTTTCGATGCGTTCGAAAGCGGCGCGTTGGCTCAGGGCGTGGGCGAAGGCGGCGGCGCCCATTTCGGCGCGCAGTAGTGATGGCGAAGACACAGCGGCCGGCGGCGCGGGGCAGTTGGCGAGTACTGCTTCGAAACTGTCGATACTGGCATTGGCATCGAGGCCTGCGCGCGCAGCGGCTTCCAGCTGATTCACCCATTCTTCGAGCGCTGCAATGCTATGTGGCTCGAAACTGAAGTCGGCCAGTGACGCGCAGATCGTCAGCGGGAAATAGCGACCCACGCGGTCCACCGAGGGCAGCACGATGCCTGCCCAGGTCGATGAGTCGATGGTGTTGGGCGCCAGGATGAAGCTCCACACATTGGAGGTGAGGTAGGTATCCAGCCAGTCGCTGCCCAGGTGTTGTTGGCTGTAGGCCATGCCGCGCTGCAGCCAGGCGTCCCAGTCGGCGAGGAAGGCTGGCGGCAGCCGCCGGCTGGCGAAGTCACCGAGCGCGGGCAGTTTTCCATACCATGCAGGCGTCATGTCCATGGCGGCTTTCTACAATCCGGAGGGGCAGCGGAACTCGGCGAGTTCGCGCAGTCTGAAAGGGTTCTGCACGCTGCCCGAGGTGACATCGAAGACCGCGTTGCGACCATCGATGGCGAAACTCACACGGAATTTTTCCGGCACGCTGGAAGGCTGGATGTTGGCCTTGTCGAGCATGCGGAACAGGGACCACGGTCCGTCAAGCGCCGCGCCGGATGTGCCGCTCGGGCCGGGTGGCGTGATCTGCAAGCGCACCTGCAAGCCGCCTTTGGGGCCGGGCCAGGTGACCGATTGCGGTACTTGCGGGCCGTGGCTGTACTTGATCAACTGCCCGTCGACATCGAACACGAAGTTGGTGATGGACGGGTCCATGTCGACCGGCTTGAACTCCAGACGCAAGATGCCGCCGCTGCGGAAAAACACATCACGAATCACTGCGGCGCGCTGGAACTGCGCCAGGTTGCCGGAGCCGCCGAGAGATTGTTCCTGCACCTTCTTGAACGACCAGGGGTTCGTCGAGGTGTCGACGTACTGCGCGAGGTTCTGGTTGAAGAACGCATCGAGTTTGCCGCCGGGGCCGAACAGTGCCGCGAAGTCTTCACGTGTTACGTCGCGCGTACTGCTGCGTATGAAGGGGTAACGCCCCTCGATGGCCTGGGTGCAGAACTGACCGATCTGCGCGCCCACCGCGCTGCTCAGCGTCTCGCGCAATGACGACAGTGCCTGACCGGTGCCGGCGGCCGACACGTCCTGCATCAGCGTGCGTACCGGTTCCGGCATGCGCGCGCTCTCGGCCTTGACCTTGGCAGCAGCATCGGACGGCGGTGGTGCGACCTTGTCGCGCAAGGCGGTCTCCGTCGCCGACATGGCGATGTAGACCTCGTTGAGCAAAGCGACCACCGAATTGATCGGTGCGCTCTTGTCGTCCCCGGTGACCAGTTGACGCAGTTGTGCGAAGTGGTCGTCAACAATCATCTCGATACCGCCTGCAGGCATCGCGGTCTGCGTGGTGGTGTCCTTGCTGAACAGCTTGTTGAGGTCGGACTGCGTCTCCGACAGCTTGTCCTGCACTTTTTCGACGGCCGACTTGTCACCGGACTTCAGGCTCAGCGTGGTTTCGCGCGACATCGCACGCATCAGCTTGGGCAGCGGCGAGTCGATGGCGGAAAGGACGCGTGCGATCTGGATGCTCTGTTGCAGGTTGGCTGCTTTCGCTACGCCAATGTCATTGATGAAGCTGTCCCAGGTGCGCACATAATCGTTCAGGTAGATGCGGCGCACTTCATTGGCAATTTTCTTCTCGTCCTCTGCGCTGCGTTTGCCGGTTGCCGTGGCAAGCACCCAGGGCTCTTCCTCGGCCAGTTGCGTCGAGACGCGCTCGACCACCTTGGCAAATCCCTTGTGATAACCGTCAAACGTGAACAGGCCAGGTACGCCGCGATTCAGCGCTTGCCCGCTCTTGCGCGTAAATACGATCGCGCCTGCGGGGCCGACTGTTTTCTCGACGGTGAAGGCCGGGAATTCATTGCCGACACCTTGCCGTTTGAGGCGGCTATAGATGCGATCTGGCAGCGAGTAGCGCAACAGCTGGTTGCGTACCGTGGAAATCAATCTGGCATCTGCCGGAATCGGCGAAGTGACGGCGCCATCTTCGAACAAGACGTTGAGATAGGTCGCCAGATCGGCGCGCTGCTCGGCTGTCGTTTCGCGCGGCAGGTTCTGCTCCCAGTCGAGCCCGATCCAGGCCTTGAGCGATTCGGCATCGAAGTGCTGGCCGTCGTGCAGCATCAGGTAGCTCTTGAGCGCCTCGTAGGCGAATTCGAGATTGTTCGGGTCGAGATTGCGCAACTGGTTTTCGACGCGATTGGCGATGCGTGGCAGCAGTACGTCGCGCAGCAGATTGCGATAGGACTGGTCCGATGCGGCGTCGAGCTTGTCGCCCTGATCGAGGCCGAAGCGCATCGATAGTGGTGTGTCGTCGCCGGGCCGATGCGCAGTGTGCGATACGCTGCGTACCGCATCGATCACCGGCAAAATGCCGACGACATCATCGGGCGCGGCGATGCGTGCCTTGGCAACAACATCTTGCGTGGTCTTGACCTTGGCATTGACCTCGCCGATGTAGCTGCGGTTGTTGCTGAAGCTGAGCGTCCACGCAATCAACAGGCCGATGGTGAGAAGCACGGTGCAGGCGATGGCGGCGAGGCGCAGCATGCTGCGGCGGCGTTCCCATTTCAGATTGGTGCCGCCGATGCGTTGCTCGGCGAAGACGACTTCGCGCAGCAGGTGCGTAATGAAGAAGCTCTTGCCGCTGCCGCTCTGCGGTGGCAGCACACGCCGCTCGAGCCCGAAGGCGCCGCCGAGGCTCGACATGACGCGGTCGATCGGGTTGCCTTCCTGCGTGCCGCTGGTGAAGTAGGCGCCTCGAACCATTACTGGTTGATCGAAGCCGGAAGGTGCGAATACCTTGTCGAGGAAGCCGGCGAGCAGCCGGTTGGCCGCCGCCAGTTGCTGGTCGAAGGCCGCAATGGCGCCGCGCCGCGTCAGGTCCTGTTCTTCGCGCAAGCGCGTTGGCATGAGATCGAGCACACGCTGGCGTAGTGCATCGAGTTTGGTCGGCAATTCCTTGAGCTGTGCCGCGTTGTCGCCGCCTTGTGGCGAGGGCGGGAAGGTGATGCCCCACACCTGGTCGCGCGCTTCCTTGCCGAAATCGTTGAAGAACTCGTTGAAGCCCGCGATCAGGTCGGCCTTGGTGACCAGCACGTAAATGGGCAGGCGCACATTGAGCGAGCTGTAGAGCTCCTGGATGCGTGTGCGCAGGGCCGTAGCATGACGTTCAGATTCGCTCTCTGACTGGCTCAGCAGATCGCCGAGGCTGACCGTCAGCAGCACGCCGTTGAGCGGCTGACGTGGCCGATGCTTCTTGAGCAGCGACATGAAGCCCTGCCACGCCTCGTGGTCGCTGGCCTGGTTCGAGTCCTGCGTGGTGTAGCGGCCGGCGGTGTCGACCAGCACGGCTTCATCGGTAAACCACCAGTCGCAGTTGCGCGTGCCACCGATGCCCTTGAGCTGGTGTGCGCCGAGTTTCTCGGCGAGTGGAAAACGCAGACCGGAGTTGATCAATGCCGTTGTCTTGCCCGAGCCTGGCGCGCCGATGAAGACGTACCACGGCAGCTCGTACAGGTAGCGCGCCGAGCCCACCGACAGCAGGCGTGCCAAGCCGCCTTTCTTGGCGTTCTGCGCGGCCTGGGTTTCCTTGAGCACGCGCATCGCCTCCTCGAAGCGTTTGCGCAGCGTCAGTACCTCTTCCGATTGTGTCGGCGTGCCGGGCGCGTCGGCACTCTTCATCAGGCCATCCAACAACTGCGCGTTGTTCTTGCGCGCCCTGATCTTGCGCCACACGGCACGCAAGATGACGATCAACACGATGGTGGCGATGATGATCCAGCGCACCAGCTCCGAGCCAAGTGGCGCGAAACCCGCAAACGAGAACAGCGGACCGACGAACCAGATGACCAGCGCCAGCGCGATCAGGCCGAGAATGGTGAGCAGGATCGGGTGAAACACGATTCTGAAGAATGCTTTCATGCAAGGCCCCGTTGGCGGACTTGAAAGGGACGATCTAGGCGTTCGTCATTCCCGCCAGCTTTGCAACCGGCATAGCCGCATTGCGCTCCCCTCGCCCGCTTGCGGGAGAGGGGCTGGGGGAGAGGGCTGCGGCGGGAATCCACGTGGACCTCGATGCAGCTTGGTTCCAGCAAGTGGATTCCCGCTTTCGCGGGAATGACGGATAGGAGAGGTATGAGCTCACACGGCGGGACTCGGCACTGGATCATTTCAGTTTGTCCCGGCGGCAGGAAACACGATGATTTCGACACGGCGGTTCTGCGCACGGCCTTCCGGTGTGGCATTGGTCGTCAACGGTTCGCTGTCTGCACGACCCTCTGTCTGGATCTTCTGTCCCGGCAGCTGCGGCGCCAGCGCGGCAGCCACCGAGTCGGCACGCGCCTGCGAAAGATGCCAATTGGATGGGAAGCGCGCCGAGCGGATCGGTTGATTGTCCGAATGCCCGCGCACCAGCACCTTGCCACCAACCTGCGCGACGGCGCTGCCGACCTTGGTCAGCAGATTGGCGAAAGGCGTTGATAAAGTTGCGCTACCCGGCTCGAACAGCGCGTCGCCCTGGGCGAGCACGATGCTTCGATCCGACAGGTCACGCACAGTGAGCTTGCCCTCGCGGATTTCATCGGGCAGGAAACGTTGCAGGCGATCCGGCGCCTTGACGATCACCACCTCGGCCGGCTTGGCGACCGGCATGGGTGGTGGCACCTTGAGGCCGAGAATTGCGGAGAAGCTCGGGTCCGAATTGCGATTCAGCGCATAAGAGGCGCTGAAGAAAATCATCATCAGCATCAGTGCGGCGATGGCGGCGATGACCCACACCGGGATGGAGTCGCGCAAAGGCCGGTTCGGTGTCGCATTGGTCGCCCATTCCGGCGACAGCTCGCGCGTCGCTTCGCCACGCTCCTTGGCGAGCATCTGGCCGAGGCGCTCGCGTACCGTGGCGAGTTGTTCCTTGCCGTTTGGCAGGACGCGATAACGGCCCTCAAAGCCGAGCGACAGGATGATGTAGAACAGCTCCAGCAGGTTGCGGTGCGTCGCCGGTTGTTCGGCAATCTTGCCGAGGAGCTGGAAAAATTTTTCGCCGCCCCAGGCTTCGTTATGGAACTGCACCAGCAGGCTGCGTTGCGCCCACACTTTTTCGCCCCAGGGTGTGTTGGCCGCTGACTCGTCGAGGAAACAGCACAGGGCGTAGCGGGCGCCGACGACGTGCTCGTTGAGCAGGCCGCGTTCGCGCGCCTTGGTCTCGAAAGTTTGGATGGCGCGCGCCAGCGTGTCGCGCAGGCCGGCAGGGTCGGGATGGTGAGCCTGGCGCAATTGCGGCACCAGATTCAGCAAGGGATTGGCCGCGGCAACGAGCGGATTGAGGCCGGAGTTCCAGTCCAGTGCCGACAGCTCGACACGCTCGAAGCTGAAGCGCGCACCACCGGGCGCTGCGCCTGCCACCGGGCGGGCCGGCCGCGCACCGGGATTGGGAATGACCAGTGTCCGGTCTGCAGGAAGCTGGCCGAAGGGATCGTCGCTTGTCATATTATGGATGTCCCCCTGTTTGATCGATGCCGACGGCATGCCGTTGGCCATGAGTTCCTATCGTCGGTGCTCCACGCACCTCAAGTCCGTCATTCCCGCGAAAGCGGGAATCCACTTCTACGCGAGAACGTGCTTCATGCGAACCGAGTGGATTCCCGCTTTCGCGGGAATGACGAATGGCCTTGTTCGAACGATATCGTCTCTAATACGCTCTACTAACCTCTAATCGCCCACAGCGAAACTTCCAGTCCCGGAAAGTCCCCCGACACATACATGCCCAGGCCCCCGGAGCTGTCCAGCTGTTTCCACAGGTCGCCCGTATTGTCGAGCTCGAAATAGGTAAAGCCGGCGTGAAACGGAATCTGGCGTGGCGCTACCGACAGGGGGCGCAAGGCGATGCCGGGCAGTTGCAGGTTGACCAGTTCGCGGATCTTTTCCACCGGGCCGAGTTTGACCTGGGCCGGGAAGCGCGCGCGCAATGTCTCGCTGGGTATCTGTGCATTGACCGACAGGACGAAGCCGGCCTGCCGCAGGAGGCCCTTGTCGGGAATCATGCCGACATAGCGGCCCTGCTGGTGGTCCTGCAATTCGATCTGGATGGCATTCTGTTCGAGGATCGCCGACAGGCCACGGCGTACTTCGCGGATCAGCGGGTCGAAGGTGGCCTGCAGCGCGTCGTGCCGATACGTCGGCATGTTCGGCGGCCGACGATTGCTGGCGGTCAGCGTGGCGAGTTCCCCCATTAGTTCGAGGAGTTGCGCGTAGAGGCGCTCTGGATGCAATTGGGATATCTGCACGAGATGATCGAATACCGCCTGGTGGCGATTGACCGTCATCAGGAACAGGAAGTCGGCAATCTCGGCGACACCGCCGGCGCCGGTCTGCGACAACCTGCCGGCGAGTGCATCACCGCGCTGGTTGAGCAGGCCTTGCACTTCGCGCAGCATGGTCGCCAGTTGCGGCGCCTGCTTGCAGGCAAGCATCGGCGGGATGTAGCCGCGATCGATCAGCAGGCTGTTGTCCGGCTTTCTCTCCACGATGCGAATGACGCCAAGCTTGACGAAAGCATCGGAGACGCGCGACTCGGCGTCGAGCACCAGACGCGGGTGGCCGATCTGTACCACCTCGGCCGCAGCGCTGGCCGTCGCCGAGTCGGGCAGGGTTTCGTCATGCACATCGAAGCGCGCCAGCGGATCGGCCGCCGAGGTGGTCGCCATCGGGTCGGTGAACTCGGCCATGAGCGGCCGGCGCATCGGCAGCGCCAGACACACGACGGATTCTTTGACGTCGGCGGGGAAGTCGAAGGCGATTGGCCCGTTGTGAGCCGCAGGAAAATCGAAGGGTGAGCCATCGGGCAGGATGCCGCTGGCCGACTTGATGGCTATCTTGCCGATGTTAAGCGCGGCTTCGTCGATGTCGAGATGGGTGAAGCCCCAGAAGAAGGGGCCTGCGCTTTTCGTGCGCGCCTCGACCAGCCACTCGATGTGCCGATCCTGCTGTTGGAAATGTTGAGGCCGAAGGAACAAGCCTTCTGACCAGACCACTTTGCTGAACCAGGACATGGCGTGCGCGCTTTAACGATAAGTGGATGAGCGGGTTGAAGGGGCTTTTCCCGTACTGCCGGCAAACAGGGAATTCGAGTCTAGCTACTTTTTCTTGTCCTGGCTTGGCAGCGCCTTGCTGAACGGCAGCTTGTCGAGCGGGATTTCATCAAACTTTACCTGGTCACTCTTGATGGCGACCTGATCGTTTTTCAGGCTCACCAGAATCGTGGAGGTCTTCTTGGCAGGCAATGGCACAGCGGCTCGCCAGATAGCCTTATCAATATTGCGGTACGACACCATGATGGCGAAAACCTGACCCATCCCCACGTCTTTTGCCGGAAAGGCTTTCTTCTCGCCGGGCTGAAGTGTGAACTCCTCGCGCGCCAGCAGGGCGTCGCCCAGCGTCTGCTGATCCTTTTCATAAAGCGAGAAGAAGTCGGAGGAGTTAAACGCCGAATCATTCTTCAAAATGTAATACCGCACCATGACCGGTGTTGAGCGTCCGCGCGTATCGACATTGAGTTTCTCGTCCGCCGCGATGGCAACTACCGCTATGGTAGGAGACGAAAACAGGCCAGCGCAGCCTGCAAGGGTGCCCGTAACCAGCAACGCCAGTCCAAGCAAACGCAGTGCGAAGAGTGAACGCTTCACGGCAGGACATCCTTCCCGAAAGATTTCAACTGAGGTTTGCAACCGAGTTTCCAGCTAAGCCCCCAAACACGGGAGCGGCAACGGCATGCCCGGATGATAGCTTCGTCCAGACCGGCCGTGGTGTTGAATACTCTTCAATAACTCAGGGGCGTACTCAGGTACCTACTCAGGTGCCTAATATAGGCGCCCGATTATGCTTGACGGCGCGAGCACTTCATATCACATATGCCGCCACAGGATGCTCCGTACGGTAGGGATTGAAGCCAGCCTCTTTGCTTTGCGAACGTACAAGCGGGCAGGTCTGCCCCGATTCGCTGGCGCGCCGCGTTATACCGGGTCATAAACGCGCGCAGATAAATTTACGCCGAGCACCCCACGACCTGCGTGGCGCGTGGCACGATTGCGCTCGGCTCGAAGATGTAACGGGCGGCTTGCGAAAATCAGACTTTGTCAGACTTGGAAAGGCTGTGGCATGTTGCTAGATATAGACGTGGAGGCGTTGCTGGCCCCTCTGGGTGACGACGAGGCTTGCGGGCCGAACCTGGAATATGACGCGGAGTTCATGCAGCTCGAAGAAGCTGCGCGCGCCCAGCCCGAACAGGAATTCTCGAACGCCGATACCGGGACGCGCGTAAAGATCGAAGGGCAGGGCCCCGACTGGCCCGAGGTATTCAAACTCGCACAAGGCTTGATGCAGCGCACCCGCGACGTACGCGTCGCCACCTATTTCACACGTGCCCTGGTCAGGACCCAGGGCTTTGCCGGGGCACAGGTCGGCCTGGTGCTGATCAGCGGATTGCTGGAGCGCTACTGGCAGAACGTTCATCCCGGCCTCGACCCCGATGACGACAACGACCCGACGATGCGCGTCAACGCACTGGCGCCCCTCGTGGCCGGCGATGCCTTTCTCGATGATCTGCGCGCCAGCTGGCTGCTCAAGTCGCGCCAGTCCGGCATCCTGACCGTGCGCGGCATCGAACTGTCGCAAGGCAAGCTGCAGGCGCGCGAAGGCGAGCAGCTTTATTCGGAGTCACAGGTTTCCGGCATGCTGACGGAGGCGCTTGAGCAAAATGCCGAGCTCGGCGCACTCATCGACGACACGATCCAGCTGGTCGTCAAACTCTCTTCTTATTTGCAGACGCAGGTCGGCGCAGCCAGTGCGCTCGATTTCAAGCCGCTGCAATCCATCCTGCACAGCGTGCGTCAGGCATTCCTGTTGATCGCGCCGCACGGCAGCGAAGAGGCCGGCGGCGAAGAGTCGGGTGGCGCGGCGCAAGGCGATGGCGGCGGGGGTGCGTCGCGGCCGGGTGAAGTCCGCTCGCGTCAGGATGTCGTTGCCGGCATCGACAAGCTCATCCAGTATCTCGATCGCGCCGAGCCCAGCAATCCGGCGCAGATCATGTTGCGGCGGGCAAAGCGGGTTTTGAACATGAGCTTTCTGGAAGCAATCAACGAGATTGCCCCCGATGGTTTGCAGCAGGCTGAACGAACACTTGGCGATCAGCTAAATAAAACGGAGAATTGAGGCAGATCAATGCCGGGCCGGCCCCGGCGAATCGGGTGACGGGTTAATCAAAACTTTTCCTTGGGAGGGTCAGCATGGCCAGCAGTCAGAAATTCATCGCACGTAATCGTGCCCCGCGCGTTCAGATCGAATATGACGTCGAGCTGTACGGCGCCGAAAAGAAGGTGCAACTGCCTTTCGTGATGGGCGTTCTCGCCGATCTCTCGGGCAAGCCTGTCGATCCCCTCGCCCCTGTCGCGGACCGCAAGTTCCTCGAAATCGATGTCGACAACTTCGACAGCCGCATGAAATCCATGAAGCCGCGCGTAGCCTTCCAGGTTCCCAATACGCTTACGGGCGAGGGCAGCCTGAATGTGGAATTGACCTTCGACAGCATGGACGATTTCTCCCCCGCCGCTGTGGCACGCAAGGTCGACTCGCTCAACAAGCTGCTAACGGCGCGCCAGCAGCTCTCCAACCTGATTACCTATATGGATGGCAAGAGCGGCGCTGAGGATCTCATCGCCAAGGTGCTGCAAGACCCGGCGCTGCTGCAAAGCCTCGCCAGTGCTCCGAAGCCTGAAGACGCGGCCTGAGCAACATTCCGGGGGGCCTGCATTCATGGCATCCGGATGCTCTATGCGTCTTGCATGTTCGTTGATTCGTATCATTTTGAGAATTAGAGGAGTTCAGCATGGCTGAATCGCAAGCACAAAACGAAGCCTCGTCAGGGGCGGTGGTCGAAGGTGGCGAGCTTGATTCGCTGCTGCAGCGTGAATTCAAACCGAAGACCGACGAAGCCCGCGATGCCGTTTCGCGCGCTGTGCGTACGCTGGCCGAGCAGGCGCTGTCGCAGACTTCGCTGATCGGTTCCGACGTCGTCAAGTCGATCGAAGCGATCATCGCCGAGCTCGATCAGAAGCTATCGGAACAGATCAACCAGATCATGCACCACGCTGATTTCCAGAAGCTGGAAGGTGCCTGGCGCGGTTTGCATCACCTGGTTAACAACACCGAGACCGATGAGCAGCTGAAGATTCGCGTCATGAATATCTCCAAGGTCGATCTTGGCAAGACGCTCAAGCGTTACAAGGGCACGGCCTGGGATCAAAGCCCGCTGTTCAAGCGTGTTTACGAAGAAGAGTACGGTCAGTTCGGCGGCGAGCCTTTTGGCTGCATCGTCGGCGACTACCACTTCGACCATAGCCCGCCTGACGTGGAGCTGCTCGGCGAAATGGCCAAAGTCTGTGCCGCTGCACATTCGCCGTTCATCTCCGGCGCTTCGCCGACAACCATGCAAATGGAATCGTGGCAGGAGCTCGCCAATCCGCGTGACCTGACCAAGATTTTCTCGACGCCTGAGTACGCCGGCTGGCGTGCGCTGCGCGCCTCCGATGACGCACGCTACATCGGTCTGGCCATGCCGCGTTTCCTGGGTCGTATCCCTTACGGTTCAAAGACCAATCCGGTTGAAGAATTCGACTTCGAAGAAGACACCGGTGCGGCCGATCACAGCAAATACACATGGGCGAATTCGGCCTACGCGATGGCGGTGAATATCAACCGCTCGTTCAAGCAATACGGCTGGTGCTCGCGTATTCGCGGCATCGAGTCGGGCGGCTCGGTTGAAGGCCTGCCGGTACATTCTTTCCCGACCGATGATGGCGGTGTGGACATGAAGTGCCCGACCGAAATCGCCATCAGCGATCGTCGCGAAGCGGAACTGGCGAAGAGCGGTTTCATGCCGCTGATCCACAAGAAGAACTCCGACTTTGCTGCCTTCATCGGTGCCCAGTCCCTGCAGAAACCTGCCGAGTACGATGATGCGGATGCGACCGCCAACGCCAATCTGGCAGCACGCCTGCCTTACCTGTTCGCCTGCTGCCGCTTTGCGCATTATCTGAAATGCATCGTGCGCGACAAGGTTGGCTCGTTCAAGGAAAAGGACGACATGGCGCGCTGGCTGCAGAACTGGATCATGAACTACGTCGATGGGGATCCTGCTCACTCGTCGGAAGAAACCAAGGCGCGTCGTCCGCTGTCGGCCGCTGAAGTCGTGGTGGAAGAGATCGAGGGCAACCCCGGTTACTACTCGGCCAAGTTCTTCCTGCGTCCGCATTACCAACTGGAAGGCCTGACGGTTTCGCTGCGTCTGGTTTCCAAGCTGCCTTCGGCCAAGGCTGCGTAATTCTCGTACTGGCGGCGCTTCGGCGCCGCTGTTTCAGACAGTTTTCAGGTAGTGGTATTGATGGTTGCAGTTTGTCGGCTGCTCGGCATGGCGACAAGGCTAACCTCGTTTGCGTAGTCACCTAACTTCAAGGGAGTAATCATGGCAGTCGATATGTTCATCAAGATTGGTAACATCGAAGGCGAATCAAAGGACGATAAGCACGCCAAGGAAATCGACGTGCTCGCATGGAGCTGGGGTCTGTCCCAGTCCGGCAACGCGCACCTCGGCACCGGCGCTGGCGCTGGCAAGGTCAGCGTGCAGGATATTTCCATCACCAAGTACGTCGACAAATCGACGACTCCGCTGATCCTGGCCGCTTCGAAGGGCACCCACTACGACAAGGCCGTACTGACCGTACGCAAGGCCGGTGACAGCCCGCTCGAATACCTCAAGATCACCCTGGAAGACCTGATCGTCAGCTCGCTGTCGACCGGTGGCAGCGGCGGTGAAGATCGTCTGACCGAAAACGTCTCGCTGAACTTCGCCAAATTCAAGGTCGAGTACACCGAGCAGGATGCCAAGGGCGCCGCAGGCAAGACCTCTACGGCAGCGTGGGACATCCCCTCCAACAAGGCCATCGGCTGATCCATTTGCCGATCGGGTGCGGCGACGCCGACGCATGTCGCGCCGCCGCACTTCGCCGGGTTTTCCGTCGGACCGGTCACGGTTCGTGCCGTATGTATTCGGAATGTTTTTCACCATCTTGTTAGGAACGTAAATGGCTTCCGGCGACATGTTCATGAAGATCGACGGCGCAAGGACTGGGCCGATCAAGGGCGATTCGATCGATAGCACGCATCCTGACGAGATACACGTCCTTTCCTGGTCCTGGGGCATGCGCGGCAACGCCAGCGCCAGCATCTCGGCAGGCAGCAAGTCGTCGGGCTCCAATCAGATCAGCGTCAGCGAACTGACCTTTACGAAGGACGTGGATAGCGCCACGACAGCCCTGATGGTGGCGCTGCGCTCGAACGAGCCGATCAAGAAGGCTGTGCTGTCGGTACGCAAGGTCAGCGGTGCGGAGCCAATCGAATATCTCAAGATCACGATGGAAAAGGCGCAGATTCGCTCGGTCGATCTGCAGACCGCTGCCGACGGCGAGACCGTCATCGAATCGATATCCATCGGCTTCCAGAAAATCTCCGTGCAGTACCAGGGGCAGGAGTCCAAGGGCGGCTCGCGCGGCGCTTCGCTGTTTGAAACCGATATCAGTCCGTCATAAAGCTGGGCTGAAATACCGGCCTCCAGATAAGCATTCCGCAGTCCTATCGAGGTATCGCACATGAGCACCATCGCAGAAGCCGAAAAGAGCCTTGGAGACGGTGATCCTGAAGCGGCCCTGGCACAGCTTCAGGCGGGCATCCGCTCCAATCCGTCCGACGCCAAGCTGCGTATTTTCCTGTTCCAGTTGTTGTCCGTGCTCGGTCAGTGGGATCGCGCGCTGACCCAGCTCAATGTTGCGGCCGAGCTCGACGCCTCGGCGCTGGCGATGGCACAGATGTATCGCGAAGCAGTGCGTTGTGAAGTGTTGCGTGCTGAAGTATTCGAAGGTCGCAAATCTCCCGTCATATTCGGTCAGCCCGAGCAGTGGTTGGCGCTGTTGATTGAATCCATGCTGGTGGCCGGCCGTGGCGACGCATCTGGCGCGCTGGCCCTGCGCGATCAGGCATTCGAGATGGCGCCTGCAACTTCCGGACAGATCGACGGCAAGCCCTTCGAATGGATTGCCGATGCCGACATGCGCCTCGGCCCTGTCTGCGAAGCGGTGATCAATGGTCGCTATTACTGGGTGCCGTTCTCGCGATTGAACCAGATCGATATCGAGGAGCCGGCTGACCTGCGTGACTTCGTATGGTCGCCCGCGCATTTCCAGTTTGCGAATGGTGGCGAAACGGTTGGTGTCATTCCCACGCGTTACCCCGGCTCGCAGTCCAGCACCGATGGTCTCATCCAGCTGGCGCGCAAGACGGAGTGGGACGAGGTCGCCGCCGGCGTCTTCCATGGCTCCGGCCAACGTTTGTGGACGACGGACGCGGGCGACTTCTCGTTGCTGGATACCCGCAAGATCGAGCTGACGCCGGTGATTGAGGCCGACGAAGAATCCACCCAGGATTCGGACGCTGTCGATGGCTGAGCTGTTACCCCAGGATCGTCTGCAGCCGGCCTTGCTCGACAGGCTGCGCGATGACTATCCGGACCAAAAGCTCGAGCCGAAGGAAAGCCGCATTCTCACGAAGACGCAACTGCGCGAAGCCGTGTTGCGCGACCTTTCATGGCTCCTCAATGCGAGCCGCCCGCCCGAGCGCGACGGGCTCGCAGGCTACACCGAGGCCGAGCGTTCGGTACTCAACTACGGTATGCCCTCATTCTCTGGCGAAACCGCTTCATCGCTCGATGTCACCGACCTGGAGCAGGCTGTGCGCGAGGCGCTGATGGCTTTCGAGCCGCGCATTGTCGAAGGCACGTTGCGCGTCGAAGCCGTACAGCAGGACAGCGTACTCGACTGGCATAACGTCGTCAGCGTCAGGATAGAGGCGTCGATATGGGCGCAGCCGGTACCGCTGGAGTTGATGCTGCGTACCGAAGTGGATCTTGAAACCGGCCAGGTGCAGATCAACGAAGTGAGTGGCCGATAAGAATGACCGATGCGCAATTCACGACGCACGATAAAAAACCCACGATGAGAAGCAGGCGCTAACTATGGGCATGGACCCGCGCTTGCTGCGCTATTACAACCTCGAGCTGCAACACCTGCGGGAAATGGGCGCAGAGTTTGCACGCCAGTTTCCCAAGGTTGCGGCGCGCCTTGGCATGGACGGCATCGAGGTGGCGGACCCGTATGTCGAGCGCTTGCTCGAAGGCGCGGGCTTTCTCGCCGCACGGGTACAGCTCAAGCTCGATGCCGAGTTTCCGCGTTTCACGCAACGCCTGCTGGAGATGCTGCACCCGCATTATCTGGCGCCAACACCATCGATGTTGATCGCGCAGTTCAACCCGATTCTTGGTGAGACCAATCTGGCCAAGGGTTTCACGCTGCCGCGCGGTGCGCCGCTGCGCAGCGATCTAGGCAGAGCCGTCGGATCCGATGGCGCAGCCTGCGAATTCCGCACCGCACATGAAATCCAGCTGTGGCCACTAGAGCTGGTACAGGCGCGCTATTTCAGCTTTGCTGCCGATCTGCCGCTGGCGAAGCTGCCTTTGCGGGGACGCGTGAAAGGCGGTCTGCGTTTCACGTTGCGCGCGACCGGCGGCCTCACGTTCAATCAATTGAGCCTGGACAAGCTGCCCTTGCACCTCGGGGGCGCGCACGACATTGCCTACAAGCTTTGCGAGTTGATTGGCGCCTCCACACTGGGTGCGCTGGTAGTGCCCGCTGGCACCGCGACGCCGGCCTGGCAGCATTTCATTCCACCGGAAAAAGTCCAGCTGACGGGCTTTGACGACGATCAGGCCTTATTGCCGATCAAGTCGCGCGGTTTCGGTGGTTACCGTTTGCTGCAGGAGTATTTTTCCTTCCCCGAGCGCTTCATGTTCTTCGAGGTGTCGGATCTTGCCCCGGCCTTGGCACATGCCGTGACTGAAGTGGAAGTGGTCATCCTGTTCGGCCAGGGTGACGCGATGCTGGAGAGCGTCGTCGACGCCAGCAATCTGCTGCTGCACTGTACGCCGGCGATCAACCTGTTCCCCAAACGCGCCGACCGCATCCACATCAACGATAGCTCGCACGAGTTCCACGTGGTGCCGGATCGCACCAGTCCGCTCGATTACGAAATCTACGAGCTGACGGAGGTCAGTGGCCACGCCAGTGGCGCGCGCGACGAGCAGCGTTTTCTGCCGTTCTACGCCGATTACCATTCCGACCTCGGCCACGACAACGCCTATTACACGACGCGTCGCGAGCCGCGCCTGTATTCGGAAAAGCAGAAGCGCACCGGGCCACGTACCGGCTATATCGGCAGCGAGATTTTCCTGTCGCTGGTCGATCCGCGCGAGGCGCCGTATCGTGCCGATCTGCGCCAGCTATCGATCCAGGCCTTGTGTACCAATCGTGATCTGCCCATCCTCATGCCGCTGGGCGGTGGCAAGACCGATTTCTCGCTGGATATCGCCGCTCCGGTCGAATCGATCCGCAGCGTGCGCGGCCCTTCGCGGCCGTATTCGATGCTGGCTGAAGGCTCGGTCGCGTGGCGCCTGATCAGTCATTTATCGCTTAACTATCTGTCATTGCTCGATACCAATCGCGAAGAGGGCGCCAGCGCCTTGCGCGAGATGCTGGCCTTGTACGCAACGACCGGCGATTCGGGCCTGAAGCGCCAGGTCGATGGCATGAAGTCGGTCAGCGTCGCACCCGTCGTGGCGCGTCTGCCGTTTCCCGGCCCGATCTGCTTCGGCCGCGGCTTGCAGGTGACGCTGGAAGTCGATGAACTCGCATTTGAAGGCGGCGGCGCCTTCCTGTTCGGTTGCGTGATGGAGCATTTCTTTGCGCGGCATGCATCGATCAACAGCTTTACGCAAACGGAATTGCGATCGCTGACGCGCGGACAAATCATGCGGTGGGGGCCACGGTGCGGACAAAGACCGATCATCTAGCCGATTCTCAAGCTCTGTTCGATGCGCTGGAAAAGAAACCGTATTCCTACGATTTCTTCCAGGCGATGCGAAAACTCGAATGTCATTTCCCGGACAAGCCGCGTTGGGGCATGGCCCTGCGTCCCGCAGACGAGCCGATCCGTCTTGGGCAGGAGCCTTCGATGTCCTTCGCGCCGGCCAGCCTGTCAGCGTTCGTGCGCGAGGGCAGCGCGCCGCCCCGGCTGGAAGTGCGCTTTTTTGGCTTGCTCGGGCCAAACGGGCCGCTGCCCTTGCATCTCACCGAGTACGCGCGCCATCGCCTGATGCATGTCGGCGACGCGACGTTCGCGCGCTTCCTCGACATCATCCATCACCGTTTCCTCTCGCTGTTCTATCGCAGCTGGGCACAAGCGCAGCCGACGGTGAATCTTGACCGCCGCGCCGACGATCGCTTTGCCGTATATGTCGGTGCACTGGTCGGTCACGGCATGCCTTCATTGCGTCAGCGCGATGCGATTCCCGACAACGCCAAGATGTTTCATGCAGGCGCGCTGGGCCGGCAGGTGCGCAATGCCGATGGGCTTGCTGCCATATTGACGGAGTTTTTCAAACTGCCGATAAGCGTCGAGCAGTATGTCGGTCACTGGATGGCATTGCCGGAAAGCGAGCAATCGCAGCTGCGCAATAATCAGCTGGGCCGCACCACCGTGATTGGCAAGCGTGTGTGGGATCGGCAGGGGAAATTCCGCCTGCATATCGGCCCGCTGACATGGCAGCAGTTCGAAGACTTCCTCCCGACCGGCAAGGCCTTGCCCGCGCTGCTCGACTGGGTGCGGCTGTACACCAATGGCGAGCTGTTCTGGGACGCTCGCCTGCTACTCAAACGTGAGGAGTTGCCCGCTACGAAGCTTGCAAAATCGGGGCGACTCGGCTGGACCAGCAGGCTTGGCAAGCGCACGCAGGCGGGTGATGCGGGCGAGTTGATACTGGATGTAGAGCGCTTGTTGAAGCGACAAGATTCATCGATGCAAGCTGCGTAGGGCGGCTCGGAGCAGTTTTGTAGTCGGATCATCAGAATAACTACCGCAGTCCCACACGGGCTTGCGATTATCGGGAGAAGTTTCAAATGAGCGAGATCAGCCGGGTAGCCCTGTTTGGCAAACTTAACAGCCTTGCATACAAAGCCATGGAAGGCGCTACCGTCTTCTGCAAACTGCGTGGCAATCCCTATGTAGAGCTCGACCATTGGCTGCAGCAGATACTGCAGAGCGCAGACTCTGATCTGCACCACATCATCAAGCATTTCGAGCTTGATGCTGCGCGGCTTGCCAAGGATATGACGGACGCGTTGGACAGGCTGCCACGTGGCTCGACCTCTATCTCTGACTTGTCCTCTAATCTGGAAAACGCCGTGGAGCGCGGTTGGGTCTATGGCTCGCTGATGTTCAAGGAGCCGCAGGTGCGCACCGGCCATCTCGTCGTCGGCATGCTCAAGACACCGAGCTTGCGTAACGCCTTGTTGGGCATCTCCAAGCAGTTCGAACGCATCCGCCCGGATACGCTGGCCGAAGATTTCGTATCGATCGTCTCCGGCTCGCCCGAAGAACAGATGGCGCCGCGCGATGGCAGCTCGCTGAGCTCGCAGCCCGGCGAAGCCAGCGATTCCATGGCGCCCGCGCAGATGGGCAAGCAGGACGCGCTCAAGCGCTTCACCATCGATCTCACCGAGCAGGCTCGCAGCGGCAAGATGGACCCCATCGTCGGCCGCGATGAAGAGATTCGCCAGGTTATCGACATCCTCATGCGCCGTCGGCAGAACAACCCGATCCTCACCGGCGAGGCTGGCGTCGGCAAGACGGCGGTGGTTGAAGGCTTTGCGCAACGCATCGTCAAGGGCGACGTACCGCCATCGTTGAAAGATGTGGAGCTACGCACGCTGGATATCGGCTTGTTGCAAGCCGGTGCCAGCATGAAGGGCGAATTCGAGCAGCGCCTGCGTCAGGTCATCGACGAAGTGCAGGCTTCGCCCAAGCCCATCATCCTGTTCATCGACGAAGCACATACCCTCGTCGGCGCCGGTGGTGCAGCGGGGACGGGCGATGCTGCCAACCTGCTCAAGCCGGCTTTGGCACGCGGCACCTTGCGCACGGTGGCAGCAACCACTTTCGCCGAGTACAAGAAATACTTCGAGAAAGACCCGGCGCTGACACGCCGCTTCCAGGTCGTGCAGGTCGACGAGCCGTCGGAGGAGAAGGGCATTCTCATGCTGCGTGGCGTGGCGACAATGATGGAGAAGCACCACAAGGTGCAGATCCTCGACGAGGCGCTCGAAGCAGCCGTGAAGCTGTCGCACCGCTACATCCCGGCGCGCCAGTTGCCGGATAAAGCTGTGAGCCTCCTGGATACCGCCTGTGCGCGCGTTGCGGTGAGCCTGCATGCCACGCCAGCCGAGGTCGAAGACTGCCAGCGTCGCATCGAAGCGCTGGAAACCGAGCTCGCCATCATTGGTCGCGAAAATGCCATCGGCATCGATACCGTGGAGCGCGAAGCGCAATGCACGGAGTTGCTGACGCACGAGAAAGAACGTCTCGTCGGTCTGGATACGCGCTGGAAGGAAGAAAAGACGCTGGTCGACGAACTGCTTGCGATCCGCGCCAAGCTGCGTGCGGGTCTGCAACCCGTCGAACGCACCGGCAGCAAGCTCGAAGCTGCGGCCGAAGCAGTCGTCGAAACAGTCGCTCCGCATGCAGAAAATGAGGCAGCCAAAGAGGCCGCCCAGCAGCCCGAAGAAGATCGCGAAGCGCTGCTCGCTCAACTGAAGGGCGTGCAGGACAAGCTGACTGCCCTGCAAGGTGAAAGCCCGTTGATTCTGCCGACCGTCGATTACCAATCCGTTGCCAGCGTGGTGGGCGACTGGACCGGTATTCCGGTGGGCCGCATGGCGCGTAACGAAGTCGAAACCGTCCTCAACCTGGCCGCCAATCTCGCCACGCGCGTGATTGGCCAGGACCATGCCATGGAGATGATCGCCAAACGTATCCAGACTTCACGCGCGGGGCTCGACAATCCGAGCAAGCCAATCGGTGTCTTCATGCTGGCAGGCACCTCGGGCGTCGGTAAAACGGAAACCGCACTGGCGCTGGCTGAAGCGCTCTACGGCGGCATCCAGAATCTCATCACCATCAATATGAGCGAGTTCCAGGAAGCGCACACCGTGTCCACGCTCAAAGGCGCGCCACCCGGCTACGTCGGTTACGGCGAGGGCGGTGTGCTGACCGAAGCGGTGCGTCGCAAGCCATATTCCGTTGTCCTGCTCGATGAAGTCGAGAAGGCGCACAGCGATGTGCACGAAATGTTCTTCCAGGTTTTCGACAAGGGCTTCATGGAAGACGGCGAGGGGCGCTTCATCGACTTCAAGAACACCCTGATCCTGCTGACAACCAATGCCGGTACTGACCTGATTGCCGGCATGTGCAAGGATCCGGATTTGATGCCCGACGCAGAAGGGCTCACCAAGGCACTACGCGAACCATTGCTGAAGATTTTCCCGCCGGCACTGCTTGGGCGTCTGGTGACGATTCCGTACTACCCGCTCAGCGATGAAATGCTCGGCCGCATCGTCAAGCTGCAGCTCGACCGCATCAAGAAGCGTATCGAAGCGCGTCACAAGGTCAGCTTCAACTACACGCCGGAAGTCATCAAGCTGGTGGTCAGCCGTTGTACCGAAACGGAATCGGGTGGTCGCATGATCGATGCGATTCTTACCAATACGATGCTGCCCGACCTGAGCCGCGAATTCCTGACGCGCATGATGGAAGGAACGCCGATTGCAACGGTGGATGTCAGCGTTGCCGACAAGCAGTTTGCATATGCGTTTGCGTAAGGTCGTAAATGCTCACCTGATGGCAGGGAAGTACCAAGGTATTTTGAACTGGATTCCACATGCGCTGTAATTTACTGCTCGCAGCATTAAGCGTTTGCTTCTGCCGTTGCGGCTTGGCTGCGATTGTACAAGTAGATAGGTCTTTGGACGGTCAAGTTCAACTGAGAGAAACGGTGCCTCCTTTGCAAATGAAGCTCGTTCCAATTGGAACGTGGCGCACTGGTGATCAATTGGCAATTCGAATCGTTGCTTCAAATGAAGTTTACAACGACATAACGGCGTGCATTGTCAGTGCAGATGCGGCGAAGGAATACCGTGCGGGTTCACCATGTGAGGGAAGTTTTAGGTCAAAGACTCCAATAGTAATAAAAAGCACCGTTGCTGAATCGGGAAGTAAATCTCTAATTCTTGATAATAGCTATGCCGAGTTCATTACAAAAAATATAGTGATTAGTTTGAGGTACAGAAAGAGTCTCACAGATAACGAGCTTACAAAGATACAAGCTCCACTCGAAAAAATTCAATCAAATTTAAGCGCCATTTTTAAGGGTGCAGACTTCAATCTCTACGTTAAGTCATGCGGGCAATCAAATGCTTTTTCTGATCACAATACGGCTGATATCACTTTCTGCTGGGAATTAATTCAAGAGTTTGTAGCGCAAAACAATAATGGCGCTTTAGTCGCCACACTACTTCATGAATACGGACATTCTCTTTTAAATCGTTGGGGAGAGCCGGGTTCCAGTGAAGAAGATATGGCGGATCAGTTTGCTACAGTAATGTTATTGAAGGGCGGAGATAACGGAAGACGCATGCTTCAGCAATGGATTCAGTCTTGGATAAAGCGAGACTCTAAGGCTGAAGCAATGAATCAACTTCAACGTGGGGACACGCATTCGTTATCAATTCAACGTGCACGAAATATTCAAAATGCAATGAATTTTCCCGAAGACCTAACTCGTCGTTGGAACAAAATGCTTTATCGCCATATGACGACAGATACTTTGGACAAAATAATTCGAAACCCGTCTAAGTCAGATGATGTAGATCTAGCCAAGGAAGCGCGGATGTAATTCATCGGCTTGTGAATATTTAGCAACGTCGTCTGACTTCGCTAAAGCCGCTTGATTCTCACTTGAAGAGGCACAAGCACGTATGGCAAGACATCGAATAGTTTCGATGCAAATACTCCGTTGTTGAGTTTGCTCGCGCTTTTTGCTGGCGCGGAAATGCCTGATTACTTCATGCGTGGGAATGACAAA
The DNA here is from genome assembly GCA_028292485.1 of Rhodocyclales bacterium. GTDB lineage: Bacteria > Pseudomonadota > Gammaproteobacteria > Burkholderiales > Rhodocyclaceae > Viridibacterium. The sequence goes on along the minus strand of JAQGMG010000032.1, from coordinate 17,814 downwards.
CGACTTTGGCAAAGGTTGTCATCCCGGCGAAAGCCGGGATCCAGGCTCGGAGGCTCCGTACTGGATTCCGGCTTTCGCCGGAATGACGGAGTGAGAGGTTTTTCTGCGCCATGAGGCTCTGTACGTAATGGCAGATTTATTACGGAGAGTAGTGCGCGACGGCAAGAGTCCAGTGGCTCTGTTTGGGAGTATCGAACGCCACTGGATTCCCGCCTTCGCGGGAATGACGGAAACACGGGTGGCGCCTTGGTGGTTTGTTATTTCGGCGAAAGCTGGAATGACACATTGGTTTGTAGATTCAAATCACATACCGGCCTTGCCGGTTCAGGTGCGTATCGCCGTCGTAACCCTTGCGAACTCGCCAACTACCACGACTACCGCTGTGTAGTTGTCGGCGTTTTCCTTGGCGCTGGCTTCGACGCGTGCGGCCATGACATCCAGCCATTCCTGGGCCGTGTTGGCGTCCTGAAGCATTTGTTCCATGACGCGTTCCTCGACGTATTCCCACCAGCCGTCCGTGCACATCAGGAAGACGTCGCCTTCTTCAACAAGCACCGGTGCGCCTGAGACGCTGATGGTCAGCTCGTCGCCGCTGCCGATGGCCGACGTCAGCATATTGCGTTGTGGGTGGGTGCGGATGATGTCCTCACCGCCGTAGCCGGCGTCGACGAGCTGTTGCACGAGGCTGTGGTCGCGCGTCTGCAGCGCAATTTTTCGGCGGCGGAACAGGTAGAGCCGGGTGTCGCCGACGTGTGCCCATACCGCATTACCCGTTTCTGCATCGATCAGCAGGACGGCCACGGTGGCGTGCATGTCGTCGCCGTCCGGATTGCTGTGTTTGTGCGCCATGACGGCAGCATGAGCGCCGGTGGTCAGATCGGTGACGGCTTGTTCACTGACTTCCTGCTGACTGGAGAATTGTTCCAGCGCGGTATTGACGACCAGTTGCGATGCGACATCGCCGCTGCCATGACCGCCAGCGCCGTCCGATACCACCCAGCAACAGGCGGTGTCCGAGGTCCAGTAACCGCAGGTGTCCTCGTTGCGTTTGCGCTGGCCGGTTTGCGATGTGTAAGTTGTTTTCAGTGCAAGCATGTGCGTCTCGTACGGTTCAATTGTGCTCTTGCAGGTGGTCGACCTGTGCTTCGCACGCTTTGCGGAATTCGCTGCCGAACAGCGAATGAAAATAGTCTTCTGCTTCGTGCGAGATCTCGGCGTGGCGTTGCTCGAACAGTTCCCACAGTTTGCTCTTGCGGTCGAGCGGCGGCGGGGTTTCGAGCAGCAGTGCGCGATCGGCCAGGCGCTTTTCCAGATCTGCGGGAGTGAAGCGTTCCAGCACGCCAGCGAGGGCCTGTTGCATGGCTCTGCGCATGACGATGCCCATGTGTTGCGGCAGCATTTTCCCGGCGATTTCCGGTGCCGTCAGGCCTAGTCCGAGACACAGGCTGGTCAGCATCGCCGCTTGTTCGGCACTCATGTCTGGCTGCAGTTCGTGGGCAGCCAGCATGACTTCCGGGAAGGCATGATCCGGTGTGTCGTCACCATCACGGCCGTGCGGCAGTCCCATCGGACTGTCGATGCCGACTGTGGCGTTCGGATCGTCCTGCTTGTCGAGATCGTTATTTCCGCCTTCGCCCGCAATGATGCCTTCGTCATCGTCGAAATCGACGTCCATGTCGAAAGTCATTTCGAGTGCATCCACTTCGGTATCCGGAGCAGGTGCTAGCTGGGCGATTGGCGCGGCGCCACCAACGAGTTCGTCGTGATCGAGCAGTATCGGCGGCGCGAGCTCTTCGCCTGGCATCGGCAGCTGCGTGCGTTGCGGCGCGCTGTCGACATTGTTGGCCGGAACCGTGCTGCCGATGGACTTGACCCGCAGCTTGTAGTCGCCGATTTCTATGATGTCGCCGTCATACAGGACGCGCGAATTGCCGCGGCCTACGCGCAGGCTGTTCACCACTGACGGATTGCCGCCCTGGTCCAGCAGCTTGAACAAGCCATCGGCGAAGACGATTTGCGCCTGGACGCGCGACAGCACGCGTGTCGCATCCGGCAGGGTGAGGTTGCAGTCTTCGCGCCCGATACTGCCGCCACGCACGTCAAATATATAGGCGAGCGCCGTCGCGGGCGGTGCGCCTTTATATTGAAGAACGGTAATGCGCAGCAACACTAGCTATCCCCTCGTCGAAACCATCAACTGACTATTGAATATCGCCATCAACCACGTGCGGGTATGAGCTGCCCCGTTATTTGCCCAACAGATTGTCCAGATCCTTGTTGAGGCGTTTCATGTATTCGCGCTCTGAGTCGGGCTTCTTCTTGCCTGGTGCAGTTTGTGGAACAGCCGGTTTGGTGACGGGCGCAGGCGCTACGGGTTTGACAGCCGGAGCAGCCATTTCCGTGATGACAGCTGAGCCAATGGCATAGTGATCACGGCACTCCAGACCTGCCGCGCATTGCGGTGTGCCAAACAAGCCGGGCAGGCCGGCAGTGGAGAGCCGGGATTCGAGGGCCTTGCGTTCGGCGACAAGAAAATCGCCTTGACGCGTGAATGCAGCCTTGGAGAAATCGCGAGGCTTTTCGGACAGTATCGAAAAAACACGCCATTTGCCGAGCGGCTCTTTTGCGGCGAATTTCCAGGCAGGGGCTGATTTGCTGCTCGGCAGGCTCAGTGTGCTGTTGGCCTTGATCGCATTGTCGGGGTCTTTTTCGTTGGGGAGGAGGCGGTAGATCCTGTCTTCGCTCTGGTCCCACAAATACGTGTAGAGGAAGCCATCGGATTTGCTGCTGGCAGAGAGTGTCAGCGCACTGTCTGCAACCAGGCTCTTCGGCGCTTCCAGCGAGACGCCCATGCGTGTATCGGCAGCGGCGTTTGCACCATCGAGTGCTGCGGCCAGCGTGGTGAATAGTGGTGCTGGCGGCACAGGGGACACGGACGGAGCAGCGACCGACGCAGCGGCCGAATTGAATGGCGCCGCGCTCGTTGCTGCCTTGTTTGCCGGTACAGCCTGTTTCGGGACGATCGGTGTGTCCGGTAGCTTGGCTACAACAGTTGCATCACTACCTGTTGCCTGATGTTTCGCGTAATACGCGTAACCGCCTGCCAGCGCTGCGGCAATCACGACGCCGGCGCCGATCAGCAGGGGCAGCCTGGTATCCCTGGTGCTGGCTTCGTCAGATGCCGTGTTCGCTGTAGCCGCTCTGACGGGCGCCGGGGGGGCTGGTTTTGCGCTCTTTTTCGATTTGCGCAATGCCTGTTCGGTCAGGCCGGTGCTCGGACCAAAGCCGATGGCAATGCGCATTTCCGCAATGCTTTGTGGACGATCCTCGGCTTTGACGTTGAGGCATTTGTCGATGCCCTGCAAAAAGCGGTCGCTGTATTGCCCGGCCATTTCGCTGAGTGTCAGGGGCTCGTAACTGTCCTGCATCATGCGGCCCACCGCAGGCGGCGGCTTGCGATTGAGGATCATGAAGTAGACGACGGCAGCCAGCGCATAGACGTCGGTCCACGGGCCTTGCTTCATGCCGGGCATTTCGGCGTACTGCTCGATAGGTGCGTAGCCGGGCTTCAGAATGACGGTCAATGCCTGCGTCATGTCGCTGATGACGCGCCGCGCGGCACCGAAGTCAAGCAGCACGGGCCGCTCGTCGGCGAGCAACATGATGTTGTCTGGCGCGATGTCGCGGTGGTAGCACTTGTCCTCGTGGATGATCTCCAGCGCATCCATGACCGGCAACAGGATCTTGCGGATCCATGCTTCTTCCGGCGCCTTGTCGCGTGTCCGCAGTACGTCCTGAAGGGTCTGGCCGCTGAAGTACGGCATCACCATGTAGGCAGTGCCATTGGCTTCCCAGAAGCGATAGACCTTGACCAGGGCGGCATGATCGAACTGGGCGAGGATGCGCGCTTCATTCACGAAGCTGCGCAGGCCAATGCCGAAAGTCTCGCGTTGCCGTTCCGAGCGCACCGTTACCGATGAGTCATGCGCGCGAGAGGCCAGCGAGGCCGGCATGTATTCCTTGAGCGCTACCTTGCGGTGGAGAGAGTGATCCTGTGCGAGATAGACGATGCCGAAACCGCCTTCGCCGATCAGGCTGATGATCTCGAACTCGCCCAGCATGGTGCCAACCGGCAGGGCGTTCTGATGCATGCCTGACGATTCGCCCTTGGGCTTGGCAGCGCCACCGCCGAGTATCACGGTGCTGTTGCTGTGCGGTTCGTCAGCCACCGTGTGGTCCCGTCCTGTTGTTCATTTTTGTTTGATTGTTTGGAACTTGTCCGAAACCGGACTGTAGACCGGAATGTAGACGGTCGGCGCCCATTTCATCAAGCGATCATGGGCGATTGCACAGTCGCCGCATGCCGGCATCAACGTTCGCACGCACCTTTGAACCAACTCTTGATGTCAGTCGCCGGGATGACCTTGCCCGCATATTTTTCGATGCTGGGGTCGAGCACGCAAGTCTGCAGCTGGCTGCCCGAGCAGTTATAGATCAGCTGTATTTCCAGGGATTGAGCCCTGCAATCGTATTTGATGCCGATATTGCGTGCGCTCGTCATGCCATCGCCGGAGCGCAGCCAGGAAAAGACATTGCCGGCTTCGAGTACGGAATTGGTATCCACTTCGAAGACCGAGGCCTTGCCCTTGGGATCTTTTTCCGAGGACATGATTTGCCATTTGTGAGGGAACAAGGCGTCGTTGACAACGTCATTGACGACCCGCGTTGCGCAATCGTTGGCATCCTTGCGCGAACAATCACGCAGTTCCTTGGCAACCATGGGGATGGCAAGCAGCTTGGTATGGTCAAACTGCCTGTCGGTCGGTTTGCCAGTCTGAGCCTTGCCGGGCGTGGTGTCGGTCGCGGCCGCCATGGCATTGGTTTGCTTGGCAACCTTCTCGACGTCTGCCCCTGAGGCGACGATCGTAGGCGTGAAATAGAGACGGCCTGCCTCTGTCTGCCTGTCGTCCGTAAAGACGCCCTCCCAGTAATCGCCATTAGTCCAGGTGTAGCGCCCCTGGCCAGCCTTCTTGCCTTTCAGCCAGTTGCCATCGTAAGCGTCGCCATTTTTCCAGCGGTAGACGCCTTCGCCCTGCGCTTCACCCAGCATGAAATTGCCTTCGTAGCGATCTTGCGATGAAGCATAGGTTTTCACGCCCATCCCTTGCGGCAAGCCATTGCTGATTTGTCCGTCATAACGATCACCATTGGCAAAGCTGATCACGCCCTTGCCTTCGGGTTTGTCGGCGACCCACTCTCCCTCGTAGCTCTGGCCTTCAATCCATGCGAACCTGCCGCGTCCGTTCTTGATGCCGGCTTTCCACTGGCCGCTGTAACGGCTGCCGCTCTTTTCGGTATATGTACCTTCGATGTCGGCGACGCCTTTCGTGAATTGCCCCTCGTAGCTGTCGCCGTTGGAGAACTGCTTGCGGCCACGACCGTCGGGCACGCCGTCCTTCACCTGACCCTGGTAGCGATCACCGTTGGCGAACACCATGACTGCATTGCCGTCGGCCACGTCGTCGCGCCAGTCGCCGTCGTATGACTGGCCGTTGGACCACACGAAGCGGCCTTTGCCATTGCGCTTGCCGTTGATCATGGTGCCGTCGAAGCTATTGCCATTGTCCCAGTCGATGCGCACCTTGCCGCTTACCGTGCCGGTCTTGCTGTCCAGCGTGAAATCACCCTTCATTGTGGAGTCGCCAGTGCGTTCGACACGTTCGACCCCTTTGCCCGCGGCAGTTCCCGGCGCCACGCTGACGGCGGGGGCTGGCGCCACGGCCGGCGTGGCCGGGACTTCGGCTTGCGCGCTGGTTATCGTCGGCGCGACAAGCACCACCGTTGCGGGTACAGGAGTCGTGGTAGCAGGGGCCGTGTCAGAGGCAGAGACCGGCGGTGCAGCGGAGACCGGTATTGCTGGCGCAACTGCAGGCGGGTCGGCAGAGACGAGCGTTCCATCATGCCTGCTGTCCTTGCAGATCTCGGCATAGCGTTTGAAGTCGCTGGATACTTGTACTGTGCAGCCGGGCAGGCAACGGCCAGCGCGAAGTTCGGCACGAAATTCGAAACCGCCGGCGGTCTCGCCTGTATAGATGAGATCCCCTTCGCAGCCCTGGGTCTCGTAACGAAAGCTGCCGCAAAGTTTGTCCTTGAGCAGGCAATCGACAGTAATACGCGCCTTCCAGCCGTCAGCCTCAACGAAACGCCCGCCTGCCAGAACGGCGGCATGGGCAGGCGCCAGCGCCGCCAGAGCAAGAAAAATGGCCGCAAGAAAAGAGAGAAGGGGTGATGCCGGGAGCGCCATGCGCGGGTTCGGTTGGCGGGCTCCAGATCCTGTCCACGAGCTCTGTGCTGATCCGGGCCAGGTGCCGAGCCACATCGAAAGGGGCATGCTGTTCAAACTCCTGCGACTCCTGTAAATGGCCACGAGAAAGAAGTAAACCCGAAGTAGACCAGAAACAAACCAACGGTGATCTGGCAAAAACGACGGTAAAACACCGGCCTGGCAGGATATTCCTGCGCGACGGTAACGTTTGAAGCGAAGCAGCGTCAAGCGATTTGCCGACAAAGGGATCGACGGCAAATGCCGCGAAGCCTGAGAGGCGCCCCGATGACGAAAGTAGCTGCGATAATCATCACCGCTTTGTCGGGTGTCGCCGCATGACTGCCGATGCCGCTCAGTATCTTTATCGTCACCGCACAGCAATACCTGACGCCGTCTGGCCTTGGCCCGGACTGATTCTACTTCCATTTCAATTTGACCCTGCCGCACATGCACAACGAGCAAGAACCCGATCTGTTTGGCGACGAAGAAGTCGTCGCCGCGCCACCACCGGTTGCCAGCACCCCAGCCGAACCGCCGCTGCCACCGGGACTACCCCCGGGCCTTACCGAGCTGCCCGACGATCACCTGCCGATCGCCGCCTTCGCCGAACGCGCCTATCTCGCCTACGCCATGAGCGTGGTGCGTGGCCGTGCCTTGCCGCAGGTTGAAGACGGCATGAAGCCAGTGCAGCGCCGCATCCTTTACACCATGCATCGCATGCGTCTGTCGCCCACGTCCAAGCCGGTCAAATCGGCACGCGTGGTCGGTGACGTCATGGGCAAGCTGCATCCGCACGGTGACTCGTCGATCTATGACGCGTCCGTGCGCCTGGCGCAGGATTTCTCGTTGCGCTATCCGCTGATCGATGGGCAGGGCAATTTCGGCTCGCGCGACGGCGATGGTGCAGCGGCGATGCGCTACACCGAGATGCGTCTCACGCCGCTGGCCGAATTGCTGCTGTCCGAGATCGAAATGGGCACGGTGGATTTCGTGCCGAATTACGACGGTGGTGATGAAGAGCCGAAGCTGCTGCCGGCGCGTTTGCCGATGCTGCTGCTCAATGGCTCGTCGGGTATCGCCGTGGGTATGGCAACAGAATGCCAGCCGCATAATCTGCGCGAGGTCGCTGCGGCGGCGCAACTGCTCATCAAGAAACCCAACGCCACGCTGGAGGAAATCCGCAGTGTGATGCCGGCCCCGGACTTTCCCGGCGGTGGTCAGATCATCTCGCCGGACAGCACGATTCGCGATGCATACGAAAGCGGCCGCGGCTCGATCCGCATGCGCGCGCGCTGGCGTGTCGAGCAACTGGCGCGTGGTGCGTGGCGCATCATCGTGGACGAAATGCCGCACGGCGTGTCGACGGCCAAGGTGCTCGCTGAAATCGAAGCAGTCACCAATCCGCAACCGAAGGCTGGCAAGAAAGAAATCAGCCAGGACGAGAAGAACAACAAAGCCCTGTTGCTAGGTGTGCTCGATGCTGCACGTGACGAAAGTTCCGACAAGGCTGCCGTGCGCCTCGTACTCGAACCCAAGACGCGTACGCAGGAGCCTGACGACCTGATGCGCGTGTTGCTTGCGCACACCTCGCTCGAAGCGTCGGTGCCAATGAACTTCACGGCGATCGGGCTCGATGGTCGGCCAGGGCAGAAGGGCATCAAGGCCCTGATCAGCGAGTGGATCGCTTTCCGCTTTGCCACGGTCGAGCGCCGCACGCGCCATCGTCTCGGCCAGGTCGAGCGCCGCATCCACATTCTCGAAGGCCGCCAGATCGCCTGGTTGCATATCGACGAAATCATCAAGGTCATTCGCGAAGCGGACGAGCCCAAAGCCGAGTTGATCGCGCGTTTCGGGTTGTCCGAAATGCAGGCGGAAGACATTCTCGAAATCCGCCTGCGTCAGCTTGCCAAGCTCGAATACATCGCAATCGAAAAGGAGCTGTCGGCCCTGCGCGAAGAGCGCACCGGTCTGATCGAACTGCTCGAAAACCGCAATGCAATGACCCGGTTGATCGTCAAGGAAATTACCGAGGACACCAGGAAATACGGCGACGACCGTCGCACGCTCATCGAAGCCGCCGCATCCGTTTCGAATATCGAAGCGCCCGTGCTGGACGAACCCGTCACTGTCATCCTGTCGAAGAATGGCTGGGCGCGCACACGCCAGGGTCATGGCATCGATCCGCTGACACTGACCTACAAGAGCGGCGACAGCGCTTTCCTCGTTGCGGAAGCGCGCACCACATGGCCATTGCTGCTGATCGATACCATGGGGCGCGCCTATTCCGTTCGCATAGGCGATCTGCCGGGCGGTCGTGGTGATGGTGTGCCGATCAGCTCGCTCATCGAGTTGCAGCCCGGCGCCCGCGTGGCGCAGGCGCTCACCGACGATCCCGCAGCCGAATACTTCTTCGCCAACTCCGGCAGCTACGGCTTCATCACCAAGCTCGAAGAACTCGTCAGCCGTCAGCGTGCGGGCAAGGCCTTCATGACGCTGGAGGACAAGGAAACCGTGCTTGCGCCGACACGCGTGCTCGGCGAATGGATCGCCGCGGTTTCCGGCAACGGCCGCCTGCTGTACTTCCCGCGCGCCGAGATGAAAGTCATGGCGCGTGGTCGCGGCATGATCGTCATGGGGCTCGATGAGAAGGAAGAGCTCGTCGCCATCTGCTGCCCGCCGACCGACGCCGTCAAGGTGCTCGGTGCAGGTCGCGGCGGCAAGGAGATCGACATGATCGTCAAGGGCGTGGCGCTGGAAGCCTGTCGCGGCAAGCGTGCACGCAAGGGCGGCACCCTGGTGCCGAAGGTCAAACCTGTCGGGCTGGTCGTCGCGTAGATTCGCGCAGACAGGGCCTGGATCAGACAGGCTCGGGGTGCAGGTACTGGTGGATTGCCTGCACGACTACGGAGCCTTCGCCGACGCTGGAGGCGACGCGCTTGACCGAGCCTGAGCGCACGTCGCCGACGGCATAGACGCCTGGCAATGTCGTTGCATACGCCGAGCGCAGCAATTGCCCGTTGGTGTCATAGCCGGTCTTGACGAAGCCGGTGCGGTCCAGTTCCAGGCAACCATCGAGCCAGTCGGTGTTGGGTTCGGCACCGATCATGACAAACAGGTTTGAAACCGGCCGGGTGGTGGATGCGCCGGTGTCGCGATGGGTGAAGGTGACCTGCTGCAGGAATGGCTTGCCTTCGAGCGCCGTCACTTCGCTGCGGGCATGCAAGGTGACCTTCGGCGACGACATCAGACGCTGCACCAGGTAATCGGACATGGTGGCTGCCAGACCATGGCCGCGCACGAGTATGTGTACGTGCGCCACGCTGCGCGAAAGGAAGACTGCGGCCTGCCCGGCAGAGTTGCCACCGCCGACGACGACGACTTCTTCATTCAGACACAGCTTCTGTTCGATGGGGGTTGCGGCGTAGTGAATGCCTTGCCCCTCGAAGTCGTCGTAGTTGGGCAGATCGAGCTTGCGATAGCGCACGCCGGTTGCCACGATGATGGAGCGTGCCCGCAGGGTCTGTCCGTCTTCCAGGCGCAGGGTATAGGGGCTCTCCTCACAATCGAGGCCAGTCACGGCGCGCGAGATGGCGAGGTTGGCGCCGAATTTCATGGCCTGTACTTGCGCCCGTCCGGCGAGCGCAGCGCCCGATATGCCAGTTGGAAAACCCAGGTAGTTCTCGATCTTCGAGCTCGTACCAGCCTGGCCGCCTGGCGCCAGGCTTTCTATGACTATGGTGTCCAGCCCTTCAGACGCGCCATACACGGCCGCAGCCAGCCCGGCAGGCCCTGCACCGACCACGGCGAGGTCATAGATGCGTTGCGAATCCAGCGTTTCCGCGAGGCCAAGTGCGTCTGCCAGGGCAGCGTTGCCGGGATTGAACAATGCGGGCTTGCCAGGCGACAGCACAACGGGAAATTGCTCGGGCGTCAGCGTGCAATCTTCGATCAGGTCGCGTGCGTGCGGGTCGGTGTCGATATCGAGAAGGCGGAAGGGATAGGCGTTGCGTGACAGGAAGCGCTGGATGCGCAACGTATCGCCACCATGGCCGCTACCGATGACCGAGATCGCACCGCGCGAATGTTTGAGGGAGCCGACGCGGCGCAGGATCAGCGCGCGCAGGATGACTTCCGCAATGTCCGGCTCCGCGCTGATCAGGCGCCTGAAAGCAGCGGGTTCGATGCGTATGACACGTGTCTCGACGCGGGTTCGCCCACTGACCAGAGATTGCCTGCCATTGAGCAGATGCAATTCGCCGGTGAATTGCCCGGCGTGATGCACGGTGACTGTCTGCGACTGCCCGTGTTCGTCGATCTCGAAGATTTCGACTTCGCCGGCGAGCAGTACAAAGAAATCGATGCTGCGCTGACCGCGTTCGAAAATCAGCGTGTCTTGCGCAATCACTTCCTCTGCGCCATAAGCGGCGATGCGCGCTACCGTGTCCTGGTCCAGGCGCGGGAAGGTCTGTGCGACGCGCTCATAGGGGTCGTCGGGGCTTTCCTGCGTGCCTTGATCAGCGTTCTGATCGATGTCGAGCGTCGGCTTGGCCATGGTTTGCATTCCGTCGTGGTGGCCGCTCAGAACCTGTCTCAGAAGAAACGCGGAATCGGCCCGTTGTGCGGCGTCTTCTGGTCGCTCAGATCGAAGAATATTTCATCGACATAACACCAGCCCCAGCCTTCGGGTGGGTCGTAGCCCTCGATGACGGGATGAGACGTGGCGTGGAAATGTTTGGTCGCGTGGCGGTGCGGCGATTGATCACAACAACCGACATGACCGCAGGTTCTGCACAGGCGCAAGTGCACCCACTTGCTGCCGATCTTCAAGCACTCTTCGCAGCCCAGCGCACTGGGTGTTACGTCACGAACGCCGGCAACGTGTTTGCATTCATCGGCCATGGATGTCTCCATACGTTGTTGATCAAGGCCGTGCCGACGAGCTCAGGGGCACGCATTGCGTAGCCTATTGGGCTCTGCCCAGTCATGCAATATCAAGTTTTTTATGGGGATCCGTTTGAGCCTTGTTGCTGGCTGGTGCCATGTTCGGCAGCATGGTCTTGCGAGTCGTCGCTGACTGTCAGCTTGATGGCCAGAACCTTGTCGATACGTTTGCCATCCATGTCCACGATCTCGAACGACCAGTCTTCCCACGTTGCCTTGTCGGCCGTGTGCGGAATGCGGCCGAGCATGAGCATCATCATGCCGCTGAGCGTCTGGTAGCGTTCCTTTTCTTCTTCCGGTACCGACTTCAGTTCGAGCCGGTCCTTGAGCTCTGGCACCGGGATCAGGCCGTCGAGCAGCCACGAGCCGTCGTCGCGCTGAACGGCCCAGCCATCCTGCGCATGCCGCGTCTTGAATTCGCCGGTGATCGCTTCCATGATGTCTTTCAGGGTCACGATGCCTTGCACTTCGCCGTATTCGTCGATGATGAAAGCCAGCTGCACGCCCGAGGAGCGGATGTTCTGCAGCAGCTCCATGCCGGTCAGGCTTTCGGGTACGAAAACCGGGGTCTGCAGATTCTTTGACAAGTCGGGTACGTTGCCGCGAACGGTGGTGGCGAATAACTGCTTGGCATTAATGACGCCAATGATGTTGTCCAGACCGCCACGTACGACCGGAAAACGCGAGCGTTCGGATTGTTCGATGAGCGTCAGGTTCTCGTCCCAGGGCCGATCGGCGTCGAGATAGGTGATGTCGCTGCGTGGCACCATCAGCGAGGTGATCTGGCGCTCGTCCAGGCGGAATACATTGCGCACCATTGCATGTTCCTGGTGCTCGATGACACCGGCACTCGATCCCTCGGCAAGCATGGCGTGGATTTCTTCTTCAGTGACCGTGTTGGAGCCGACGTTGCTTACACCAAGCACGCGCAAGATCAGGTGCGTGGACCCCGTCAGCAACTGCACGAAAGGCTTGGTGAGGACTGCCAGCCAGGTCATCGGCCGCGACACCATGCGCGCAACCGTTTCGGCCTGCAACTGACCGAGTCGTTTGGGAACCAGCTCGCCAACGACAATCGATATGTAGGTGATGGTCAGCACCACCAGAATGGTTGCCACATAGCCCGAAGCGGGCTCCTGCAAGCCGATGTGTTCGAGCCAGTGCGCAAACGGCTGGGCAAATGCCGCTTCACCGACGATACCGTTCAGGACACCGATAGAGGTGATTCCGATCTGCACCGTCGACAGGAATTTTGTGGGGTCTTCGCCGAGTTTGGCTGCTGCGATTGCGCCGACATCGCCCTCTTCGATGTACTTCTGCAGCCTGGCCCTGCGGGCAGTTACCAGGGCGATCTCCGACATGGCAAATGCCCCGTTCAGCAAGATCAAGACAAGAAGTATCGCAACGTCCATATCAATACGTGCCCGATGCACGCTGGTGTCAAGAATCGGCCGTCACGCTTTTGGCGCCGCCGCGTGCCCAATTGTAATCCGCCCTGCATCAAGCTTGAGAATGCCATGACCGATTCGGCAACATGCCCGGACTCCATCCGCACGCTGTACGCAGCGCCAGCGCTTTCATTACAAACGCTTACAAACCGTAACCACGGGCACGCCGGCTGCTATATAGGATCGTCGCTGATCATCCTCGATGCATGTCGTTCACCGAAGAGCCGGGAAAAGAATAATGGACAAGCGCCCATCAGAACAGAATGCAGACATTCTTCACGCATCGCCGGCACGGCCCCGTCGTCGCCTGATCTGGCTGCTTTTGGCGCTTGTTGCCGCAGGCGCCCTGGTTTGGGGATGGTCGCACTGGCGCGGTTCTGCAACGCCAGGAGGAAATCTTGCCAATGGCACCAATAGCAGCGCTGCTGGCGGAAACTCCTCGCGCCGAGGGGGCAGGCCACCCGGGCAGGCAATCCCGGTGCAGGTCGGTAATGTGCGTCAGGGCGAACTCAGGATCTATTTCGCCAGCCTCGGCACCGTCACGCCGGCAAACTCGGTCATTGTTCATGCCCGCCTCGATGGGCAGTTGAACCGCCTGGATTTCAAGGAAGGGCAGATGGTTCGCGCCGGTCAGCTGCTTGCCGAGATCGACCGTGCGCCGTTGCTGGTGGAGGTGGCGCAGGCCGAGGGGCAACTGGCGAGGGACCAGGCGCAGTTGCAGAATGCACGGCGCGATCTGGCACGCTACCAGACCCTGCTGGCCCAGGACTCCATTTCGCGTCAGCAGGTGGATACAGCTGAGGCGCAGGTACGTCAGTATGAAGGCGTCATCAAGTCGGATCAGGCCCAGGTCGACAGCACCAAACTGCAACTGAGTTACACGCGCATCGTGGCGCCCGTCAGCGGCCGCCTCGGCCTGAGGCAGGTCGATGCTGGCAACATGATTCACACTTCCGATGCCAATGGCATCGTGTCAATCAATCAGGTGCAACCCATCAGCGTCGTGTTCACCCTGCCTGAGTCGCAGCTGCCTGCGGTGCTCGGGCCATTGCACGATAACCGCACCTTGCGCGCGGAGGCATGGGATCGCGGGCAGAAGCAGATGCTTGCCGACGGTCGTGTCGTTTCCCTCGATAACCAGATCGATCTGACGACGGGCACGGTCAAGCTCAAGGCCTCTTTCGCCAACGAGGACGGTACGCTCTTCCCTAACCAGTTCGTCAATGTGCGCGTGCTCGCCGAGACGCGGCCAAACGCGATCATCGCGCCGTCTGCCGCCATCCAGCGTGGCCGCACCGGCACCTTCGTGTACCTCGTCAAGGCCGACAACAGTGTGACGCAGCGTCCTGTGACAACCGGCGCGACCGAGGGCTCGGGCACCGAAATCACGCAAGGTCTGCAAGCGGGGGATATCGTCGTCATTGACGGTGTCGATCAACTGCGCGAGGGAGCCAAGGTCGAGGTCGCCAATGCGGCGAGTCTGCTCAAGGAACGGCCGCGCGGTGCGGGCCGGGGCGGACGTGGCCGGCGTGGTGGAGACGCCAGTGCTCCACTGGCCGAAAGTCAGAGTGGCCCGCAAGGCGATCGACCTCGAGGGCCGGGCAAACGTCCAGACGCAGGTAGTACCGATAGCGCCCCAGCGGGCGACAGGGCGCAATGGCAACAAAGGCGCCAGAATGCCGACGGCATGAGGCAGGGCGGCCAGAGTGTGCCGCAAGCAGAGCGGGGCCCACGTCCTGACTGGGCCAATGGCGAACGGCCGTACCGCAGGCGCGGCGACGGTGCCGCCAGCAGCCCCGCCAGCAACTGAGCGCGTCGCTAGCATGAGCCCTTCGCGCATCTTCATCCTGCGGCCGGTTGCGACCTCGCTGCTGATGCTTGCCATCCTGCTGGCGGGACTCGTTGCCTTGCGTGTGCTGCCGATTTCCGCGCTGCCGGAAGTCGACTATCCGACCATCCAGGTGGTGACGCTCTATCCCGGCGCGAGCCCGGACGTCATGACCTCGTCAGTTACCGCGCCGCTGGAGCGGCAGTTCGGCCAGATGCCGGGGCTGACGCAGATGTCGTCGCAGAATTCGGCGGGCGCCTCGGTCATCACGCTGCAGTTTTCGCTCGATCTGAATCTCGATATCGCCGAGCAGGAGGTGCAGGCCGCGATCAACGCCGGTTCCAATCTGCTGCCGACCGATCTGCCCAATCCGCCGATCTACAGCAAGGTCAACCCGGCCGATGCACCCATCATGACGCTCGCCGTCATGTCGAATACGATGCCCTTGCCGCGCATCGAAGACCTCATCGAAACGCGCGTGGCGCAGAAGGTCTCGCAAGTACCCGGCGTCGGCCTGGTGAGTATCTCCGGCGGGCAGCGGCCGGCCGTGCGCATCCAGGTCAATCCGCGCGCGCTGGCAGCCGTCGGGCTCGACCAGGATGACATTCGCACCGTTATCGGCAATGCCAACACCAAGCAGGCGAAAGGTAATTTCGATGGCCCGGAGCGTTCATCGTCGATCGATGCCAACGACCAGCTCAAAACGACCGATGAGTATCGCAATCTGATCCTGGCGTGGAAGAACGGCGCGCCGGTAAGGCTCGGCGATGTCGCCGAGATCGTCGACGGTGCCGAGAATTCCAAGCTCGCCGCGTGGGCCGACCGTACGCCGGCCATCGTGCTCAACGTACAGCGTCAGCCAGGTGCCAATGTTATCGACACGGTCAAGCGTATCAAGCTGCTCTTGCCACAACTACAAGCCAGTTTGCCGGGCTCGGTGGAAGTGAAACTGCTGACCGACCGCACCGTGACGATCCGCGCCTCGATCGAGGATGTCGGCGTCGAGCTGGGCATCTCCGTATGCCTGGTCGTGATGGTCATTTTCCTGTTCCTGCGCAATGTGCCAGCCACCATCATTCCCGCCGTGGCGGTGCCGCTGTCCCTGATAGGCACTTTCGGCGTCATGTATCTCGCCGGCTTCTCGGTCAACAATCTCACGCTGATGGCGCTGACGATTGCCACCGGCTTCGTTGTTGATGATGCAATCGTCATGATCGAGAACGTGTCGCGCTACATTGAGGCCGGCGAGTCGCCGATGCAGGCGGCGCTCAAGGGCGCCAAGCAGATCGGTTTCACCATCATCTCGCTGACGCTGTCGCTGATCGCCGTGCTGATTCCCCTGTTGTTCATGGGCGACGTGGTCGGACGTCTGTTTCGCGAATTCGCCATTACGCTGGCTGTCTCCATTCTCATTTCCGCCGTCGTCTCGCTGACACTGACGCCGATGATGTGCGCCCGCCTGTTGAAACACGTGCCGGAGGAAAAGCAGGGGCGCTTCTACCACGCCAGCGGGCACGCGTTCGATGCCATCATCGCGCGCTACGGCCGCATGCTCGAATGGGTGCTCGACCGCCAAGCGCTGACTTTGATCGTCGCAGCGGTAACCCTGGCGCTGACGGTCGTGCTGTACGTGCTGGTGCCCAAGGGATTCTTTCCTGTCCAGGATACCGGCGTCATTCAGGGAATTTCCGATGCCACGCAATCGACCTCGTTCAGCGCCATGGCCGTGCGCCAGCAAGCGCTGGCCGACATCATCTTGCACGACCCGGCTGTCGAAAGCCTGACGTCCTTCATCGGCACCGATGGCGCGAATGCCGCGCTCAACAACGGACGCATGTTGATCAACCTGAAGCCGCTGAAAGAACGTTCGGCACGCGCACCGGCAATTGCCAAGCGCCTGCAGGAAGCGGTGGCAAAAGTGGCCGGCATCAAACTGTACCTTCAGCCGGTGCAGGACCTGACCATCGAAGACCGCATCAGTCGTACCCAATATCAATACACCTTGCAGACCAATGACCCGGAAGTGCTCGGCGAATGGATGCCGAAACTGGTCGATCGCTTACGCAACGCGCCACAGCTTGCCGACGTCGCCAGCGATTACCAGGACAAGGGGCTGCAGACCTACATCGAGATCGACCGCGATGCTGCCGCACGCCTCAATGTGACACCGGCCGGCATTGACAATGTGCTTTACAGCGCTTTCGGCCAGCGCCTCGTTTCGACCATCTTCACGCAATCCAATCTCTATCGTGTCGTGCTCGAAGTGCAGCCCGAATTCCAGCAAGGGCCCGATGCGCTCAAGGATCTCTACGTGCCCAGTGGCGGCAAGGTCGTGCCACTGACCAGCGTGGCGCGCATCGTCGAGCAGAACAGCCTGCTCGTCATCAACCATCTCGCGCAATTTCCGGCGGGCACCCTCTCGTTCAACCTGGCGCCCGGCGCTTCATTGGGAGAAGCTGTAAAAGCAATCGATGCGGCCAAGCAGGAGATTGGTGTGCCGGCTTCGGTGAAGACGGGTTTCCAGGGTGCGGCACTGGCTTTCCAGTCGTCGCTCGACAACGAGTTGTGGCTGATTCTCGCTGCCATCGTCACCATGTATATCGTGCTCGGCGTGTTGTATGAAAGTTACATACACCCGGTCACCATCCTGTCCACCTTGCCGTCGGCCGGTGTCGGCGCATTGCTGGCGCTCATCCTTGTGGGCTCCGAGCTCAATGTCATCGCCATCATCGGCATCGTGCTGCTGATCGGCATCGTCAAGAAGAACGCGATCATGATGATCGACTTCGCGCTCGATGCGCAGCGCAACCAGGGCATGGCGCCGGCCGAGGCGATTCGCTCGGCCTGCCTGCTGCGCTTCCGGCCCATCATGATGACCACGCTGGCCGCGCTCATGGGCGCCTTGCCGATCGCGCTGGGCCTGGGCGCCGGCGCCGAGTTGCGCCAGCCGCTGGGCGTGGCCATCGTCGGCGGCCTGCTGGTGTCGCAGGTGATCACGCTGTTCATCACGCCGGTGATTTACCTGTTCCTGGACCGTTACAGCGGCGCCGGGCCCTTGACGGTCACGCTGGCGGAGCCGCAGGGGCGTAGGGTGTAATAAGAGCCAGCGCATTAAACCTTTCGTATCACGGCACAGGTCTGCCATGCGCGCCCATAGGTGTAATGCGCTTCGCTTATTACACCCTACGAAATTTAGGCAATCGGCCAGGCGCGATCCAGAATGCGCTGCTGCAGCCCCGCCCCCGCCATGCTCCCGTAGACCCGCCCGCCCT
>JAQGMG010000031.1 GCA_028292485.1 Rhodocyclales bacterium | reverse complement strand
AGCCTTGCCAACACTTAGCGTGTAAGCAGGAGACCCCACAACCTTTGCATTTAGCTGAGCTGATGGGGTCGTGCCTGAAAACAAAGCAGCAATCACGGCAAGCAGTTTTTTCATGAAGGCCTAACGTTAGGTAGACGACATTTTGAATGTCCATCTATGGAAGTTTACTTCCACCTATGGATACAAATAGCCATAGGTGGAAGTCTATGTATGGCTATTCTGAGTTATCTTTTTTGCAATGCCAAGCTTGATGATGATTGAATGCCGGACCTTCCAGGTTTGAGTTCGCCCATTCCAGACGGCACCGTTGGCTTTCAGTTGGTCATGAAGTGCGATTTCATGCGTGAAGGTTCTGATTTCCACAATGGGGTCGATCTGGTGACCGCGTGTTTGACGAGACTCTCGTGTGCTGACCAGCAATTCAACCGTCACGTATCGTTTTTTCCCGTCCGCGCTTTGCCGATAGCGCACCGCAAGCAGTTTCTGCCCGAATCGCTCCATCAGATTTCTTGTTCCCCGTTCTCCCGGCTCAAGTCTCTTGAGAACGCGCGAAGCGTCGACAGGTATCAAAGCGGGTTTTCGCGGCATAGTAATAATAGTGTATGTATTTACAGTGTTCGGCAATCATGATTGAATTGCCATATCAAAGTCAATACCAATGCCATGTCAACAAACACGAGTTCTTGTGGCGCTCCTGCGCCGCGTCTGCTGGACCAGGTGCGGGATCGCATCCGATTGAAGCACTACAGCATTCGTACCGAAGCGGCATATCTGGGCTGGATACGGCGCTACATCCTGTTTCATGACAAGCGTCATCCGGCCGAGATGGGCAAGGCGGAGATCGAGGCGTTCCTTACGCATCTGGCGGTGCAGCGGGATGTGGCGGCGGCTACGCAGGGTCAGGCTTTGTCGGCGATCCTGTTCTTGTATCAGGAGGTGCTTGCGCAGGCTTTGCCGTGGCTCGATGAGGTGGTGAGAGCGAAGCGGCCTGCGCGCTTGCCGACGGTTCTGACGCGAGTCGAGGTGCACAGATTGCTCGATCAGCTGGATGCTGATGAGCAGATGCTGCTGATCGTCCATCTGCTGTATGGCAGCGGCATGCGTTTGCTGGAGGGCCTACGCTTGCGGGTGAAGGACGTGGATTTTGGCCGCAATGAGATTGTGGTCAGGGAGGGGAAGGGCAACAAGGACAGGGTCACGATGCTGCCACTCAGTTTGCGCGAGGCGCTACGCAAGCAATTTATGTTGCGGCGTGCTCAGCATGAGGAGGATTTGCTGGTCGGGAAGGGTTGTGTGTATTTGCCGCACGCTCTGGCGGTGAAGTATCCGAATGCCGACAGATTCTTCGGCTGGCAGTATGTCTTCGCGTCGGCAGGCTATTTGCGTGATCCGCGGTCCGGGCGCGTGCAGCGGCATCATGTCGATGAGAAGCGGGTGCAGCGTGCGGTAAAAGGGGCTGCGATACGCGCAGGGCTTGCCAAGCCGGTTTCGCCGCATACGTTGCGGCATTCCTTTGCAACGCATTTGCTGGAGGCGGGGCAGGATATTCGTACTGTGCAGGAGTTGCTCGGCCACAAGGATGTGAGCACGACGATGATCTACACGCATGTGCTCAATCGCGGCGGGCTGGGTGTGGTCTCGCCGCTGGATAGCCGATGATTGTCGGGTGAGTATCGTGCGTCGGCAATCGACAAGGCCGCTGCGTGCGGTGCGGATGCGGTGACGAGTTGGTTATTTCTGCAGTGGTCTGCCGTCGAGTGCAAGACGTTGGCATTTCGTCGGGTCTATCGGTTTCTCCACGGCGAGGCAGAAGGCTGTGCGCGGTTGAACGTCGGCCACCGTTTTTGAAGCGCCGGGGGCAAGTGTGAAGGTTTCGCGCACGCTGCCGCTTTCGTTGAACACGACGTAGGTGCAGGGGCCGGGTGAGACGGCATGGCACTGGAATTTGTGGCTGCCGCGCGGTGCACCGTTGGTTTCGGTGGAGCCGGTTCCCGGCAAGCTGCCACAGCCCGACAGGCCGGCAAGTGTGGCAAACAGCGTGAAGATCGTGAGGCGGTTTCTCATCTTGTCTCCTTCTGCCGTCTTACGCGGAGCTACCGCGATGCACGACCGACTGACGCTTCGGGGCGCGTTCATGGCAGGTGGTGCCTGTTTCGAACGCGCGGGTGAGCAGGCTGAGAAGCGCAGCGCAATCGCCATGCCCGCACATTACGTCTTCTCTCGTTGCACGGCAGCGCTGACTACTTGCCCCAGCTATCCCTGAGGGTCGTGGTGCGATTGAATACCGGCGTTGCCTGCGTGTGGTCTTTGCGATCTGCGACGAAGTAGCCATGGCGCTCGAACTGGTAACTTTCACCTGCATGTGCCGAGACGATGCCGGGTTCGAGGTAGGCGGTCACAACGCGTTTGGAATTCGGGTTGAGCGTTTCGAGGAAGTCGCGACCGCCTGCGTCGGGATTGGCTTCGGTGAACAGGCGGTCGTAAAGGCGCACTTCGACCTTGCGGGCTTCGCGGGCGCATACCCAGGTGATGACGCCCTTGACCTTGATGCTGTCTGCACCGGGTGTACCGCTCTTGGTGTCCGGCACGACTTCGGCGAGCACGGCGGTGATGTTGCCATCGGCATCTTTTTCGCAGCCGGTGCACTTGATGACACAGCCATATTTCAGGCGAGTCATGTTGCCGGGGTAGAGGCGTTGATAGCCCTTGGTTGGTACTTCGAGGAAGTCGTCGCGTTCGATCCACAACTCGGGCGTGAGGTCGAAGCGGCGTTGTCCCATTTCGGGGTGATGCGGATGTACCGGCGCGTGACAGGGCTCGGTATGGCTGGTGAAGCAGCGTTCCCAATTGGTGAGTTTCAGCTTGAGCGGGTCGAGCACTGCCATGGCGCGTGGTGTTTTCTCGTCGAGATCCTCGCGCAGTGCGCCTTCGAGCGTGCTGTAGTCGATCCAGCTGTCATGCTTGCTGGCGCCGGTGCGGTCGCAGAACAGGCGTAGCGCTTCGGGCGTAAAGCCACGGCGACGCATGCCAACGAGGGTCGGCATGCGTGGGTCGTCCCAGCCATCGACGTGTTTGTCATTCACCAACTGCCGTAGCTTGCGCTTGCTGGTGATGACGTAGGTCAGGTTGAGGCGCGCAAATTCGTACTGATGCGGTAGCGGCGCGGCGAGCAGGCCACCTTCGGCGAGGCGCTCCAGCAGCCATTTGTAGAAGGGGCGCTGGTCTTCGAATTCCAGCGTGCAGATGGAGTGGGTGATCTGCTCGAGCGCATCTTCGATGGGGTGGGCGTAGGTGTACATCGGGTAGATGCACCATTTGTCGCCGGTGCGGTGATGCTCTGCGCGTTTGATGCGGTAGATGGCGGGGTCGCGCAGATTGATATTGGGCGATGCCATGTCGATCCTGGCGCGCAGGATCATGCTGCCGTCGGCATGTTTGCCGTCCCGCATTTCGCGGAACAGGGCCAGATTCTCGTCAACGCTGCGATCACGCCATGGTGACGGCTTGCCGCCCTCGGTGAGGGTGCCGCGATTCGCGCGCATTTCTTCGGCAGTCTGCTGGTCGACGTAGGCGTTGCCCGAGGTGATCAGGTGTTCGGCTGCGCGGTACATGAAGTCGAAGTAGTCGCTGGCGTGGAACAGGTATTCCTCGCCGTTGGCGGTCCAGTCGAAGCCGAGCCAGTGAACGGTGTCGAGAATCGCGTCGACGTATTCCTGTTCTTCCTTCTCCGGATTGGTGTCGTCGAAGCGCATGTGGCATACGCCGCCGTAATCACGCGCCAGGCCGAAGTTCAGGCAGATGCTTTTGGCATGACCGATGTGCAGGTAGCCGTTCGGCTCGGGTGGAAAGCGTGTGCGGATTTTTGCCGGGTCGGCTTGTCCTGCCGCGTGCGTTGCCGCGTCACCCGGCTGACCGCCCCAGCGACGCGATGCGAACTTGTTGGCCGCGAGGTCGGCTTCGATGATGTTCTTGAGGAAGTTCGTGCTTGCTGTGGGCTTGTCTTTGGGGTCGGTCACTTGCCGGTTCCTGATGTGGCTGCCTGGGCTGATGCGCAGGACGGATAGCCAGCATTTTAGCCGCTGCGGCGTCCGCGCGGTGGCATAAGGCGGAGAGGGGCAGAAAGGGGCAGAGGGAAGCTAAAGGTGTGCTTCTGAATTCATGAGGCCATCAAAAGCTCGGTCATCCCGGCTTTCGCCGGGATGACGGTATGTGGGGGGGCATTTACAAAGCACTGCACTAACTTGCCCAGGCGTGGCGCACCGTGAGCGTATCAGCTCTTCCAGCGCACCTTCGTCTGCATGTCGCGGTCAGCCGCTTCGAGCCCCGGCATATTGTCGGTAACGAGCGCGTAGTAACCCTGGCCCGCCCGCTGGACGCGCACCTGCATGCCTTCGACCTGCACGGTCTGCGTAGGCGGCCCGCTATGCTCACCCGGGATCAGCAGCAGCGTGACCTTGCCTCGTGGCGTGTCGTAAGCGATATGCCAGCCCATGCCGAAGCCTTCGATCGGGCAGAAATGGATGTAGCGCACCTGTCCGAGCGGTTGTTGCATGGCGCCGCCGAAATTCGACAGCACAAGGCCGAACTGACTTGCGTCGACGGAGCGGTGCGCGCGGATCTCCGCAGTTTCATCGCCCGCATGCGAGGCCGCAGCCATGGCCAGTTGCATGCTGTCGCCGCCTGTTTCGTTGCCGATATGCAGGCTTACTGCCATGGTCAGCAGGACGGTCGCGGCCAGCGCAAAGGCACGCCAGGCGGTTTTCCGTTTGTTGAGCGGGTCCTGATGCAAGCGCAGCAGGATGCGGTCATTGAGGCCCTCGGGCAGGGGCACCGAAAGCGCGTCGGCGATAGCCGCTTCCATCTTGTCGATGCGGCGTGCGAAGGCCTGGCACATGGCACAGCCGGCAAGATGCTCCTGCGCGCTACTGGAAATGCGCTTGGGATCAGCCAGTTTTTCGCGGCGAAAATCGAGGCAGACGTAGTCCCCGGCCGCTGCGGTATTGCTGAGTGCTTGTCGGGTCATGATGACTTCCTCGACCGGTTTGTGGTGCTTGTCTGGCTGGGTGTGCCTTCCAGCGTGCTGCGCAGGGCCTGACGGGCGCGGGTCAGGCGAACCATGATGGCGCCCTCGGTGGTTTCGAGTTGCCCGGCAATTTCGCTACAGGAAAAGCCGCCGAGCGTTTGCAGCAGGAAGGGCTCGCGCAACGATAACGGCAGGCTGGCGATGAGGTTTTCGAGATCGAAGAGTTCTATCGGGTCGTGGTCGGCGGCGATGTCGAGGTCTTCCGGCGCATCGTCCACATAGTCGAACTGCTTGCGCTCATAGAGCCGTGCATGCTCATTGCGCAGGATGGTCATCAGCCAGGGCTTGGGATTCGACGGGTCGCGCAGCTTGTCCCAATTGACCCAGGCGCGCGACAGGGCCTCCTGCACCAGGTCTTCGGCAACGAAACGGTCGCGACACATCCAGTAGGCGAAGCGGAACAGCTCGGGGCTGTAGGCGCGCACGATCTGGTCAAAGTGCTTCTGTCGCAATCGCGTAAACATCGGTGCAAGCATGGAAGTGTGTTTTTCCTGTGTTCCTGTCGCGGTAGACCGGCCGTTTTGCCGAAAGCTTACAGGGGCTACGGCTATTTGCCTGAATCGCTCAGCCATCTGATCGGGCACGTGACAAGCGACACGTTGCGACGCGACAACGCGCCCCACAATCCCGCCAGAGTTCTATCTTCAATAGTGGCAAACCACGCGCAAGTAGCGCAGTTTGTTACGCGGGGAGATTCTGTCGATGAGATTCATCGACAAGCGGGGGATCGGGAGCGCGGTGCACAAATGGTTGATGAAGAGAATGAGATAAATACGCAGATGGATGCGGACGTGAATACGACGGCATCGCGGCTCTTTTCGAAGGTGGCCGAGGGCCATGCGCAGTTTCGCCCCAATTATCCTGATGCGCTGCTCGATTACCTGGCTACCGTGGCGCCTCGCCGCCAGCGTGCCTGGGACTGTGGCTGTGGCAGTGGTCGCGCCACGCAAGGGCTGGGCGAGCGCTTCGTCTCGGTCATCGGTACCGATCTGAGTGCGGCCCAGATTGATCTGGCGCCCTCGAGCCGAAACGTTCGCTACGCCGTGGCGCCCGCACATGAAAGCGGTATCGCCAGCGGTACGGTGGATCTCGTCACCGTGGCGCAGGCCCTGCACTGGTTCGATCTGGTGCCGTTCTATGCGGAAGTGAAACGCGTGCTGGTGCCGCGCGGCGTGCTGGCAGCATGGAGCTATGGCGCCGTGGGCAGCGATGACGAAGAGATATCAGCCTTGCTGGACGAGTTCCGCACAGAGACGGTCGGGCCGTATTGGCCGCAGCAGCGCCGCCACGTGGACAACGGCTACGCGCAATTGCTTTTCCCGTTTCAGGAAATGACCGCTCCCGCATTCAAACTTGAGATCAGCTGGAGCCTGCCGCAATTGCTGGGCTATTTGCGCAGCTGGACTGCCAGCGAAGTCTACCGTCAGCAGCATGGTCGCGACCCGGTGCTGTTGCTGGCCGAGCGCTTGGTGCATGTGTGGGGAGACGCTTACCGGCACCGGCAGATCCGCTGGTCGCTATCGATGCGGATCGGGAGGCTGGCAGCTTGAAAGCACGCATCCTGCTCAACAGCAGCGCCCACGAATATTTTTTCTTCGAAGGCTGCTACATCACCGAGTGGTCGAACTCGCCCGACGATGCAGATGCGTCGATTGCGCGTGCCCGTGTGTTGCCGGGCGTAACCACGCACTGGCACAAGCTGGACGGCATTGCTGAACGTTACGTGATCCTGCAGGGCGAAGGTGAGGTGGAGGTTGGCGGCTTGCCGTCGATGCCGGTCACCACGGGCGATGTGGTTGTCATACCGGCCGGTACGCGTCAGCGCATTCGTAACAGCGCAGAGACAGACCTGGTGTTTCTTGCCGTATGCACGCCGCGTTTCGTGATCGACGCGTATGTCGATCTGGAAGCTGCGAATGAGTGACGGCAGCGTAGGTCGGATGAGCGAAGCGTTATCCGACGCTTGTTGCCCGTGGATATCTCTCCGAACGTCGGATAACGCTGCGCTCATCCGACCTACGAAAATCGATGAAAGTCGCGCCGCAGAGCCGACCCTACGGCGGGGCTCAGGCTGTCGGGGCCAGCTCCACAATGCTGAAATCGTGCGTAATGGCTGCCGTCTTTTCCAGCATGATCGAAGCCGAACAGTATTTCTCTGCCGATAGCTTGATGGCGCGCTCAACCGCTTCGGGCTTGAGGTTGCGGCCTGTTACCGTGTAGTGATAGTGGATGCTGGTGAATACTTTCGGATCGACTTCCGCACGCTCGGCGGTAAGCTTTACCTCGCAGCCTTCAATGGCATAGCGGCCACGTTTCAGGATAAGTACGACGTCATAGGCAGTGCAGCCGCCCGTGCCCAGCAACACCATTTCCATCGGGCGGGGCGCCTGATTCTTGCCGCCCAGATCTTCGGCACCCTCCATCAGTACCGCGTGACCACTGCCTGTTTCGGCGATGAATTTGGCTTCGCCCGCCCATTTGACTGTGCATTCCATTGCGTTCTCGTGCCCCGATTGATGGTGCGCAAGTTTAACGCGTCACGACAAAAAAGCCCCGGTCGCTGACACGGGGTTTTTGCATTTGAGGGTTGCAGTGAACGTCAGAGAGATTCGACCCTGCTGTTCGGTGGCGCGGCGCTGAGCGTGCCGTTGCGCACCTGCACTGCGTCGCCGCGACTCCAGGCAGGAGCACTTGCATATCCTACTGAGCGACGTGTGCCGTCCTGCATGAGTACGTTGACTTCATAGTGTGTGGTCGTGCGTACTTTCTTTTCGACCTGGTGACCCGCCAAACCGCCAATGACCGCGCCTGCAACGGTGGCGACGTCCTTACCGGAACCCTCGCCAACCTGGTTGCCCAGTACGCCGCCAACCACGCCGCCCGCCACTGCACCAACGCCAGAGGCCTTGGCCGGTACCTGGACGGTGCGCACGGATTCAACCACACCGCAGTCATTGCAGTACTGACGACTGGCCGGGTAGCTATTGACAGATGGGTAGCGCTCGCCGCTGTCGTTGCGCGCCATATTCTGCCCACTTTCCTGTCCGCTCGCGCGTTTGGCTGGCGCAGCGGTTTTCGCTTTGTCGGTGCTGTCCTGTTCAGCGGCGCTGACCAGGGCTGGATCGACGGGCCTGTCCAGCCAGCCGGCCATCTTGGCGACGCCGACCGCGCTCGCCAGCGTGATGGCGATGGCCGCAATCCATAAAATCGGGTGCAGGCCCTTGTAGTTATTGCTCATGATGCAGTTCTCCTTCTCTACCGATGCGCGTATGAATTCGCGCCCGTGCTGTTCAATACCCTGTACATGAGCGTCGCGATCGAAGCACGCCTGACATCGCATCGCATTTCTCAACACATGTGGGGCAAGGGGATTACTGCATCAGTGCCGCATTTGTCGTGCCCGAGGGCACATTGCGGTGTTACTTGCGCGGTAGATAGCGCGCCGCATCCATGGCTTCAACGAGTGCGCGTTCCAGCGGTAACGGTTCGTCGTTCATTTGCGAAGCCAGCAATTCGGCACACAGCGCGCCCCACACCAGCCCGCGTGCGCCGAAACCGGAGAGCAGCCACAGTTGTGGCTCACGTGGCAACGCTACGAGCGCAGCCTCGCCACGCTGGTCCTGAACGGGCAGGGCGCCAACGAAAGGCAGGCGGTCAGGCGTGATTGGCCGCAGGCTGGCACGGCCTTCGAGCGCCGATACGTCAATGTCATTGCCCGTGCCGGGCAGCATGAGGTCGAGCTTGGCGAGATTTTCCGCATGCTCGGCCTGGCGCAGATCGGTGTCTGGATCATTGACCACGAACGTCGCCCCCAGCGCATGCAAGCCATCGATCGCAGGGGTGAGGTAGCCACTGCCGCAAATCACCGTATCGAGTGCCGTTAGCGATGACGACCCCGTCGCCGGGAGGTGACTGACCTGGCCGCGAGCGCTGTAGAGGGGTAGCCACGGTTTGCCAAGCAGGCGATGTGCGTCATGCGCATTGGCAAGGACGAGATGAGCTGCACCGGCAATGCTGACGCCATATTCGTCGAGCGCATGCCACATCAAGCCGTCATCCGTTTCGCGATGCTCGATGCGTGCGACATGGCGATCGAACAGCACGTCGATCCGCGCATCCGGATAGTGAGCGGCAGCCGCCAGATGCGCAGAGCACAGGCTCGGCGGGCTGACCCAGCCACCGAGGGGAAACCACCAGGCACCGAACGGGCAGGGGTGGCCAGCGCGTTGCGAGGCGTCGGCCGCGTTCAGCCATTGCATGAAGTCCGGTGGTGGTTGCTGCGATGCCAGCGCCTGCATCTGCTTGCTCTCCTGCACTGCATCGCGGGCCAGGTGCAGCACACCGCATTGCGACCAGCGAGCGGGGTTGCCGCGTTCCGCCAGATTCGCCAGATCGCGCAGCGCATAGGAAAAACCGGCGCGCGTGATGCGCGCCATGAGATTGTCATCACGGCTCGGTTGCGGGCGGAAAGCACCGGCGAAATTGCCCGAAGCACCCTGGCCCGCAGCAGCGTTGCCATCGAGCAACGTGACGTGCCAGCCACGGGCAGCGAGGCGCTCCGTGATGCCGGTACCCGCCAGACCCGCGCCGATCACGAGGGCATTGGTGGTGATCTGGGTGGTCTGCTGCGGGAGGAGCGCTGTTCGCGTCGTGCCGGCAAAGTGGCCACCGAGCATGTAGCGCTTGCCGGTGAAGCCCTGGATTTTCTGCAGATCGAAACCTGCTGCGGCAAGCCCGGCGCGAACCTCGGCGGCGACAGACCAGGTTGCCAACGTGGTAGCCGCGTGCGACAGGTCGGCCAGGGCCGCGAACACGGGCGCCGACCACATTGCGGGATTCTTCGATGGTGCAAAGCCATCCAGGTAAATCGCATCTGCCCTGGCTACACATTGCGGCAGCAGGGCTTCGGCGTCGCCGAACAGCAGCGTCAATACGACGCGGCCTGCATCCAGTTCGACACGATGAAAGCCGGGCAGCAGGAGCGGCCAACTGGCGAGAAGCTGTCGCGACAAATCCGGCGGTGCGCCAGAGGCCAGGTGCGCGCGCTGCAGATCGTCAGCGGAGAACGGATGTTTTTCGACGGAGATGAAGTGCAGGCGCCTGCATGCGTCCGCATCGTCGCGCCAGGCCTGCCATGTCGCCAGGAAGTTGTGGCCCAGCCCGAACCCGGTCTCGACGACGACGAAGTGCTCGTGCCCTCGCCAGCGTGCAGGCAGGCCGTTGCCCTCCAGGAAAACATGCCGGGCCTGCTGCAAGGCGCCGTTGGCCGAATGATAGACATCGCCATAGACCGGAGAGAAGGGCGTGCCGTCCTCGGCAAAAGCAAGAACAGCGGGTGTGACGGGGGGAGAAGACAAGCTCATGCGTAACGGCCGGATGCGGGCCTAGGACTTTACCTCGAAGTACAAATCCGCAGCGCAATTCGCTTCCGCACGAAAATCGTATTTGTATCGAGTTTGTCGAATTTGATAAATAAACGTTAAAAACGGCAAATTCGTGAATGGTCCGTGAGATACGTCAACGTTTCAGGGCGCTTGTAGGGGTGTTCCCGTATGTGCACTGACCGTCGCTTTAAATAGCATTAAGCAGCGACAAAAGTTCGCAAGAAAAACATACGGAGACCAAACATGAAAATCACTATAAAGCATCAACGCTTACGCCAGCTCGTGCTCGTGGCGGCAGCAACGATTGGCGTACAGGGATTCGCGGCCGCCGCGCCAGTAACCATCGATTTTCAGATGAAGAGTACCAGCAGCTCCTCATTCACCACGGACGTCGTGATCAAGAACAACACGACCAGCGCAATCAGCAGCTGGAACCTTACCTTCAAGCTGGGGACGACGGTCAAGAGCTTCTACAGCTCGACCATGACCGGCAGTGATCCCTACACTTTTACAAATGTCTCGAGCAACGGCAGCATCGCTGTCGGCGCAACGAAGAGCTTCGGCTTCACGGGCAACGGCACCTTCGATTCCTCGAAGCTGGCCAACTGTACGATCAATGGCCAGGCCTGCACGATTCTCGTTTCCGGCGTGCCGGTTGGCGGCAGCTCGAGTTCTGCCGCATCGAGCGTAGCAGCCAGTTCTGTTGCGGCCAGTTCCGTTGCAGCGTCTTCCAGAGCCAGCAGCTCGGTAGCCGCTTCTTCGCGGGCAAGCAGCTCCGTCGCTGCTTCTTCGAGCTCCAGCTCATCGACGACAGGTACAACCTACAACGTTACCAACGGCTCCACGCTGACGACCGCGCTGGGCAAGGTGGTCGCAGGCGACACCATCATCATGGCCTCGGGCACTTACAGCGGTGCGTTTGTGATCACCCGTTCAGGGGCGAAGAACAAGCCCATCACGCTGCAGGGTCCTTCCGGCGCGGTGATGACTTCCAGTGGCTACGGCTTGCGTCTCACCGGTGCTTCGTACTGGAAGCTGACAGGCTTTACCGTCAATGGGGCATCCAAGGGCATCGTGCTGGATACCTCCCACCATGTGCTGATTGATGGCGTCACCGTCAAGAACATCGAGGCAGAGGCGATCCACTTCCGCACCAGCAGCCATGACAACGTGCTGACCAACTCGACCATCACGAACACCGGTACCGGTGATGCGCGTTACGGCGAAGCGGTGTATGTCGGTACGGCAGAAAGCAACTGGAAGAGCATCATGGGTTCGGACAGCACGCCCGACCTGGCAAAGAACACCTGCATCTCGAAGAACAATATCGGCCCGAACATTACGGCCGAGGGCATCGACGTGAAGGAAGGCTCTTCCTACACCTATGTGTTCGGCAACACCTTCGATCTGGCCGGTGTTTCGGGTGCCAACTCAGGTGACAGCGGGATGGACATGAAAGGCCAGTACATCTACGTGTTCGGCAACACCGTGAAAAACACCAAGCCGACGTATCTGGCGGAAGTGCTCGACAACAACGGAGCGGTCAAGGCAACCAAGATCGTGCCCGACGCTTTCCAGAGCCACTTCATCGACAACCTGGCCAACGCACCGTCTGGCACCAACATCTGGGTATGGGGCAATACGGCGGATCTGAAATCGGCCGGCAAGCCCAGCGGCTATGCGGCGGGCATGATGTTCAGGACCGACGGCAAGGGCAGCAACAACTACTGCTCGACCCCCGGTACCAACAGCGTTGCCTCCGGCGACTCGGGTTCCGATCTGTCGGCTGTTTCTTGCTCGACGGCGGTCGCCAACATCGTGACAACCTGCCCGGCAGTGCTGACGCAATAAAGCGGATCTGCTGCTGACAAGAACCGCGCCTTCGGGCGCGGTTTTTTTTGGCCATGCCCTGGCTGACGGACGAGAAATCGTTCACGCCGACACACTTTTTTCGCCCACACGGGGGTCATGGATGGTCGTCGCCAGCCGTTAAAACCCGAATGGAACGTTTGATTACCCGCCTGGCGACTCTTCGAGACGGGACAGGCAGCCACGGGCTGCGTCTGTCGGAGCTGATGCGCGCGCTGAGCTATGCGCTGGACATGACCGAAGGCCAGCCGCCGGGCCATTGCGTACGGTCCTGCTGGATAGGCATGCATATCGGGCGCCAGATGGGCTTGTCCGATGATGAGCTGGCCGAGCTGTACTATGTCTTGCTGCTCAAGGATCTGGGTTGCAGCAGCAATGCGGCGCGCATATGCGAGCTGTACCTCACAGATGATCTGAGCTTCAAACGCGATTTCAAATGGGTGGGCGATAGCCTGCCGCAGGCGCTGGACTTCGTGCTTTCCCATACCGGCCTGCAGGCCGGCCTTGCCGCGCGCTTTCGTACCCTGATCAATGTCTGTGGCAAGAGCGAGCAACTGGCCAGGGAACTGACCGAGACGCGCTGCCAGCGCGGCGCAACGATCGCCAGGCAACTACGTTTTTCCGAAGGCGTGGCTCAAGGCATCCAGAACCTCGATGAGCACTGGAACGGCAAGGGCAAGCCCGAGGGCCGTAGTGGCCCGGAGATTCCCGTGTATTCGCGTATTGCCTTGCTCTCACAGGTGGTCGACGTGTTCTTCACCAGCCATGGCCGCGATGCCGCCTGCCAGGAAGTGATGCGCCGTGAAGGCCGCTGGTTCGATCCGCAGGTGGTGCGCGCGTTCGAGACTGTTGCGCGCGACGATGCATTCTGGGCAACGCTGGCCTCGAACGAGGTCGATCAGGCCATCTTCCGTCTGGAGCCTGTGCAGGAAGAAATGGTGCTCGACGATGACTATCTCGACGACATCGCCGCCGGTTTCGGCCAGGTCGTCGATGCCAAGAGTCCTTTCACAAGCGGGCATAGCGCCCGCGTGGCGTTCTACACCGATCTTATCTGTCAGCAGATGTGCATGTCGGCAGAGCGCCGGCGCTGGCTCAAGCGTGGTGCCTTGCTGCACGATGTAGGCAAACTCGGTGTGAGCAATACCATTCTCGACAAGGCTGGCAAGCTCGACGCCGACGAGTGGGTGGCCATGCGCAAGCACGCGGCCTATACGGAAGAAATACTGTCACGCATCGATGCGTTTGCCGAGCTGGCACAGGTGGCTGGCGCGCATCACGAACGTCTCGATGGCAAAGGCTATCCACGTGGCACTGATGGCGCTTACATAAGCATCGAAACGCGCATCATCACGACTGCCGACATCTTCGACGCGATCACCGCCGACCGCCCATATCGCGCCGCCATGCCACTGCCGGAAGCGCTTGAACTCATGGAGGGAATGGTCGGCACTGCGATCGATCCGCTGTGTTTTGAAGCACTCAAGACCGTGCTCGGCAGGTTGCAGTCGCACGTCTGACGCGGCATGAACAAGCGGTCATTCCTGCTTTCGCGGGAATGACGGGATAGAGCGCTGTGCTCCACTCCGGCAACGATATTATTCCGCTCGCATCTGCGGGAAAAGAATGACATCGCGGATCGCCGAGCTGTCGGTCAGCAGCATGATCAGACGATCGATACCGATGCCGCAACCGCCTGTAGGTGGCAGTGCGAACTCCAGCGCGCGGACATAATCGGCGTCGTAATACATCGCCTCCTCATCGCCCGCGTCCTTGGCCTTGGCCTGTGACAAGAAGCGTTCAGCCTGGTCTTCCGGATCGTTCAACTCTGAAAAGCCATTGGCAATTTCGCGACCCACAATGAACAGCTCAAAGCGCTCGGTAATGCCGGGGTTCGCATCGGAAGCGCGTGCCAGCGGGCTGGTCTCGACGGGATAGTCGATGATGAAGGTCGGGTTCCACAGCTGCGCTTCGGCCGTCTCCTCGAAGAACATCAGTTGCAGACCACCAAGGCCGATCTGACCATTGATCTTCACTTTCATCGCCGCCAGTTGCTCGCGCAGCCAGCTTTCATCGGCGAGTTGTTCTGCACTGTATTGCGGGCAGTACTTGAGCACGGCCTGCACCATGGTCAGCCGGTCGAAAGGCTGCGACAGGTCAAGCTCGCGACCGCCATAGCTGAAGGTCTCCGTGCCGAGCGCTTCGCGCGCTGTGTGGCGCAGCAGGTCTTCGACGAAGTTCATGAGGAGGTTGTAGTCGGCATAAGCCTCGTAGAACTCCATCATGGTGAATTCGGGGTTATGCCGTGTGGATACACCCTCGTTGCGGAAGTTGCGGTTGATCTCGTAGACCTTTTCCAGGCCGCCGACGACCAGGCGCTTGAGATACAGTTCCGGCGCGATGCGCAGGAACATCTGCATGTCCAGGGCATTGTGATGCGTGACGAAGGGCTTGGCCGAGGCGCCGCCGGGAATCGAATGCATCATCGGCGTCTCGACCTCGAGGAAGCCATTGCCATCCATGTACTTGCGGATTGCCGAGACCAGTCTGCTGCGTGCGATGAAGGTCTTCTTCGATTCTTCGCTGGTGATCAGGTCGAGGTGGCGCTGGCGATAGCGCTGCTCGACGTCAGCCATGCCGTGGAATTTGTCGGGCAGGGGGCGCAGGCATTTGGAAAGCAGGCGCACGCTTTCGCTCTTGACCGACAGCTCGCCGGATTTGGTCTTGAATAGCGGGCCGGTCGTACCGACGATATCGCCGGTGTCCCAGGTCTTGAAATCGGCGTAGATGTCTTCGCCG
The DNA here is from genome assembly GCA_028292485.1 of Rhodocyclales bacterium. Classification (GTDB taxonomy): domain Bacteria; phylum Pseudomonadota; class Gammaproteobacteria; order Burkholderiales; family Rhodocyclaceae; genus Viridibacterium. The sequence goes on along the minus strand of JAQGMG010000031.1, from coordinate 55,954 downwards.
ACAGTGTCGCGCGTGACGTAGAGCTGGATACGGCCGGACATGTCCTGGATGGTTACGAACGAAGCCTTGCCCATCACGCGTTTGAGCATGATGCGGCCAGCGATCGAAACGTTGATCGGCGCAGCCTCAAGTTCTTCCGTCGTTTTTTCACCGTAGCCCGTATGCAGATTGGCTGCGAGCTCCTTGCGACGAAAATCGTTCGGATAAGCTTTGCCCGTCTCGCGCCATTTGGCGAGCTTGGCGCGGCGTTCGGCGATGATGTGATTTTCGTCTTGAGCAGGAGCCGGCGCGGCGCCTGGATGGGTGTTCTGACTATCTTGTTCGGACATGTAGGCGGATCTCGATACGCAATGCGGGCAGCGCAGCCAAAACGGCGCGCGAAGCCCGATATTGTGACGGATCAGCGGCTAAGTGTCATTTGCAGGTTGGGAATATGTAGGTTGGGGTGAGTGAAGCGATGCCCAACGCGGAGGTCGAAACCTGAACCAATATGGTGTTGGTGATGTTGGGCATCGCTTGCGCTCACCCCAACCTACCCTAGTCAAACAAGGCGTCGATATCTGCTTGTAGATCTTCGTTGGAGGCCGGTGCAACCGGTCCTTCGATCAAACCGGTCTGAACGAGGGTTTCATAGCGGTTGATCTGGTTACGGCCGTTTTCCTTGCAGAAATACAGCGCTTCGTCGGCGCGCCCCAGGATGTCTGCTGGCGCGAGAGAAGGGTCGATCTGGATGTAACCCATCGAGCAGGTCACTTGTCCAACCTGCGGGAATTCATGGTGTTCCACGGCCTGGCGGAAGCGGTCGAAGACCAGGTGGGCGTTCTCGGCCGTCACGAAGCGCAACAGGACGATGAATTCCTCGCCACCAAAGCGAAACAGCTTGTCACTGCCGCGAAAGCTTCTCTTCATCACTTCCGCGACGCGCAACAACACTTCATCGCCAAAGAGATGGCCGAAGTTATCGTTGATGCGCTTGAATTTGTCGATATCGATGACGCCCAGCCAGCAATGCTTTGCCGCAAGTGCTTCAGGCGTGATGGGCTCGTCGGTGCTGCGTCGCTGAGCCTGCTCGGCAATGGCGATGAAGCGATCGAAATTTTCGTCGAAAGTCTTGCGATTGTTCAGCTTGGTGAGGGTGTCGAGCTCGGCATAGTCGAGCAGCACCAGATGTTCTGCGTAGATGCTGAGCAGCTCGCGCACGCATTCGGCAAGCGCTTCACTCGGCGGGCCGTCGCACAAGCCTTCGAAAATCGCCACCGTCGTATTGGCCTGGGATATGGAGAAGGCCAGACGCAGATGGTCGTCTTCCTGCACCGATGCAAAACCGCCGGACGAATTTGCACACTCTTCCAGCAATGGGTCGGCAGCGATGAGATTCTCGTCCAGATCGAGATGATCTATGTCGGTCGTGGACGAGATGCCGCCACGCACCGCCCAGGCCACGGGAACGCTGACCAGGCCATGCGGCGACGGTTTGACACCATGCAACAGGGCTGAGCGGGCACCGAGGATTTCCAGTGCCGCGACAACGACAGATTCGGCAATCATTTGCCGATCCCGCGAAGCCTCGAGCGACTGCAGCTTCTTGAGCAGGTGCAGAAGGGCAGTTTCAGATCTCATCGATAGTGGAAGATCGTCAAGCACTGGCGGTGGTTAGGAAGACATAGAGGGTTGTAACGGCCGTGTCAGACTGAACCTTAGAGTCTTCACGGCTATTGTGAGGCAGCTCCTTGTTCCGGTCTGCGCTACACCCCGGGCTTCCGACGAATGGCATCACAGCCTTCATGGCCGTTGCCCCGAAAAATATCAGTCAAGTTGCCGCCGTAACACACCGATTGGTGGCGCCCAGTCATCCGCTGGCTTCTTCTTGCGGGTCACCAGTGTGAGCTGTGCCGGCTGAAAAACATTGGCATTGTGCGTAACCGGTGTGGTGATGAGGTATTGCGCGCGGGTGGCGCGCAAAAAGGCCCCGACTCGGTCGATATTGGCCACGTCGAGGTGGGCAAAAGGTTCGTCGATAAAGACGAAGCCGCCGGGCCGGGCATCGTCCATCAGCAGACCAACGAGCAGGATCAGCGACTTCATCACCTGCTGCCCGCCGGAGGCCTCGCCATCATTGAGGCTTTGCGCACCTTTCTGGTCGAAATCGAACTGCACTTCGAGCCCGGCTGCAGCCAGCGTGGCGTCATCATTGTCGAGCGCGGGAATCGGGCATTCGATGTGCAGGCCGGCCAGGTCGCCGAGCGCGCGCAGGTTCTTGCCGTACTGCTTGACGGTGGCGCGCAGCTTGGCGATATACGCCGCACGGGCATCCTCGACCATGCTCTTGGTGCGTTCTGAGTACGACATGCGCTGACCATAATCGCCCTGGCGCTGTGTCAGTTCGAGCGTGAGTTTTTCGCGCACGATGAGCACGGTTTCATCGGTCGGCCATTCGCCTTCGTTGAGGCGGCGCTTGAGGCGCGACAACTCGTTGCGTGCGCCAGCCAGACCACCGTAATGCTCGGCGAATTCGTTGAGCGCATCGGCTTCGAGCCAGTGGCGTGGCATGCCGCGACGCTTGCTGCGCAGGCGCAGCAAGCGTGCAGTCTGCTCGAGGCGTTGCGGACGCGCGTCGGCGGTGAGACGCACCAATGTTTCGCGGGCCTGCGTCAGATCGCGATTGCGGCGGTCGGTCTCGATGGCGATGCCTGACAGGCGCTCCTTGCATTGATCCAGCTCGGCCTTTGCGGCATTCAGTGCTTGCTCGGTGCGCTGCACTGTTTCTTGTGCGGCCGGTTTGTCCTGCGCTGCTGCTTCGAATTCTGCAGCGCGTGCCAGCATCAATTCGGCGGCCTGCATGCCAAGCAGTTTTTCGCGTGCCGACTGCATCGTCGATTCGGCCGCGTCCTGTTTCTTGTGTGCCCAGGCGAGCTGCTTGTCGAGCTCGGCAACTTCCTGCTGCAGTGCTTCGAGACGCGCCGTGCGCGCCAGTTCGCCGAACCAGAAATCCAGCGGCACGGAGAGGTGACGCGCGCCGCGACGCTCACGGTGGTAACCGTCCCTGGTGATCCAGTCTTGCTCGCGAGGCAGTTTGGCGGCGGCTTGTGCGTTATCGACGCGGCGAATGCGATTGAGCAATTCGGCCAGCCACTTTGGCGGATCGCCCGCGAAGTTGACGATTTCCAGCAGGCTGCCGGGCGTGGCGGCCGGGGCAGGGCTGCGGTCGGAGACGATGAAATGACGGAAGCGCTCGCGCTCGCCGAGCGACCAGGCCATATGACGATCGCCTTCATTCTCCAGCAGTACCAGCGAACGATACGGCCGCAGAATGGCTTCCAGCGCGCCTTGCCAGGCAGGGTCGGTAACTTCGACGATGTCGGAGAGCAACTGGTGCTCGATGCCGCCATCATTCAGTGCGGTACGGAAGCGCTGTGCATCGGCATCCATCGGCGGGCCGCTACGCGCTTGCGATTCGCGCAAGCGCTCGCTGATTTCCTCGAAGCGCGCAGTCAGTTCCTTGACCTTGGCGCGTGCGGCCTGCCATTCGGCATAGGCGTTGGCGGCTGCGTCTTCCGAGCTCAGCGCGTCGGAACCATGTTCCTTGGCGACACGCTCGCGCAGCGCATCGCGTTCGGCCAGTTTCTTGTCGATGTCGCGCAGTGCGTCGCGGGCTGTGAGCCACTGTGTATCGCATTCCTTGACGCGTTGTGCCGCATCCTTGAGCTGCGCTTCAGCCTGGCCCTTCTCCGAGGACAGACTGCCAACACGCGTTTCGGATTCGTTGCGCACCTGCTCCGACGACGCCAGTTCTTCGCGCACGCTGCGCAGCTTCTCGCGCCAGCTTTCGACTTCGATCAGCAGATCGCCGACTTCGAGACGCGGGATCGCATCCGTTTCTAGCGCATCGGCTTCGGCGCGCAGGCTGCGCCATTCGAGGAATCGATCTGCTTCGACACGCTTGCCTTCGGATTGGGCCTTCAACCGGTCAAGGTCGAGCGAAAGCGATTCCAGCTCGCGCTGCGCGTTCTTCTGCTCTTCGCGAGCGGCCTGGTAGTTGTCGAGCACTTCCTTGTCGCCGAACACGTCGAAGACCAGATCGAGTAGCGAGCGGGGCGAGTATTCGCACAGCTTGTCCGTATCGCCCTGTTCGAGTGACAGCACTTTCGCGATGGCTGGCGTCAGCCCTGCATAGGCGAGGCGCGACTGGTAGTCGCGCAGGCCGATCCATTGCGCGCGTTCCTCGAGTTGTTCGACCGTAACGAGACCGTCTTCGATGCAATACTCGCGCGTCCATTCGCCCGCTGCGCGCTTGATGCGGCATGCCAACGTCACATCGTCCTTGAGGCACGGAAAGAACGGACGTTTGCCGGTCGAGCCGGGCTTGTTCGATACATTGGCGCGGATCCACGCAAAGCCTGCATTGGCGCGGCGCACATAGCGGCGGAAGTCGCGCTTGCCCGAGCACTTGAGCGCGAACAGCGTACGCATCGCATCGAGCAGCGTCGTCTTGCCCGAGCCATTGGGGCCAACGATGGTGATGATCTGGGCATCGAGCGGTAGCGTAAAGCGGCGCCAGAAATCCCAGTGGACCAGTTCGATATCGCGTATGTGGAACATGTGGTCTCGTTATTCAGTGTAGATATTCAAACTCCGTCATTCCCGCAAAAGCGGGAATCCACGTTAACCTCGATGTAGCTTTGTGCGGTAGAAGTGGATTCCCGCTTTCGCGGGAATGACGTTTAAGGGTTCAACGTCGCGACTCGACCTCATCATCCAGATCAATGTCCTCATCCTCGTCATCGCCCTGGATCAACGGCAACTGCCGGCCCGCAGCAGCGAGCACATCGGCCAGCGTGCCGTTGATGATGCGGTCGGCGAGGATGCGATAGTCGAGCAATACATCAAGCAGCGGACCTTCGAGAACATACCCGCCGCGCCGCTCGATGAAGCCGAGGCGGGCGAGCTTGCCGAGCGCGAAATTGCGGATCTTGGTGCGGCCGCCGAGTTGTGTACCGAAGTCGGCGAGCAGAGAGGCTTCGGAGACTGCGCCGGAAACCTCGTCGCCATGCACGATGGGTTTTTCCTGGCCGAACATGTCGTTCTGGCCATCGTCTTCACGCGTGCGGCGACCGAGCTGGCGTTCGCGCTTGGGCAGGATGATCAGCGCCCAGATGACGATGAGCAGTGCGATCTCATCGCGCGTGAGTCCCATCGTGCTGGCCTGGTAGTCGCGCCCGCCGAAAACCGCATCGAGCACGCCGTCCTGCAGACCGACCGCAACGTGTTCGGCGAAGGGGTTGTCGAGCAGCTGCAGGCCGACATTGGCGAGGCGTTGTTCGAGCTCGTGGCGAAACGCTTCGTCGATCAGCGCGCGGCGTACCTGAATGTCATTACGCGGCAGCCAGCGGTGTGCCAGCAGCCGGGCGGTGAGGGAGGTAATGTCTTGTTCCATGGCTTAAACCCTTCCACCGCAGAGGCGCAGAGAACGCAGAGGACCGCAGAGAAAACAAAGAAAGTAGGGTGCGCATTGCGCACGCGGTGCGTGGATAAGCCCCGTCGTGTTCCGCGTGCGCGATGCGCACCCTACGAAAGACATTCGCTCAACCACGGCGCACCACGCTTCCTGCCGAGATATGCGATACCTCGTCCTCCATCACTTCGACGAGATAACTTTCCAGCATCAGGTCATAGGGCATTTGCGTCAGGTCTGCGACCGGGCCGTCGGCCTGGGCTTCTTCGTTGCCGAGCAGCGAGAGCAGGGACAGGCGATAGCTCGCCGGGCCGAAACCGCCGCCGAGAATGAGCTTCTGAGCCGGTGACGAGGTGGGAATGCCGGCGAGCTTTTCGGAAAGCCTTAGCAGCAGGCTCAGGTCTTCCGATTCGTTCGGCTGGTCGATAGGCGCATCTTCCGACGGTGGCAAGGTAGCGTCGGCTTCCATCTGGCGTACTTCTTCGGACAGCGCACTTTCGGCGCGATCCAGCAGCTCATGGCCGCCTGCGACGAACTGCGTGCGCGGCCCGGCGCCCATTGCGCCATCGGACAGTGAGGCTATACGGCGAATATCCAGTCCGCGTAACCAGCTGATTGCGTCGGAAGAGGAAACGCCTGAGGCGCCAAGTGTTACGCGCTGCGATTCGATCTTGTTGAGGGCGCGCTGGAAAGCGGCATCGACGCGCGCCAGGCGACTTTGTGCCAGGCCGATGGCATGCGCAGTGCGTGCAACGTCCGGCGTGATTTCTTCCGTGTCCGACAGCAAGGAACGCAAAATCTGCGTTCCTTTTTCCAGCCAGCGCACATTGCCCGAAAGGCGCGAGCGTGCATCGAGAATGCGGAACTCGGAGCCCGAGGCAATCGCGTCTTCGAACGATGCAGTCAGCGCATTCAGCTTGGCCAGCAGATGCTGCAGCATTTCCGGCGTGAGCGTGCCCGTGGCCTGCATGCCGGCGAGTTGCGTGGTGAGGAAGCCCAGTTCCGCATCTTCGTTCTCGCCGAAGCGCAGCAGCGCTGCAACGGCGGCAACGGCGTTGCGGCCTGCGTCCGAGAACTGATAGGTGCCGTCTTCACCGAACACCATCAGGCCGTTTTCACGCAGGCGCTTCAGCACGGTCTCGAGCTTGATCGTCTCGATGTAACTGAAGTGGCGGCGCAGCTCTTCCGGCAGCCAGCGTGGGTGATCGGCACGCGCGCCAATCTCGCGCAGCACATGCAGGCGGATGAAGACTTCCTCCTCGCCACCACGGAACAGCGTGATGAACGTATCCACCAGCGGGCGCGCGCGCACGAGCGCCCACAGCGTAGGCACGTCATCGGGCTCGACGCCCGGGACGAGGAATTCCTGAAGATTGAAGTCCAGCGTCGACATCGACGACTCAGACGCCTTGTTTCAGGCTGGCCTGGATGAAGTCATCCAGATCGCCATCGAGCACGGCCTGCGTGTTGCCGCTTTCGAAGTTTGTGCGCAGATCCTTGATGCGGCCTTGGTCAAGCACGTAGCTGCGAATCTGGTGACCCCAGCCGATGTCGCTCTTCGAATCTTCGAGCTTCTGCTGCTCGGCCTGACGCTTGCGCAGCTCGGCTTCATAGATACGGGCGCGCAGCATCTTCCAGGCTTCGTCGCGGTTGCGGTGTTGTGAGCGGTCGTTCTGGCATTGCACGACGATGCCGGTGGGCACGTGTGTCAAACGCACGGCAGAGTCGGTCTTGTTGATGTGCTGACCACCCGCGCCGGACGCGCGATAAGTGTCGGTGCGCACGTCGGAGGGATTGATCTCGATTTCAATCGAATCGTCGACTTCCGGGAATACGAAGACCGACACGAAGCTGGTATGGCGGCGCGCGTTGGAATCGAACGGCGACTTGCGCACGAGGCGGTGAATGCCGGTCTCGGTGCGCAGATAGCCGTAAGCGTAATCACCGCTGATCTTGATGGTCGCGCTTTTGATGCCAGCGACATCACCGTCGGACTCTTCCATCAGCTCGACGTTGAAGCCCTTCTTTTCGCAGTAGCGCAGATACATGCGCTCGAGCATCTGCGCCCAGTCCTGCGCTTCGGTACCGCCAGCGCCAGACTGGATTTCGATGAAGGCCGCGCACGGATCCATCGGGTTGTTGAACATGCGACGGAATTCGAGCAACTCAACCGATTTGGAGATCGCGCTGACGTCTGCTTCAACGGCTTCGAACGTGTCATCGTCGCTTTCGGCACTGGCGAGTTCGAACAGCTCGACGCCATCTTTCAGGCCGGAGCTGATCCCGTCCAGCACATGGACAATGTTCTCAAGGGCTTTCTTTTCCTTGCTCAGTTCCTGAGCGTGCTCGGCGTTGTCCCAGATCTTCGGGTCTTCGAGCTGTTTGCTGACTTCGACGAGCTTTTCAGCCTTGTTGTCGTAGTCAAAGATACCTCCGCAGTGATTCCGTGCGATTGCGCAGATCGGCGAGGGCATTGCTGATGGCGTTGATGCGTTCGGCTTCCATGATTGTCCGGCCCAGATGATTTAGCCGGCCATTATACCGGGTTGAGCACCCTTGCCCGGAGGCTTTGTCAGTTCGCAGATCAGGCGTGCAAGGGGCCGTTTTCGGCTCAAAAATCTTCGCGGACACGCAGGAAACTGACGAACTTCGGCAGACCCGTCGAGGTCAGGTCGCGGTAGCGATAAGTCACGAGCCCGCCAATTGCTGGCGGATTTGCACGGTCAGCATCCGAGAAACCGGTGCCGATGCGAAAGCGCCGCCCCTCGGGTGTTTCTACCAATAAGGCGCCGAGCTTGCCCGCATTGCGCCCCTTACCGGGAATGTGGCCGACGACCGTTGCTTCCGTGTCCAACATGGGTTTGAGCTTGAGCAGCACATCGCTGCGGCCGGTGACGTAGGACGCGTCGGCACGATGCAGCACCAGGCCTTCGGCGCCGAGCTTGACGACTTCTTTCAACCTGGTAGCGAGCGTCTTGCGGTCGGCTATGCGGAACTGCTCGATCTGCTGCAGCCAAGGCACGTTTGCCTTGGCAATGGTCGTACGCATCAGAGCGATGCGTTCGGTGAATGTTGCTCCCGTCGTGCCCGGAGCGTCAGGCATCTCGAAGATCATGTACTGCACCTGCCGCCATTCCTCGTTGACAGGTACATCCCTGCGCACGATGGCGGAAAGTTTGTCGAAACTTTGCCGTCCGATCCACAGCTCGCCATCCAGCGGCACGGCCGGTAGCGCATCCGTAAACCATTTCGGCGCATGCACGGGATTGCCGCTGCGAAAGCGTAGCGCCTTGCCGTCCCACACACCACGCACGCCATCGAGCTTCTCGCTGACCCAGTAGTCGGCGGGGTCGATGTCATTGCGATAGACGTTGGCGAGGAGGATGTTGCTGTCGGCGGCATATGCCTCATTGCCGAACTTCAGCGAAACAATCCCGGCAAGCAAGCTTGCGAGAAAATGTCGTCTATGCACAGTGAATCTCCGTTGGCGAAGCTGTGCAGCTTAAGTGAATCGCGTGCGCTTCCAGAGCGTACCTTCGGGCGATGGAAGGCACGCTCGTAGGTCGGAAAAGCGCAGCGCCTTCCGACGTTCGGGAATGGTCGCTAGACAACTAATGTCGGATAACGCCTCCGGCTCATCCGACCTACGCAAGACGTCTTTGCGGAAATGCGTATGTCATTGTCTGTCGTCAGTTCCCGGTTTGCGGAATTCATCTTCGATCCATGCCGTAGCACTCGCGGTATTGAATTTGAATTCTGGCCCTACGCGTATCTGCGCAAGTTGCTCTCCGTCCGCATCTCGCGCCGCCAACAGGGCATAGGGGTCGTCTTCGTCAGGCACGATCTCCAGCGTGACAGTAATGCGGCCATCCGGCGTATCCACCGTGACGCTCTTGTTGAGCATCGCATGCTGGTGCTGCTCATGGCGGCGAATCACTTCCGAAGCGGTCTTGACCAGCGTGCCGAATGCAAACGCATCGAGCGGCTTCGGATTCTTCTTGTCGCGGCCCATGGTCCACGGCCCGACCAGGGCAGGCTCCGGTTGACCATCCAGAATCATTTCCACCGCCCAACCATCGTCGTCCTGGTTCTTGATGACGCGTGCCGTCCAGCCTTTGTCGCTCCACAGTCCTGCTTCGTTGACGATGACGGGCGAGTCGGATTCAAGCTCAGACATGGGGTTTTTGTTTACAAGTGGATGGAAAAAAGAGGAACTGGCGCGCGCGTACTGCGCGCCGGTCTGTAGCAATAGCCTAGCCGCGCAGGGTTGTATTGAAGAACGCTATCGTGCGTTGCCACGCAAGTTTCGCAGCGGCTTCATCGTAGCGCGGCGTGGTGTCGTTGTTGAAGCCATGCTCCACCTTCGGATAGATAAAGCCTTCAGCTTTTACGCCGTTTGCCTTGAGCACAGCCTCGAATTTCGGCCAGCCCGAAGTAATGCGTTCGTCATTGCCTGCGTAGTGAGCCTGCAATGAGGACTTGATCTTGGCCGACTCCTCTGCCGAAGGCTGTGGGCCGTAAAATGGCACAGCAGCAGCGAGATCGGGCAGGCGCGTCGCCAGGGTGTTGACCATGCCACCACCGTAGCAGAACCCGACCGCGCCCAGCTTGCCGTTGCCCTCAGGCAGTTTGGCGAGCCAGTTCGCAGAGGCGATGAAATCCTCGCGCGTCTTGCCCTGGTCGAGCTTGGTGAAAAGATCGCGCGCCTTTTCTTCATCACCGGGATAGCCGCCGAGCGGGAACAGGGCATCTGGCGCAAAAGCGATGAAATTGTCGAGAGCGAGGCGGCGCGCGATGTCCTCGATGTGCGGATTGAGACCGCGATTCTCATGCACCACGAGTACGACCGGCAGCTTGCCCGTTGCATTCGCAGGCTGTGCGAGATAGCCACGCACCTTGCCATAACCCTGTGGCGATGGAATTTCCACGAAGCTCGTCTTGATGCGTTTGTCGTCAGGCTTTACCTGTTGGGCCTCCGCGAAACGCGGGCTCAACGCCGCAAGAAAACCCGCACCCGTCATGCCGGCAACGGCGAACTTGCTTGAAGATTCCATGAAATCACGACGCGAAATACCACCGTGTACATACTGATCAAACAACTTCATCACTTCGGGAGGGAAGTCCTGCGCGGTCAGACGACTCATGATGGCTCCTTGGATGTGGGGTGTGGGACGGCGGAGTATTGCCCAGAGCCGGGCCGGGTGCAATTGGCGCCGCGCTGATGCAGCGATGGGATTCTGGCGGGTAACGGAAGGTTCCCCGTAATTCCGGCTTGTGATTTGTGTGGACTCACCGCCTCCGCCCTGGAGTGGTGGAACGGCTATGCATTCCGTCCCACGAACCATGCGGAGGAAAAAGCTCTATTTGTTCAAATAAAGCCTTTGGTTTGAGCCTCTTTCAGAATCGCGCGATAAATATCCTTGTGCGAATTCTCAACTTCGCTGAAGGGGAATTTGAACGGCATCAATGGAATCATCACCAGGTGAATAACCATTGTCACGCCTTCGCTCTTTTCAATGGTTCCCAATTCCTTGCTGTCCGCGTCCTTGAACGTCATGCTGACGGCAAATGTGTCATTGGCAAATGCGGGAATCACGCCGAATGTCGCGCCGGATATCATTGCCAGAATGGGCGACCCCCAGCCCGACTGGGTTGTTTTTACAGCAATCTGCGTTGTTGCCACTGAGCCATCACTCTTGACCGAATTGAATAGACCGGAGTCGGCAAAAGCCGCGTCCAGTTCCTTCTTGATGTTGTCGAATGCTATGCCGGCCCCAGGCTGCGGAGTGACTGTTTCGTCCTTTTGCGTCTGCATTGTCAAGGTGTAGCTGATGCTCTTCTTTTTCTGGACGTCAGTTGCCGTGCTCCAGCCTTCGACCTTGCCCAAGTCGCCGGTCCGGAAACCGGCACACGCCGTTAGCGATACGGCAATTGCAGCTACAGCAATGAGTTTCAGATATTTCAACATGTGTGTTTTCCCCGATTTTAATTGGATATCAATAGACAGGCTTGAGCCGCTCAATGTACATGGGTGGCGGGGAATTATTCCAGAAGCGATGGCTTCAGATAGAGGTATGAATTGCCAATACGCATAATTGGCGAGCGCCGTGTTGTTTTCTTATCGTGGCGAATTGGAAAACGCTCAGTAAATCTCCCGTGTCTCCAGAAATTTCACATTCGGATGCCGCTCCTGCGCCATCTGCAGGTTCACACGGTTCGGTGCGAGGTAGACATAATCGCCGCCTCCATCCAATGCCATATTGCCGGGCGCTTTGTCGAGTAGCGCCTTGATGTCTTCGTCTTTGCCGCGCAGCCAGCGTGCGGTGGCCCAGGAGCATCCTTCGAAGACGACATCGACCGAATATTCGAATTCGAGGCGGTGCGCGACGACGTCGAACTGCAGCACGCCCACGGCGCCGAGGATCAGGTCGTTGGAGGCTAGCGGTCTGAAGAGCTGCGTGGCGCCTTCTTCTGCGAGCTGTTGCAGACCTTTCTGCAGCTGCTTCATCTTCAGCGGGTTCTTGATCTGCGCGCGACGGAACAATTCGGGCGCGAAAGATGGAATGCCGGTGAACTTGAGGTCTTCGCCTTCGGTGAAGGTGTCGCCGAGGCGGATGGTGCCGTGGTTGGGGATACCGATGATGTCACCGGGATACGCTTCGTCTGTCGTGTTGCGGTCCTGCGCCATGAAGGTGATGGCGTTGTTGACGGCAAATTGCTTGCCTTGCGAGACCTGTTTGATCTTCATGCCGCGCTCGAAGCGGCCGGCGCAGACGCGCATGAAGGCGATGCGGTCGCGGTGCTTCGGATCCATGTTGGCCTGGATCTTGAAGACGAAGCCGGAGAACTTGTTCTCGGCAGGCGTGACTTCGCGCGTTTCCGCAGGGCGGGCGAGCGGAGCAGGAGAGAGGTCGACGATAGCGTCGAGCACCGACTGCACGCCGAAGTTGTTGACGCCCGAACCGAAGAAAACCGGTGTCTGCTTACCGGCCAGATACTTCTCGCGGTCGAAGGCGTGCGATGCGCCGCGCACCAGTTCGACATCGTTGCGCAACTCGTTGGCCTGATCGCCGAGCAGTTCGTCGAGGCGCGCATTGCCGAGACCTTCGATGACTTCCGACGTGCCTTTCTCGGCGTGCGGATCGAAGAAGGCGATGCTGTCGTTGTAGAGGTGATACACGCCGCGGAAGCGCTTGCCCATGCCGATCGGCCAGGTCATCGGTGCGCATTCCATATCGAGCGTCGATTCGATTTCATCGAGCAGGTCGATCGGCTCCTTGCCTTCGCGGTCGAGCTTGTTGATGAAGGTGAGGATCGGCGTGTCACGCAAACGGCATACGGCGAGCAGCTTGATGGTCTGCGCTTCCACACCGTTGACCGAGTCGATCACCATCACCGCCGAGTCGACGGCAGTGAGCGTGCGATACGTGTCTTCGGAAAAGTCTTCGTGGCCCGGTGTGTCGAGCAGGTTCACGATGGCTTCGCGGTAGGGGAATTGCATCACCGACGAGGTGACCGAAATGCCGCGCTGCTTTTCCAGCTCCATCCAGTCGGACGTGGCGTGACGCGAGGCCTTGCGGGCGCGCACTTCGCCGGCGACCTGGATGGCGCCGCCGAACCACAGCAACTTTTCGGTCAGTGTGGTCTTACCCGCGTCGGGGTGGGAAATGATGGCAAACGTGCGTCTCCGCCTTATTTCATCGGCTAATGATCGGTCCTGCATGGGGCTAATTCCGGAAGTATGTACGCAATTATGTACGCATTTGAAAAGGTATGCGGCTGCGTCCTTGATGTGTGAATGGGACGCGCATCGGTACGCACAGAGCCAATCAGTATACAGCGAGTGATGCGCATGGCCGGCACGGACAAAATGCCCGTTCAGTCGCCTCTTCGGCGCGCTGCTGAAAATCAAAGGAGAAAGGCGGCTGCCGAACGTCAAGACTTCGCGCAGAATGTTTCGATATTGTGGCGCTCGTCGGGATACCACAGCAGCAAAAAATCCTTGGGTTTGCGAGCTTTCGGATATGATAAGTGGGTTGTTTTCCGGTTGTTAACCGAGTTGCCTGCAAGACATCTCACAGTCCTGGCAGCGCACACCTAAAAGGAGAGTCAGATGCCCGATTGCTCAGTTGGTACTACCGCTGCAGCTGTAAAGATGTGGCCAGCCCTGGATTTGTCGACTTACGTACTTCCTTCCGTGCGTGACGCATCAGGCAAGAAGCGGTATGTCACAGGCAGTGGTCTTCAATCATTCCTGGAGGGAATGGAGTACTACATGGGCGATGCCTGGCGCAGCGGCCATATTTCTTTGAGTCCATACAAAGACACACCACACTTTGATTCAGCACACTTGACGATTGTCGGGAAAAACTATTTCTTCGATGTCGATGAGTCGGGAGCTGGTCCAGGCTCCGCACCAGGAAAATTCGCAGGAAAATTTTCCATGAAAGGCTCCGATCTGCCAAAACAGCTACAAGATGATCTTGTAGTAATAATTACGCTGTTGGCTGGCACATTTTCCGGGGCCTGATCGGAGCATCCGGCAGCAGCCGGGCTCTCACTCAAAAGTAGCGCTATAGTTATCCGGGGTGTGACTAGTGTCATCCTGAATTTGTCGAAGGGCCGGGATGATGATTATTCGAAGCTGTTCTGATGCACCAACAATCTGAATCTCCGTTGCAAAATCTATCCCGTGAAGGCCTGCTGCTGCTCCTGGGCCTGGCCATCGGTTGGGGCTTTAACTGGCCGATCATGAAAGTCGTGGTGGCCGAAGTGCCACCGCTTTCGTTCCGTGGCCTTTGTCTGGTTGTCGGCGGCCTTGGCGTGCTGGCCATTGCGCGTGCGTCCGGTCTGGCGCTTGCCGTTCCGCGCGGCCGCTGGAACCAGGTCATCTGGTTGACCATTCTTAACATCATCGGCTGGAACATATTCGCCACTTACGGTGTGCGTCTATTGCCGTCCGGCCGCGCCGCGTTGCTGGGCTACACCATGCCGCTGTGGTGCGTGCCGCTGTCTGTCTGGCTGCTCGGTGAAACGCTTACGCCGCGTCGCTGGCTGGCTTTGTTGCTTGGCCTTGGTGGCGTGCTGGCATTGATGGGCGAGCAGGTGTTCCACCTCGTGCAGGCACCGGTCGGTGCGGCGCTCATGGTGGCCGCCGCGTGGTGCTGGTCTGCGGGCATGGTGTTGATGAAACGCTGGCGCGTGCCGATGAACACGATTGCACTGACCGGCTGGCTCATGTTGCTCGGCGGCATACCGATGCTCATTGCGGCGGTGTTTGTCGATGGCCTGCCGCCGCAGCTGCCTTCGCACAATGCGCTGCTCGGTCTGCTCTACAACGTTGTCATAGGCTTCATGTTTGGTTACTGGGCGTGGAACCGGTTGGTACTGCTGGTATCGGTGAGCGTCTCTTCGCTGTCTTCCCTCATCACGCCCCTTGTCGGTGTGGCGGCGGGCGCGCTGATGCTGGGCGAGCAGCCGGGGTGGGCGGAATTCTGGGCGGCGGTGCTGATCCTCGGCGCGGTGGCGGTGATCAATACAGGGACGCGCGAGGCGCCCGTGACGCCGGCAGACTAGGCCAACTCAAGCCCATTATTGATCGTCGAGGCCGTTCGCCCCGAGCGGCTGTATCGAGGGGCGGGTCGATCACGCGCTGGCCTCGATACACCGCTGCGCGGCACTCGGCCCGAACGGACTATCGTGTTTCACGAAAACCTCAGGGCCTGTTACGGTGCTTCTTCAGCTTGTCGAGCACAGCGGTGATCGGGCTGACCACCATCAATACCAGTGCGCCGGCGATGACACCTGCGAGCATGTCGAGCAAGGCCGGTGCAATTGCGCCGAGCACAGGGCCGATGCCTGCAACGGCGTGAGCAACCTCGGCAACGTGATGCAAGTATTCGGACGCAACCGGCACGCCGTGCACGAGGATGCTGCCGCCGACCATGAACATGGCCGCCGTGCCAATGAACGACAGGCTCTTCATCAGTTTGGGGGCGGCCGAGAGCAGCACCTCGCCTACCGCGCTCTTGAGGCGACCACCTGCCTTGACGAGGTGAAGCCCGATATCGTCGAGTTTCACGATGCCGCCAACAAGCGCATACACGCCCACCGTCATGATGATTGCAATGCCGGCCACAACCGGGATTTGCTGTAACAGCGGCGCGTCTTTCACCGTGCCGAGCGCAATGACGATGATTTCGGCCGAGAGGATGAAGTCAGTGCGGATCGCGCCGGCGATCTTCTCCTTCTCGAAGGCCACCAGGTCGATCGCCGGATCGGCCAGCACCTGCAATTTATGTGCGTGCGCCGAGACGTCTTCTGCGTGGCTGTGCAGGAACTTGTGGGCGAGTTTCTCGAAGCCTTCGAAGCAAAGGTAGGCACCGCCGAGCATGAGCAAGGGCGTAATCGCCCACGGTGCAACCGCGCTGATCGCCAGGGCTGCGGGCACCAGGATCAGCTTGTTGCGCATCGAGCCCTTGGCGACGGCCCACACGACCGGCAACTCGCGCTCGGCGCGCACGCCGGACACTTGTTCGGCATTCAAGGCCAGATCGTCGCCCAGCACGCCTGCCGTTTTCTTGGCGGCGACCTTGGTCATGAGGGCAACATCGTCGAGCACGGTCGCGATATCGTCGATGAGGGCTAACAAGCTGGAAGCGGCCACACGAGTCCTTGGAGAGAGCGGGAGCGACACTTTAGCAGGAGCCCGGCGCGTGAATACTCAAGGGTGCTTGTTGGTTTTTCCCGCGGAGACCATCTGAGGAGCCACCCATCAAGTCCGTCATTCCCGCGAAAGCGGGAATCTACTTCTACGTGACATGAGTGCCATTGAGTGGATTCCCGCTTTCGCGGGAATGACGGACATCATGACCATGCCGACTACGCTTACCATAGCGCCTTCACCGCCTCGCACATCGACGATATGTCCACCTTCTACTGGCACGACTACGAAACCTTCGGCATCGTGCCGCGCCGCGACAGGCCATCGCAGTTCGCGGGTATCCGCACCGATGCCGATCTGAACGAGATCGGCGAGCCGCTGATGCTTTACTGCCAGCCGACGCCGGACTATCTGCCTGACCCAGAATCCTGCCTGCTGACCGGCATCCTGCCGCAAACCTGTCTGGAGCGTGGTCTGCCCGAGCATGAATTCGCTGCTGCGATAGAGGCTGAGCTGGCAAAGCCCGGCACGATCGGCGTGGGCTACAACACGATCCGTTTCGATGACGAAGTTACGCGCCACCTGTTCTGGCGCAATCTCATCGACCCGTATGCACGCGAATGGCAGAACGATTGCGGTCGTTGGGACTTGCTCGACGTTGTGCGCTGTACTTACGCGTTGCGGCCGGAGGGCATCGAATGGCCGGTTCACGAAGATGGGCGTCCATCCTTCAAGCTCGAGCACCTCACCGCGGCCAATGGTCTGGCTCACGAAGCGGCGCACGACGCGCTATCGGATGTGCGCGCAACCATCGCGCTGGCGCGGCTGATCAAGCAGAAGCAGCCCAAGCTTTTCGATTTCTGCCTGCGCCTGCGCAAGAAAGACGCGGTACTGGCCGAGATCAATATGGGAATGGACAACGCCAGCCGCAACCCCTTCCTGCATGTCTCTGGCATGTTTGCGGCCGAGCGCGGTTGCATCAGCATGGTGTGGCCACTGGCGCAACACCCCACGAACAAAAACGAAATCATCGTATGGGATCTGGCACACGATCCTTCTGAGCTATTTACGCTCGACGCGGCGACGGTGCGTGAGCGCATGTTCTCAAAGCAGGCCGACCTGGCCGAAGGCGTTGCGCGTCTGCCGATCAAGACCATTCACATCAACAAATCGCCGATCGTGATTGGCAATGCGAA
Source organism: Rhodocyclales bacterium (assembly GCA_028292485.1). GTDB lineage: Bacteria > Pseudomonadota > Gammaproteobacteria > Burkholderiales > Rhodocyclaceae > Viridibacterium. The sequence goes on along the minus strand of JAQGMG010000031.1, from coordinate 38,643 downwards.
AACGCTGAGCCCGGCCATGGCGGAGAAGTGGAGCGTTGATCTTGTGCAAGCCGCACGCCATGCCGAAATCGTGCGCCTTGGCCCGCAGCTTGCAGCGTTATGGGCCGATGTATTTGCCAGGCCAGCGCCGGAGCGTGCGCCCGACGTGGACGAGGACCTGTACGGCGGTTTCATCGGCAACAACGACCGGCGTGTGCTCAATCGACTGCGGACACTGGACGGCATGCAGTTGGCTGGCGAGCGCGTGAGTTTCGAAGACGCACGCCTGGAGGAACTGTTTTTCCGCTACCGCGCACGCAATTTTCCCGAGTCGCTCGGCGAGCCCGAGCAGGAGCGCTGGCTACAGCATCGCATTGGCCGCCTGCACGAAGGGCAGGGCGAGGCTCGTACGCTGACGGCATTTTTTGACAAGATAGATTTGCTCAGCGAAGACGTTGATGAGCGGGGTGAGGGGATTCTTGGGGCGTTGTACGATTACGCCGAAACTATTGCTCCGCCTCCAGCGTAGGTTGGGGTGAGCGCAGCGATGCCCAACATCGGTCGTCGAATAATATTCAGCGGTGATCAACGTGACGTTGGGCATCGCTTCGCTCACCCCAACCTACCCCCATTGGCATCGCCGCTCCAATCCGCTGCGAGCATGCCCTGGCTTACATATCGGTGAAACGATGAATGCGGCCAATCCGCGACACGCGCTGCATGGCCGTGTTTGACCGGGTTGAAATGGATGTAGTCCACGTGACGGGCAAAGTCGTCTTCGTCCCGGATCTGATGCTCCCAATAACGTCGTTGCCAGATGCCACGTTCGCCCTTGCTTTTGCGGCTCGGGATGATTGGCTCCGTGCGTGGCAGGGCTCGTGAGAATGCTGCCTTGGTGAGCATCCACCGCGTCGCGTAATCGGTATCGCCTTCAGGGAGAGTCCAGATTGCGTGCAAGTGATCCGGCAGGATCACTGCGGCGTCAATGATGAATGGGTGCCGTTCGGCTACGTAGCGATGGGCTTCCCGCAATATTTCCACGTGGCGAACCAGTAAGTTGGAAGAGCGATCTGCAAGATTGACCGTGAAGAAGAACGTGCCTCCAGGCATTAATGCGCGACGATATCGCATACAAATCAGGCGTAGGTTGGGGTGAGCGTAGCGATGCCCAACGCGAAATGTCGGCGCAGTTCTGTGCGACTTTGGCGACCGACGTTGGGCATCGCTTCGCTCACCCCAACCTACCTGCCTTTGCGAGCGCCAGGTTCGCCGCCGCCGTGCGCGTTTCCACTCCCAACTTCTCGAACACATGCTCCAGGTGCTTGTGCACCGTGCGTGGGCTGCTGCCGAGGATGTCGCCGATGTCCTTGTTGGTTTTTCCCTTGATCACCCAGTAGAGCACTTCGGCTTCTTTCTGCGTGAGGCGGAAGGCCGAGATCAGCGATTCGATGACGGCGGTGTCGGACTCTTCGCGCAGCACCAGTAGCCACTCTTCGTCGGCGGTCTGGTCATGCAATGTGAATATCAGGCGTTTAGCTGCGCGGATGACAATCAAGGGGCTTGTAGCCTGTGAGGGGTCAGCCCTGCGTCGCGTAGTGGTTGCCGCTATCCATTCGAGAACGGCGACGGGTGCCACGTCGTTTTCGGCCTGAAAGTATTCAGCCAGCAGTTTGCGCGCGAGCGGTGTTTGCCAGGTGACGCGGCCACTGGCTGGTCGCACCGAGATGGTTGCCTGGCCGAAGGCGTCGAGCGCGCTGCGCGCCTGCTTCATCTGTCGCGCACTCTGCAGATGCGTGGCAATGCGGGCGATGACTTCGCCGGTGCGTATAGGTTTGCTGACGTAGTCGCTGCCGCCTGCGTTGAATGCCGCGACGACATGCTCTGTTTCTGTGAGCCCTGTCATGAAAATGATGGGGATGTGTTGCGTGGCGAAGTCGGCCTTGAGGCGGCGCGAGACCTCGAAACCATCCATGCCCGGCATCATGGCGTCGAGCAGGATGATGTCGGGCAGGCTCTGGCGTGCGCGTTGCAAGGCACTTTCGCCGTTGATGGCGACGAGGACGGTGAAGCCCGATTCATCGAGCGCATCGTGCAGCACCGACAGATTGTCGGGCACGTCGTCGACGATGAGCACGACGTCCGTGCTGCTGCGGTCTACATCAAGCCTTTGCATCGAGACTCTTTCTCAGGCTATCGCTCATGGCATCGAGCTGGAAGCGGCCGAGCAGCTCGCGCATATGGCTGACGAAGTTGGCGTAGGCAGTGTCCTCGGCAGCAATCTCATCCAGTGTTCCCTGTATGCCACGCACATAGCCCAGGCTGATCTGCCGGTTCAGTGCTTCGAGTCGTTCGCGCGGTGGCAGCTTGTGTTCGGCAAGTGCGGGAGCAGGTGTCGGCTCGGCAACGTAGTCGGTCCATTCCAGCTTGAGGCGCTTGCCCAGCCAGCCCAGCAGTTCTTCGACCTTCACCGGCTTGAGAATGAAGTCCTCCGCAGCGATGCTTACGTCATTGTCGAGGCCCTTGTCAAAAGCATTGGCCGAGATGATGGCGATGTGCGCGTCAGAGAGACCCTGCGCGCGAATACGGCGGATCGTTTCCCAGCCATCGATGCCCGGCATGGCGAGGTCCATGAAGATTACATCAGGCTGGAAGCGCGGCAGCACTTCCAGGCATTCCATGCCAGACGCCGCCTGATCGAGTTCGAAGCCGAGGGGCGACAGCACGCTGGCCAGCAATTCGCGATCGACCTGTTCGTTGTCAACGATCAGAATGCGGCGGCGCTCGCCGAGGTAGCCGGTCTGGCTGATGCGTGGCAGTTCCTTTGCCGCCTGCGCGGAATGCACGTGCGGCAGGAACAGCCGCACGGTGAACAGGGTGCCACTGGACGTGGCCGCAACGTCGTCCACAGTGTTGGCTGGTGTGCTCTTCACGCTCAACTCGCCACCCATCAGATCAGTCAACATTTTGGCGATGGTGAGCCCCAGACCCGTGCCGGGCGTTGTGCTGCTTTGCGCCAGATCGCCGCGCGAGAAAGGCTCGAAGATCCGTTCAATTTCTTCGGCGGAAATGCCCGGCCCGCTGTCTTCGATCTCGAAGGTCGCCATCTCACGCGCATAGCGAAGGCGGAAAATGACGCCGCCATGCTGCGTGAACTTCACGGCGTTGCCCAGCAGGTTGATGAGGATCTGGCGCAGACGTTTTTCGTCGGCACGCACGACGGCGGGTAATTCGCCGCGGGTTTCGAAGGTGAAACTGAGCTGTTTGCCGTGCGCCTGCAATTCGAACATGCGCACAAGCTGCTGCACGAGTTCGATGAAATCAATGGCGCGTGTTTCGAGCGTCAGTTTGCCGCCTTCGATGCGCGCGATGTCGAGCGTGCCTTCGATCAGCGACAGCAGATGGTCGCCACTGCGTCGGATCACCTTGATGGCCTGCTGGCGATGCGCTGGAATCGCCGGGTCGCCATCGAGGATTTGTGCATAACCGAGAATGCTGTTGAGCGGTGTGCGCAGCTCATGACTGATGGCGGTAATGTAGCGGCTCTTGGCCTGGTTTGCCTGATCGGCGACCTGTTTGGCGCGCTGCAACTTCTCATCGGTGCGTTTATGCGAATCGATTTCGCGCATCAGCAGATGCGTCTGGCGATTGGACTCTTCCTGCGCCACCTGCCTGCTCTTATGTGTAAGTACCAGCCACCACGCGACGATGCCGCTGACCAGGATCAGGGCTGCGAAAGCCTTGACGAATGCCACGCGCAAAGAGGGTAACAACGCCTCGGTCGTCTCCGACAGCACCTGCATCTCGTGGTAATAGAGCAGGCCGAGCATCAGCGCCAACAGCGGCACGATGAGCGACATGACGAGCAGATAATGCGCGAGCCCGGTATCGACATAGGGCCACAGCCGCTTGGGGAGTACCCGGCGCAGCACGCGTGCCCATTGCGAAGAAAGACGCGCATCCGGTTTGCACAGGTCGTGGCAGCGGGCGTCGAGCGAGCAGCACAGCGAACAGATATTGCCCTGGTAGGCGGGACAGCGCGCCATATCGTCCGACTCGTAGCTGCGCTCGCAGATCACGCATCGGTGCGTGCCCGGCGGCAGCGGCACTTCGATGGACTTGCGCGACAGGTAATACTTGCCCTTGGTCAGCCAGGCAATCAATGGCGAAACAGTCAGGGCGGTGGCCAGTGCGATGAAGGAGGCGAAGGCTTGGGCAATGGGACCGAACAGGCCGACGTAGGCGCAGATGGAAAGCGCGGAGGCAATCAGCATGGCGCCGACGCCAACCGGATTCACGTCGTAAAGATGTGCACGCTTGAACTCGATGCCCTTCGGTGAAAGACCCAGTGGTTTATTGATCACCAGATCCGCCACCACCGCAACCATCCACGAGATGGCGATATTCGAGTACAGGCCGAGCACCTGACCGAGTGCCTGGAAGACGTCCAGCTCCATCAGCATCAGCGCGATCAGCGTGTTGAAGACCACCCACACGACACGCCCCGGATGGCTGTGCGTGAGTCGCGCGAAGAAGTTTGACCAGGCCAGCGAGCCGGCATAGGCATTGGTCACATTGATCTTGAGCTGCGAAATGATGACGAAGAACGCCGTGACGGCGACGGCCCAGTCGGTGCGGTGAAAGACCGATTCGAAACCGATCAGGTACATCTGGTTCGGGTCGACTGCGCGGTCCAGCGGTACGGAGTTTCGAATGGCCAGGTAAGCGAGCAGCGCGCCGCCAAGCATTTTTGCCACGCCCAGAAAGACCCAGCCGGGGCCGCCGATCAGCATGCTGGCATACCAGCGGCGTTTGTTCTTTGCAGTGAGCTCGGGCATGAAGCGCAGATAGTCGGCCTGTTCGCCCATCTGCGTGATGAGCGCAATGCCGACCGTCAGGGCAGCGCCGAACATGTAGATATTGAAATGCCCGCCTTGCCCATTGCCGCCGGCATATTGCGATAGTTCGGCAATGACGCCCGGCTCCTTGTGCAGCACATAGATGTAGGGCAGCGCCAGCAGGATCAGCCATACGGGTTGCGTCAGTGTCTGCAATCGGCTGATGACGGTGATGCCGTGCGTCACCAGCGGGATCACTACCAGCGCGCAGATCAGGTAGCCCCAGGCCGGCGGGATGTCGAACGCCAATTCCAGCGCATAAGCCATGATGGCCGCTTCGAGCGCGAAGAAGATGAAAGTGAAGCTGGCGTAAATCAGCGAGGTGATGGTCGAGCCGATGTAGCCGAAGCCCGCGCCGCGCGTGAGCAGATCCATGTCCACGCCGTAGCGCGCCGCGTAGTGGCTGATCGGCAGGCCGCACAGAAAGATGATCAGCCCCGTAGCGAGAATCGCCCAGAAGGCATTGATGAAACCGTAGTTGACCAGCAAAGTCGCGCCGACCGCTTCGAGCACAAGGAAGGATGCCGCGCCGAAGGCCGTGTTGGCGACGCGTGCTTCGGAGAATTTACGGAAGCTGCGCGCGGTGAAGCGCAGCGCGTAGTCTTCGACCGTTTCGTTGGCGACCCAGGTGTTGTAGTCGCGGCGCACCTTGACGACGCGCTGGATCGCTTCGCTATCAGGCATGTCGGGTGTGTCTAGGGCCGAGTTCATGGGGCGTATCTTGGCATGGCGCGTTGCTCGCGCGTACGGATTCTGCACGAGTGGGATTTAGTCCAAGTGCGTCATTCCCGCGAAAGCGGGAATCCACCCCACTGTACAAGCGTCTTTATCACATGGGTGTGGATTCCCGCTTTCGCGGGAATGACGGCTATACCGGCAAGCCCATACCTCGCAATTCACTCCGTGCCGTAGCAGCATCCTTGAAATGAATCGCCCGCATCCCCAAGGCACGCGAGGCTTCCACATTCGGCAAGCTGTCATCGAGGAAAACCGCGCGTTCCGGCGTAATTGCATAGCGCTCGAACAGCACGCGATAAATCGCCGGGTCGGGCTTGTTCACGCGTTCTTCGCCAGAGAGCACGATGCCGTCGAACGCATCCCAGAAGTCGAAGCGTGGGCGGCTGAGCGCAAACAGCTCGGCTGAAAAATTGCTCAAAGCATAAAGCCGCAAACCTGCTGACTTGAGCTCGCGCAGCAGCGTCACGGCGGCGGGATCGGCATCGCGCATCGTTTCATGCCAACGCTCGTAGACCGCACGAATTGCATGCGCGTGCTGCGGATGTTTCGCGCTATGCTCGGTGATCGCCTGCGCCACCGGATAGCCGGCGTCTTGCTGGGCGTGCCAGATCATGATATTGGCATTGACAAGAAAAGCTTCGATGGCTTCTTCGCTGTCGAAGAGGCTGCGCAGCAACCAGCGCAGGTCCCACGGAATCAGCACGTTGCCGAGATCGAAAACGACAGTGTCGATTTTTGTGTTCACGATTCCTGCGTTCATTTCCCACCACGCTGTTTGACGCGCTCCAGATACGCTGTGGCGTCCAGTGGTGTGCCGCTGCGCTGTGCTTCCCAGATGGTTTCGCCGAGCGACTCGAGCACATCGTGCCGCGCTTCATGCGTGTTGCCGCGACGCGCCAGGCAGGCCTCGAATGCCGCCCTGATGCCTGGTGGCTGATCGATGGCAAGCTGCTCCTCGATCGCCAGATGCAGCGACATGTGCAAAAACGGGTTGATCGCGCCATCTTCCGGCGTGAAGTCCTTGTCGGCTGCGTCCGTCGCTTCGAGCAGGGCGTGATATTCGGGATGCGATTGCACGATGTCGGCGACGAGTTGCTCCATTGGCTGCAAGGGCTCGTTTGCACGCTGTTTGCGCCAGCTCTCGATAAGAAAAGCGCGGGCCTGGTCACGGGATGGATTGAACATATGTATCTTGAAAACCTGTATTGAGACCTAAACCGTCTTGTCCGGATACTCACAAAGATCGCGCACGATGCATTCACCGCATTTCGGCTTGCGTGCGATGCAGGTATAGCGGCCATGCAGGATCAGCCAGTGATGCGCATCGACAAGATATTCTTTCGGCACGCGACGCATCAGCGCTTTTTCCACTTCGACCACATCCTTGCCGGGCGCCAGTCCCATGCGGTTGGATACGCGGAAGATGTGCGTATCGACGGCCATGACGGCTTCGCGCCAGATTGAATTGAGCACCACGTTGGCGGTCTTGCGGCCGACGCCGGGCAAGGCCTCCAGCGCTTCGCGATCACGCGGCACTTCGCCTGCATGGCGCTCGAGCAATTGCCGCGACAGCATCGCGACATTCTTCGCCTTGTTGCGATACAGGCCGATGGTCTTGATGTATTCCATGATGCCCGCTTCGCCAAGCGTCGCCATGGCTTCGGGTGTCGGCGCAACCGGAAAGAGCCTGCGCGTGGCGATATTCACGCCCTTGTCGGTTGCCTGCGCCGACATCACGACAGCGACCAGTAGCTGGAAGGGCGAGCCGTATTCGAGCTCCGTGACGGGCTTGGGATTGGCGGCGTGCCAGCGGCGAAAGGCTTCGGCGATGTCCGCCTTGGTCATGAGACGTGGCATGCGCGCTTCAATACGTTTCTTGCAGGCTGGTGCGGATCATGTCGAGCACTTCGAGATCGCGAATCGAATCGTCGACGGACAGCATCGGCTGACGGCCTTCGAGAATCGCCGCCGAGAAATCACGAAACTCCGCACCGAAGCGATCCGATTGCTCGATCGCAATGCTGCGCGTGCCATCCTTGGTGTGCAGTCGAAGTTCGCCTGCCGGATCGAGGAAGGTATCGGGCACCTCGAGCGTGCCCAGTGTGCCGATGATTTCGGCATGCATGCGGCCATGTGCATTGAAGCCGCAATGTATGTTGGCGATCAGGCCATCGTCATATTGCAGCAGCGCCGACAGATTGACGTCGACGCCCTGTTCGAATTCGGCCGTAGCCTGGCAGCGCACCGGCACTTCGCCAGTGATCATGCCGAGCAGGCTTACCGGATAGCATCCGACGTCATACAGCGCGCCGCCGCCCAGCTCGGGTTGCGCCTTGATCGTGTTGGGACGGTCAAGGAAGAAACGGAAACTGGCGTTGATGTGGCGAAGCGGGCCAAGCACGCCACTGTCCAGCAAGTCACGCACCTGTCGCATGCGGTCGGTATAGCGATACATGAAGGCTTCCATCAACAGCTTGCCGGTGTCGTGCGACACGGCAGCCATTTCGCGTGCTTCGGTCGCATTGAGTGCCAGCGGTTTTTCGCACAACACGTGCTTGCCGGCGCGCAGTGCGGCGATGGTCCATGGCTTGTGCAGCGAGTTAGGCAGCGGTATGTAAACGGCATCGACATCCGGGTCGGCCAGCAAGTCTTCGTACTTTAGATGCAGTCGCGCGAGGCTGAATTTCTCGGCGCATTCGGCGAGCTTGTTGGGGTCGCGCGAGGCGATGGCTGCCAGTTCTGCATTGCCGGCGCGCAACATGCCGGGGATGGCATTGAGGCGGGCGATACGGGCATAGCCGAGGATGCCCCAACGGACCAGTTGCGTTGCTGTGCTCATTGCGAATCCTTTGTGGAGTCTTTGTCTTCCTGCTTGCCTTGGGCCGGCGCCGAGGCTGCTGCCTGGGCTTCGCGTTGTGCCTTGGCGCGCGCCATGGCTGCGGCGATCAATGCTTTCTTCGGGTCTTCGATGACGGGTGCCGTGGCTTCGTTTGGTGTTGAGGGTGTTGTTTGTGTGGTATCAACATCGACATCTTGCCGCGCCAAGCCGCGCGCAGCCATGCGATCGGCTTTCTCAAGTTTGTCGCGTTCCAGCCGCATGTTGCGAAACTCGAAGCGCTCGCGCGACGCGTCGGCGAAAGCCTGCTTTTCGTCATGCCGATGGCGTGCCTCTTGCGGGTCCATCACCGGCTCCATCGAGATGCAGTCGACCGGGCAAGGCGCTACGCACAGGTCGCAGCCGGTGCACAGCGCCTTGACGACGGTATGCATCTGCTTGGCCGCGCCACTGATGGCGTCTACCGGGCAGGCCTTGATGCACAGCGTGCAACCGATGCAGATAGCTTCGTCGATGAAGGCCAGCACGAGGGGTTTCTCGACGCCGTTCTGCGGATTGAGCGGCTTGTATGGCCGGTTCAATAAACGCACCAGCTTGTGAATGCCTTCGTCACCGCCGGGCGGGCACTGGTTGATGTCCGCTGCGCCCTCGGCAATGGCGGTGGCATAAGGGCGGCAACCGTTGTAGCCGCACTTGGTGCATTGGGTCTGCGGCAGTACGGCGTCGATGCGGTTGATCAGCGCGTCGTGCTCGAGATCGGATGTCATTGCGTCGGCTCGATGCTGTTACGTCGCTTGCGCGGCTGCCTTGACGCAGCTGCCAACCAGCTGCGGGCCACCGTAGATGAAGCCTGTGTAGAGCTGCACGAGGCTGGCACCTGCCTTGATTTTCTCCGCAGCATGCGCACCTTCCGTGATGCCGCCGACGCCGATGATGGGCAACTCGCCGGCCAGCCGTTGTGCCAGCGCCGCGATGACGCGATTCGATTTCTCGCGTACCGGGGCGCCGGACAGGCCGCCCGCTTCGCTGGCATGCGGCTGGCCTTCGACGCCTTCGCGGCCCGTGGTGGTGTTGGTGGCGATGACGCCGTCGATGCGGTGACGGCGCAGTGCATCGGCGATATTGGTGATCTGAGCGTCGTCCATGTCTGGCGCGATCTTCAGTGTCATCGGCACATAGCGGCCATGCTGATCGGCCAGCTGTGTCTGGCGCGCCTTGAGCTGGCTGAGCAGGTCGTCGAGTTCGGATTCACCCTGCAGCTGACGCAGGTTCTTGGTGTTGGGCGAGGAGATGTTGATGGTGACGTAGCTGGCGTGGGCATAGACCTTGTCAAAGCAGATCAGGTAATCGTCAACCGCACGCTCGATGGGCGTGTCGAGGTTCTTGCCGATGTTGATGCCAAGCACGCCTTTGTACTTGCTCGACTTGACGCGAGCGACGAGATTGTCGACGCCATGATTGTTGAAGCCCAGCCGATTGATGATGGCCTGCTTCGCCGGGATGCGGAACATGCGCGGCTTCGGGTTGCCCGGCTGCGGTCGTGGTGTCACCGTACCGATTTCGATGAAGCCGAAGCCGAAGGCAGACAGGCCATCGATGGCATCGCCATTTTTGTCCAGCCCGGCAGCCAGGCCGATTGCGTTGGGAAAGCGGATGCCCATGACTTCGACGGGGGTGCCTTGCTCGCGCGCGCAACCGGGCATCCAACCGCCAAGGTTATGCAGGGTCGAGAGCGTCAGGTCGTGCGCGGTTTCGGGGTCCAGCGCAAATAGAAAGGGTCGTGCGAGTGTGTAGAGCATCGCCGGATTTTAACGGATTGGCCGTGCGAAGGCTGTTTGTCTAGAAATGAAAAGAAGGCGCTCATATGCTTTGGCCCCTTGCTTTCAGAGTTTGTCATTCCCGCGAAAGCGGGAATCCACTTTCAAATGACAAGGACGCTTGTACGGTGAGGTGGATTCCCGCTTTCGCGGGAATGACTTACAAGGGTTCGAGATGCGTCGTGACTTGTGCGTCATCAAGCATGGCGGCGATACGCGCTTCGATTTCGTCGAGCACTTCATGCGAAGTGTCGACGCGCCACTCTCCGGGCACCAGCACATTCAGATGCACGAAACGCAGGCTGCCGGCACAGCGCGTTTTTAGCCCTGCGTAGCGGATGCCGCGTCCGGCGTATTCGCCAAGCAGGGCCTCTATGCGGGCGACATCGGCAGCGGGCAGGGCCTGATCCATCAAGCCCTCTGCGGCGCCGCGCATCAGGCGCCAGCCCTCTGTGAGGATGTGGAGGGCGACCGCTACAGCGATGAGCGGATCGAGCCAGGTCCAGTCGGTGAGGCTGACAGCGATCAGCGCCGCAATGACGCCGACCGATGTCCACACATCTGTCATGAGATGGCGGGCATCGGCATCGAGCGCCACCGAGCGCAGGCGTTTGGCGGCCTTGGCAAGGGTCAGGGAGACAATCAGATTCAGGACCGTGCTGGCCGCAGAAAACCACAGGCCCATGCCCAGTGACGTCAAGGGCTCGGGATGCAGCACGCGCGGCAAGGCGTTCCACAGGATGGCGCCTGCTGCCGCGAAAATCATTGTGCCCTCGAAACCGCTCGAAAAATATTCGGCCTTGCTGTGGCCGAAGGGATGGTCCTCATCCGGTGGCTCGCTGGCGATCTGGATCATTACCAGCGCAAATAGTGCTCCGGCAAGATTGACAAAGGATTCGAGCGCATCGGACAGCAGGCCGACCGAGTCGCTGACCCACCATGCAAACAGCTTGAGCGAGATGGTCGCAATTGCAGCAACGATGGACAGGTAGGCGTAGCGCCTGGCTTCATCTCCCCGTGTATGTTTCTGTGTATTCACTTGTTGGCTCGGCAGCGTGGTTGCGGGCGTGTGTAGAGCGTAAGTGTGGGGCCAAGGACTCGATTGCGATGGGCGGGGACTTTACCGCAGCCCGTGCGAGCCGTACAGGCGTGGTAACTGGCAGGCTGTGTTCTTTGGAAAGCAGCATGGCCACATTTGCATTTGTCATGACCACGGTTTTCAGTGGTCTCCAGGCCCGTGTGCATGAGTGTTTCCACCGAGTTCCGACTGAGGGCTCGCGACCCGTCGCAACACGCCGTGTGCGCCACTGCACGCTTCGATTTGTAGCGGGCCGGATTGCGGCGGCAATTGGCCTTGCCGTGCCTTTGTGGCATCCTTGCGCCCACTCTTGACGCAGGCGATGGACGCAGAAATGTTGGTGCAGCGCAGCAGTCAGCGCCGCTTGCGTGCAGTCGAGCAGAGGCGACGGAACAAGCGATGCGTGGCAGCTGTCTGCATACCGCATGTGTCGCGCGCTTCAGAAGGCGGTCGATGCGCCGCAAATACAAGAAGGCCAGCAGCCCGGAAGAGCTGACGGGGCCGTGAATGGGTTTGGAGACAAAGAGGTGACAACAAAGTGAGAAACATCAGAATTTCGAAGACTGGTGGTCAGCGCAGTGCCGGTCTGGGCTTTACCTTGCTCGAATTGTTGGTGGTGGTTGCCATCATCGGCCTGCTCGCTTCCTATGTCGGTCCCAAGTATTTCTCGCAGATCGGCAAGTCGGAACATGGCGTGGCCAAGGCGCAAATCGAATCGTTCGGCAAGGCACTCGATCAGATGCGCCTCGACATCGGACGTTATCCAACCACAGCCGAAGGTTTGAATTCGCTCATGGAGCGCCCGGCAGGGTCTGCCAAATGGAGCGGCCCATACCTGGCAAAAGCATTGCCGCTAGATCCCTGGGGCAAGGCTTACCAGTACAAGAGCCCGGGTGGCAGTGGTCGTGACTACGACATCATTTCCTACGGCAGTGATGGTCAGCCCGGCGGCGCGGATTCTGCAGCCGACGTCACCAATAATTGAGCGGCGCTGCGATCAGCCTGGCGACGCCACAGTGGCGTAACGGGCCGACCGGCGCTTGCGCTGAATGCGCTTCAGAACCGCTTCTGACCTTCTCACCATCTTGATTTCGATACTGCATGCAGTTTGAAATTCGCGCCCTGACGGCCGATAACCAGCTGCAAACGCTGACGCTGGAAGCCGACGACGAGGTTGCAGCGCGCAAGGCCTGTGAGGGTCAGCGCTTGCGGCCAGTGACGGTGCGCGCGCGTACCGGGCGCAGCACGCGCCGCGGTCGTGGCACCTTCTCGCTGGTGCTGTTCAGCCAGGAGCTCTTGTCCTTGCTGGAAGCCGGCCTGAGTCTGGTCGAGTCGCTCGAAGCACTGGTCGAGAAGGAAAGTGGTGCCCTGGCACGGGGCATCATGGACAGCCTGATTCACCGCATGCGCGAGGGTCTGCGTTTCTCGGATGCCGTGGGTTTGCAGCCAGATCAGTTTCCGCCGCTGTTCATCGGCATCGTGCGCGCTGCCGAACGCACCAGCGACCTGCCGCGTGCGCTTGGACGTTTCATCGACTATCAGACGCGCATGGAGCAGGTGCGTGGCCGCCTTGTCAGCGCCGCGATCTACCCGGCGATCCTGTTGTCGGTCGGTGGCTCGGTAGCAGTGTTCCTGATGATGTATGTCGTACCGAAATTCGCTGCGGTCTATAAGGACAGCGGTCGCGAGCTGCCCTTCATGTCGCGCATCCTGCTGGGCTTCGGCGAGTTCATCGGGACGCACTTGTTCATCGTGCTGCCGGCATTCATCGGCGTCATCGTCGCCATCGTCTGGCAGCTGCGGCGCATCAATCGTGAAGGCCGCTGGGCGCAGATCGCGGCACGCATTCCCGGCATTGCGGAGCGCGCACAGATACTCGAACTGTCGCGTTTGTACCTCACTATCGGCATGTTGCTGGAGGGCGGCATACCGATCGTCACCGCGCTCGACATGGTCAGTGGTACGGTCTCGGCCGAGGCGCGCGCAAAACTTGCGCTGGCGCGTGCCGATATCAGTAATGGCGAGCCGGTTTCGCAGGCCTTCGAAAAACAGGGGCTGACGACACCGATCGCCCTGCGCATGTTGCGCGTGGGCGAGCGCTCCGGGCAGATGGGCGCCATGCTGACACGCTCGGCGCTGTTCTACGAAAACGAAAGCTCGCGCTGGATCGAGAGATTCAGCAAGGCTGTGGAACCCATCATGATGGCCTTCATTGGCCTGGTGGTAGGCTTTATCGTGGTGTTGCTATACATGCCGATTTTTGATTTGGCGGGGTCGATTCAATGAATGCGCGGGAGGCGAGCCTGGACCTGGAGCTGATGAAGCGCGCGCGTGCGGCTGCGCTGGCTTCCGGCCGCCCGGTCATGGCAGAGCTGGAGGTATTGTCCGGTCTGGATGCGCGGACCCTGCTGGGTGTCGTCGCCACGTATTTCCGCTATCGCGTGATCGAGACAGCCGAGATGCTCGACCTGCAGCCCGTTTTCGATCTGGTGCCGATGGCGCGTGCGCAACAGCGCAGCGTGGTGCTGCTGCGCCAGCCCGGCATGACGGGCAAGACAGGCTTGCTGGCAGCGATTGCCGATCCTTTCGATCAGGATCTGCAGATATGGATCGATAGCCTCGTCGGCGGCAGTGTCGAGTATCGCGTAGCCCTCGGCTCGGATATTCATGCCTACCTGACCAAGCAGGAAGAAACCATGCGTGCCATGGACAACCTGATGGCCAACGGCGAGATGGGGCAGGGCGACGGACGTTCGCTGGAGAGCCTGACCTTTGCCTCTGTAAGCGACGCGACCAGTCCTGCCGTGAAGCTGGTCAATTCCACCCTGTACGACGCGCTCAAGCTTGGCGCATCCGACATTCACCTGGAGAGCACGCCGACCGGCATGGTCTCCAAGTATCGTATCGATGGTGTGCTCGACCAGATCGCGCAGATCCAGGGCAGCGGGCTGGCCGAGCAGATCATCTCGCGTATAAAGGTGCTTTCCGAACTCGACATCGCCGAGCGCCGTGTGCCGCAGGACGGCAGTTTCCGCGTCGAGGCGATGGGCCGCGAAATCGATTTGCGCGTATCCATCATGCCGAGCGTGCATGGCGAAGACGCCGTCATCCGTATTCTCGATAAGCAGGCGATGGTCGAGGCGCATGGTTCGCTGTCGCTCGAATCGCTGGGCTTCGAGCCGGGTACGCTGGCGATCATCCGGCGACTGGTGCAGGAACCCTACGGCATGGTGCTGGTGACGGGCCCGACCGGTTCGGGCAAGACCACCACGCTGTACGGCGCGCTATCTGAAATCAATACCGGTCGCGATAAGATCATCACCATCGAAGATCCGGTGGAATACCAGCTTGCCGGCATCCTGCAGATTCCGGTCAACGACAAGAAAGGGCTGAGCTTCGCACGTGGTTTGCGCTCGATCCTGCGCCACGATCCGGACAAGATCATGGTCGGTGAAATCCGTGACAAGGAGACCGCCGAGATCGCGGTGCAGTCCGCACTCACGGGCCACCTGGTGTTGTCGACGGTACATGCCAATAGCGTATATGACGTTTTCGGCCGCTTCCATCATATCGGCGTCGACCTTTACTCGTTCGTTTCCGCTCTCAATGGCGTTTCGGCGCAACGCCTGGTGCGCCTCAACTGCAAGCATTGCAGTAGCCCCTATATGCCCGACGAGGCTGATCTGAAGGCTGCCGGTCTTACGCCGGACGACGTGGCAGGCTTTGTCTTTACACGCGGCCGGGGTTGCGGTGATTGTCGTGGCACAGGTTATCGCGGCCGCAAGGCCGTCGCTGAAATTCTCGTCATGAATCCTGAGCTTGCCGAAATGGTGGTCGAGCGTCGTTCGGTGCGCCAGCTCATGGAAGCGGCGCAACGCAACGGCACCAAGAGTCTTTACGAAGACGCCCTGCGCCTGGTGGCACGCGGCGAGACCACACTCGAGGAGGTACGGCGTGTCACGCTGGCCGGGTAGAGCTCAATTAGGAATGGGAGTAGGCGCGGGCGAGATGCTGATCGTCGATGGCATCAGCTCGCAGGGTGCGCATGTCAGCAGCATGCTGCCGCTGCGCGACTACCTGCCCGGCGCTTCGTCGCCCGAAACAGCAATATGGGAACCGGCCATCAGTACGGCCATGGCCCAGGCCGGCAAGATATCGGGCCGCCTGCAGGTCTCGGTGTCGGATGACTGGGTGCGTTACTGGACCATCACGCCGCCAGTGGGGCTGGGCAGTCTGGCGGAAATGCGTGCCCTCGCAGCCAATCGCTTCGAGCAGCTCTTTGGCGCAGCGGCGGAAAGCTGGTACATCGAAGCCGACTGGCGCGACGACCGGACGATGCTGGCCTGCGCCGTGCCAAAAGCGCTGACCACAGCGCTGAACGAAGTGTCGCGGCAGAGTGGCTGTACGCTTGGCTCGATCGTTCCCGAATCGGTACGACTGATCAATCGCGATGCGGCCAGCCTCGGCAATGACGGTTGGGTATGCTCTTTCGGCGTTCATTCCTTTCTTGCACTGCTGCGTAGCGATGGGCGCTTGTTGTCTGCCCGTCAATTCCGCTTCGATCTGCTGCCGTCCCTGCCCGAAGTGCTGGCACGTCTTGAGACCGAGACGCTGCGCATGGGTGTCGATATGCCGCAGGACGTCTTCCTGCTCGGCGATGCGCCGCCGTTGGTGGAGCTGCGGGATCGTCCGCAACTGCGCATCGTGGTCGTCGGGCGGCAGCGTGCCTTGCCCACGCCGATTGGCCTCGATCGAAAGACCGATGCCTATCGTCTTGCGCTTTACGGAGCCATGAAGTGAAGCCCTTGCAGATTGATTTTGCGCCCCGTCATGGCTGGCTTGAGGCTGGCACCGACAAGGCGCGCCGCCCCTTGTGGGCCTTGCTGTGTGGGCTGATGTTGCTGCTGCTGGCAGCCAGCCTGACAACCGCGTGGAAGTTGCAGCGCGAACGATCGGCAGTCAATACGCGCATTGCCACATTGCAGTCGGCGCTGAATATCAGCGAAGAGGGCGAGGCGCAAAACGAGACGGCCACGGCTGAATCGGCGCAGGCCATTGCTCTGGCAAATATGCATTTGAACTTCCCGTGGGTTGGTTTGCTGGGCACGCTGGAGCGCAACACGCGGCCTGAAATCAGATTGGTTTCGCTGGAAATGGGCGTGCTGCGACAGTCCAGCAAGCTCGTTGTCGAGACGACCGATACGCCTTCTGCGCTGAGCTTCGTCGATACGCTGCGAGCACAGCCAGCGTATGCCTCGCTGACACTGACACGGCAGGAAACGGTTGCGGCCGATGGCGCAAGCCGCATGCGCTTCACACTCGAAGCGCCGCTGGTGCAGGCCGAGCAACCGGCCAGGAAAGCAGGTGCGCGGTAATGGCGGGCATGAATTTTTCTATCGACAGGCTGCGTCTCAAGGCCGAGCTGCTGTACAGCAGACAAGGTGTCCTGCCTTTTGTCGCGGCGCTGCTGCTGGTGCTCGCGGTGTTGTTCGGTGTACTCGTAGTGCCGGGGCAGATCGCGGCAAAGGACAACGCGGAGCAGGCGCTGGAGAAACTTGCGCAGCAGCAACTGAGCGCGCGTTCGAGACCAGTTCAGCAGCACTTGTCGCCCGCGCAAAGTCTGTTGCGGGTGCTGGCGGATCCGCAGACTACCAATGCGCAGATTCGCACCTTGCTCGATTTCGCCGCCAACAATGGTGTGAGTGTCGTACAGGCGGATTACCGACGCGTCGCAGATTCGCACACCAATACACAGGTGGCATATTCGCAACTGCAGATCGCCTTGCCGGTCAAGGCTGATTATCCCTCTCTGCGACGCTTCATCTACGGCGCGCTTGCCGCCATGCCGGCCTTGTCGCTCGACCAGCTGATCATCAAACGCGAACAGGCCAGCAATGCGCAGGTGGATGCACAACTGATCTTTTCAATATGGCAAAGAGCCCCACGCGTGATTAGCGATGACCTCGCAGCGGGAGGTGCAAATTGAACGATCGCACGCGCTTGCTGATCATGTTGCCCGTCCTTGGCATCGCTGGATGGCTGGCCTTCTTTGGCGACAAGACGCCCAAGGGCGAGGATGCTGGTGTCGTTGCCTCTGCGGTGCCGGGCAGGGCCGTCACGCTGCCCGACCGGACAGCAGGCGCTGGCAAACTGGTTCCCGCCACTGAAGCCGTGGCCGTTCCCGTAGCCGGCTCGCAGCCAGCATCTGCGCGCGAAAACATGAAGCTGGCCGCGCAGGACGCTACCGCGCCGAACCTGTTTCCGTCGCCAGCGCCTCCCCCGGCTGCGCCTGCTGCGAACGCAGAGGCTGAAAGGGCGGCTGCACTGCCAGATTTCGTCGTGATTGGCAGCATGGTCAAGGGAGGGCGTCTCAATGTGTTTCTCGACAAGGACAACCAGACCTATGTTGCGGTACCGGGCGCTGTGCTCGACGGTAACCGGGTCGTCTCTGTAGGGCCTGACCAGGTGAAGCTGCTCAATTTATCAACCAAAGTGACTCAAATCATCCCGATTGAGGGTGACAAATGACAACGACAAAAAAATCTTTCCGGCAAGTTGCGGCATGTGGTCTGGTCACATCGATTGCGACCGCCATCATGCTTTCGGGTTGTGCCACCCCCGCTGCACGCAGTGACCTGGAGTACGGCAAGGCCTTGATGGCAGCGGGGAGCATCAAGGACGCCCACGTTGTGTTGCAGCGGGCGCAGATACAGCACCCGCGAGATGCGGAGATAGCCGCCGCGCTTGCTGCCGCACGCGAGCGTCTTGCCATCTTCCTGCTCTCCGAGGGCAATACCGCGCTGACGCAAGGCCGCTTCGACGATGCCGTCGCCAACTTCAGTCAGCTCACGCAGATAAAGGGTTACGAAACCCAAGGCAATGAGCGTCTGGTCGCAGTCGAGCAGGCGCGTCGCACGCCGACGCCGGGTGTGGCGATAGTGACGGCGCCCATCGTGGCCGTCGCCGCAGCGCAGCCTGCGCCCGCGCCGCAAGCGCCAGCCCCGAAGCCAGCCCCTGTTGTGGCTGCTCCCGTGGCAAAGACAGCTGTTGTGCCGGCGCCGAAAGTGGTCGTGGCGCCCGTGCCGGTGGTGTTAGTGCCTGCTGCGTCCGTCGCTCCGGTTGCGCCCAGGCCAGTGGAGTCCGCTGTGGTGCCCATCGTTGTAAAACCGCTTTCACCGCTTGATGAAGCGCTTTCGCGAAAGGTTACGTTGCAGTTCCGCGATGCGCCGGTGAGGTCGCTGTTCGATGCCATCGGCAAGACATCGGGACTCAACATCGTCATCGACAAGGATGTGCAGCCCGACCTGAAGACGTCGATCTCGCTCAAGGACACCAGCATTCGCAATGCACTCGAGAAGATCGTGTTGACGACGCATCTCGGATGGCGCGCGACGGATGACAACACCTTGCTCGTCTATCCCGACGAACAGCCCAAGCAAAACGACTATCAGGCACTCGTCGTGCGCGGTTTCCATCTTGCCAATGCAGACGTCAAGATGGTTGCCAACAGCATGAAGACGGTGTTGAAGTTTCGCGACGTGATGGTCGATGAGAAACTCAACATGATCGTTGTGCGTGATACGCCACAGGCCATGGCGCTGGCCGAGCAGCTGATTGCGCTACATGACGTGCCGGAACCGGAAGTGATGCTGGAAGTGGCGATCATCGAGATCACCAAGGGCAAGCTCGAGAATCTCGGTGTGGCGTGGCCAACCTCACTGTCGTTATCGCCTCTGGCCCGAACCAACGGCGGCGCGCAGACAACCACTACCACCCCTACGGCCACGACGGTAACGGAGTCTCCCGCCAATCTGACCTTGCGCGATCTGTACAACCTCACGCCTGGCTCCCTGCAACTGAGTCTCGGCGGCGGCGGACTGACGATCAATGCCAACGGCACGGATACCGATGTCAATATCCTGGCCAACCCGCGCATCCGCGCCAAGAACCGGGAGAAGGCCAAGATTCTCATTGGCGAACGCGTGCCGAATATCAGCGCCACGGCGACCTCGAATGGCGTCGTCAGCCAGAACATCACCTATGTCGATGTAGGCCTCAAGCTCGATGTCGAACCACAGATTTTCCCGGGCAACGAAATCGGTCTGAAGATTGCGCTGGAAGTCAGCAGCATCAACAGCACGGTCGAGAACAAGGCCAATGGCACGGTGGCGTATCGCATCGGCACACGCAATGCCTCGACGGTGCTGCGTCTGAAAGATGGTGAGAACCAGATTCTCGCCGGCCTGATCCAGGACTCTGATCGCAAAACCGTCACCAAGGTGCCGCTGCTTGGCGACATTCCGATCCTGGGTCGTCTGTTCAGATCGGATGGGCAGGACAAGAGCAAGACAGAAGTGGTCCTGTCGATTACGCCGCACCTGATTCGTGGCATAGGCAAGCCGACGGCTGAGGGCGAGAGCTTCGATGCAGGTACGATCACCAGCGTGCGCGGTCGCCGTAACGAGAGCGAAACGCCACCGCCGCAGGATCAGCCCGCACCTGTTCAGGCAGCGCAGCCTGTACCGAACCCGGAGGCGCCGGGAACCCTGCGCCGTGCCGAGTGAGCCGGATTGCCTGACATGATGGGTGGTAGTACCGCACCGCGGGCCAGCCAGAGCGCCTTCACGATGATCGAGATGCTCATCGTGATGGCGATCATTGCCGTCTTGCTGACGCTGGCACTGCCCAAATATTTTCAGGGCGTGGACCGCTCGAAAGAGGCGGTGTTGATGGAAAACCTGCATACGACGCGGGACGTCATCGACAAGTTTTTCGGCGATACGGGGCGTTACCCGGAATCGCTATCGGAGCTCGTCGAGAAGCGTTATCTGCGTAATGTGCCGGTCGATCCGGTGGCGGGCAGCAATCGCCTGTGGATCATCATCCCGCCCGAGCCGCCGTACAAGGGCCAGGTGTACGACATCAAGAGCGGCGCCCGTGGCGCGACAAAAGACGGGCGACCTTTCGGTTCGTTGTAAGGGACTGCTCACGCTTCGTTATCTGACTCTGCAAAGTCAGACAAGCCCTCACCGCGGAGACGCGGAGGACACAGAGGGTCGCAGAGAAAACAGCGCTGCCTTTTCATGTGAATTGCATACTTGATTTTGCCAAAAGACAAGTCATTCCCGCGTAGCGGGGTAAGCAGGCATTTCCGCATAAGCGGAAAGCTCGCAAAGCGGGAATCCACTTCTACGTGAGGCCTGTGCCATCGAGTGGATTCCCGCTTTTGCGGGAATGACGAAAATTGGGGCCAAAAATCCCGACCTTGGTTTTCTTTGCGGCCCTCTGCGTTCTCTACGCCTCTGCGGTAAGCCGTCCGCAGCCGATGGTGGGTTGCTCCGCGAACCCACCCTACGATTCGCGAATCAACTCGGTTTGCGGAATGTGATCTCGCCATTTACCGCATCCACAATTACGGTCTCTTTCGCGCCAAAGCGTCCTTCGAGTATCTGCCGTGCCAGCGGATTCTCGATGTGCTCCTGGATCGCCCGCTTCAGCGGCCGCGCACCGAACACCGGATCGAAGCCAGCCTTGGCGATTTCTTCGAGTGCTTCGTCGGAAACCGTGAGGCCGATTTCCAGACGTGCCAGGCGCTTCTCCAGGTACTTGAGCTGGATACGCGCGATGGACTGGATGTGTTCCCGAGCCAGCGAGTGGAAGACCACGACTTCATCGATACGATTGATGAACTCCGGCCGGAAGTGGTTTTTCACTTCACTCATCACCGCAGTCTTGACGGCTTCGTAAGGCTGGTCGGACATCTGCTGGATCATGTGGCTGCCGAGGTTGGAGGTCATGACGATCACCGTGTTCTTGAAGTCCACGGTGCGTCCTTGTCCATCCGTCATGCGGCCGTCATCGAGCACCTGCAGCAGCACATTGAACACATCCGGATGCGCTTTCTCGACCTCGTCGAAGAGCAGCACCGAATAAGGCTTGCGGCGTACCAGTTCGGTGAGGTAGCCGCCTTCTTCGTAGCCGACATAGCCGGGTGGGGCGCCAATCAGGCGCGCCACTGAATGCTTCTCCATGAACTCGCTCATGTCGATACGGATCAGGTGATCTTCCGAATCGAACAGGAAGCCCGCAAGCGTTTTGCATAACTCGGTCTTGCCCACGCCCGTCGGGCCGAGGAACAGGAAGGAGCCATAGGGACGGTTCTCGTCCGACAGGCCGGCACGCGAACGGCGGATCGCGTCGGCAACCAGGCGCACGGCTTCGTCCTGGCCGACCACGCGCTGATGCAGGACGTCTTCCATCTTCAACAATTTTTCGCGTTCGCCCTGCATCATTTTCGATACAGGGATGCCGGTTGCTCGCGATACGACCTCGGCGATTTCCTCGGCGCCGACCTGGGTGCGCAGCAGCTTGTGGGCGGGCTTGGCGTCCTGAATGCCTTCGGCATCCTTGAGCTGTGCTTCGAGTTTGGGCAACTCGCCGTATTGCATTTCGCTCATCTTCTGCCAGTCGCCCTTGCGGCGTGCCTCTTCCATCTGCAGCCTGATTTTCTCGATGGCTTCGCGGATGTGCTGGCTGCCTTGCACGGCGGCTTTTTCGCTCTTCCACAATTCATCGAGGTCGGCGTACTCGCGTTCGAGCTTGGCGATCTCATCCTCGATCAGACCGAGGCGCCGCTGCGAGGCGTCGTCCTTTTCCTTCTTCACGGCCTCGCGTTCGATCTTGAGCTGGATCAATCGCCGGTCCAGTTTATCCATTGTCTCTGGCTTGGAGTCGATCTCCATGCGGATGCGTGCCGCCGCTTCATCGATCAGGTCGATGGCCTTGTCCGGCAGGAAACGGTCGGTGATGTAGCGGTGCGATAGTTCGGCCGCAGCGACGATGGCCGGGTCGGTGATGTCCACGCCATGGTGCACTTCATACTTCTCCTGCAGGCCGCGCAGGATGGCGATGGTGCTTTCGACACTTGGCTCGTCGACCAGCACTTTCTGGAAGCGGCGCTCCAGTGCGGCGTCCTTCTCGATGTATTTGCGATATTCATCCAGCGTCGTCGCGCCGATGCAATGCAGCTCGCCGCGCGCCAGCGCTGGCTTGAGCATATTGCCGGCATCCATCGCGCCTTCGGCCTTGCCGGCGCCGACCATGGTGTGCAACTCGTCGATGAAGATGATGAGGCGGCCTTCTTCCTTGGCAATGTCGTTGAGCACGGCCTTGAGGCGCTCCTCGAACTCGCCGCGGAATTTCGCGCCGGCGAGCAGGGCGGCCATGTCGAGCGACAGCACGCTCTTGCCACGCAGGGTCTCCGGCACTTCATCATTGATGATGCGTTGCGCCAGCCCTTCGACAATGGCTGTCTTGCCGACGCCGGGTTCGCCGATCAGTACCGGGTTGTTCTTGGTGCGACGTTGCAGTATCTGGATGGCACGACGAATCTCGTCATCGCGGCCGATCACCGGGTCGAGCTTGCCTTGTCTTGCGCGCTCGGTGAGGTCGATACAGTATTTTCTTAGTGACTCGCGCTGCGATTCGGCATCCTGGCTACCAACGCTGGCGCCGCCGCGCACTGCTTCGATAGCCGCTTCCAGGCTCTTGCGATTGGCGCCATGTTCCTTGAACAGCTTGCCTGTTTCGCCTTTGTCTTCGGTGAGGGCAAGCAGGAACATTTCGCTGGCGATGAACTGGTCGCCGCGCTTCTGCGCTTCGCGGTCGGTGATGTTGAGCAGATTCGACAGATCGCGACCTACCTGCACTTCGCCGCCGTGGCCCTGCACCTGTGGCAGTCGGTCGATGGCCTTCTCCAGCGCGGCACGCAGCGGCGGCGCGTTGATGCCGGCTCGCGCCAGCAACGCGCTGGTGCTGCCATCCTCTTGCGTCAGCGACGCCAGCAGCAGATGCTGCGGTTCGATGTACTGGCTGTCATGGCCGACGGCAATGCTTTGCGCATCGGCCAGCGCCTGCTGGAATTTGGTCGTCAGTTTGTCGAAACGCATGATTCAGTCCTCCAATTCGCTGCACGTTCAAGTCTTGCGCATAGATGTCTCCGGCTACACATTGGGGCGCGGGCGGGGCTTTCAAGCAATCATGAAACGTGGCCTGATCTGCATATCCGCTCCGGTGTTGTGGTGTTCCGGACAAGGTGGCGGGCATTCCGTTATAGCCGTCAATAGCGTTATTGCGTATCGATAAACCTTTCTCGCGGTGTTAAGGTCCACGCGCTGTCGAGCTGTTGAATATCTGGCGCCGCCTCACAGGCGTACGGCAATAAATGTTCCGCGCAGCGGACCCGCACCTTTCTGGAGAGCAGAGAATGACTAACAAGGCTGAACAAACGGTTGCAGCGATGCAGAAGAAAAACCTGGAATCCGCCATGCGGCTGGCCCAGCTTTCCATCGAAAATTCCCAGCGCATACTCCATCTGCAAATGCAGACAGCAAGGGAAATGTTCGAAGATGGCGTGAGCAATGTTCAGTCTCTCACCCACGTAAAAACGCCGCAGGAAGCCATGGAGCTGCGCGCCCGCTATGCGCAGCATGCTGCCGAAAAGATGCTGACGACGAGCCGCAACATCGCCGAGATCACGGCTGAAGTGCAAACCGAGATGAGCAAGCTGGTCAGCCAGCAACTCACTTCGGGCAGCGAGGACCTGATGGAGGCGATGCAGGGGTTTCTCAAGGGCATGCCGCTCAATAGTCACGCTGCGGCCGAGGCCATGCAATCGACATTTGAAACTGCGCGCAAGACCCTGGAGCAAGTCGCCAAGGCATCGAGCGAGGCGTTCAGCGCGGTGACACAGGCCGGCAAGAAGCGCTAGACCGACGCTGTTCGAAAATGAAACGCCCGGTATTTGCCGGGCGTTTTTATTTGTACCTTCAGCTCGCGGAGCAAGCGAGGCGCAACCTGAAGTGCAGCCCGAAGTGCAATCGTTTGTCAGAAAAACTCCTACAGTCGTATCTCCTGTTTTTCCTACAGTTAACCCCAATATCGCGATCTCCGGGAGAACCCTTATAGTCGCGCGGTAGTTGCTGTAACCCAAAAATATAACGGAGGAAGACAGATGAACACGAATCGCGCGCCTGCCTTGCGCAGGCTGTCGCTCGGGCTTCTTTTGGCCACGAGCATTCAGGCTTTTGCGGTGCACCAGGCTCAGGCCGTCACGGTGGACCTGCAAGTCAAAAGCACTTCCAGCTCAAGCTATACGACAGATGTCGTCATCAAGAATGACACGACGGCAGCAATCAACGGCTGGACACTCAGTTTCAAACTCGGCAATACGATCAAGAGCGTCTACAGCACGACGGTGAGTGGGTCAGACCCTTACACCTTCAAGAATGCCTCCTTCAACGGCAGCATTGCTGTTGGCAAGACCGTGAGTTTCGGCTTTACGGCGAACGGCACGTTGAATGGCGCCAATATGGGCAACTGCACGATCAATGGCGCTGCCTGTACGCTGCTGATCGGTGGCAAACCGATTGGTGGGGCAAGTTCTTCTGCCGCGTCGTCCAAAGCCAGCTCGGCGGCAGCCTCTTCGAAAGCGAGCTCTTCGGCCGCGGCCTCATCGAAAGCAAGTTCTTCCGCAGCCAGCTCGGCCGCAGCTTCTTCCAAGGCAAGCAGTTCAAGCGCCGGAGGCGTCACTTATAACGTGACCGACGGCAAGACCCTGATCGCGGCACTGGCCAAGGTCAATCCCGGCGATACCGTTGTCATGGCCAATGGCACCTACTCGGGCAAGTTCATCATCACCCGTAGCGGTTCCAGGGGCAAACCAATCACCTTGCGCGGTAGCAGCAGCGCCATTCTCGATTCCACGAGCAGCTATGGCCTGACGATGACCAATGCCAACTACTGGAGGTTGTCCGGCTTCACGGTCGCCAACGCCACAAAGGGCATCGTGATGGATACGTCGAGCAATAACGTATTGGAAAACCTGACCGTGCATGACATCAGCCAGGAAGGCATCCACTTCCGCACGCACAGCAAGAACAATGTGCTGCAGAACAGCCGGGTCTACAACATCGGCTTGACCAGCCCTGGTACGGGCGAAGGCGTCTATCTCGGTTCGGCCAACAGCAACTGGGGCACCTATACCGGCGGGAAGCCTGACCTGAGCAACAATAACTGCGTCGCCAACAATGTGCTTGGGCCGAACATCGCGTCCGAGCCCATCGACGTGAAGGAAGGCACCACCGGCGGCCTGATCTTCGGCAATACCGTCGATGTCACCGGTATCAGCGGCGAGAATTCCGCCGACAGCTTCATCGACGTCAAGGGTGACAACTACCTGATCTACGGCAACACGGTGCGCAACCCGAACAAGGCGCCGTTCTACGTTCATGGCGTTCAGACGCATGGCAATATCATCATCGACACCGCGACCGGTCATACGCAGTACGGCAACAACAACCGGTTCTACAACAACAATCTCGATATGAACAACGCCACCGGTTACGGCTTCACCAACCACTTCAGAACCAGTGGCAATGTGTGGTGCAGCAACAATACGGTGACCAATGCCGGCGGCCGCGTTGCAGCTAACGATACAACCGGCGGCTTCGTGCCTTTCACGCCGCCGAGCTGTGCTGCGATTGCAGCACCGCAATGTGCGGATGTGCTGAACCAGTAATTGAAACAGCCTCAATGAAAAAGCCTGCGAACTTGGTTCGCAGGCTTTTTTTTGTTGAGCCAGGGCGGCAACGGGCGGTACAGTCACTGCTCAGATACTTGTTGCTGCCTCAGCCTTGATCAATCGCACGATGTGGCGCGCCGCCGTGAGCCCCGAGCGAACTGCCGCTTCGATGGTGGCGGGGTAGGGGGACTGGACGTAGTCGCCGGCCAGCACCAGGTTCTTGATCGGTGTGATGTGAAGCGGACGCAATACCGACGGGCTGCATGAAAATGTCGCCCGTTTTTCCGTGATGACGGTGGACCATTTTGGCGCCGACAGCCGCGGAATCAGCGCCTCGACGGCTTCATGCGCGCGCAGGCCGAGCTCTTCCCTGCTGAGCTCGGAATGCGGCCCACGCGCTGAAATCACCGCGGCCAGCAGACCTTTCTGCCCGCCCAGCTGACCGCGATCGAACAACCACTGCACGGTCGAATTGGCCACGCCGATCATTGGCTCTGGCAGGCGTACCGATTCGTCATATTCGAGATAGACCGTCGTGATCGGCTGGTGCGTCATGCCGTCGACTTGTTGACGCAGCAGGCTCAGCTCGGGAAAGCCTGCCAGCAGATCGCTGACATGGTAGGGGCCAACCGCCACGACCACGTGACTGAAGCGCTCGCCTTCAAACGGATTGCCAACGATGCGGAACACGTCTTCATCTGCCTCGATGCTCTTGACCGTCGTGGCGATATTCACATTGCCGCCGCTGCGTGCGAGGAATTGCGCAGCAGGCACTGGCAGCAGCTCGCTCAAGTCGACACGCGGGATCAGCAGCTCGCTCATCGATGCACTGCCACTCAGCGAGTCGCGCAAGACATTGATGAAGATCTGCGCCGAGGCTTCGTGGGCCGGTGTATTGAGCGCCGCTACGCATAAGGGCTCCCACAACAACTCGCACAGCAGCGGTGTCTGCCGGGTGTCGGCGAGCAGCTGCGACACACTGTAGTCCTGCGCCAATGCATAGCGCATGCGCTTGAGCGTGCGCATCAGGCGCACGACTGCAAGCCGGTCGGCCCAGCTCATCTGACGCGAGCGTAGCAAACCCACGATCAGGTGAAACGGTGCTGGCAGGTTGGCAGCACGGAAGTCCAGCCTGCCTGGCACATACAGCGTGAAGGGGCGAGTGATCAGCTGGCGCGGCGGCACGCGCAGGAAGCGCAGCATGCGCAGCGTCTCGGTGTAGGCGCCGATCAGGATGTGCTGCCCGTTATCGATGCGGCGCCCGTCTTTCTCGACGACGCGTGCGCGCCCCCCCAATGTGCGGCCAGCCTCGAAAACCGTGACCTGCACGCCGGCGCGCGCAAGCTCCACCGCAGCCGACAGGCCTGCGTAACCTGCGCCGATGATTGCAACGCGCGTCATGGAGCGTCATCCCTGTTGAGCTGAGCTACAGCAACCACCAAACCTGTCATTCCCGCGAAAGCGGGAATCCACCTCACGGCACAAGATTGCTTGTCACGGCGAGGTGGATTCCCGCTTTCGCGGGAATGACAAGATGTAGATGGGCGTGTGTAACCCGTCCCGATGATTGCGGCACACGTCATCTCAATTCCTCAACCACGTGCGCGCCGCAATCCACAGCTTGCGCAGCGGCGTCAGCGAGGTGCGCTGCGTCAACACCTTGCAGCCATCGGCCTTGATCTCGTGCAGCGTGGTGCGATAGATCGCTGCCATGATGAGCCCGGCGCGCTGGCTCTTGCGGTCGGCCGCTGGCAGCAAGGCCATCGCCTGATCGTAGTAACGCTCGGCGCGTTCGATCTGGAATTCCATCAAGGCGCGGAAATTATCGCTATAGGTCGAATCGGTGATCTGCCGCGCTGTCACGTTGAAGCGCTGCAACTCATCGATGGGCAGATAGATGCGGCCGCGCCGCGCGTCTTCGCCCACATCGCGGATGATGTTGGTGAGCTGAAAAGCAATGCCAAGGTCATGCGCATATTTCAATGTTTGCGGATCCGTGTAGCCGAAAATCTCCACCGCCAACAGACCGACCACGCTTGCCACGCGATAGCAATACAGCTCAAGCGCTTTGAAATCGAGGTAGCGTGTCTGCTGCAAATCCATCTGCATGCCGTCGATGATTTCCAGCAACTGTTCGCGTGGCACATTGAATGTCTTCACCACTTCGGCCAGCGCCTGCGTCACAGGGTGCGTCGGTGAGCCGCCGTGAATCTGTGCGGTTTCCTTGCGCCACCAGTCAAGCTTGGTTTGCGCAATCTGCATGTCTTCCGTTTCGTCGACAACATCATCGACCTCACGGCAGAACGCGTAGAGCGCCATGATGGCTCGTCGCCGCTCGAGCGGCAGGAACAGGAAGCTGTAATAAAAGCTTGAACCGCTCGCTGCGGCTTTCTGCTGACAGTAGTCAAACGGGTTCATTGATCCTCGACACAATAAATTTGTACGTAGGTTGGGGTGAGCAAAGCGATGCCTAACGCTTCGGCCGGGTTGTGCTTCGTGGTTTTCTTACGATAAATGTTGGGCATCGCTTTGCTCACCCCAACCTACTCATTAAGCATGCCCGGCCAAACATGCGCAGCCAATCGGTCTTGCCAAGCGTCGGGCGGCGGCGGAACACATCGTAGTCGACCGCCTCGATCTGCTCCAGCGTACGTAGTCCGCCCTGCACCACGAGGCGCAGCTCCCAGCCCATGCGACCCGGCAACGCCATGGCAAGCGGCGCGCCGCGCAACAGCATGCCACGTGCACGAGCAACTTCGAAACCTAGCAGCGCGCGCCACGCGGCATCGACGCGCCCCTCGGCAATCTGCACCTCATTTATTGCAAAACGCTGCAGATCTTCCTGCGGCAGATAGACGCGGTCCTTCTTCCAGTCAATCGCTACGTCCTGCCAGAAATTGATGTATTGCAGCGCCGAGCAGATATCGTCGGAACGAGAGAGATTTTCAGGTGTTGCACGCTTATATAGATGCAGCAGCAAGCGCCCGACCGGGTCGGCCGAGCGGCGGCTGTAGTCGCGCAGCTCGGCAAAGTCGGCGTAGCGCTTTTTCACCACGTCTTGCGCGAACGCATCTAGCAGATCGCGCAGCAATACTGTCGGCAGATTGAAAGCGCGCACATTCTCCGCGAGCCGAGCGAACATCGGCGCGGCAGGCGTGCCGCCTGAATCGATGACGTTGAGTTCGCGACGATAATCATTGAGCTGTGCAAGCCGAATCAGCGGCTCTGCGTCGCCCTCATCGGCGAGGTCGTCCGCGCTGCGTGCAAATGCGTAGATCGATTCGATCGGCTCGCGTAGATGCCGTGGCAACAACAGCGATGCGACGGGAAAGTTTTCGTAATGCTCGACAGGCATTGATGATTGCGTGCTTGAAAGACGGGTAGGAGCTGCTTGAAAGAAGCGCGGCTGAAGCCAGTCGGCGAGTATAGCCAAGCTGCTATAATCCGCGCCTCAATATTGTCGGCATCGCGCCGCAATGCTGCCTGCCCAGGTGGCGAAATTGGTAGACGCACCAGATTTAGGTTCTGGCGTAGCGATACGTGGGGGTTCGAGTCCCTTCCTGGGCACCAAGGTAGTTTCCCCGTGACTTTGTAGGGCCTCTTTTTCGGTCCTCACTGCAGCCTTCCCTGTTCTCCCCGTCCCGCATCACATCGCGTCGCCTGTCTCGCTCTGAGCACAAGGCGCGCGCAGCCGTTCACAACGCAAAACACCACAGACATAGATCGGTCAGGGCACGAATCAATTACGCAGGCGTCATTGATGGGTGGATAGAAAAATTGTTTGACCTTAAATTGCCGCTCGTAACAATAAGTGTTTACCCTTGTTCCATAATTCAACAATCTCAAGCGCAGGCTCGCCAACAGCGAGGCCGGGCACCAAGAGGCGGGGAGGAGACGTTTTGAGCAACCGCACTTTTCTCTTGGAGGTCATCATGGCAGGCAAGTCACTTAAAGGCACATCCGGAAACGACACGATTTACGGGACGACCGGCAGCGATACGCTCTCCGGTCTTGGCGGCAATGACTATCTGTACGGCGACGGTGGCAACGACACGCTGGATGGTGGTGCCGGCAATGATTTCCTGTATGGCGGCACAGGCAAGAACACCTACCTGTTCGGCCGAGGCAGTGGTGCCGACAAGATCAATTCAGGCCTGTACAGCAGCCAGATCAGCACCAGCGATATCGTGCAGCTCGGTGCAAACATCGCCAAAACCGATATTGAAGTGCGGCGCATAGAAACCGTCACATACGTCGGCGGCGAGCCAATCGTCACCCACGACCTGCAGATTTCCATCAAAGGCACGACCGACAAGATCATCTGGGGCGCGTACTTCGACACACCGGCCGGCGCCGGGACCGTGAAGTTCTCCGACGGCAGCAGCCTGTCGTACTCAGCGCTTTCATCTTTGGCCATCGCCGGCAGCACTGGCAACGACTACCTGTACGGTTCCGTCGCGTCCGAAACAATCGCGGGCGGCCCGGGTAACGACACGCTGTATGGTGGTGGCGGCAAGGACGTTTTCGACGGTGGTGCGGGCAATGACTTCATCTATGGTCAAGCCCAATCCACCTACCTCTTCGGCAAGGGCGGTGGTGCCGATGAGCTTTCCTACACCACATACCAGGTGCCGGCGTATCCAGGCACCAGCGTCGTGAAGTTCGGCGCAGGGGTCAGCGAAAGCCAGCTGTGGCTGCAACGCGTTACCAACAGTTCTCACTCGTCCGATGATCTGAAGGTATCCATCATCGGAACCAACGACAGCTTCACGATAGACAACTGGTTCGGAATTTCTGGTTCCGGAACGGGCACCAGCACCCAGATCGACCACCTGGAAGTGGCCAATGGCAAACACTTGCTGGCAAGCCAGGTCGACAACCTGGTCAACGCCATGGCCGCATTTGCACCGCCTGCCGCGGGGCAGACGACCTTGCCGCCCAGTTACCAGAGCCAGCTCAACCCGGTGATTGCCGCGAACTGGAAGTAACCCGCACCACACTCCCGCCTGTCGAAGAGTTCAGCACCAGCCAGCTTCGCTGGGCGGGAGTTCAATCTTCTAAAGGGCCGCAGCCGTCATTCCGGCGCAAGCGGAATCCCAGCGCCCTGCGGCGACAAAACATCAAATTCACCAACAACGATATTTAAAGCACATAGCCACCTGCCCTCAAGGGCAAGCCTCCTGCATCTTCAACGTTATGCATCCGAATTCGAGGATAATTACGCGGGGAACAATTGTTCCACGAGCGATAATGCGAGCTGTCCAATACGAGACGGCAACAAGAGGTCATGCAAGTGCGTCAAACCGGGGAATCCAAGGCGGCGAAGGCCGCTGTGCGTGCAGCGCATACGCCCGGCAAACGCCTGTGCGTACTCATCATCCATCAGAACTTCCCCGGCCAGTTCCGCCATCTCGCCTTGCATCTGTTCACGCGTGACGATGTCGAAGTCATCGGCCTCGGCCGCGATACCGCACCGGGCCTCAAAACCGGCGAAGCCGAATTCCCCTGGTTCAAATACAAGCTGCACCGCCAGGTCAAACACGAAACCCATCCCTACTTGCGCCAGATGGAAGGTGCCGTCCTGCACGGCCAGGCCGTCGCCCGCGCCCTCACACAACTCAAGACCAACGGCTTCACCCCCGACGTCATCCTTGCCCACCCCGGCTGGGGCGAGACCCTGTATGCCAAAGAAGTCTTCCCGCAGGTCAGACTCATCCACTTCAGCGAGTGGTACTACAGCACCAGCGGAGCCGACTTCAACTTCGACCCCGAATTCCCCAGCACCCTCGACGACCACCTGCGCATCACCACCTGGAACGCCCTGCACCTGCTCAACCTCGAAAACTGCGATGCCGCAGTCGCCCCGACGCAATGGCAGAAGAGCCGCTTCCCACAGGCCTACCAGAACAAGATCGAAGTCATCCACGAAGGCATCGACACCGAAAACCTCGGCCCCGATGCCGCAGCAACCGTAACACTCCCCTCTCCCCGTCGCGGGAGAGGGGCAGGGGGAGAGGGGGCAGCACCACTCACCCTAAAACACGGCGACCCCATCATCACCTACGTCGCCCGCAACCTCGAACCCTACCGCGGCTTCCACACCTTCATGCGAGCACTACCCAAAGTGCTCAACGAACACCCCACCGCACAAATCATCATCGTCGGCGGAGACGAACGCAGCTACGGCTCAATGCCCAAGGACGCACCCAACTGGCGCGAGAAAATGCTGCGCGAAGTCGGCAGCCAGCTCGGAGAAAACCAGCAACGCCTTCACTTCCTCGGCAAAGTCCCCTACGAGACCTACAAGAAAATCCTGCAAATCTCCGCCGCGCACGTCTATCTCACGTACCCATTTGTCCTGTCATGGTCGCTGCTCGAAGCCATGGCCACAGGCTGCCGCATCATTGCCTCCGATACCGCGCCGGTGAGGGAGGTCATTCGGCACGGCGAGAACGGCGTGCTCACCGACTTCTTTGATGCAGATCAGTTGGCTACAACAATGCTCGAAGCTCTGAGCAATCCAGCATCAGGTCAAGTGCTACGTGCAACAGCACGTACAGACGCGCAAGCCTATGTGCTAGATCATGGACTAAATGCCTACCTGCAGTTGATTGGAATAGAAGCAAAGAGCGAGGAGCAAGAATGAACCTGCATTCACTTGAACAAGACGCGCATCAAATCCAGACCTTGGCGCAATTCAAGGATTGGACACGCGAAACCTTGCGCCTGCTTTTGCCGCACGGCGCACTGGTTTGTGGCCACGGTCGTGTTCATTCGGCAGGAGTGTCCATGGATTACGTGATAGCCGTGGATTACCCGTCGGATCACCTTAATGCTATTCGCAATTCAGCAGGAGGCATCGACACACCCATCATGCGGCGTTGGATCGCCTCGCGACAGCCTCAAGTATTCAGCCCGGGCGATCCTTGGCCCGAGGTGTCTGTGGATTGGCTCGATCACTTCAAGGTCTACAGGCTTGGCGAAACATTGGCACACGCCACCGTCGACGAAGCCAATTGTATTGGTACCTATTTCAGCCTGCATCGCCTTCCAGAACCTCCATCGTCGGACCTCATTGAAATACTCGTGCAAATTACTCCCACACTGCACCAAACCCTCATGCGAGTAGTGCGTCACTACGAGAGCACGCCTTCGCAGAACAATCCTCTCACGCTCAACAATGTTGTTCTCTCAACAAGGGAAAGTGAGATCGCTGGATTGATTGGTATTGGCAAATCGAATCACGACATCGCGTGCTTGCTTGATCTCAGCGAAAACACGATCAAGCACCACGTCACCAGAATTCTTGACAAGACAGGCTGCACTAATCGCGCACGAATTGTTGTGGCGGTACAGCAGCAAGCCAGCCCGATGATGGGCACTAAAGTGCTATAGGTCGTTTTGCGATAACAAGATACGCTGCTTCCAGAAATACGTTCGGCATGAATACATTCTTACCGGCAAGACAACATCATCAGAATTATTAAACGGGGACGTCCATGATTGCCTTGGCATTTTTATGTGGTATCGCTGTGTTATTCGCAATGGTCCTGTTTTGGGAGTCCACAGCAACCGACGGTGGCATTTCAATCAAACCTGCGGGCCTCATCAGGTGGTTGGTGAGCGGTAATTGGCCTGCAAAGGTAGGTGCGATTCTATTGCTCATCGGCACGGGAGCATTGCTGCGATACCTGATGCTCAATATCAAATTGCCCGCCGATGCAAAATTAGCGACGGGCATTGTGATCGCTGCGGTGCTCGGTTGCGCGTCAGGCCTGCTCAAGAATAATCACAAGCGCCGATCAATTCATTTGGCATTAGGCGGGGCGGCTTTGGGCGTTGCCTATCTAACTGCTTACAGCGCCTACGGATACTTCAAATTCGTCACCAGCATTCAAGCCCTGACGCTTCTTTTTGCCGTGGCGTGCGCCGCGACAACTTTCGCCGTAACACGTCGGGCTTTATCCATTGCTCTTCTTGCAATGATCGGCGCATTCATTGCGCCCGCTTTTGCACTCGAGTCGCCGGGGCCTGCGCCCGTGTATGGCTACTATGTAATCGCTAGCTTGCTGTCACTGATGATGGTTTGGCTGCGAGGGTGGCGTCCCCTTATCCATCTTGGTTTTCTGTTCACATTGGCTGGGGCCTTGTTTTTTGGCTGGACGCAGAATTTCTATGAGCCGGCCTATTACCGAGAGATGCAGCCCTTGCTGTTGGCCCTTGTGGCAATCTATCTCGCCATGCCCTTGCTGGAATTCAACAAGGTCTCAGGCCGGATAACCGCAGGCGTATGGCTGCAACGCTTTGACACCGGTTACTTTCTGTTGCTACCGCTTGTGTCGGCAGTGCTCACACTGACTATCGCCCCTGACGCGTCAGTGGAAGGTGCCATCGGCATTGCTCTGCTCGGTGTGCTCTGGGCACTCGCAGCAGCCGTGCAACACCGGCGTCATCAGACTGGCGCGCTGCGTTATCTGTGCGTCGCTTTGTTACTTCTGCTCACCGGCGCGCTGCTCACGCTGGAAAACATTCCCTATTCCCTTGTCGCCATTGTTGTGTCTTGCGCGCTGCTGGCAGCCGGGCCCAAGATTGGCGTATCGCGAGCATTTTCACCTCTGCTGATTACCACTGCGTTGGCTGCGTTTGCTTGCTACTTGCTACAAGCCATCTTCACCCCGGTCATAGGCAGCCCGTTCTTAAATGCACAATTCCTGCGTCATTCAGTGGTGGTGTTTTTCCTCGGAGCGGCCGCCTTTAGCCTGCATAGGCAGCGTAACGGCATTGCTCCCTTGTTCATCACCTTGACCATTGCCTGGGCCGTGCTGACATGCGCACGCGAGTTGCTCCGTCTGCATTTTGAATATCTCGCTCAGGCATCACATCTCGCCGCCTTGTTGCTTTGCTTTGGTTATGCCATTTGGTTGGTCAAGAAAGCGCCACGCATTGAGCTGGCACTCTTGCTGGTGGGGGCACTCTTTGTTTCCGGCTTATTGGGGGCCAGGCTTTTCCCATCGAGCATCATCATTCTGATGATGTTGGCCGGCCAGACTGCCTTGCTCGCAATAGCGCATATGTCCGGTCGTCATACGGACGAGGGCGAATATATTGCCGCCGTAGTACGCAGCTGTTTGCCCGTTGTCATTTTGCCGTGGGCGCTTGCGTATAGCGGCACGCTTGTCGCACCTACGGCGGCTGTCATTGCGACCATCTTGGTGACTAGCGCCCTGATCGCCTCGCTTCACGCTCAATGGGCTTTTCCATCAGGCCAATTCTGGCCGAATTTGCTTTCTCCAGTGGGCTTCATTCTTTCCAGCTGCTGGCTTTTCTATCAGACACTTTTCCACATACAGCGGGACCCTTGGGCAATTGCCTATGAATTGATCGCGTTGGCTTACATCGCGCAGTCAGCCCGGTTCCTCACTAAGTCGGGAAACCGTGATGCGCGCTGGTTCGGCATTGCTGCTGTCACAGCGTTGCTGAGCGTCAGTGCGGCAATGTTCCTTAGGTTCTTCGGCCCGGTGGGCACGCTGACTATTCTTGCCTTGAATGACATGTTGATGCCGGCTGTCGTGTCACTGTTGTGTGCCGTTGCTGGTGGTGTAATGACTTGGTGGGGGATGCGGACTCAATCCCGTCGCCAGTGGCTCATCGGAGCGCTATTGCTGCTCATTGCTGCGGCCAAGCTGGTGTTGTTCGATTTTGGGTCGCTTGGTCAACTCGCCAACATTCTCGCCATGATGGGCGCAGGCTGTGTTTTCCTGGTCGTAGCCTGGCTGGCGCCTTTCCCGCCCAAGGCAGAAGCTGCCGACCAAGATGCATTCGTCGTACCGGCACAGCCTGTCGCCATGCCGGAGAAGCCGCTTGCTTCGCGAACCATGACAGAAGAAGTGGCACGTTCCGTCCAGGCACCCCCAACTCCGAATTCAGATGCTTCGACGCAAGCAGTAACTCAGCAAAGAGCGACGACATTCAAGGGAAATGCCCAATACGCGCCATCAAAAATGATGGACGAAGAAACAGGCAGCCGAAAATGGCTGTGGATACTCGTGGGTGTTGTGACCATTATCTACTTCAGCTATTCGAACCAGAGGCCTTCCACAAGTGCGCAGTACGCGGAAGTCCTTCTCACGAGCAGTGAGCCCCTTGCTACCGAGACTCCCGCCGATCATCCGGCTGCAGCGAATGAGATGAAAGCTTCAGCGACGGAGCAGCCTGTCATGCAAGCTCCCGCTGATGCATGCAGTCGCTTTGCGCAGCAATTGCCTGCGAACTATGAAGTCCACGCAGCGGGTGAGTATGCGGGCCGCGCGCTTGGCTATCAATCCAACACAAGAGGTCACGAGATGACCGGTATCGACGTGTATGTCGATAAGCCAGGGCTCGACGTGGTGTTGGCGCTTGGAACCTATGAGCCCACTGTCTGGAATATCCAGAGCGCCAATGGCACTCATGTTGTCGGCGTAATCATATCGGGATATCACGCGGGGGAGGCGCGTGGCCTTGCCAGCAATATCCCCGTTCTTCAAACCTCGTATGAGGACGGCACGCCGTGCGGCTATTTCTCCATCAGCGCAGACAAGAACCAGGCGGCATACCCCTTCATCAGTAAGTTACTGACCCGTGCCCTAGATAGCGTGCAGGTTCCGACTAACCATCGCGTCGAAATTGGCAAAGTGACCACTCCCAAGAACATCGTCATGCAAGCGACTCCCCGATCTTATGGCTCCAGAGTCAGTTGCAAAGTACCCGTGTGGAATCAACCGACAACAAGCTGCACAGGCAAGATTCTCGCATCCGGGAGCATGAGCAACTTCGACAGCCCAGAAGATGCGGCCCGAAACTGTGAGCGGGCAGGGGTTGGAGGTAGCTGCTGCATGTACCACTTGTATGGCGTCGGGTCGTGGTACG
Source organism: Rhodocyclales bacterium (assembly GCA_028292485.1). Classification (GTDB taxonomy): domain Bacteria; phylum Pseudomonadota; class Gammaproteobacteria; order Burkholderiales; family Rhodocyclaceae; genus Viridibacterium. The sequence continues at coordinate 1,811 of JAQGMG010000031.1, read as the reverse complement.
TGACGGACGGCGCTCCTCAACAGGACGGAAGAGCTTGCGAAATCGAACCCGGTGGCGCGGTGAACTCATGTAAGGCGGGTGGGTCATGTGCGTCGAACTAGGCGCAGCTCTTGCCGCCAATCGTATGCTCAGCGAAGCAAATGAAACGAGAGCACCGTTATCGTGATTTACGCAATGACTTGCCAGCCTTTGCAGGGGTTATGGCATCAAAATCCAGCAGAGCCGACGGCGGCAAACTCAAGGTATCTGCCAGTCGACAAATATTGAGGAGAGAGATGTTACGCAGACCACGCTCTACGCCGCCCAAGTAGCTGCGAGCAATGCCCGATTCCAGCGCCAAGGTTTCTTGCGACCAACCAACCTCCTTGCGCAACTGCGCCAAGCGTTGACCAAAGAGGGTTTTGGGGTCGGGGGACATCGGCGAGCCAGTGAGGAGCTGGCACGCATGCTAGAAAGATGTACTTGATCAGGCCACGCTCTATGAGTAACAATTGGAAATATGAGAAATGAGTGTTGGCCTTATGACAAGGGGCCGACTTTAGATGAGCGATAACGCAAGAATGAATGACAGGACGGGGAAAATGAAGGACATCAAGCTCTACTCACCAATGCAGGCGGCTATAGGCACGTTGTTTACAGGTCCTTTGGCAGCCGTCTATTTCATCAAGGCAAATTTCATTGCATTAGGGGAAGAAGACCAGGCGCGGAGTTTCGCCAAGTATGGATTGATAGTCGTTGGCCTATTTGTGATAGTACTTCCCTTCCTACCAGAAAAATTTCCAGGCGCTGCCATTCCGGCCGCCTTGAGTACTACGACCTATCAACTGATTAAGAGATATCAAGCCAGCAAAGACAAAATCAAAGCATCGGATGAACTCGATTTTCAACCTATGGGGCGAGTGCTCTTTATTTGCGTAAAAAGCTTCATCCTGTTTGCAATGGCCGCAATAGTGTGGCTGCTTATCGTTCATTTCTTGGGATTGGCAAAGCTGTAGCAATGTAATTGCTAAATTATTAGGAATTATTTTCATCTAATAACTAATATGCAAAGGGTGGAGAGAATGACTTTGAAATCATTAAGCGCTGTTTTTGTATTGTATGCATGTATGTCAGCAGTTTGTGCTGAACAGGTAAATACAGATTTTTTCTCTATCAATTTGCCAGATACGTGGGATACGCAAAACGAAACGATTGCCTATATCGTTTCCAAAGGAAACGAAGGGCGTGTAAATATGGAAATGTATCCGGATTTTGCTGGATATTATTGCATATACGCTTCTGATCCCAGAAAAGGCAAGCATGTTGACTGTCCAACTCCTTGTTCTGAAGAAACGCTTGAACGGCTTTTGGGCGGCTCTCGAGCGCCAAAGAGTTTTAAGATTGCCGGAACTAAAAAAACGCAACAAAAAAATGGAAACAGTGAATACACTAGTGCTTATGAAATAACTCGCCAAAGGGGAGTTAATAAAGTTGATAGAGTTGCAACCGCGGTTTCCCTTTCTTGTAGAAAAAATGGCCAGTTTTATTTTTCATTATCTACGACATCTGATCTCGATAAAACAGAAAAATTATTTAACGAAATTAAGAGTAGCATTAAATGGAAATAAATGGCTGGCTTGTCTTAAAGAAACTTTGGGGCAAGGGGAAATGACATGACATTTGTGATTAGGCGTATTGAGCAGGGGGACTTGGATCGGATCTATCCAGATAGTGAGGCTGATCAGATTAGTAAATTTACCTATGCGAAGAGGACCTTTCCAGCAGTTGAGCGCGGGATGAATTGGGCCGTTAACGATAAGTCAAATGCTTTT
>JAQGMG010000039.1 GCA_028292485.1 Rhodocyclales bacterium | reverse complement strand
GACTTCGATGAGTTGGCTCATTTGTTTTCCTTTGGTGCGGCCTGGATCAAACAGTCATCGGGTTCGGCTTGTTTGGATCGAGCTCGTACTTGACGAGCGCGGCAGCCACTTTCTCGCGATCAACCTTGCCTTCTTCGACCAGTGCGGACAACGCAGCCACGACGACCCAGCGGCGATCGACTTCGAAGTGATGACGCAACTGTTCGCGCGTGTCGGAACGACCGAAACCATCCGTGCCGAGCACGACATACTTGCCGGGCACATACGGACGTATCTGTTCGGCATAGAGGTGGATGTAGTCGGTCGCGACAATCATCGGCCCTTGCATGCCCTTGAGCTTCTTCTCGACGTGCGAGACGCGCTTTTCTTCGAGCGGATGCAGCATGTTCCAGCGTGCCGTTGCCTGTCCGTCGCGAGCCAGTTCGTTGAAGCTTGGCGCACCCCATATGTCGGCATCGACACCCCAGTCGCTCTTGAGCAGATCGGCAGCGGCGATGACTTCGCGGAAGATCGTGCCCGAGCCCATCAACTGTACGCGTGGTGCCTTGCCGCCCTTGGTCGTAGCGCCGTCACGGAACTTGTACAAGCCCTTGATGATGTCGCCTTCGGCGCCGGCCGGCATTTCAGGATGTTCATAGTTCTCGTTCATTACCGTGATGTAGTAATAAACGTCTTCCTGCTCCTTGAACATGCGGCGCAGGCCGTCCTGGAAAATCACCGCCACTTCGTACGAGAAGGTCGGGTCATATGACACGCAGTTAGGGATCGTATGTGCCAGCACATGCGAGTGGCCGTCTTCGTGTTGCAGGCCTTCACCGTTCAGCGTGGTACGGCCCGCCGTGCCCCCAACCAGGAAGCCGCGTGCACGTGAATCGCCCGCCGCCCAGCACAGGTCCATCGTGCGCTGCAGGCCGAACATCGAGTAGAAAATGTAGAACGGGATCATCGGCACGCCATGTACCGAATAACTCGTTGCAGCGGCCAACCAGTCGGCCATCGCGCCAGCCTCATTGATGCCGTCCTGCATGACCTGGCCATCCTTCGTTTCCTTGTAGAACATGAGCTGGTCATGATCTTGCGGAACGTATTGCTGGCCTTGCTGGTTCCAGATGCCGTACTGGCGGAACAAGCCCTCGATACCGAAAGTGCGGCTCTCATCCACCACAATCGGAACAACATTGCGGCCGACGTTCTTGTCCTTGAGCAGAGTAGTAAGGACGCGGTTGAAGGCTTGTGTGCTTGAGATTTCACGACCTTCGCCGGTCGCTTTCAATAAGGCTTCGAACGCGGACAGTTCGGGAATCTGCAAGGTAGCCGAGGTACGACGACGCGATGGCAGATAACCGCCGAGGTCCATGCGCTGTTTGCGCATGTAGTTGAGTTCGGGAGAGTTCTCCTCGAACTTGATGTATGGCATTTCTTCGAGCTTGTCGTCGGTCACCGGAATCGAGAAGCGCGTACGGAAATTCTGCAACGCATTCAGCGACATTTTCTTCGCCTGGTGGCTGATGTTCTGCGCTTCGCCCGACTCGCCCATGCCGTAACCCTTGATGGTTTTGGCGAGAATCAGGGTCGGCTGGCCCGTGTGCTCAACGGCTGCCTTGTAGGCTGTAAACACCTTGAACATGTCATGGCCACCACGGTTCAGGCGCCAGATGTCTTCATCGGTCCAGTCGGCGACCAGTTCCTTCAACTCGGGTGTATTGAAGAAGAACTCGCGTACATAGGCGCCATTCTTCGACTTGTAGGTCTGGTACTCGCCGTCGACCACTTCCATCATGCGCTTCTTGAGTATGCCCCTGGTATCGCGTGCAAACAACGCGTCCCAATGCGTACCCCAGATCAGCTTGATGACGTTCCAGCCGGCACCACGGAACTCCGCTTCGAGTTCCTGAATGATCTTGCCATTGCCGCGCACCGGTCCATCGAGGCGCTGCAAGTTACAGTTGATGACGAATACGAGGTTGTCGAGCTTCTCGCGACCACCGACGCCGATGGCGCCCATCGACTCGACTTCGTCCATTTCGCCGTCGCCCATGAAAGCCCACACCTTGCGGTTGGAGGTCTTGGCGAGGCCGCGCGATTCGAGGTACTTCATGAAGCGCGCCTGATAGATCGCCTGCAGCGGGCCAAGGCCCATCGACACGGTCGGGAATTGCCAGAAGTCCGGCATCAACCATGGATGCGGATAGGACGACAAACCCTTGCCGCCGACTTCCTGGCGGAAATTGTCGAGTTGTTCTTCGCTCAAGCGACCGAGCATGAAAGCACGTGCATACACGCCCGGCACTGAATGGCCCTGGAAGAACACCAGGTCACCGCCGTTCTCTTCACTCGGCGCATGCCAGAACCAGTTGAAGCCAACGTCATACAGGGTCGTGGAGGAAGCATACGATGCAATGTGGCCGCCCACATTGGTATTGCGATTGGCACGCACCACCATGGCAATGGCATTCCAGCGCAAATAAGCCTGGATGCGCTCTTCCAGCGCCACATCGCCAGGATAGTTCGGCTGTTGCTCGGTCGGGATGGTATTGATATAGGCAGTGTTGGCACTGTAAGGGATGTCTATCCCTTCTTCGCGGGCCGACTCGATGAGACGCTCAATCAGGTAGTGCGCCCGTTCCGGGCCCTCCTGCGCGATTACTGCATCAAGAGCTTCCAGCCATTCCTGAGTCTCGCGCGCGTCCGGATCGGACTGCAGGAGCACGTTGGGCATTTCTGCCATCTTGCTTCTCCTCTGTTGGGCATTGAGCAAACCGCTCTGACGGGGGGCATCACGAACGGTTTGTTGTTGTCATCGACAGCGGGTCACGCAGCCGGACATGATAATTGCATGATGCGCACTGATTCGACTGCCTCTCCGCGCGCCTGAACCGCGACCAGTTCTGCTGTCTGGTCGCCAGATGTGCGTAGAGGGCCACAAGGCGAAATTCACACTTGCGACCAGATAACACGCGATCTGTAAGACAGGTCCGGAGCGCCTGAGACACCCCGGATTTCACAATATAAAACACAGCATCACGCTGTGCAACAAAAATACACTGATGATTGAATCAACTATTCTGATCTTTTCTTTTACAAAACAATATGTTGCAGCGCAACAACCGCGCTCAGGTGCGCCTCGGGCCGTCCGGGAGGATAAGGCATGTATCCAAAAAACGCGCTCGATCTCGTTCCCGGACATAGAATCAACTTTTCACGCATCTCTTCTGCGGGTTTGACCTACTGCCCCGGCATGGATGCAGCACAGACAATCGATTTCGTCCGCAGAAAGTCTTTCTTCCATGGATCCGCACGCAGCAGCAGCATCACGCGAGTCCCGCGCCCCGTCTTTCGCGCTCGTCATCATCGGCATCGCCACGCTTATTGGTCTGATCTGGATCGCCAATCGTTCCATGGGAAATCCCACGGAAGCCAGTATCGATGCGCTTTCCACCTTGCTGATCATTGCTCTGCTCGCCGTCGCTGGCTGGAGCTTGTGGACGGCACGCGAACAGCATCAGCGCATCGAAACGATTGCAGGCGAGCGCGATCAGATCTTTGCGCTTTCGCTCGATTTGCTATGCGTGCTGGGCATGGATGGAACCGTCAAACGCGCCAACCCCGCCTTTCTGAATGTATTGGGACAACGCCCCGACCATCTCCCCGAGAAGAGCATCCTCGACCTGGTTCACCCCGACGATGGTCACGCCGTGTCTTTTGCGCTTGAGACGCTCGGCGACGGTAAACCAAGCAACTTCGAAGTGCGTTGCCGCTGTGGCGATGGCAGCTACAAGTGGTTGTCGTGGAGCGCCAATCCGGTACGTGAAGACCGTTTGATTTTCGCCGTTGCGCACGACGTGTCGAACCGGCGCGCCACCGAAGACGCACTGCGCGTGGAAACGGCCTTCCGCAAGGCCATGGAAGAATCCGTGTCGACCGGCCTGCGTGCCATCGATCTGCGCGGCCGCACCATCTATGTCAATCACGCATTCTGCGAAATGACTGGCCGCAGTGCAGAAGAGTTGATCGGTTCGGAACCACCTTTCATATACTGGCCCGAAAACGAGTTCACGACGAACTGGCAAAACCTCGCACTGTGCCTGTCCGGTAAAGCGCCAAAGGAAGGATTCGAGGTGCGCATCCAGCGCGCTGACGGCGGCACGCTTGACGTACGCCTGCACGAGTCACCGCTGGTCGATGCCAATGGCGTACAGACTGGCTGGATGTCGGCGCTGACCGACATTACCGAATCGCGCCGCGTGCGTGGCGATCTGGAGGCTGCGTACGAACGCTTCACGGCCGTGCTGGATGGCCTCGACGCTGCCGTTTATGTGGTCGATGCGGCCAACGGCGAAGTGCTGTATGCCAATCGCGCATTCCTGCGGCGCGATGACAGCAATGCGCTTGCCGGCCACGACGGGCTGGCGATCCCTCGACCGGAGATGGGCGACTACCTGCTCGATCCGCGCAATCTCGATCCCGGGCAACTGCCGCGCGAGCTGTTCGATGGCGAGCTGCAACACCCGATTACCGGCCACTGGTTCCACGTGCGCGAGCGTGCAACTTTATGGGTCGACGGACGCGTCGTACGGCTCGCCGTGGCAACGGACATTTCCGATCTGAAACATGTTGAAGAACTCAACCGCGAACAGGAAGCGCGTCTAGCACGTACCTCACGCCTGATTACGATGGGCGAAATGGCATCGACGCTGGCACACGAGTTGAATCAGCCGCTGTCGGCAATCGCCAATTACGCCAAAGGCTGCGTCAATCGCCTCAAGAGCGGCGACTACCGCTTTGATGACATTCTCGCCGCCATGGAAAAAGCCAATGCCCAAGCGGCCAGAGCGGGCCACATCGTGCGCCGGGTGCGCGACTTCGTACGCAAGAGCGAACCCAAGCGCAGCGATGTCGAACTGACTGAAATCGCCGAAGACGCCTTGGGGATCGCCGAAATCGAAGCGCAACGTCTTGGCATCAAGATCGAATCGCGCATTGAAGAAGGCCTGCCCAGCGTATATGCCGATCGCATCATGATTGAGCAAGTGCTACTCAATCTCGTCAAGAATGCAGCCGAGGCCGAAGTCGGCCAGCCGCGCGAACGCTGCGTGGTGGTCGTTGCCGCGCGGCAGATCGACGACTGGATCGAGGTGTCAGTCACTGACCTTGGTCACGGCATCGGCGAAGCAGACCGCGAACGGCTGTTTTCCGCCTTCTTCAGTACTAAACCCGAAGGCATGGGCATGGGCCTGAATATATGCCGCTCAATCATCGAATTTCATAATGGCCGCCTGTGGGTAGACCCAAATCCCATGGGCGGGAGTATCTTCAAGTTCACGTTGCCCCTGGAGAATAGCCTTGAGCCTCAATCCGTCGCCACCACCTGAATGTCAGTCGTCCGATCAGCTCGTGCACATCATCGATGACGATGATGCATTGCGTGATTCGCTGGTCTGGCTTTTGGAGTCCACCGGCCTCAAGGTCGCCTCCTATCCATCGGCCGAAGCCTTTCTGCAGATCTGGTCGCCCTCGCTACGCGGTTGCCTGATTCTGGATATCCGCATGCCCGGCATGAGCGGCCTGGAGTTGCATGAAAAACTCAACATCCAGCATTCCACGCTGCCGGTGATTTTCATTACGGGCCATGGCGACGTGCCAATGGCCGTCACCGCACTCAAGAAAGGCGCATTCGACTTCATCGAAAAACCTTTCCACGATCAGGACATGCTCAACCTCATCGAGCAATGCCTGGCGCGAGACCGTACGCAGCACCAGCACAGGCGCCAGGGAGCCGACGCTCAGCGTCATATCGAGCAACTTACCCCGCGCGAACGCGAAGTACTGGAATTGATCGTGGCTGGCCGTCTCAACAAGCAGATTGCCGATGAGCTGGGCATCTCGATCAAGACTGTCGAAGTACATCGCGCCCGCGTCATGGAAAAGATGGAGGCGGATTCGCTTGCGGAGCTCGTACAAAGCGTCCTCCATGCCAAGGGAGATGTCGTAAGTAACTAGATGCGGTATTCGGGCAAGGCCGTCCGACGGCCTTGTAAGGCACGGCTTCGCCGTGACAATATCACTGCCGCAAATGCCGCATGGATGGTTGGCGCCCCGCCGCTATCGCTGATTGGCCCGCAGGAAGCGTCCCCATGCTCCACTCCGTTACATGAAACCCGTGGATAAAATGCCACCGCATATGCGAAAACCTGCCTCGTGCGGCGAACAGCGCGGCAAACTCCGTCGCCCACAGTTTGCAGCCTCGATTTTCACGCTGATCGGCAGCTTGCTTGCCGCCGCGCTGCTCGCAACCGGCATATCCACCAATGCATCCGCCCTGCCTGCCGCCGCGCCGGCATCAATCGATACCGAAGCACGCGAACAGCAGATATTTGAAACACACCTGTATCTCGCGGATCTGACACGTCTTGAGCGGGTCGCCTACGCCCTGCTGAAGTCCGCAAGTCCGTACTGCATCCAGAACCGCAAGTACAGCCTCGGCGTTCCGCCTGTTTCGTCTGCAGACCTGCCCGAAGACTTGCGTGCCGGCTTCGTCGCAATGCAGGAAGGTGGCGCCGGTAACCCTCGCTTCCTGCAAGTGCTATCTGGCAGTCCGATATGGAGTGCGGGCATTCGCGATGGCGAGCAGTTAGTGTCTATTACAGATCTGGCGACCGGAAAGACGGTCGCCCCTGCCTGGGTTTTCAATCGCCCGGCGAGCACCCTGGCGACAAACGTGGGGTTCAAAGTGGAAGTCGGCAACGCAACCGACAAGCATGTGCTGGAGGTCAAGCCGCAGCTGATCTGTGTGGAACTACCGCGACTGGTACGCCAGGATGAACTGATGGCGCGCATTTCGGCGGGCACCATGACGGTCAGCACCGGTCTGCTGCGCTTTGTCCGCAATGATGACGAGCTGGCGCTGTTACTGGCGAACGAACTGGCTCACAGCATCCTGCCGAAATCGACGCGAGCAACGCAACGGTGGGTCTCAAGCAAGACGAGAAGCACCTTCCCGCCAGAAGAAGAGCGTTCGGCCGACTATCTCGGTGCCTACATTGCCGCCCTTGGCAGATTCGACCCCGAGAATGCCAAAGACATCTGGCGACGCATTGCCGGCAATGCGCCGAGCAGAGTCATTGGCGGCATCGCCCATCGTCATCCCTTCACCAGCGAACGTGCCGTCTGGCAGCGCGCCACCTTGGTAGAAATACGCCGCAAGAACCTGACCGGCCTGCAATTGGTACCTGACCGAAAATCACTTCCCCCAAATCTGCACACCGATTTTGCTGCCGCCGATGATCCATTCGCGCAGAACGCGCAAGCAGTCACGAAGGATGTGGATGTGCGCCTGAACCGCGTCGCCGATGTGCCTTTCATCAATAGCGAAGGACGCAGCGGCTACCAGCGCTTCCTCAATACCCCCTTGCGCCCACGCGCCTTCGCAGTTGGACGTGGTGGCCCTGCCAGTATAGGCGTATGGTCTTACAAGGTCGGCAGCAATGCGGTGGGCGATGCCCTGAAAACCTGTGCAGTGGCCAACGCAGGAGTTGCCTGTTATCTGTATGCCATTGATGATCGTGTGGTGTGGAATCCCGAGACGGCGGCACGGATGCCGCAGCCGTCGGGCGACGACCTTGATCCTCGCCTTAGTCTCGTGGCCGACGTGCCGTTTCTCAGCAGTGAGGGCCGCAAGGGTTATGAGCGCTTCCTCAACACCTCCGTACGCCCGCGAGCCTTTGTCCTGGGGCCGAATGGCAGCGGCGGTGCCGCGTGGGCCTACAGAACCGGCGCCAATGCTTCGGCCGACGCGCTGGCCTACTGCGCAGTGCTGACGCGCGGGCGCCCGTGTTATCTGTATGCGGTGGATGACCGTGTCGTCTGGGACATGGAAAACGCGCCAATATCACCTATGGCGGCACAAGCCGATCCAGATAACGGGAGTGGCAGCTTCAGTCGCCCGTCCGCCAGCGGGTTCGCCGACATCCGCGACGTGGCAGCAGTACCTTTGTCGCAAGACCAGTTGATGACTTATCGCGCGTTTCTCGAGAAACCGGCGCCGCGTGCATTTGTCATAACACAGGAAGGGTTTGGACGCTACTGGCTTGGACCGGCCGCGATGGAAAACGCGCTGAGCTATTGCGAACGCCTGGGCGAACCTTGCTGGCTGTATGCAGTGGACGATGATGTAGTGTGGCAAGCGGAAAAGACCAAACGCCTTGCCAAACGCATACAACTGCCCAAGCAATCGGACGAATTGCAGTTCCTGAAATAAGTAGTTTGCCGGGTGATGCGCAACGCGCCGGCACTGATCGCTTGTGCATCACTGCATCAGCGTTGTGCCCAGCGCTCGCTGCCCGCCACTGCCTTCATCATCTGAACGAAACCTCGTAGTGCAGATCGAGTCCATTGTCGGTGCCGGCGTGGGCGATCAACGACAAGTAGCGCGTCAGCTCATAACTGAGCTGGATGATGCTTTCGGTGCCCACCAGGTTCTGCTCCAGCGCCAGGTAAGCCTTCGAGGACAAGCGCTTGCCCAGCGTCAGGACCTGCTCGTTTGCCGTCCCCCCTCCGGCAATACTGCTGCTACCGGAGCCAGTGAAATTGCTGGCAACGCGGCTCTGCAAGGGCCGGCTCGTCGCACTTGCTTGCCCGACCGACACGTCGTCAAAACCAAAGCTGTTGGCCACACGCTGGGCGATGCCGGGACCATCACCACCGAAGGCCGCGCTGGCAGCCGAGATGAGCAACCCCGCGTCGGCCGTACCCGCATCGCTTGGCCGCCCCAGCAGTATCCACGACAATTTTTCGCTTTCCGGCACTTCAGGATCAGACACCAGGCGTACGCGCGGCCGTTGCACGGCGCCAGTCACTTCAACACCGGCCTCGACCGGCAAGCCCTTGCGCATGGCCACGACGTTCAACGCGGGATTGTCGAGAGCGCCCGAAAAATTGATCAGGCCGCGATCGATCGCCAGCTTCTGTCCATATGCGTCGAAGATACCATCACGCGTGCGCAGCGCACCCGTGGCACGAGGCACCTGACCCTGTGCGAGACGCACACGCAGTTGCCCATCCAGCCATGTGTCGATCCCCCAGGCCTTGACGATGAAGTTGTTGCCGAAGTCGAAATCAATGTCGGCATTCACGCGCATGCGTTGTGGCGGTCTGGGCTGACGACCACGCACCAGTACATCGTCACCCAACACCGGCGCACCGGACTTCGGTACACCGACAAAGCCGGCATCCGCGCGCAATTTCGCAGTCAGATCCATATGGTCCCAGCCGCTGACGATGCCGGCAGTACCCGACACCAGCACCCATTGATCGGCGCGCTGCAGCACTGGCACATGTTCGACCTTCAGATCAAACAGCCCGGCGCCATCCTTGAGATCGATGCCACCGCTGCCACTTATGCGCCCGGCATTGTCGGTGGCACCTTCTGCGCCAGGCAGGCGTAACACGCGCAAACGTGGATCGGGCGGCGGCAGGCTGCGTTCTGCACGGAAATCCAGCTTGCCGAGTGTCACGCGAGCCGCATCGAAGTTCAGCTCCAGTTGTCCATCGCGCAATCGCAGGCCCTGGTCGGCCAGTGCCAGCGTCAAGTCGCTGCCAACGATGCGCCCGCTGCCTTGCGGTTTTGCACCGGTGCCCACAATGCTGAAATCGCCCGTCACGCGGCCGCCTGTGCGTAGGTTCTGATCGATCACCGGGCCCAGCCAATCGATCGCAGGGATTTCCACATGCCCGACCCCGGTCAATGGCGCATCGGGGTCCAGCGCAATACTGCTGCCGTGGCGACTTGCCATGGCCGAACCGGCAAAGTTGATGGCGCCCACACGCTTGCCGCTGATCAACGCCGACACGGCCAGACGGTCTTCTTGCGCCGCCAGATTCAGCTCGAGCGTCTCCAGTCCCAGCGCTACGGGTGCATCGCCCTGCAGGATGAAGTCACCGCCTTCGCGAAACACACGCACCAGTCCATTGGCGCGCTCGGCAAGCGTCACGTCCCACTCTGCGCCCAGTTGCAGACTCTTGCCGCGCATCACCGTGCGCTGGTACTCGTCGACTGCAAAACCTATCTGCAAACCGGTCATGCGGCCGCGAGCGACCGTGCGCAGCGGCGTCCATTCGGTCGTCGTCAATTGCACATTGCCGTTGTCGGCAACCAGCGCAGCTTCACCGAGCACGACATGTTGTGGTGACAGCCTTATGTCGGCGGGATTTTTCAGGCGCAACGCCAAAGGCCCCTGCGCAACGAATTGGGTCAGACGACCGAGCCAGGCGCCCTCAACCGCACGCGTGTCTGCCGAATCGACGCCACTGCCACTACCCTTTCCAACACTCATGCCAGCACTCTTGCCATCGCGCCACCCGCCCTCCGCGGCAGCGGTCAGTGTCTGGTCTTTCATCAACGCAGCGTCGAGACGCAAGGTGTGTCTGTCGCGCTTGCCCGCCACCGACAAGTTGGCAGAGCGCACCACGGGCGACGCGAGATTGCCGTCGGTACTCAAACCCTTGAGATCGATATTCCCCTCCACACGGCCACCAGCGCCGGGTTCGACCAGCAGCTTTGCGTTGAGCGCTTCGATATTCACCGAACCATCGCGACCCAACGGGCCGGCCTGCGCCGTCATGGAAACGAAGGGCTCCTGCAAGGTGCCACCCACAGTGCCTTGCGCCGACACACGACCATGCAGGCCCGCATGCAAACGCGCCAGCTGTGGTGCATCCACCTGCACCTGCAAGCGATCGGCCGGCAAGCCGAGCGCGCCGCTCAGTTTCAGGCTGTTCCCGAGTAAATCGGCCGCGATGTCAGCGTCATACACGCGACCGGATTCCGCCACCAGCGCCGCACGCCCCTGCAATGGATAACCCGCCAGGGTGCTGGCCGCAACGTCGAGATTCAGTTTGGCGCGCCATGTTGGCCGCAGCACACCCTCGGCCGAAAAGTCGGCATTCAGATTGCCTGCCGGCGCCGTCTGCACGAAAGCACGTGGATCAAAACGCTGGATGCGGCCCTTGGCAGAAAAAGCCTGTGCGCTATCGCCATGTGCGGATTGCGGCGCCTGCCACTGCCAGCGTCCACTTGCCTCAAGACGCGCATCGCCGGCCGTCAATGTGGCCTGCTCGAGCTCCAGTGCCCCGCCACGCTGGGCGCCTTTGGCAACCAGGCGATAGGTGCCCGAGGCGAGATCGACACGAAAATCCTGTTCTTGCGCAGCGCTGTTCTGAGCCGTCTTGCCACCAGCGGGAGTGCTCTTTCCGACCACTGTGCCGGTGATCTGCATGGGCCGCATTTTCGTATGCAGCCGGGCGGGGTCTACACCCTGTACGCTCAGATCAGCATCGATGCGACCCAGCGGATCAGCCGCCGCCATTTGCCAGCGCACCTTGCCCTTGATACGCCCCTGGCCCGGCAAGGCAATCTGCACGGCGTCGAGCTGTAGCGCGCCTGCCGCCCACGCAAGCTGTGCAGAAAAACGTTCGATCGGCAGGCCACCTTCGTCAATCGTTGCAGGCTTGCGGTTGATCGTCTCCACCGGCCCGCTGATCTGCCACTGCAAGGGATCCTTGCCCGTCGCCCTGGTGCCTTTGTCGGGCAATTGCGGTGTGAGGTTTGCCGTCACGTCGAGCGCTGCATGCGGCGCGCCCGCATTGAATAGCGAAGGGTCCACACCGCGCAGCCCGATGCGCGCAGATTCCACCGGCAGTGCAGCGAAGGGACGCAGGCGCACATCGGCATTGCCCGACATGCCCTCACCACTCGCTTTCACACTGAGCGCGAGCTTGTCGAGCGAGCCCGAGACCTTGCCGTCGACAGCCACAACGCGCTGCGCCAGCTTGCCGGCGAAAGACGCCTGCGCAGTCAGCGCATACGGCGCTGCCAGCTGGATCTCGCCCTTGCCGGTGATGCGCCCGGCAGGCACGCTCAGCGCAAGGCGATTGATGCGATGCGAACCGGCATTGCTATCGACGCTGCCAGCAATGTCATTCAACAGCAAGGATGGCGGCGGCAACGGCTTACCTGCAGCACGCTCGCCCATGGCCAGCAAGGCAATATCGAACGAGACGATATGCAGACGGAATGGCAGCGCCAGGCTCTCCGGCATACGGGCAGGCTCGTTTGAGCCGGGGCGCCGGATCTCCAGTCGCCCGATCTGCAGATTGTCGATACTCAGCGTCCCCAGCCTCAGCGCTGCGGGGTGCCAGGTGAGTGCCACACGCTCGGCGTCAATATCCATGGCAGCCAGATGCAGGCGCAGACGCTTCGCCTGGAACTTGCCATACACGCGTCCCTGCCAGCCTTCGACCTGAACGGCGCCACCGGACCAGCGCGACAGGGCATCAACGAGTGCGCGGCTGCCCGACTCGCTGGTCACGGACCAGTACAGCCCGCCGAAGAGCATGCCCAGCAGGATGACGAGAATAAGAAACGCCCACAGCAGGCCGCGCACAACGCGCCGCCAGAGGGGCTTTTTCGTTGCCCCGTTCTTTGCCGGCTTTGGTTCAGCGCCGGTCATTGCAGCGTTCAGTTGAACAGGGCAGCCAGTTGCGCACCGGGATCGGGCGCGCGCATGAAAGCTTCGCCGACAAGGAAAGCGTTGACCTGGTGGCTGCGCATGCGCTGCACATCCGCCGTGCCGAGAATGCCGCTTTCGGTCACGACGATACGTCCTTCAGGAATGCGTGCGAGCTGCGACAAGGTCACGTCCAGCGACACTTCGAACGTCCGTAGATTGCGGTTGTTGATGCCGAGCAGGGGTGTATGCATCTGCAAGGCAATGTCGAGTTCGTCTGCACTGTGCACCTCGACCAGCACTGCCATGCCAAGGTCATGCGCCAGCTGTTCCAGCTCCAGCAGGTGCGACAGGGCAGCACGCGTGGTCGAGCTGTTGACGATGCCGTCGGGCGGCAGGAAAGCTGCAACGATGAGCAGGATGCAATCGGCACCCATCGCGCGCGCCTCGAACACCTGGTACGGATCGATGATGAAGTCCTTGCGCAGCACCGGCAGACTGCAGGCCTCGCGCGCCTGCTGCAGATACTCGGTGCAACCCTGGAAGTACAAACGATCCGTGAGCACCGACAGACAGGCCGCGCCACCACGCTCGTACGAAACGGCAATCGCCGCTGGCTGGAAGTCCGCGCGCAGCACACCTTTCGACGGACTGGCCTTCTTGACCTCGGCAATCACCGCAGGCGCGCCCGCGGCAATCTTCCTGCGGATGGCGCCGACGAAATCACGCGGCTCTACCGCGTCGCGCGCCTCTTCGACAATGTCTTCACGCGACAGCTCGCGCTCGGCGACTTCGATTTCCTCGCGCTTGGTGGCAAGGATTTTCTGCAAGATATCGGACATTACGACTCCAGTTCTTTCGGCAACGCCGTGCTCAAGCTGCAGCCTGCGTATGCGCCACGAATGCATCGAGCTTCGCGCGTGCTGCGCCGTCAGCAATCGCAGCCAGTGCGCGCGTAACACCAGCCTTGAGACTGTCTGCTACGCCGCTCACATACAGGCTGGCTCCCGCATTGAAGGCCACAATGTCGCGCGCCGCAGCATTGCTGCCATCAAGAGCCGCAAGCAGCATGGCGCGCGACGCTTCGATACTTGCCACTTTCAATGCAGACGCGCCGTGCATCGGCAAGCCGACATCTTCCGGGCTGATGCGATATTCATGCACCTCGCCGTCTCGCAACTCGCCCACCAGCGTCGGTGCCGAGATCGACAACTCGTCGAGTCCATCCATGCCATGCACGATCATCACATTGCGCGAACCCAGGCGCTGCAATACGCGCACCTGGATGCCTACGAGATCGGCGTGGAAAACGCCCATCAACTGATTCGCCGCGCCAGCCGGGTTGGTCAACGGTCCGAGGATATTGAACATCGTACGCACGCCGAGTTCCTTGCGCACCGGCGCGGCATGCTTCATCGAACTGTGGTGATTCGGCGCGAACATGAAACCTATGCCAACTTCATCAATGCACAAGCCAACCTGTTCTGGTGACAAAGCGATCTTTGCGCCGAGCGCTTCCAGCACATCTGCCGACCCGGACAACGAAGACGAAGCACGGCCGCCATGCTTGGCCACCTTCGCACCCGCTGCAGCAGCAACGAACATCGATGCCGTCGAAATATTGAAGGTGTGCGAACCGTCGCCGCCGGTACCACAGGTATCGACCAGGGTAAGCGGATCGGCCACCAGCACCTTGGTCGACAGCTCGCGCATCACGGAAGCCGCGGCAGCAATCTCGCCGATCGTTTCCTTCTTCACACGCAAGCCGGTGAGAATCGCCGCGATCAGCACTGGCGACACTTCGCCCGACATGATCTGGCGCATCAACGACACCATCTCGTCGTGGAAAATTTCGCGATGCTCGATGACACGTTGCAGGGCGGCATGGGGGGTCATTTAGGCGCCTTTATGGAAATGACAATGTGTTTCGTAGAAATCAAGCTGATGCATTGCCTGTCGCTGCAGCGGTACGCCGTAAACCGGCGATGAGTGTTTCCGGCGCGACGTCTTGCTCATGCGGCCAGGTCAATGCACCAAGCATCACACCAACCTGATTGAAGTACTTCACATCGCGCAGTTCACGAAAAACGCCATGATCCAGATAGGGCTTTAAATCGAACTCGCCACAACTGCCATCTTCAAGCTCCACATACAGGCAGTAGTCAGCAAGCGGTTTCACCAGTTTGACGTCCCAATACATATTCACCTCACAGAGGATCGATCTTGTAGGGCAGCTCACCGCTCGCCGCGAGATCCCAGTCAGCCACTAATTCGTCCCGGTGCAACTCGATCCATGCCTGCACCAGGCGTAGTTGCTTGCGCGGTAAGTCTCCTGCAAGTACCTCGCCCTCGGCAATGCCGATGGAGGCCTCGAATTCGGCGTACCGCGCATGTAAATGCGGCAAATTATGGTGCTGATTGTCGAGCAAGTACATGCGGATGATGATGCCGTAGAACATCGAAATTACAGGCATGGCTCAGCCTCCAGATTGCAGGAAGTTCTTCAACATGTGATGCCCGCCCTCGGTAAGGATGGACTCGGGATGGAACTGCACGCCTTCGATGGCCAGGGTCTTGTGGCGCACACCCATGATCTCGCCGTCTTCGGTCCACGCCGTGATCTCCAGGCAATCCGGGCAGGATTCACGCTCGATCGCCAGCGAGTGGTAACGGGTCGCGGTAAAAGGCTGTGGCAAACCGTGGAAGACGCCAACGTCGGAATGCTGGATCGGCGAAGTCTTGCCATGCATGAGTTGCTGCGCACGCACGATCTTGCCGCCGAAAGCGGCACCGATGCTTTGATGCCCTAGGCATACACCGAGAATCGGCAACTTGCCAGCGAAGTGCTTGATCGTTGCCACCGAGATGCCCGCTTCGGCAGGCGAACACGGGCCGGGAGAAATCACGATCTTTTCCGGCGCGAGTTTTTCGATCTCTTCGATGGTGATCTGATCGTTCCGGTACACGCGCACGTCGGCACCCAGTTCGCCGAAATATTGCACGAGGTTGTAAGTGAAGCTGTCGTAGTTGTCGATCATCAGTAACATGATTCAGCCCTCAAACCCTTCTTCCACCAGCTCGGCGGCACGCAGCATGGCACGGGCTTTTGCTTCGGTTTCTTTCCACTCCAGTTCCGGCACGGAGTCAGCGACGACACCTGCAGCGGCCTGCACGTAGAGCGTCTGGTCCTTGATGATGCCGGTACGGATGGCGATGGCCACGTCCATGTCACCGCCATAACTCAGGTAGCCACAGGCGCCGCCGTAGATGCCGCGTTTGACCGGTTCCAGTTCGTCGATGATTTCCATCGCGCGCACCTTTGGGGCACCGGTCAGCGTGCCCGCCGGAAATGTAGCTCGCAGCACGTCGAGGCTGGTCATGCCGTCTTTCAGGATGCCTTCTACGTTGCTGACGATGTGCATGACGTGCGAGTAACGCTCGACCACGAATGCGTCGGTTACCTTGACGCTACCCGTCCTGGCAATGCGACCAATGTCGTTGCGCGCGAGGTCGATCAGCATCAGGTGCTCGGCACGTTCCTTCGGGTCGACGAGCAGTTCGACTTCGGCGGCCTTGTCGAGTTCAGGCGTGGCGCCGCGCGGACGCGTGCCGGCCAACGGGCGGATGGTGATTTTCTGGCCTTCCGGCGTCGTCTCCTGGCGCACCAGAATCTCCGGCGATGCGCCGACGATATGGAAGTCGCCGAGGTTGTAGAAGTACATGTACGGCGAGGGATTGAGCGTGCGCAGCGCGCGGTACAGGCTGAGCGGCGATTCGGTGAAGCGCTTGGAAAGACGCTGACCGACCTGCACCTGCATCATGTCGCCACCAGCGATGTATTCCTTGGCCTTGAGCACTGCCGCGATGTAATCGTCCTTGGCGAACTTGCGTTCGATGGGGTGCGATTCGCTGCGATGAACGACGGGCGCAGTCACGCTGGTCTTGAGCGCTTCGCGCAGTGCGTGCAAGCGACGCCGGGCCTTGTCGTAGGCCTCGGGCTGCGTCGGATCGGCGTAGACGATGAAGCTCAACCGGCCCTTGAGGTTGTCGATGACGACCAGCTCTTCGGTTTGCAGCAGCAGGATGTCGGGCGTATCGAGTCCGCCGGGCATTTGCGTCGCCGCCAGCTTGGGCTCGATGTAGCGCACGGCGTCGTAACCGAAATAGCCGGCGAGGCCGCCACAGAAACGCGGCAGGCCAGGATTCAGCGCGACCTTGAAACGCTTCTGGTATTCGGCGATGAAGTCGAGCGGATTGCCATCGGCGGTTTCGACGACGCGGCCGTCGGTGACGATTTCTGTCTTGAAGCCGCTGGCGCGCAGCAGCGTCTTCGACGGCAGGCCGATGATGGAATAGCGCCCGAAACGCTCGCCGCCCTGCACGGATTCGAGCAGGTAGGTGTTGGCTTCGTTGGCGAGCTTGAGATAGATCGACAGCGGCGTGTCGAGATCGGCAAAGGTGTCCAGCGTCAGGGGAATGCGGTTATAGCCCTGCGCGGCAAGCGCCAGGAATTCGGCCCTGGATTCGGCTTCGGTCATGATGACTCCGGGATGCAGCGTGTTCTTCGATGTTCGGCCGTTCGCCATGCGAGACGACCCGAGCGTGTGTGCTTAATCTATGTAAGGCACACGCCACGAACTCCCGTTGCGCAACCAGTCTTGCTGGGTCGCACAGTGCGGGCAGTTTCCTTTCTCGAGGATGCGGCTCTGAGTCGTCATGGTGGCTGATGTCACTACCGCTTCAGCTGATGCCTTCATGTGACACGAAGGAGAGCAATGCGGCGAACGAAGATAGTAACCCGTCGCAATCTATGCTGTCCACGGCCTCCCCCTCGCTGTAACCATAGCGCACCAGCAGTACCGGAATACCCGCGCGGCGTCCGGCCAGCGCGTCATTGGCCGAATCACCCACCATCAGGACATGGGCTGGCGACACACCAAGCGCTTCACAGGCATGCAGCAAGGGCTCCGGCTCGGGTTTTTTTTGCAGCACGGTATCGCCGCTGACGACTACGCTAAAGAAATGCGCGATGCCCAGACCGGCGAGCAGAGGCAGCGTGAATTCGCTGGCCTTGTTGGTTACGCAGGCACAACGTATGCCGCGCTCATGCAATACAGAAAGCGTGGCGCGCACGAACGGGTAGAGCATGGCCTGTGCGCCATTCACGGCGGCATAGTGCCGTTTGAAGCTGGCGAGCGCGTGCGCGCATTCAGCTTCATCGTGCGGGCGGCGGCCTTCATTGAGTGCCCGTTCGACCAGCACCCCGATGCCCTTGCCGATGAAGCGCGCCACCTCCTCGTCAGAGCGTGTGGGTTCATTCAATTCAAGCAGCATGCGGCGCGTGGCTTCGCCCAGATCCGGCAAGGCATCGACGAGCGTGCCGTCGAGATCGAACAGAATTGCTTCGATGTTCTGGAAGGTGGGAACGGCCCAATCGATAGGTGTCAGACCAGAGCCTCGCGCATTGCTGCAATGACAGAGTCATAGCGATTGGCGTCTGTCTTGCTTGCCGCACCGAACACGGCGGAGCCCGCCACGAAGGTGTCAGCACCGGCACGCGCAATCTCGGCGATATTGTCGACCTTCACGCCACCATCGACCTCCAGCAGGATGCGCCTACCGTTGTCGCGTTCATAGGCATCGAGCCTGGCGCGCGCCTGGCGCAGCTTCGGCAATGTTGAAGGAATGAAGCTCTGGCCACCAAAGCCTGGATTGACCGACATCAGCATGATCAGATCGATCTTGTCCATGAGGTGATCGAGCCAATCGAGTGGCGTCGCGGGGTTGAACACCAGACCGGCCTGGCAACCCTGCTCGCGGATCAGCTGCAATGTGCGGTCCACGTGGCGCGACGCTTCAGGGTGAAAGGTGATGATGTTGGCACCCGCCTTGGCGAACATCGGCACCAGCGCATCGACCGGCTCGACCATCAGGTGCACATCGATGGGCGCCGCGGTCAGCGGGCGAATTGCCTGGCAGACCAGTGGGCCGATGGTCAGATTGGGGACATAGTGATTGTCCATCACGTCGAAATGCAGCCAGTCGGCGCCGGCGGCGATGACATGATTCACTTCCTCGCCGAGCCGCGCGAAGTCAGCGGAAAGCAGGCTGGGGGCAATGCGGTATTGGGGCGCAGACATCATGCAAATCCTCAAACGAATCCTGGGGCAAAGGCAAAACGGCAGTTTCGGCAGGCCTTGTCATTTTTCGCAAAAGCCCAAACTAAGTCACACAAGCGTGACATGTTGCCGGGCGGCACCGGTCTGCTTGCGTTCCAATAGTGGCCTGAACACGTCCAACGAACCCGAAGCAACAATGAACAAGAGCAAGTATCTCATCCACGTCGAAAGCTCGGCGGAATTCATCGCGGAACAGTCCTCTCCCGAGGAAGGTCGCTTTGTTTTCGCCTACCAGATCCGTATCGAGAACCAGGGCCAGGTCCCGGCCAAGCTGATCAGCCGCCACTGGCTGATCACCGATGCGGAAGGCAGGGTACAGGAAGTACGCGGCGTCGGCGTGATCGGCGAGCAGCCTCTCATCGCCCCTGGCGAATCGTTCGAATACACCAGTGGTTGCTCGATTGCGACGCCGGTAGGCACCATGCGCGGGGCATACCAGATGACTGCCGAAGACGGCACGGATTTCAATGCAGACATCCCGGAATTCATGCTGACCGGGCCACGCGTGCTGCATTGAGTCGATTCATGGCGTAGGGGGTTCGGGGCGATAGTGGGTTGCTTCGCCAACCCACCCTACCTCTCTAATCGGCCGTGCCGAGCCGCGCCAGCTTGCTATCCACGAACTGCGCCAGATCTGGCGCCAGGGTATTGGTACGCGCCTGCAGATAAGCGCCCCGCGCCTCGACCTTGCGCCCCTCGCCTTCCAGCGACAATCCCAGGCCAACCCACCAGGCACCGGCCGTCGGCGCCAGCCTCAGGGCAGCGCGGTATTCAGCCGAGGATTGCGGATAGCGGCCGAGGCGTTGCAGGACCGCACCGTAGAGCGCGCGGTACTCGGCGTCCTGCGCCAGCGCGTCGGCTGCCGGCACCAGTGCATCAAGCGCAGCGCCCCACTCGGCACGTGCCGCCAGAAGGCGCGCGTAGGGCACCACCAGTTGCCCCTGCGTCGGCGCAAGCTCGACACCGTCCTTGAGCAGCTTGCGCGCTTCATCGTTGCGTTGTTGACGCGACAATAGCGAGAACAGCGCGAGGCGCGCCGCAATCATCCCTTTGTCATTATCGAGCACGCTGCGCAGGCTCGTTTCGGCCTCAGCAAGCGCCCCTCGCCGCTGAAGATCGGCAGCATGCTGCACTTCGCTCAGATTGCGCTCACTGGCGGTCTGGCTGCTTGGTTCGAGACGTATGGTCGCGCTCGCAGCCGCAGGGGGCACGAATGCAACAGGAGGGGCAGTCGCGGGCAAGACCTGCTGAACGGGCATGGAAGGTGGGAGCGACACGTTTTCGGTTGCAGCGCGACGCATGGGCCTTACTGCACTGCGAGTAGGCATGGCGACAGACGCAGGCGACAGGCTGTCGACGTGTTCAAGACTTGTCGCCAGCGACAACAAGTCGGCAGGCGCGGCAGACAGGTTCGCGACAGAACCTGGTGCATCTGCGCCCTGCGCGATATTGGTTGCCGCCGTGGTCGCCGTCGGCGTTTGTTGCAGCGAAGTCTGTGGCGGGCTCGATGCCACGATGGCCGCGGCTACATTCTCTGTCGCGGGAAGCGTCGTCACCGCGCCGACATCGAGCACCATCGGCTTCGGTACGTAGCCACCGTGCATGCGCGGCCAGAAATACAAGGTCGCAAGTATCAGCGAACCCAACATGACTGGAATCACCACGATGCTCCCCCGCAGCGGCGGCACGTTGATACGCGCGGGGACCAGGACATCGCTCATCAAGGTCAGGTCGCCCGCTGCGCCTGTGCGACGCTGGTCGAGATCGCGCAGCATGGTGTTGATCACGCTCATCAGCGACTCCAGCCGATACTGGAAGTCCACATACCCGGTCTGGTGAGCCACAACGGCAAGTAGCCCGGCGAGCGCGCAGCCGTGGTATCGGCCGCAGCCGTGTAGATATGACGCGGCAATACTCCTTTGCCACCTTCGCCAAAAACGCTCAGGAGCGCCTTGTGACACAGGATATTGACCAGCCGCGGTACGCCTCCGGTGGCCTGATGCAGGCGATGGATCGCTGCCGAACTGAACAGGTCGGCACCGACATAGCCGGCGATATTGAGCCGGTGCGCAACGTAACGATCCAGCTCGCGCACGGACATGCCGCTCATCTCGTATTCAAATGTAATACGCTGCTGCAACTGGCGCAGCGAATTCTCGGCAAGCTTGTGGTCGAGCTCCGGCTGTCCGAACAGCACAAGTTGCAGCAACTTGGAGCGACCGGTTTCAAGGTTGGACAGCAACCGCACCGCTTCAAGCGTTTCGCGCGGCATGGCCTGCGCTTCATCGAGGCAGACCACCACCGAGCAATTGCGTTGCGCCACGCTCATCAAGGTCTTGTTGATGTTGCCCAGCAAGGTGTGCTCGTCGACCTCGGCGCCAGCACGCATGCCCAGCTCCTCGGCCAGGGCCTGCAACAGCGAACGCGGCTGCATCGCCGGGTTGGGAATGTAGGCCGTGACGATGCCGCGGCGCTGCAGGATGTCGAGAAAACGCCGGCACAGGATCGTCTTGCCGGTGCCCACCTCTCCCGTGATCTTGACGAAACCTTCACCACCCTGCACCGCTACCAGCAAGGTATTGAGCGCTTCCTGGTGGGCACGGCTGGCGAACGCGAACGCCGTACCCGGCGTGATCGCAAAGGGCATTTCGCGCAGACGGAAGTGGTCGAGGTACATGGCTATCTCATTTGCCAAAGTCGTTGCCAGCTTGTTTGCCAGCTCACTGCCAGCTCATTTTCGGACCGAGCGCTTCCGGCTTGAGCCCGGAGATCCGTTCCGCCGTGTCACGCACATCCTGGTTCCAGTCTTTGTCGCCGCGAATGATGGTGGCCTTGAGCAGCACTACCAGCTCGCGCTTCTGCAGGGCTTTCTTGCCTTGCGAAAACAGCTCGCCAACGATAGGTATATCGCCCGCGCCCGGCACCTTGGCGCTGTCGTTGGTCTGCGCCTGTTCCATCAGGCCACCGATGGCCACGATATTGCCCTCGCGCACACGCACGAAGCTATCGGTCTCGTTGGTGCGGCTCGACGCCAGCGGCAGATTGAATACACCTGCCGTGCCAAGGTTGATCTGCTTGTTGCGCTCCGTAACGGTACTCACCGAGGGGCGGATATGCAGCATGACATTGTCTTCATCATCGATCTGCGGCATCACATCGAGCGAGATGCCGGAGAAGAAAGCTTGCAGATTGATCGTCGGCGAGGTCGTATTTCCCCCTCCCGAACTGGTGGTAGTCGTAGTGATGTTGGTGACGAAGTAATCGTCGGTACCAACCTTCAATACGGCCTTCTGGTTGTTCAATGTGGCAATCCGCGGGCTGGAGATGACGTGGATGCTGCCCTGCGTTTCAAGGTAGGAAAGGATCGCAGTAAAACTGCTGGTCGCGAAGTTCAGACCGAGCACGCCGGAGAGCGGCGAATTCTGGATCAGCCCGTTGATGGAGCCAACGATGGGCGTGGTAATCACGCTGCCAAGCGTGTTGTTTACGTAGGCCCCGACATCGTTGTCATACGGCGACCGTATGGTGCCAGGCTTGTCGAGCGGCCCGAGGATGATCTGGTTCGGATCCGTACCGGTACTCAAGCGCGCACGATTGCTGCCGGACAGAGCGGCCCAGTTGATCCCGTTCTGGTAGCCATCGTTGAGCACCACCTCGACGATCTTGGCTTCCAGCATGACTTCGCGCTCGATGGAGAGCTGCGACATGCGCAAGTAGTTTTCGACTGCCCGCAATTCGCGCGGCATGGCCTTGACGACAATGACACCCGACTGCGGCGAGGTGACGACATTGCGACCATCGCCCGTCCCCACGATCATCTTTATCGCCTCGCCCAGCTCAGCCCAGAAATCGGACTTGCTGTTGGTTTCCACAGCAGCACCTTCCAGCCCGGAAGGACCACCGGCAGCCCCACCCGCCGGAGCCGCTGTCGCGCCACCTGCGTTGGAGGTAATGGAACCCGATATCACGCGCGTACCGCTGCGCCCTATCCGGTTGGCGCTCAGATAGTTGAGCTGGAACATGCGCGTCTGCAAAGTCAGCGGCTGGATCGTGACGCGATCGCCCGTGATGCGGTAGTCATACCCATAGACTTCGCGGATCGACTCGAGCGCCTCGGGTAGCGTCACGTCTTTCAGATTCACGGTGATATTGCCTGCCACATCCGGATGCACGACTACGCTGTAGCGCGAATCTGCCGCCAGCGCAGCGAACACCTGGCTGGCTGGCGCATTGTTCACTGCCAGGTTGAATTTTTTCTCACGCGGTTTGGCCGCAGCCTCCAGGACTTGCGGTGACAGCAAGGCCTGATTGACGGCAGGCGGCAAGGCGCTGCGCTGTTCGAGAGCGCGCTGCATTTGTTGATCGATCAGGGTCTGCGTGGCATTCGGCTTGGGCGTACTCTGGCACGCGACCAGAGCCAGCAGCGGCAGTGCCATCAAACCTGTCTTGGCGAGAACTTTCATTTCGTCTTGCTCCGATCCTGCCTGCTGCCATGCTCTGGCTCTGCTCCGCTCGCAGCTTGCTCGCGCTGGACGCTGACTGCCGGATAGAGCGGCCACCGCGTCACTTTGCCGGCAGCCGAACGAATGAAAACAGCGTCTGGCGCGATATGCGTGACGACTCCGCTATCGGTGCGGCTGCCTACACGGAGGATGCGGCCCTCGAACAGGGCTAACACCCCCTCTCTGGCAGTAACGACCATCCCGACCCCGACTTGAGGCGCCGGCACGCTCTCCACGGGGGCCGAAGCGCTGACCGCAGGCTTGCTCGGCATCGCAGAACGGGTGGGATCCGCGAGGCTCTGCGACAGCGCATACGGTGCGGTGCACGCCAGGCCGAACAGCACCGAGCAGCGCGCCACAGCGGCGCATAGACGCGCCCCGCTCAAAGCTTCAACCATGACTTGTCCAGACTGAGGGTGTAGATCGAGAGGCTGTAGAGGGGCGCGGCGGGTGGCGACGCCCCCTCGGCTTCGCTGGTCTGCATGGCAAAAGCACCCCAATACATCCGCCAGCGAAGTTTCTCAACTTCCTGCAGGTAATCGAGCACATTGAGGAAGTTGCCACGCACGACGATGCGTACCCCGTGCCTGAACATCGTGGTCTCGACTGCCGGCGCAGTGCTCTGCTCTGCCGCCACGCGGACTGTTGGCGCCACTGGCGCTGCAGGCTCGGCAACGGGTGCGGAGGCTTGCTTGCTCGTATCCAGAATGGGTGCGACCGGCAGGGTCTCCATGCTCACGAGTTCGAGCCGCTTGTCACGGCGGAGCAGATCCTGCAGCAAGGCGCTCATCGTTTCCGGTGGCACCAGATACTGCTGGCTGGCGCGCAGGCTCGCATCAGCGGAAAGATTCTCCTTGTCGAGCTGCCTCAGCTGCTCGTGCAGGGCTGGATCGCCCGGTGGCACACTGCCCGTGCGCAAACCTTCCAGCTCCTGCGTTGTGGTGACCAGTGTTTCCTGCTGCGTCGACACGAGTTGCTCATAGGTCGCACGCTCACGCTCGCCAGGCGTAACGACAAATGCGGTCAGTACGAACCAGCTGACCGCGCAGATGCAAACCGTAACCACGATCCGCTCGCGTGGCGACATGCGCTCCAGCTTCGCCAGATGCACGGCCAGTTTGGGGTTGATGGGCGTGTTCATCACGGGCTCACTTGATCAACTTGGCCATGAGCTCAAGCGCCGCATTCATGCTGCCGGCCTTGGGCGCCTCCGCAACTGCCTCGCTCGCAGAAGGTGGCGGCAGACTCGATATCTCGAACTGGTAGACACGTGGCAATGCCACCGCAACAGATAGCTGTGAAGCGGAAGACTCCACTTCCTCCTTGTGCTCTGGAGGCGCCAGCGGCACGACACTCATCATTGCAATGGAGCGACCCGCCAACGCAGGCTCCGCCCGCAACTGACGTACCAGTGTGGCGACGGCTTCAGCGTTCAGCGCACGGCCTGAAAGCGTAATGTCCTTGCCACCATTTTCGAGCCGCAGGCCGGTAAGCCATAGACCCGGCACCGTCTGCCGTGCAAAGGCGCGCATGAATTCAGAGAAGCCCTGGCTCGAACCGAGGTCGCCACGCTGCAATGCCGTCTGTATATCCCTGCGTGCCTTGAGCTGTGCCTCGGCACGCTGCAGCCGGTCCCGCAGCGTCGCATTGACCTGCTCCACACCCATGCCCGCCTGCAACTGCGCCAATTGCTCTGACACCGGCAGCATCTGCGCTTCGATCTGCGAAAGCCTGGCCTTGGCCGCACTCGCCTGATAGCGCACCACGGCAGACCAAGTTCCCATGACCAGCAGCACGAGCGCGATCGGTACACCCATCTGCAATGCTGTCGTGTAGGGCGAACGCGTCTTTTGCGGCGGATCGAGCAGATTGATGTGCCGTGTCATCCCGGCACCTCGATGGCGTCTTCGCTGCGCAAGCCTGCACCGAGCAGATTGAGGCAATTGGCCAGTTGCCCCGGCTGGGCAAGCTCGGGCACGGCGGAGAAATCGATCAGCTCGGACAAATCCAGCGATTCGACCTTCATGTCCTGGTTGTCGACCAGAAAAGGCATGAGGTCCACCGTGTCAGGTGTCGGCGACACCAGCAACCGCGATAGCGGGGCAAAGTGAAACTGGCGCTCGAAAGCATCGAGCGAGCGCTGCACTTCGAGCAGCACGCGGTCGAACTGCTGTACGCGCTGACTGCTATCGGCCGCCAGCATCGCACGCAGGCCAACGTCGATGCGCCGCGCCATGCACAGCTCGCCATCGAGCGTAAAGGTAAGCAGGCAATAGTCCTGCGTCACGCCCAGCAAGGCCACGCCCTTGCCCTCCGCGCCACATAGCGTGGCGAGATTGCGGTGCGCTGTTTCCGGGACATCGGTGACGTGCAGACGTGCCTTGACCGATTCGAACGCGTCGACATAACGGTCCAGCACCGAGCGCTTGGCACACACGATGTACGCGCTGCGGCTGACCCCGCCGCGACTCTTGTCAAAAGGTACTTCGAGGTAATCCGCGCCGATCTGGTCAACGGGATAGTCGACCAGTTCGCGAACGGTCCAGCGCAGCGCCGGACGTATTTCTTCATCGGGCACCGTAGGCAGCTCGGCCTGAACGATCTGGTATTCATTTGTGTTCAGAACGGCCATGCAGCGATGGCGGCGCAACTTGCCGGCAACCGCGGCCGCACGTATCTGCTGCGCTATGTCGCTACCCGCAGGCAGATTCTCCCAGGCAAGCACGCGCGGCTTCTCCCCTTGCACATGCACCATGTGCAGATAGCGGAAGCCATGCTCGTCCTGCGCGCACACCAGCCAGCCCGGCCGGAAAGCTGGCTTGCTGCTGCGCCGCGTGACAAAAGGAATATAGGGAAAACCCATGCGACTCGGCCCGGTTAAAGCATCTGAGGGGAAAACGGGGGCTGAAGTCTTCTACGGCGCCGGGGGGAAATTCTTGAAACCGGCAGCCATGATCCGGATCAACGCTGACATGGCCTGGATGCTCAGCCAGCGCAGATGGCTAGCGCGTCTCGCGGCATTGTGTAGTGCCGATACCCGCCGTGATCGTGGTGACGCATTCACCCATCACTACGACCTCGACATATCGGTTCAGCACCGAGGCGGCATTGTCGGGACATGCAGCCTGATTGCAGGCCACCGCCGTCAGGCTGCGACGATAGACCGCCGAGATTCCCTCGGTGTAATCGCCATCGCCCGTGCAGGTCAGCGTGACCGCATAAGGTGCAAGCGTATTGGGCAAGGTCAGGGTCATTGCGCTGACCCCCGCAGGACGACAGTAGTTGGTCTCATCCTGGGTAGCCCGCCAGAACGCCACTTGCAGGCCGGCACGTGCGGCGCTGCGCGCGCGTATCGCTTGCATGTCGAGCGTCTGATCGTCCTGGGCGCTGCGCCACATCTGCAAACCGGCGGCCGCCAGAACTGCCAGCACCGTGATGATGAAAATTGCGGTGATGGTCGATATACCCCGTTGACGCGCAGCCGTTGAAAGGATGGCACTCATGGCGTCTTGCTCACAGGTGCATGCACGACAAAATTCACCGCTTCGGCAGGCTGGCCCGGCACGTTGTTGCTCAACGTGATGTCGACGCTGACGATACCTTGCGCCAGGACATTCCGCGCTTCCAGGTAACGTGCGTTACATACGAGAAGATTGGCGGCGATGACGCTTTGCGTGGCGCCCACCGGTGGCGTCGCCTGGAGCGCGGTGATCGGATAGCCGCTGTAACGGATGAGCTGGCCCGCAGTACCGCTACAGGCATAGGTCACCGGGCCGGAGACGATGTAGACGAGCTCCGACGGGACGCCGGCAAGCGTCGCATTGTTCATGCGCAAACGTGATTCCACTCTGGGCGCCGTTCCGAGAGCCAGCGTGAAAGCGGTGATGAGCGATTTGTTCGGGGTGTCCCCTGTGCCGCCGCTATAGGCGTCTGCCACGGGGACGCTTTGCCCCAGGACTACGTAGTCGAACCCCGGACGAATGGCGCTGCTCGTATTGAGAGGCCCTATTGTCGTGAAGCAATTGTCATTTGCCGCAGTGTTCAGGTCGTTGCCGCCCGGGCAAGCCCCTGCAGGGCCGCCAGCCAAGGCACGGTAACGTCCACTGCCCCGCGTGGCGAGAAATTCGATATAGGTAACGCCCCCTACCACAGTGCTGCGCACGCTGTTCGGCAAGGCTTGGCGCAGCTCCTGATCCATGTGACGCATCGACAGCTCGATGCCATCGACAAGGTCGAGCCGCTGGCGCGTGACGAAGTAGCTTTGCAATGGCACCTGCAGGAAGACTGCCACGATGGACGACAGCAGGCCCACCAGCACCAGCGACACGATCATCTCGATGAGCGTGAGACCGGTGACGCGCTGTCGCCGTGAACGGCGGAGCGAAACGGAGCGCCAGTGAGGGGGCAAACGGAGATACGAAATCATGGCGGCCGTGTGCGTGGTGCAAAGCGCGAGCGCATACCCTCGAGCACAACGGGTCCGCCCATCAACGATGATCTGACCGAAACCGTCACAACCAGCATCTGGTCACCGGGGATGCTGTTCCACGTTGCTGGCGCGACGACGACAGGCGCAACCTGCACCGTCAGCGAGTAGCCCCCCGAGCCAGGCACGACGAGGCCCGCACGATCAGTGATACCGGCCCCTGTGCTGATGCTGAAATTGTTGAAGTCATTGACGTTGTCGAACATGCGCAACAGCGGCAACACGCCCAGCCGCGTCTCGCCAGCTTCCGGCCCCCCGCCTGCAACGACAGATTCCGACGGGCCAGTGCAAGCGCCACTGAACGTGGCGTCTTGCGGATCGCATATCGTGAATGGTGCGGCGAGTACCTCGTTGAGCATTGCTTCGGCAATGGCCAGCGCCTGTCGACTGACGAGCAGCTCGGCACTACCTCGATTCGTTTTGGTGAATACCGCCAGCAGTGCACCGACAGCCGTGGCGACGACGACCATGAAGACAATGACCTCGATCAGCGCGAACCCACGCTGCAAGGAAAACGACGACTCAGAACGCCGAGGCAAGGACGAAGCCATTGTCGGGCTGGATAGTGAGTGTCGCGAAGGTGAAAGCGGTAGCGCCGCGCACCACTGCGATGCTGCGTGCTGTCAGGGCTGTGCCAGCATTGTTCGTCAGTACGCCAGTGGGGGTGAAGCGGAAGTTGCCGGCCGAGGAAAATCTCAGCGCAGATCCTGCGGTCGACATATCGAGTGTGTCGCCCGCGTCACTGAATGGCGCGAGTTGCGCCGTGCACGCCACGCCTGTGCCCGAAGAAGAAGCGACACGGAATATCACGGTGGTCACCGTGACAGAGACGCACACATCGCGATTGCGCGTGACGGCTACGCGTTGGGCATGCCGCAAGGTGCTACGCAGTTGCTCGGTGATGCTGCGCTCGCGCGAGTCGTTTTGCGACAGGAGAGGCACTGCCACGGTAAGCAGGATGCCCATGATGACCATCACGAAGATCACCTCGATCAACGTGAAACCATATTGGCCTGTACGCGGCCTGGATGGCAGATCACGGGGCGGGATCATGGACACAGGATCCGCCCCGCCAGGGTCAGCAACCCAGGGTGTTGATCGCGGAGATCGTCGGAGCAGTACCTGCGCCGCCACCGGTCGAAGGCGTGTAGGTAAACGAACAGGTGGCCGGCGTGGGTCCGCCGGTGACCTGGACCGTCAATACACTGCCGATTGCCGCGCCGCCACCCGTGGTTGCATAACCATCTGCTGCCAGGGCTGCCACTGTTGCCGGGAACAAGGCTGTCAAACCTGCTGCATCGACGATGCCGTGCGCAGCACCGCCGGGAACGTCAGCAGTCGGGTTCCAGTTGATGGCCTGGAGCAAACCGTTTTGCGAACATATCGTGCCTGCGCCGGTGGCGGCAATGTTGGGTATACCGCCGCCCGCCGCGCAAGTTGGCTGCACAACGGCGGTTCTGGCCTGGGCCGAACCGGCAACCATTGCAGCCGCTGCCTGCACGGCACCGCGTGCAGCGTTGAGTTTTGCAATACGCGCGTCGCGCTGCAGATTGACGAATCGCGGCAGCGCGACCGCTGCAAGAATGCCCAGAATGGTGATGACGACCACCAATTCAATAAGGGTAAAGCCTTTGCTGCGGTTCATGTGTTGTCTCCTGAATACCCGGATCCAAGAGAGGAACCGGCCGATACGAAAACGTACCTATAGGCCGTTTAACGGCTTTTGAAGCACACGGCTTTAACGCAAGGACAGGCCGGGATTGTCAAATTTGTCACGCCCGTACCTGCGACAGCTCATTTGGCGCCCCCCATGGCCTGCCCCAGTTCCCACATCGGCATGAAGATGCCAAGTGCAAGTACCAGCACGATGGCGCCCAGCACAACGATAAGGATCGGCTCTATCTGCGCTGACAGGTTCTTCAGCTCGTACTCCACATCGCCCTGGAAGAGATCGGCAACTTCCATGAACATCTCGTCCAGCATGCCGGACTCCTCTCCCACCATGATCATCTGCAACACGGTGGAGTTGAAGATGGCGGACTGGGTCGCCACGCGCAGCACGCTTTCGCCGCGTGCGACACCGAGGCGCATCTGCTCGATCTTGTCGGCGATGAAGCGGTTCTCGACGACCTCCTGCACAAGCGTGAGCGACTGCACGATGGACACGCCGCTCTGCAGGGCGAGACCCATGCTGCGGCAGAAGCGCGAATAGGATGCAAGCCGCAGGATATTGCCCGCAACGGGAATGCGCAGCTTCATGCGGTCCCACGCAAAACCGCCGGTATCCGAACGCGTGATGCTGCGGAACAGGAATACCGCGCCGATTGCGCCGATCAGCAACGCCGGCCACCAGGTGATCGTGAAATCCGATGATGCGATGAGAACGCGCGTCATCAGCGGCAGCTCGGCGCCCAGCCCCTTGAAGGTCTTGGCAAACGCCGGTATGACAAATACATTGATGACACAAATGGCAATGAGCATCGCCAGCACAACGAAGCTCGGGTAGCGCAGCGCCGTCTTGACCTGCTCGCGCATGAACTTCTGGAAGGTCAGGTGATGATAGAGGCGAAGGAATATCTGTTCCAGCCGACCCGTGCTCTCGCCCACCCTGACCATCGAGGTGACGAAGGGAGTAAACACCGAAGGATGCGACTCCATGGCCTGCGACAGCTCGCGGCCGCCTTCGAGCGACTCCTTGAGGTTGATCACGACAGCCTTGAAGCGCTTGTTGACGATGGAATCGGTCAAGCCGCCCAGCGCACGCAAAATGGGTACGCCGGCCTTGAGCAAGGTGTTCATCTGCCGGCAAAACATCAGCACGTCGATGGCAGGCACTTTCTTCGCAAAGAAGCCCGATGTCTCCTCGACCGAATCGGTGTCGACCTGACCCTGGATCAGTTCGATGCTGATCGGTATGGAGCCTTGCTGCGCGAGGCGCTCGGCCACGATGGCGCTGCTCGGCCCATCGAGCATACCGGTCAGGCGCGTGCCGGCACGATCGCGCGCGACGTAGGCGAAGTTAGGCATGTCTGTAAACCTCGGCAAGCCTCTGAAAAGCAGGAGACACGCGGCGTCGCGCAATGCAACGAAAAAAAGACGCTCTATCTTGATGGACGGCGCGCCTGAGCAAAATCCGTTCGTGCTGAGCGTAGCGCAGCGAAGTCGAAGCATCGGGACGAAGGTGCCCACACTTCGACTTCGCTGCGCTACGCTCAGTGCGAACGGGCAAGGAGAGGAGACATAGATCCACCCCATTGTAGGAAATGCCCATATCAATCATCGATCTGGAACGTCACACGCATGGCTTCTTCCGCTGTCGTGAGCCCTTCCATGACGAGTCGCGCTGCATCGGCGCGCAAGGTCTTGCCGGCCATCTGCTCTCGCGCCGCGCGCACAAAGACACCCGGCTCGGGATTGTTGGCCGCCTCGATCAGCGGCCGCGTCATCTCGAGCATTTCATATACGCCGCGCCGACCTGTGTAGCCCGAACCATTGCAGCGTGAGCAACCGCGCGCCTTGCGATAGACCAGTTCGTCAGCGCGCGACCCTGCCTCCAGGCGCAGCCAGGTCAGTTGATCGGGCTCCAGCACGGCCGGTTCGCGACAGTGCTCGCACATGAGTCGCAGCAGACGCTGCGCCAATATCATGTGCACCGACATGGCTACCATGAAACGCGCCACACCCATATCGATGAGCCGCGCCGGCGTGCTGATCGCATCGTTTGTATGCAATGTGGATAGTACGAGGTGGCCGGTCATGGCAGCGCGCATGCCGATCTCGGCCGTCTCCCTGTCGCGCATTTCACCGACAAGTATGACGTCCGGGTCTTGCCGCAGACAGGTGCGTAATATGCGGCCGAAGGTGAGGTCGATCTTCTCGTTCACCTGCACCTGGTTGATACCGGGCAGGCGATATTCGACCGGGTCTTCGACGGTGATGATCTTGGTATCCGGCGTATTCAGTTCGGCGAGGGCGGAGTAAAGCGTCGTCGTCTTGCCGCTACCTGTCGGGCCGGTCACCAGCACAATGCCGTTGGGCCGCGCGATGGCGGCACGGAAGCCATCCAGGATGTGCTGCGGCATGGCCAGTCGATTGAGCGTCACAACCGAGGCCGACTGGTTGAGCACGCGCAACACTACGCATTCGCCATATTGCGTCGGCAATGTCGACATACGCATGTCGACCGGATGGCCGCCGATCTTCACACCGAAACGGCCGTCCTGCGGCAAGCGTTTCTCCGAAATGTCGAGGCCCGCGACCAGCTTGAGCCGCAGCACCACAGCGCTGGCGACGCGTGACGAAGCCTCCATATGCCGATGCAATACGCCATCGATGCGGAAGCGCACGACGACGGTGCGCTCCTGCGGCTCGATATGAATATCCGAAGCACGCAGCTTGCGTGCTTCCTCGAAAATGCTTTCGATGAGGCGCACGACTGGCGCGTCTTCCGAGCCCGTCAGCGCACCGAGCTCGCCGAGATCGAGCTCGCCCGTACCCAGTTCGGTATTGAGCTCATCGACAATGCTGTTGACCTTGCCGCTATCGCGATAGACCGCGTCCAACGCATCGCGCAGCGCGCTTTCGACCACCACCGCGATGTCGACGGGGCGATTGAGCACGCGCACGGCTTCGTCGTAGGCCAGCAGATTGCCCGGGTCAGCAAAACCCACCAACACGGATTCACCACGATCCTCGACGGCAATCAGCCGCAGGCGCCGCGCCAGCGTTTCGGGAATGAGGTTCTGCATGGCCGCGCCGACACGCACCTTGTGTAGATCGACAAACTCGCCACCGATCTGGCTGGCAATGGCACGCGCCACGGCCTCGTCGGTCGTGTAGCCAAGTTCGACGACAAGGCGCCCGAACTTGCGCCCCGAGCGCTTCTGCTCGCCCAGCACGTATTCGAGTTGCTCCTGCGTGATGCAGCTCTTCTGCACCAGCAGGTCGCCGAGGCGGAATTTTTCGGGTCTGGCCATGTTGCGGAATCCCCTATTCCATTTTTAAATCGTTAGTGCCGCGAAGACAAAGCGCAGACAGTGCTAATGCACGGCAAGCTGCAGTCGACAAAGGTAATAACGGTTTCAAAATGGAATCTTGTCGACAAAGGCAGTCGTGCCCTTCCGCATTACATCGGCAGTAGGCAGCAAGGCTTGAGCAACTTGGGAATTGCGCCAGTCAGGGCTCAGGAACCTTTGGGGTTTCCGCTTCGCCACGCTGATCGCGCATCAAACGAAAAATCGTCCAGGAGTTGGTCGTCAGGATTACCGCTTCCAGCATCGTCCCGCCGATGGAGCCTGACGCGATATTGTTGATCAGCCACAACGTCGTACCGACCAGCATCAGCAAGCGCATGCGCACGCCGGAGAGCAGGAACAACGCCGTAGTGCCGATACACGAGGCGATGATGGGCAGCATCGACAGCCACGACCTGGCCAGCCACACACCCATGCCAAGACTTAACAACACGAAGATCAAGGCAACCCAGCGCGAACGACTGCGAATCGCCGCCAGGGAACGCCCCACCGACACAGCCGAGCTGGCGCAGGCCGTGAAGTTGCCCAGCAACCAGAAGTGAATGACATAGCTGACGCACTCGATGGCCATGAAGACCTTGAAGCGCACATCGCTCTTCTGCAAAAAACAACCGACGCCGAAGATGAATGCGAGGTAACCAAAGAGCTGGGGAACGGAAAAGATATCGTGAAACATGTGGTGCGAAGTAAGGCGTTATGAGTGAGGAAGGAAAAACAGGCGCACACCCAGGCACACACCTTCCTCGCCACAACCGTCACTGCCGCGAAGACAAGGCGCAGACAGTGCTAAAGCACGGCAAGCCGAAGTCGACAAAGGCAGTGGCGGTTTTGGCGAGGAATCAAGAGCGGTAGTCGGCGTTGATCTTTACATAGTCATACGAAAAATCGCAGGTCCACACCGTAGTGGCTGCATCACCGCGCGCCAGATCCACCCGCACCGTGATCTCCGCGTTTTTCATGATGCGTGCACCGGCTTCTTCTACATAGCTTGCCGCGCGGCCGCCCTGCTCCGCAACCAGCACTTCCTCACCGTGCGTACCAAGCCAGACACGCAGCGTATTCACATCCAGGTCATTGACACCGGCATAACCGATGGCGGCGAGTATCCGGCCAAGATTGGGGTCCGATGCAAAAAAGGCGGTCTTGACCAGCGGCGAATGGGCAATCGAATACGCCACCTTGCGACATTCGTCCTGATCGGCTCCGCTCTCGACAACGATGCTCATGAACTTGGTCGCACCCTCGCCGTCGCGCACGATGGCTTGCGCCAGCCATTGAGCGACTTCGATGACTTCGGCGCGCAATATCTGGAACTCGCTGGAAGCCTCGTCGATGATCTCTTCACCGACCTGGCCGGTCGCGATCAGGATGAACGAATCATTGGTCGAGGTATCGCCGTCTACGGTGATGCTGTTGAAGGACAGGTCGGCCGCTTCGCGCACGAGCTGGTCGAGCAGGGGCTGCGCGACCTTGGCGTCGGTCGCAAGGAAACCCAGCATCGTCGCCATGTTCGGCCGGATCATGCCGGCGCCCTTGCTCATGCCGGTGAATGTCACCGTCTGCCCGTCGATGTCGACCTGACGCGAGACACACTTGGGCAAGGTGTCGGTCGTCATGATGGCGTGGCACGCATCGAACCAGCCATCATCCTTGAGCGCAGCCTTGGCCGCAGGCAAGCCTGCCACGAGTCGATCCATCGGCAGATGCTCGAGGATCACGCCGGTAGAAAAAGGCAGCACGGCCTCGCGCGCCACGCCGAGCAACTCACCCACCGCACGGCAGGTGGCTTGCGCGTTGGTTACGCCCAGCTCGCCGGTGCCTGCATTGGCAATACCGGTATTGATCACCAGCGCTCGCGGGTCGGTCAGGGACAAATGCGTTTTGCATACCTGCACAGGCGCCGCACAGAAACGGTTTTGCGTGAACACCCCGGCCGCGCGACTACCTTCGGCCAATTCGATCAAGGTGATGTCGCGCCGATTGAGCTTGCGAATGCCCGCTTGCGCAGTCCCCAGCCGCACACCCTTGACGGCTTTGAGTTGATCAGCAACGGGGGCTTGAAGATTGACGGGCATGGCGATCCTTGGAATGCGGGGAAGAGCCGGCAATTCTAAGGGATTTGTGTTGCGCCAGACCTGATTCGCCGTTGACTCGCCGTTGCATTGCGCTCGACGAGTCAGCGCTTGCTCGTGGCTCCGCGCGTTGCCACGTGCTCGAACGACAGGCTGGCTTGCTGTACGAAGTGCAGGAAACCCTGCCAGGCTTCCTGGTCCGGCGTATGCGTGCCGCTGTCGGCGTAAAAAACGCCGATTGCCCGGCCGTGGGTGATGATCGGCGCGATGAAGGCTTCGTGCGCGCCGGTGGCCTTTTCGAAGCGCAAGGTGCTGATGCCGCGTGGCATCGGATCGCGCAACCAGAATGATTCGTTGCGCATGAAGATTTCGTTAACAAGCTCGCCCTTCGTGCCGTCGAGCTTGAATACGAAGCGCTTCACCAGCGCTTCGGCATCGTGGCCCAGCGCCGCCTTGGCCTGCAAGGTCGTACGGTCGGCCGTCAGCAAGGCGAACACAGCCCGATGCATGCCCAGGCCGCGGTAAATGCCTTCCAGCACCAGATTCAGCACTTCATTCAGGCTGGTCTTGCCGTTCAGCATCATCGCCAGGTCCCGCAGAATGCGCAGCTGCAGCATCGGGTCCGGCTCGGGATCGGCCGCCTCGCGTGCAATTTCTATCTCGATCTCTTCCGCATCCTCGGTATTGGGCACGGGAATCAGCCGTGCCGCATCGGTGGCACCGAACTGTGCAGCCACGCGTGTGGCTTCGGCCGCATTGTTCAGAACCAGAATCTTCACTTCGTCGAAAGGCCGTTGCAGCATGTCCGCATAGGCCTCGAGCGCCTTGGTCGCCACCGCCGACTCCCAGCCATACTCTGCCGCCGAGGCCAATCGGTGCCCAAGCGCAATGGCTTTTTCGGAAACAGTGGGATGTGGCGCTGGCTCGGCGGCCGACACGACCATCTGCCCCAGGCGCCATTCGCGTGCCAGTGAGGCTGTCAGGTTGCGCAGACGAAACCCGAGAAGGTCCATCTGCATATTCTCCGGCCGCTCGTCGGGCTGCTCGATGAGCGCCTGATCCAGTTGATTCGCAGTGTCCTTGCCAAAGCACCAGAAGGCCATCTCTCCCACGCGGCCAAGCAGGGCAGCAATGAACACCTCTTCGACCTGCATCACCCCACACGCCGCCGCTGCCGTGCGCGCCTGGACGGCGGCATGAAAACAACGGGCCATTTCGGCAGCAACGCGGCCGCGCAAACCACCGACCAGAAAGGCATCGATCAGGCAGATCGACAGCACCACCTGACCAAGCACATTGAAGCCCAGCACGGTGATGGCGCGGCTGATCGTGCTGACAGGCTGCCGCGCGGGGTTGAAGATGACGCTATTGGAAAGCTTGAGAACCTTGGTGGTAAGCGCAGCGTCCTGCAGGATGACGCGCGACAGCATGCCGATCGAAGCATTTTCATCGGCGGTGATGTTGCGTACCGAATCGACCGTATTGCCGAAAGCAGGCATATCCCGGTCACGTATGCGATCCACCCAATCCTGCAGTCCCAGTCGTCCTGCCACTGCGCGCTCACTCCCATGAAATCGTGTCGCCCGCTTTTGCCGGGGCATTGATTGTCAACGGACGGTGACGCCGAGCCTTTAGGCAGTGCGAAGACGGCTAACGCATCATGAGCCTGTCAAACGCCAAACAAGCCCTGGTCGTCATTCCGGCAAACGCCGGAATGACGCTTAAGTTTGAAGGCCTGCCTAATGCCAGTTATGACGCTGCTCAGCTCATCCCTAGATGACGATGCGGCTACCCAGCTCCACCACCCGATTGGCGGGCAGCTTGAAGAAGTTGGCCGCGCTGGACGCATTGCGGAACATGAATTCGAAGATACGCTCACGCCACAGCGCCATGCCCTCGCCAGGCGTGGGCAGCAGTATTTCCCGACTGAGGAAGTACGAAACCATCAGTGGCTCGATCTCCAGCCCCTGCTCTTCGCACCACTCCAGCGCGGCGGGCACGTCGGGCTCTTCCATGAAACCGAAGAACACCTTGACGCGATAGAAATGGTGGCCGATGCGTTCCACCAGTACGCGCTGGCCGTCGGCAATGCGCGGTAGCGGCTGGAAGGTGACGGTGACGAGAATCGTGGTCTCGTGCAACACGAAGTTGTGTTTGAGGTTGTGCAATAACGCGTTAGGCACGCTGTCATAACGCGGCGAGAGAAACACGGCGGTGTGTGGCACCCGCGGCATGCTGGTCTCCGTCGCGAGCATGTCGACGAAGGGCTTGAGCTCGATCTGATCGGCCTTGAGCCGCTCCGACAGCAGGCCGCGCCCCTTGCGCCAGGTCATCAATACGAACAGCACCACGCCGCCGAAGGCCAGCGGAAACCAGCCGCCCGAGGGGATCTTGATCGAATTGGCGGCCAGGAAGACTACTTCAATGATTGCCATCGGCACGAAAACCAGAACGGCCATCCAGGTCGGCCACTTCCAGTCGCGCCGCGCCACCGAAAAGGCAAGTATGGATGTCACCAGCATGGTGAGCGTCACGGCTATGCCGTAGGCCTCTGCCAGCGCCGACGAGGTCTTGAAGCTCAGCACGACGATCAGGACGAGCACCAGCAGGGACCAGTTGACTGCCGGCACGTAGATTTGCCCCATCCGGTCGCCAGAGGTATGGCGGACCGTCAGGCGCGGGCAGAAGCCCAGCTGGATCAACTCGCGCGTCATGGAAAATGCGCCTGTAATCAGTGCTTGCGAGGCGATGATCGTGGCGCCGGTTGCCAGCAGCACCATGGGAATCAGTGCCCATTTCGAAATCGAAAGGTAGAAGGGGTTGGCCGCAGCGGCAGGGTTGCCGAGGATCAGCGCGCCTTGCCCGAAATAGTTCAGCAACAGACAGGGCAGCACCACGAACAGCCAGCCCATACGGATGGGCTTCAGGCCGAAATGGCCCATGTCCGCATACATGGCTTCACCGCCGGTCACAGTCAGGATGACGGCGGACAAGGAGAAAAATGCCGGCACCGGATGCTCTATGAAAAACAACACCGCGTAGTGCGGTGACAACGCGGTCAGCACATGCGGTTGTGCGGCGATATTGTAGATGCCCCACCCGCCCAGCGACAGGAACCAGAGTGACACGACGGGGCCGAAGAAGCGCCCCACGTGCGCCGTGCCCTTTTGCTGAATGAGGAAGATAGCGAGAAGGATGATCACGGTGATCGGCATGACCCAGGTGGCCAGGCTGGGCGTGATGATCTCCAGGCCCTCGACGGCAGACAGCACCGAAATGGCCGGTGTGATTACGCCATCGCCATAAAACAGCGCCGCACCGAAGAGGCCCAGCACGATCGCCAGATTGCGTTTTTTCGGCCGGTCTTTCGCTTGCTCGACGACACGCGCCATCAACGCAACGACGCCACCTTCGCCGTGATTGTCTGCCCGCAGGACGACGACCACGTATTTGAAAGTTACGACGATGAGCAGGGTCCAGACGATCAGGGAAAGAATGCCCAACACGTTCTGGGCATTGACATCAAGGTGGTGATGCGCGCCGTAGAAAACTTCCTTCAATGCATACAGCGGACTCGTGCCGATGTCCCCAAACACCACCCCCAGTGCGGCAAACGTCAGTGCCGGCAAGGTTTGCTTGGAGTGCGTTGCATCACTCATTCGGAGCTCCGGATCAATGCAGGTCGGGCAAGGTTAAACCCGCGCAAAGCGCAATGCAGCAGATATTTTTTGCATTGCAGCAATTTTGCGCGTTTTTGATCAATATGGAAAAGGGCCGGAAGCCGGCCCTTGCATATAACAGCCTGAAATCATGCAGTTAAGCGAGTTGCCCGTGGCAATGCTTGTACTTCTTGCCAGAACCACACGGGCAAGGCTCATTGCGCCCCACCCGCGCCGCATCGTGTTCCGGCAACAGCTTTTTGACTGTGGCCGCGGCCGTGAGTGCCTCGTCGTAGTCGGCATGGTGATATTGCACGTTATCAACACCAGGATGCGCCTCAGTGGCCTCTTCGATCTGTTCATCGGAGCGTATCTGCACCGTCAATAGCAAACGCGTCACATCGCCGCGCACGGCGTTGAGCAAGCCTTCGAACAGCTCGAAGGCCTCGCGCTTGTATTCCTGCTTCGGATTCTTCTGTGCATAGCCACGCAGATGGATGCCTTGGCGCAAATGATCCAGCGAGGCCAGATGTTCACGCCAATGCGTATCCAGGTTGTTGAGCATGACGTTGCGTTCGAAGCCTTGCCAGGCTTCCAGATTGACTTCGGCCACCTTGTCCGCATAAGCCTTGTCGGCCGCCTCGATCACGCGATGCAGAATGTCTTCGTCGGATAACTGGTTCTCGG
The DNA here is from genome assembly GCA_028292485.1 of Rhodocyclales bacterium. Lineage (GTDB taxonomy): Bacteria > Pseudomonadota > Gammaproteobacteria > Burkholderiales > Rhodocyclaceae > Viridibacterium. The sequence continues at coordinate 100,274 of JAQGMG010000039.1, read as the reverse complement.
CTTTCGACCATTCGAGTAAAGGCAGACTCAGGCGGTATTCCGCTTCCAGCGCTTGCTGGAAGCCAGCCATATCCCACTGCTCTTCGACTGACTCGGCCGGTACGAAGCCACGGAACATGTCGGTCAGCACGCCATGGCGCATGGCCGTGATGGTCTCGGCGATATCGGTTGTTTCAAGCAACTCGTTACGCTGCTGGTAGATGACCTTGCGCTGATCGTTTGCGACATCGTCATATTCGAGCAGCTGCTTGCGCATGTCGAAGTTGCGCTGCTCGACCTTGCGCTGCGCGGACTCCAGCGAGCGCGTCACCATGCTGTGCTCGATGGCTTCGCCTTCGGGCATCTTCAGGCGCTGCATGATCATGTTGAGACGATCGCCACCGAAGATCTTCATCAGCTGATCTTCGAGCGACAGGTAGAAGCGGCTCTCGCCCGGATCACCCTGGCGGCCGGAGCGGCCGCGCAACTGGTTGTCGATACGGCGCGATTCGTGGCGCTCCGTGCCGATGATCTTCAAACCGCCGGCGTCCAGCACCTGCTGGTGCAAGGCATTCCACGCCTCGCGCTTGCTGGCGATCTGCGCTTCCTGCTCCGCTTCCGACAGGCTTGCGTCTTCACGTATCTGCGCCGCCTCGCGCTCGAAATTACCGCCGAGCACGATGTCAGTACCGCGACCCGCCATATTGGTGGCGATGGTGATGACACCAGGGCGGCCGGCCTGCACGACGATCTCCGCCTCGCGTGCATGCTGTTTGGCATTGAGCACCTGGTGAGGCAGGGTTTCGCGCGTCAGCAGCTCGGACAACAGCTCGGAGTTTTCAATGGAGGTCGTTCCCACCAGCACCGGTTGACCACGCTCGTGACAGACCTTGATATCCGCGATGATGGCGGCATGCTTTTCGTTCGCCGTGCGGTACACCAGATCGTTCTGGTCCTTGCGGATCATGTCGCGATTGGTCGGAATCACCACCGTTTCCAGACCATAGATCTGGTGGAATTCATAGGCTTCCGTGTCTGCCGTACCGGTCATGCCGGCCAGCTTGGTGTACATGCGGAAGTAGTTCTGGAAGGTGATCGAAGCCAGCGTCTGGTTCTCGGCGCGGATGTCGGCATTTTCTTTCGCTTCGACAGCCTGGTGCAGGCCATCGGACCAGCGACGCCCCGCCATCAGGCGGCCCGTGAATTCATCGACGATGATGACTTCACCGTCCTGCACCACGTATTGCTGATCCTTGTGATACAGGGTGTGAGCACGCAGCGCCGCGTAGAGATGATGGATCAGCAGGATGTTCGAAGGGTCGTACAGACTGCTGCCTTCAGTGAGCAGGCCAATGCGCGCGAGAATTTCCTCGGCCTTGTCGTAGCCCTGCTCGGTCAGCAAGACCTGCGAGGCCTTCAAGTCCAACGTGTAATCGCCCGGCACCGTGACATTGTCATCTTCGCCTTCCTGCTTCGAGAGCATGGGCGGCACGGCGTTCATTTTCACGTACAGCTCGGTGTGATCTTCGGCTTGGCCGGAGATGATCAGCGGCGTGCGCGCTTCGTCGATCAGGATCGAATCGACCTCATCGACGATGGCGTAATTCAAGCCACGCTGCACGCGCTCCTCCTTCGTGAACACCATGTTGTCACGCAGGTAATCAAAGCCGAACTCGTTGTTGGTACCGTAGGTAATGTCGGCGGCATAAGCGGCCTGCTTTTCCTCGTGGCTCATCTGCGACAGATTCACGCCGACGGTCAAACCGAGGAACTTGTAGATACGGCCCATCCAGTCGGCGTCGCGCGAAGCGAGATAGTCATTCACCGTTACCAGATGCACGCCCTTGCCGGACAGCGCGTTGAGATAGATCGGCAGCGTCGCCGTCAGCGTCTTGCCTTCGCCGGTGCGCATTTCAGCGATCTTGCCGCCGTGCAGCACCATGCCACCGACCATCTGCATGTCGAAATGGCGCATGCCATGCACGCGTTTGCCTGCCTCGCGCACGACCGCAAAAGCCTCGGGCAACAACTCATCGAGTGACTCGCCTTTGGCGTGGCGTTCGCGGAACTCTTGCGTCTTGTCCTGCAAGGCCGCGTCGGACAATGCCTCCATCTGCGCCTCCAGGGCGTTGATGGCGCCGACCTTCTGCACGTACTGTCGTACCAGGCGATCGTTGCGGCTACCGAAGAACTTTCTGAGCAGACCTTGAATCATTTTTTTGATGAAAAGAAGAGGTTGGGAAGAGATTGGCCTAAGGCGAGGTTCGCGATTCTAGCATGTCGAACAGGTCGCCTATTTTGCGGGCTATCCGCAGCCAGATGGATACAACTGACCGCCCGGCCTCCTGTACGATGCGGGCAGACTTCCCGAATGCAAGAGACACCCTTTTTCCCGCCCTCTGCCATGTGTGCCACCCCGCTCAAGCGCTTTCTGGGCGCCTCCGACGCGCTTTCCCGCCTGCAGGATCACGCTGCAAGGCTGGTACGCATGCAGCGTCGGCTGGAGCTGAGCCTGCCGCCGAACATGCTGGGTGCGGTCAGCGTTGCCAATTTCGAGATGGGCACCCTCACCCTGCACGCTTCGACGCCCGCATTGGCCTCACGCCTCAAGATGAGCCTGGAAAGCCTGCGCAGCGACCTTCTCAGCCAGAATGAGCCAGTACAGGAGATTCGCGTCAAGGTGCGCGCCGTGCATAACAGCGAGCGTCACGCCTTGTATGCAAGCGAAGAGCGGCGCATCGGCGAATCGGGCAAGCATGCCCTGAAGGAGCTTGAGGAAAAGCTCGGCGCAGATACACCGCTGGGTCAGGCCTTGAAGCGCATGCGCGAGCAGTCACGCTAACGGTCATTCCCGCGAAAGCGGGAATCCACTTGGTGGCAGAGATATCACGTAGAAGTGGATTCCCGTTTTCGCGGGAATGACGAGTTGTATACCTGTGCAGCGTTACGCTAAACGATCGGCGAAATCACCCGCTCCAGCAGCAGGAGCGCCATGAACACCACGGCGACCGCGACGCCGACGCGCAGCAATATCCTGGCCCACTTCAGATAGTGGCGCTCACCTGTCACCAGACTGGCCCCCACGCACAAGGCAATGGCGACAATCAGAAGCAGGCCTACGGCGCGCAGGATGAACATTGCTGTGTAATCAGCCGAATTGCAGCGCCATCTGGCCGCGCAGATTTTCCGGAATGGTCGCGTCGTTTTCGAAGCTCACGATTTCCCAGGCACTTTCATCTTCCAGCAGCGCACGCAGCAGCTGGTTGTTGAGCGCATGGCCGGATTTATGCGCACTGTATGCAGCAAGCAAGGGCTTGCCTGCGACGTAAAGATCACCAATGGCGTCGAGTACCTTGTGTTTGACGAACTCATCGGCATAGCGAAGACCGTCGGTATTCAGTACGCGATATTCATCCACGACAATGGCATTTTCCATGCTGCCACCCATCGCCAGCCCGGCGTTGAGCATCGTCTCCAGGTCTTGCATCTGACCGAATGTGCGGGCCCGCGCCACGTCGCGTGCATAGACGTCATGTGCGAAATCGACGCTCACCTCGGTCGGTGTGCTGTCGATGGCAGGGTGATTGAAGTGGATCGAGAAAGAGAGCTTGAAGCCGTCATGTGGTGACAGTTTCACCCACTTGTCGCCTTCACGCACTTCAACTGTTTTCTTCACGCGCAGAAAACGTTTTGGCGCGTTCTGCACTTCGATGCCGGCTGACTGCAGCAGGAATACGAAAGGCGCGGCGCTGCCATCGAGAATCGGAATCTCGGCTGCATCCACGTCCACATAGCAATTGTCGATACCCAATCCAGCCAGGGCCGACATCAGATGCTCGATGGTGCCGATCTTTGCTTCACCGCGTTGCAAACCGGAACACAGGCGCGTGTCGACGACCGAATAGGGATCGGTCACTAAATCCACAGGTGGATCCATGTCCACGCGACGGAATACGATGCCCGTGTCGGGCGCCGCCGGGCGCAGGCTCATCTCGACGCGGGTGCCGCTATGCAGCCCGACACCAGTGGCCTTGACGATGGATTTGAGGGTTCTCTGACGAATCATTGGCGGATTTTTGGCGAGCTCTTTTGTGTGTTGCAACAAGTATACACTCCGACTCCGCAGGAGCCTCCTGGTTCAACGTAACAGTATGTTGCCACGCTGACAGCCAAAGCCAGCAACCGACTCCTGGCACAAACGCGCTCCGCATAAAACAGAAGGCCGCAAGGATTGACCCTTGCGGCCTTCAGCCTGCCGTTCAATACATGCCGAGCGAATTTCAGTCGGCTTGCTCAGTCAGCCTGCTTAGTCGGCTTGTTTTCTCAGGAAAGCGGGGATGTCATAGGTACCGAAACCATTGGCACTCATCGCTTCCACGGTACGGCGCTCAGGGCGACGAATCACGGCAGGCAGATCCAGGTCGCCGTAATTGACTTCCATGCCGATATTGTCGGTACCTGTCTTGATGACTTGCATGACAGGCTGGCGGGCTGCGGCACGGCGCGTGCCCAAACCGGTTGCCAGCACGGTGACGCGGATGCGGTCTTCCATGCTTTCCTCGAACACGGTGCCGTAAAAGACGCTTGCGTCTTCCATTGCAAAAGCGCGCACGGTCTGCACTGCTTCACGCACTTCGGCCATCTTCAGCGAGCGGCTGGCGGTGATGTTGATCAGCACGCCGCGTGCGCCTTCGAGCTCCACGCCTTCGAGCAATGGGCTGTTGGCGGCCTGTTCCGCAGCGATGCGCGCACGGTCGAGACCGGCTGCTTCGGCAGAACCCATCATGGCGCGACCCATCTCGGCCATCAGTGTGCGTACATCCTGGAAGTCGACATTCACGAGGCCGGGAACGTTGATGATTTCAGCGATACCACCGACGGCTTTGCGCAAGACTTCGTCGGCATTGCGGAAGCAATCCACGAAGCTGGCTTCTTCGCCATAAACTTCCATGAGCTTGTCGTTGAGCACCACGATCAGCGAATCGACATGGCGCGAAAGTTCTTCAACACCACTGTCTGCAACACGAATACGATTTTCGAAATCGAAGGGCTTGGTCACGACGGCGACCGTCAGGATGCCGAGCTCACGTGCCACTTCGGCAACAACCGGTGCAGCACCGGTGCCTGTGCCGCCGCCCATGCCGGCAGTGATGAACACCATGTGCGAGCCGGCCAGCGCTTCGACGATGCGCTCGCGATTTTCGAGTGCTGCGGCGCGGCCGGCTTCAGGCTTGGCGCCTGCGCCGAGGCCTGTGCCACCGAGCTGAATCTTGGTCGCTGCAAGCGAGCGCTTGAGTGCTTGCGCGTCAGTGTTGGCGCAAACGAACTCAACGCCCTGAACACCTTCGCGGATCATGTGATCGACCGCATTGCCACCTGCGCCACCGACCCCGACGACCTTGATGACGGTACCGCTGGTTTCTTTCTCAACGATCTCGATCATGCGTGCACTCCTTCTGTTGATGCGCTCGATAGTCTTTGGCGCTGGCGGACCGGATGATCCGTAACACCTAGATATGGTATCAGGCGCGAAGTTTACTACTAAATAGCCCAATAAGGCACAAGCTTTCTTTACACACTTTGTTTACACAAATCCGTGATCAGCCAGCCGGTGCACCCACTGCTCCTGCAAGTACATGACATTTCAAAGATTTTTCTCGAACCATGATTTCATGCGCTGGAAAACCTGCTTGAAATTCTGGCCATCGCGTGCCTGCATGCCGCGCCGGCGCTGCGCCGCACCTTCGAGCACCAGACCCATCACGTTGGCGTATTGCGGATGACAAATGACATCGGCGAGACTGCCCTGGTACTGCGGCGCACCGATGCGCACAGGCAGATGGAACACTTCTTCGCCGAGTTCGGAAATCCCTGCCAGCGTTGCCGAGCCGCCTGTCAGCACCAGGCCCGATGACAACAGCTCTTCGTAACCACTGCGACGCAGCTCGCCCTGCACAAGTTCAAACAATTCGGTCACACGCGGCTCGATCACATCGGCCAGCGATGAGCGCGACAGGCGCCGTGGTGGCCGGTCTCCGACGCTTGGCACTTCAATCGTATCCATCGGATCGACCAGTCCATGCATGGCGATACCCTGGCTCAGCTTGATTTCCTCGGCCTCGGCGGTGGGTGTGCGCAGCGCCATGGCGATGTCGTTGGTGACCTGATCGCCAGCGATTGGAATGACTGCCGTGTGGCGGATCGCACCCTGCGTAAATATTGCAAGATCAGTCGTGCCGCCGCCGATGTCGACGAGGCACACGCCGAGTTCTTTTTCGTCCTCTGACAGCGTCGAGAAACTCGACGCCAGCGGTTGCAGCACCAGGTCGGACACTTCGAGCCCGCAACGCCGCACGCACTTGATCAGATTCTGTGCAGCCGACACGGCGCCAGTAATGATGTGCACCTTCACTTCGAGCTTTACGCCGCTCATGCCGATCGGCTCGCGCACGCCATCCTGGCCGTCGATGATGAATTCCTGGGTGAGGATGTGCAGAATCTGCTGATCGGCCGGGATGGGCATGGCACGTGCCACGTCGATGACGCGCTCGACATCGAGGGGCGACACTTCCTTGTCCTTGATCGCCACCATACCGTTGGAGTTGAAGCTGCGGACGTGGCTGCCGGCGATGCCGGTGTAGACGTCGTGTATTTTGCAGTCGGCCATCAATTCGACCTCCTGCACCACACGCGAAATGGCATCGACGGTGGCTTCGATATTCACCACCACGCCCTTTTTGAGGCCGTTGGACGGCTGTGTGCCCACCCCGATGACTTCGACGCGGCCGTCAGGTCGCAGCTCCGCCACCATGGCGCATATCTTGGACGTACCGATATCCAGCCCGACGATGAGGTTCTTGCTATCCCTGCTCATTGTTTGCCCTTGCTCATTGGTGTTGCCTCCGCCGTCTTTCCGGCGTTATGTGTTTTGTCTTGCACTGATTCAGTCGTCTTTTCATTCGTCATCTTGACGGCGAAGCCCGCAGGGTAACGCAGATCGGCCACGGCCCAGCGATGCTGCAATTTCTGATATGCCGCCGGGTATGCGATGACGAATTTTCTCAGCCGCTCATCTACCGGCGCCTTGGCCTGATCCCTGCCCATCTCGAGCACGAGACCATCGTCCAGATGCAGTTGCCATGCGCTTCGCGGCGACAGGTTCAGCGCCACGATGTGGCGCCCGATCGGCTGCAGCGCCTCGTCCCAGCGGTGCTGCGCCGTCAGCATTTCGCCAGCTCGCTCGCTGGGCCCGCTGAATACCGGCATGGGCGCATTGCTGGCGGCATCGAAGACTTCACCGTGTGTGTTCACCAGACGCATATCGCCCGTCTCGACCATTTTCCAGTAAGCCACGGCCGCCTGCTCTTCGAGACTCACTTCGACCGTTGCCGGCCAGCGACGGCGCAATTGGGCGCGGCGGACCCAGGGCAACTTCTCGAACGACTCGCGCGCCTTTTCCAGATCGACGGTGAAGAAATTGCCACGCATCGACGACACCGCCGCGTACTCCAGTTGTGCGCCGGTAACCTGCCCCAGCGGCGTCGTCACCACGACCTCGCGCAGCTCGAACAGCGGCATATGCAGGACGCCTTTGACAACGGCATAACCGATCGCCACGGAAGCAACGAGCAGCAGAATGTCTGAAACAAGGTTCATCCACTCGGCGCTATGCCAGAACCCGCCCTGCCCTTTCTGCGCTGCGTTCTTGACGCCGCCGCGCGCGGCCGATTTGTCGCCGGCCGGCGAGGCGCTTTGAAAGGCAGGAACGCCTTTAGCCAAGAGACGCTCCCGCGAGGATGTTCACGCACAGTTCCTCGAAACTCATGCCCGTCGCCCGTGCCGCCATCGGCACCAGCGAATGGCCCGTCATGCCGGGTGCCGTGTTCATTTCGAGGAAGGCGTAACTGCCATCAGCACGCACGATCACGTCAGCGCGTGCCCAGCCCTTGCAACCGAGCACGTCGAAGGCACGTAGCGCGTCGTTCTGAATTGCCTGCTCGAGTGCAGGATCGATACCGGCGGGGCAGTGATACTTCACCGAGTCGGTGAAATATTTGTTCTGATAATCGTAGTCGCCTTGCGTCGGCTCGATACGCACCAGCGGCAGCGCCGTATCGCCTAGCACGGCCGCCGTCATTTCCGAGCCGGTCACGAATTCTTCTGCAATGACGAGCGGGTCGAGCTTGTAGGCGGCATCGAATGCCGGGCCGAACTCTGCCGCTGTGCTGACCTTGCTGACACCTATCGAAGAGCCTTCGCGTGCCGGCTTGATGATCAGCGGCAAACCCAGCTCGTCCATGACAGATGAGAAATCGACGCCAGGCGCAAGCATGCAGTAACGCGGTGTCGGCACGCCAGCAGCGAGCCACACCAGTTTGGTACGCCACTTGTCCATGCTCAGCGCTGATGCCATGACGCCGCTGCCGGTATAGGGCACACCGAGCGCTTCCAGCGCACCCTGCAAGGTACCGTCTTCGCCGAAGCGGCCATGCAGTGCGATGAAAGCGCGCGTAAAGCCCTGCGTCTTGAGTTCCCAGATCGGATGATCGGCCGGATCGAACGCGTGCGCATCGACACCCACGCTCTGCAGCGCAGCCAGCACGGCATTGCCGGAGAGCAAAGAAATCTCGCGCTCGGCGGACTTGCCACCCATGAGCACTGCAACTTTGCCGAATTGTGTGTTTGCTTTTATCACCACTTCTGCCACTACTGTTCCTATCAATCCGCGGTTATTCGTTCGATTACAAGCTTTCCAGGCACAGCACCGATGGAGCCAGCACCCATCGTCAGCACCACGTCGCCGTCACGGGCCGTTTCAAGAATGCTTGCTGGCATGGCGGCGATGTCTTCGACGAACAAGGGTTCGGTCTTGCCGGCCACGCGCAACGCACGCGCCAGACTGCGCGCATCGGCGGCCACCAGTGGCGCCTCACCCGCGGCATAGACTTCGGCCAGCAGCAATGCGTCGACGCTGCCAAGCACGCGCACGAAATCCTCGAAGCAATCGCGCGTGCGCGTGTAGCGATGCGGCTGGAAGGCCAGTACCAACCGGCGGCCGGGAAAAGCACCGCGTGCAGCGGCAAGCGTGGCGGCCATCTCGACAGGGTGATGGCCGTAATCATCGACCAGCGTGAAGCTGCCGCCAGCGGCCAGTGGCACTTCGCCATAGCGCTGGAAGCGGCGCCCGACGCCGTGGAACTCGGCCAGCGCTTTCTGGATGGCGGCATCTTCGACGCCCAGCTCCGTCGCCACGGCGATTGCCGCCAGCGAATTGAGCACGTTATGCATTCCGGGTAGATTGAGCACGATTGACATGCGCGAATTTACGTCAGAATTTTCAGTTTCGGAGCCGTTGCTGCGCACGCAATCGAAGTGCATGCAGGCGCCGACAGCACGCACATTCTCGGCACGTACCTGCGCCGACGCATCGGTGCCATACCGCACGATCTGCTTTGACACGAAGGGAATGATTTCGCGCACGTGCGGGTCATCGACACACAGTACCGCCACGCCATAGAAAGGCAGACGCTGCAGAAACTCGACAAAGGCCTGGCGCAAGCGCGCGAAGTCATGGCCGTAGGTTTCCATGTGATCGGCGTCGATATTGGTGACTACCGATACGACCGGCGTCAGCAACAGGAACGAGGCATCGGATTCGTCTGCCTCGGCCACAATGAAGTCGCCACTGCCAAGCTTGGCATTGGCCCCTGCGGAATTGAGCCGGCCACCGATCACGAAAGTGGGATCGAGGCCACCTTCGGCGAGGATGCTGGCGACGAGACTGGTCGTGGTCGTCTTGCCATGCGTCCCTGCAATCGCCACGCCCTGCTTGAGACGCATCAACTCGGCGAGCATCTGCGCGCGCGGCACGACCGGGATCTGACGCGCGCGCGCGGCCAGCACTTCCGGGTTATCGCTGCGCACTGCCGTGGAAGTGACGATGGCGTCAGCCTGCTGCAGATTCTCCGCTGAGTGGCCGATCGTCACCTTGATGCCTTGCGCCTGCAGATGACGCGTCGCGGCGCTCTCTGCCAGATCGGAGCCGCTGACGGAGAACCCGAGATTGCACAGCACCTCGGCAATGCCGCTCATGCCTGAGCCACCGACGCCGACGAAGTGAATGTTCTTGACCTTGTGTTTCATGCCTGCCCGTTCACACCTTTGCTCACACCTTGATTCATGGCTTTGTCTGATAGCGCACGGAGAACCGGATTTAGCCGCGCCGGGCTTAACCGCGCAGTCTTGCAGAAATACGCGCCTGACACACCTCTTGACTTGTTCTCAACAAAGCTCTCCAACGCTTGCAGCGTGCATGGCCGGCCTGCGGCCACGGTGGCATGCGGTTTGGCGAGGCACGATGGCGGTTTCATGGCTTGGATGCTGCCTTTGCCGCCGCTTCGCACACATCGGCCACGGCCACCGCCACCTTGCGACGGCCGCATTTTCGGGCAGCCTGGGCCATCGACAACAGGCGCGTACGGTCCAGCGCGCCGAGTTTTTCGGCCAGCAACGCGGCGCTCAGGCTTGTCTGCGGCACGAGCTCGGCAGCACCACGCTCGGACAGGAAACGTGCGTTGCCCGTCTGGTGATCATCCACGGCGTGGGGGAAAGGCACGAGGAGGCTGGCCACACCCGCGGCGGCAAGTTCGGTAACCGTCAAAGCTCCCGCGCGACAGATCACCAGATCGGCCTCGGCGTAGCGCGCCGCCATGTCGTCGATGAAAGCCAGCAATTCTCCCTCGACACCCGCCTGCGCGTAGGCTTCGCGCAGCGCATCGAGTTGTTTGGCGCCCGACTGGTGTACGACGATGGGACGCTGCTCCGGCGGCAATAGCGCCAGCGCCGCTGGCACGACTTCGTTGAGTGCCTGCGCACCGAGCGAGCCACCCACCACCAGTATGCGCAACGGTCCGCTACGTTCGGCAAAGCGTTGCTCCGGTGGTGCTATGGCTTCGATATCGGCGCGTACCGGGTTGCCGATCCATTTCGCGGACTTCATGACATCCGGGAACCCGCTGAGCACACGATTGGCCACGCTGGCCAGCACCCTGTTGGAGAGCCCCGCCACCGAATTCTGTTCGTGCACCACCAGCGGCCGCGCCATCAGGGCCGCCATCATGCCGCCCGGAAAAGTGACATATCCGCCCATGCCGAGCACGACATCGGGTCGCGTCTTGCGCAGCGCGCGCAAAGCCTGCGCAAAACCGCGCAGGAGATTGACTGGCAACATCAGCTTGCGCATCAAGCCCTTGCCGCGTAGCGCCGAAAAATTCAGCCAGGCCATTTCGTAGCCCTGCTGCGGCACGAGACGTGCCTCCATGCCATCCGGGTTTCCCAGCCAGACGATGTGCCAGCCGCGACTGCGCATCGCGTCGGCCACGGCAATGCCCGGATAGATGTGACCACCGGTGCCGCCGGCCATGACCATGAGGGTGGGCATCAAGGCATCCCTGGCATTATTTGCGTCATTCCCGCCATCTTTACAGACGGCGAAGCCGCACGACGCTCCCCTCGCCCGCTTGCGGGAGAGGGGCTGGGGGAGAGGGCATCGGCGGGAATCCACTTACTGGCTACGCAGTGGCCTAGTTCACTGAGAGTGGATTCCCGCTTTCGCGGGAATGACGGAAAAGAGTTTATGCCCATGCCATAGAGATGTGTCATCCACTCACCCCGCGCATGACATGCCGGTTTTCCCAATCGATACGTAACAACACCGCCAGCGCAATGCAGTTGGCAACGATGCCCGACCCACCAAAGCTCATCAGCGGCAGGGTCAGGCCCTTGGTTGGCAAGAGGCCCATGTTCACGCCCATGTTGATGAGCCCTTGAAAGCCCATCCACAAGCCGATGCCCTGGGCCACCAGGCCACCGTAGTAACGCTCCAGCAGCAAGGCACGACGGCCGATGGCAAAGGCGCGCTGCACCAGGATCGCGAACAGCACGACGACGGTAACGACGCCCGCAAAACCCAGCTCCTCGGCAATGACGGCGAGCAGGAAGTCGGTGTGCGCTTCAGGCAGGTAGAACAACTTCTCCACGCTGGCGCCGAGTCCGACACCAAACCATTCGCCTCGTCCGAACGCGATCAACGCATGCGATAGCTGGTAGCCGCTGCCATACGCGTCGCGCCACGGATCGACGAAGTTGAATAACCGTTCACGACGATACGGCGACAGCCAGATCAACATCACGAAGCCAACCAGCGCGACGACGAACAGCAGACCAAAAATGCGCGCATTCAAGCCACCGAGGAACAGGATGCCGAATGCGATGGTGCAGATCACCACGAAGGCGCCGAAGTCGGGTTCGCGAAGCAGCAGGAAACCAACGAAGATGATGACCGACGCCATCGGTAGAAAAGCGCGCTTGAAGCTGCCCATGTCCGGCAGCTTGCGCACCGTGTAGTCGGCCGCGTAGAGCACGGCGAACAGTTTCATCAACTCGGACGGCTGCAGATTGATCGGCCCGAACGGCAACCAGCGCCGCGAACCATTCACCTCGCGGCCTATATGCGGAATGACTACAGCAATCAGCAACACCACGCCCGCCATGAACAAATACGGCGCGGCGCGCTGCCATGCGCTCAACGGCACCTGCACCGCTATCACGCCGGCCACGATGCCGACACACAGGAACACGGCGTGACGCAACAGGAAGAAGGTTGAATTGTGACCCGACACCTTGCTGCCCTCGGCATAGGCAATCGACGAGGAATACACCATGACCAAGCCGATGATCAGTAGCGCGACTGCTGACCAGATGAGGAACGGGTCCAGCTCGCGCTGTTGTTGTACACCGCCACCGAGCCTGCCATTCATGTGTCCGCCAATACCGTGCCGACCCGGCATCGAAAAGCCCGCGCGCCCGGTACTGGGCCACAGGGAACCGATCAGGGATGGCATTTTCATGCTGCGCGCACTCCGGGCAATGAATTGACCGCGTCGCAGAAAACCTGCGCGCGGTGGGCGTAGTTACGGTACATGTCGAGACTTGCACAGGCCGGCGACAGCAGTACGGCATCGCCGTCCTGTGCCACGGCATTGGCTTTCGTCACTGCGGATTCCATGTCAGCGGCATGCCACATCGGGACGCCGCTGTTGGCCGTCTCGGCTTCGATACGTTGCGCATCACGACCGATCAGCACAACGCCGCGGGCGTGTGCGCGAAAGGCATCGGCGAGCGGCCGGAAATCCTGGCCCTTGCCGTCGCCGCCCGCGATCAATACCACTTTGCGGCCGAGCCCTTGCAAGGCGGCCAGCGTCGCGCCGACATTGGTACCTTTCGAGTCGTCATAGAAGTCGACACCCGCGCCGCGGTGTGCCACCAGCTCGACGCGATGGGCCAGGCCACGAAACTTCTTCAGGCCTTCGATCAGCGCTTCGCGTGGCAGGCCAATGGCTTCGCACAGGGCCAGCGCGGCAAGCGCATTGGCCGCGTTGTGCAAACCGGCCAGGCGCATTTCGGATTGGCGCAGGAGAGCCGTATCGCCACGGCACAACCAGATCTCGCCGCCGATCTTGTCGCCAGTTTTTCCATCAATCTTGCGCAGGCCATATTGCTGCTGATTGGCGGGCTCGCCGAGACCGAATGAGACGAGTTTGCGATCGGCGATGGCCATGGCCATGGCACTGACGCGCGGATCATCGCGATTGAGTACCTGCACGCCTGCACCGGCAAAGATCGCGGCCTTGACGTTGGCATACACGTCCATATCGCCATGACGATCCAGATGATCGTCGGTGACGTTGAGAACCGTCGCGGCGTCTGCGTCGAGTGTGTGCGTGGTTTCCAGCTGGAAGCTCGACAACTCGAGCACCCAGATATCGGGTTTGCCACCAGCCGTTTTTTCGCCGCCGGTCTTGCCCTCATGATCGAGGCGCTGCATGAGCTCGGCCAGTGCTGCGGGCGAAATATTGCCGGCCACCGCTGTTTCGCAACCTGCAGCGCGACACATCTCGCCGACAAGTGCTGTGGTCGTCGTCTTGCCGTTGGTGCCGGTAATGGCAATGACACGCGCACCGCCGCCCTTGCCCATATCGTCACCATCGCGCCAGCCGAGCATCTGCAAGGCTTCGGCGAAAAGTTCGATTTCGCCCGTGATGCGGATACCGGTTTCCCGCGCCCGTTCAATGAGCGGATCGCGCGGATCGAGACCCGGACTCAGGGCAAGCAACTGCACGCCGTCGAGCAGGCTTTCCTGGAATGGACCGCAAACGAGTTCGACACCAGCAAGCCGATGGCGCAGTTCTTCGGTGCCGGGTGGCAACTCGCGGGAGTCTGCCACGCGCACACGTGCACCACAGCGGGTGAGCCATTGCGCCATGGCCAAACCTGTTTCACCGAGACCCAGCACGAGGCAAAGCTTGTTTGCGTACATCATCAATCAATCATCTGCTTGCCGTACCACTGCGTGAAGTGAAGTCGCTTCGAAACGCTTGCGCCCCTGACACTGTCAGGGGCGGTGCGTTGCGTTTTTCACTTCTCTTTTTAAACCTTGCGTCTAACCGGATGCGCTGCTGTTCTAGCGCAACTTCAGGGTCGACAAACCAAACAGGACCAGCATGATGGTGATGATCCAGAAGCGCACCACCACCTTCGTTTCCTTCCAGCCGCCAAGTTCGTAGTGATGATGCAGCGGCGCCATGCGGAAGATGCGTTTGCCGCCGCTCCACTTGAAGTAGCCGACCTGCAACATCACGGAGATCGTCTCGGCGACGAACACACCGCCCATGATGAAGAGGACGATCTCCTGGCGCACGATGACAGCCACTGTTCCCAGTGCAGCGCCCAGCGACAATGCGCCGACATCGCCCATGAAAACTTCGGCCGGATAGGTGTTGAACCACAGGAAGCCGAGACCAGCCCCGGCCATGGCGCCGCAGAACACGGCAAGCTCACCCGCGCCCGGCACGAACGGCAAGCCGAGATATTTCGAGAAACCGGCATGCCCCGCCACGTAGGCAAAGATTGCCAGTGCAGCCGACACCATAACGGCCGGCATGATGGCGAGACCGTCGAGCCCATCGGTGAGATTGACCGCATGGCTGGTGCCGTTGATGACGAAATAGGTCAGCGCGACAAAGCCGAACAGGCCTAACGGATATGCCACTGTCTTGAAGAATGGTACGATCAATTCCGTCTGCCCCGGACTGCCGTTCAGGGCGAGATAGACTGCGGCACCGCTTGCTATGAGCGATGTCCACAGATACTTCCAGCGGCTGGCGAGGCCCTTGGGATTGCGATGCACGACCTTGCGCCAGTCATCTACCCAACCAACGGCGCCGAAGCCCAGCGTTACGAACAGCACGACCCACATGTAGCGATTCTTGAGATCGCCCCACAGCAGCATCGTGACAGCAATGGCAATCAGGATCAGCGCACCGCCCATGGTGGGCGTGCCAGCCTTGATCAGGTGAGTCTGCGGACCATCGTCGCGCACCGCCTGGCCGATCTTCTTGGCCGTCAGCCAGCGAATCACCGGCGGGCCGAAAATGAAGGAAATCACCAGCGCCGTCAGCGCCGCCATCATGGCGCGCAGCGTGATGTAGTTGAAGACGTTGAAGGCGCGGATATCCTGGCTGAGCCAGCGCGCGAGTTCGAGCAGCATTATGTGTGTGGGCCCATAGCGTTTTTCATTTGTCGCTGTCCGCAATCGCGGTGACGACCCGTTCCATCTTCATGAAGCGTGAGCCCTTGACGAGCACCACCATGTCCGGTGCGAGCATGGCCCGCAGTGCGGCGACCAGATCATCGATATTGTCGAAGTGCTCACCGCCGGCGCCGAAGTTGCGCACCGCCACGGCGCTGTGCTCGCCCAATGCCAGCAGCCGGTCCACGCCCTGGCTCTTGGCATAGCCGCCGATCTCGTCATGGCATTGCGCGCTGATGTCACCGATCTCGCCCATGTCGCCGAGCACCAGCACCTTGCCGCCAGGCGTCGCGGCCAGCACGTCGATGCCCGCGCGCACGGAGTCGGGATTGGCGTTGTAGGTGTCATCGAGTACAACCGCGCCTTCGCTGGTGCTGCGTACCTGCAAGCGTCCCTTGGTGCCGTTGTAGCCCGCCAGGCCGATCACCACCACGTCCAGCGGCACGCCAGCGGCAATCGCTGCGGCCGCCGCTGCGGCCGCGTTGCGCACGTTATGCTGACCGGGTACGGTCAATTCGAATTCTCGCGTCTCGCCAAATGCAGTGAGCTGCACCCGATTGCCGAAGGCGAGCAAGGTGTGCGCAGCAGAAACATCTGCGCCGGCATGCAGGCCGAAGGTTATGACGCGACGCTCGGCATTCAGGTCACGCCAATACTGCACGTGCGCGTCATCGGCGTTGACGATGGCCACGCCGTTTTCGTCGAGCGCGCCATAGATCTGCCCCTTCTCCTGCGCCACGGCGAATACCTCACCCATTCCCTCCAAGTGGGCGCGCTGCGCGTTGTTGACCAGCGCTACAGTGGGTTTGGTGAGGTTGGCAAGGTAGGCGATCTCGCCGGGATGATTCATGCCCATCTCGAACACTGCCGCCTTGTGCGTGGCGCGCAGGCGCAACAACATCTGCGGCAAGCCGATGTCATTATTCAGGTTGCCCTGCGTGGCGAGGACTGCAGTGGCCGGATCGAGTCCTTGCGAACGCGCCCAGGCAGACAGGATCGCCGCGCACATTTCCTTGACCGTCGTCTTGCCGTTGCTGCCGGTCACGCCGATCACCGGAATATCGAACTTGTGCCGCCAGTGTTGACCAAGCGCCCCCAGAGCGAGACGCGTGTCGTCGACGCGTATCAAGGGAAAGCTGGCCGGTGCGATGACGTGTGAATTTTTATCCACCAGCGCTGCAATGGCGCCCGCGTCTGCCGCGTCTGCAACGAAAGCGTTGCCGTCGAATCTCTCACCGCGCAAGGCGACGTATAGCGCGCCGGACAGATCGGAGCGTGTGTCGGTACCAACGCTTTCAAATTCGATGTCGGCACCCGTCAATTGCCCGTCACAAGCCTGTGCCGCTGCACTCAGGCGCATCATGCCGTGTGTCCTCCGCCGCTCATCCCGTCAGCTCTGCTTCGACCCCAGGCCTTCAAGGCAGCACGAGCCTGCTCGGCATCACTGAAGTGCTCGCGCTTGCCCGCGATTTCCTGATAGGTTTCGTGCCCCTTGCCCGCCAGCAATACGATGTCGTCATCGCTGACCATTGCCAGCGCGGCACGGATAGCCGCGCCACGCTCGCTTATGCGTTGTGCCTTTGGCGCACCCTTGGCAATATCGTCGAGGATGTGCTCGGGATTCTCGTTGCGCGGGTTGTCGCTGGTGATGATGACGTGGTGGGCCAGGCGCTCGGCCACTTCACCCATCATCGCCCGCTTGCCGGCATCGCGATCGCCGCCACAGCCGAACACGCAGATCAGACGGCCGCCGCGCGAATTGGCTGTCGGGCGTAGCGCGAGGAGTGCTTGTTCCAGCGCGTCCGGTGTGTGCGCATAGTCAACGACAACCATCGGTTCACCCACCCCGCCAAGCGTCTGCATGCGCCCCTCTGGCGGCGTAAGCCGGCGTGCGGCGTCGGCCGCTTCGGCAAAACTGTGACCCGACTGGATCAACACGCCCATGACGGCGAGCAGATTCGAGACGTTGAACTGGCCCACCAGGCCAACGTTGAGCTCTTCGCGTTGACCATCGCAGCTGACGACAAAGCGCATACCGTTCGGGGTGTTGCGCAGGTGCTCGGCGACCAGCACGCGCTTGGCCGCGGCGGCACCGATATTGTCGGGAATGAGCGTGTAGCCGACGACATCGATGTCACGGCCTTCGAGGCGGCGTGCCTGGGCGACGCCCATGATGTCGTCGAAATTGAGCACCACCGAGCTCAGGCCCATCTGATCGAACAGCTGCGCCTTGGCCGCTGCGTAGGCGTCCATCGTGTGGTGATAGTCGAGGTGGTCGCGCGTCAGATTGGTGAACACGGCAACATCCAGCCGGCAGCCATTCACGCGTCCCTGGTCGAGGCCGATGGAAGACACTTCCATCATGACTGCCTCGGCCCCCTCTGACTTGAGGCGTGCCAATTGTTCGTGCAGGACAATGGAATCCGGCGTCGTATTCGCGCTGGGATCCAGCCTGCCCGGGAAGCCCATGCCCAGCGTGCCGATGACCGCGCAGCGCCGCCCAAGATCGCTGAAGGCGCGTGCCAGCCATTGCGACACCGAAGTCTTGCCGTTGGTGCCGGTAATGCCGACCATCCACAACTGTTCCGACGGGTGGCCGAACACTTCATCGGCGATGTCGCCAGCAAGCCAGCGCAGTTGATCAACCGGGATGTTGGGGACATTGAACTGCGGGCTCCATTCGAAGCCTTCACGCTCCCACACCACCGCCGCAGCCCCTTTGGCGATGACCTCACCAATGAACTGACGCCCGTCGCTGACGCGGCCCGGGTATGCCAGAAAGATATCGCCTGGCCGCACACGGCGCGAATCGGCACAGACGCGATTCGACACGATGCCTTCGGCGCGCAGCAATGCCAGCAGGGCGGCGGCAAGCGGCGTGGTCACCGGATTGTCCTCACCGAACTTTTCGCCGAATTTGTCACCGAATCTGTCACCGAGTTTTTCACCGAATTTTTCACATATCCTCCGGCACGGTCGGCACAGCATTCTGACGCGCCACCTGCGTCGGCAGGATCGGCGCATCCGGCCTTATGCCAAGGGTGCGCAGCGAACCACTCATGATCTGTGCGAACACCGGAGCAGCCACTGCGCCGCCGAAGTACTGGCCGCTGCTGGCTTCGTCGATCATCACGGCCACCAGCAGACGCGGATCGCTCGCTGGCGCAAAGCCGATGAACGAAGAGACGTACTTGTTTACGTAGCGACCATTCTCGAGCTTGTGCGCCGTACCTGTCTTGCCCGCGACGCGATAGCCGGGAATGCGCGCCAGCGGCGCTGTGCCACCGTCGGCAACCACCAGTTCGAGCATGCTCTTCACCTGGCGGACAACTTCCGGACTGAAAATCTGGCGCCCGTGCATCGGCGCAGCGTCAAGCCGCGTGAGCGACAAGGGAATCATTTCGCCCTCGCGCGCCAGCGTCAGATAGGCGTGCGCCATCTGCATCAAGGTGACTGATACGCCGTGACCAAAAGCCATCGTTGCCTGTTCGATGGGGCGCCATGTCTTGTACGGACGCAGGCGACCGCCTACCTCGCCCGGGAAGCCGGTATGCGGCGGCTGCCCGAAGCCGAGGCTGTCATAAACATTCCACATGTGCTCTGGCGAAAATGTCAGCGCCATTTTTGCAGCGCCGACATTCGACGACTTCTGGATGACTTGCGAGACGGTAAAAGCACCATGACGCGAGTCATCGTGAATCGTCGCGCCTTCAATGGTCAGCTGGCCACCATTGGTGTCGATCACGGTTTCCGGATGAAACTTGTTGGACTCCAGCGCCATGGCCGCGATGAAGGGCTTCATGGTCGAGCCGGGCTCATAGACGTCGGTAAATACGCGGTTGCGCAATTGTTCGCCAGTGAGCTTGACGCGGTTGTTCGGATTGAAAGTCGGGTTGTTGACCAGCGCCAACACTTCGCCGGTCTTCACGTCGAGCACGACGACCGCGCCGGCCTTGGCATGATTTGTCTGCACAGCCTGCTTCAAGGCACTGAAAGCCAGGTATTGAAGCTTGGAGTCGAGCGACAAGGTTATGTCATTGCCATTCTGCGGACGACGGATCGACTCGACGTCTTCGACGATCGAACCGTAGAGATCCTTGATGACGCGGCGCGAGCCCGGCTTGCCGACGAGCTCCGGCTCCTGCGCCAGCTCGATGCCTTCCTGGCCCTTGTCATCGACATTGGTGAAACCAACGAGATGCGAGGTCACGTCGCCTACCGGGTAGTAGCGGCGATATTCGTCTTCGCTGTGGATGCCCGGCAGCTTCAATGCTGCGACCTGCGCAGCGATGTCCGGCGGCACTTCGCGCTTGAGAAAGACAAAATCCTTGCTGCTGGCGAGCTTGCGGTTGACGTCCTCGATTGCGACACCGAGCACCTTGGATAGTTGCGCGACTTGTCCGGCGCTCAGCGTCGCCATGTCGGGAATCGCCGTCACGGACTTTACCGGCGTGCTCATGGCCAGTGGCTCGCCATGACGATCGAGTATGCGGCCACGCGTTGCGGTGAGCGTCAGCGTACGGGCATAGCGCGACTCGCCCTTGGCCTGCAGGAAGTCGCGATTGACGCCTTGCAGCCACACTGCTCTACCGACGAGGCCAACCATGCCGATCAGCAGCAGGCCAAGAACGAAACGAGCCCGCCACAGGGGCAGGCGTTCGGACAGCAGGGGGTTGTGGTTGAAGGTGTAGGCTTTTTTCACTGCCCCCCCTCCGTCCTGAATGCGCCTTGCATCGGTTCGACCGACACCAGTGCATCACGTGAAGGAGTCGCCATGCCGAGCCGTTCGCGAGCGATTTTCTCGACACGTACCGGCGCTGCCCAAGTGCTGTTTTCAAGCTGCAATTGCGTCCATTCGGCTTCGAGCGCGTGCGTATGCACCTGCTCGCGCTCCTGCAGCGTGACCAGCTTGCGCATCTGGTATTGCAGATGGACGACGCTCAATGCGCTCATGACGGCAAGGCCCATGAAGATGGCAGCAAGACGGATCACGCGCCGCCTCCCGATGCGAAAGGCGCCGCAGTGCGCGCAGCAACGCGCATCGTGGCGCTGCGCGAGCGCGGATTGGCGCGCACTTCACCCACAGATGGACGCATTGCATCGCCAACGAGTTCCAGCGCCGGGCGTGGACGGTCAGCTTCGCGAATCGGCAAGCCGCGCGGCAGCGCAGGCGGACGCGAGTGATCGCGCATGAAGCGCTTCACGATGCGGTCTTCCAGCGAATGGAAGGCGATCACCACCAGACGTCCTCCCTCATCGAGCCGCGAGACTGCCTGCGGCAAAGTCAGCGAAAGTTCCTCGAGCTCCCGGTTGATGAAAATCCGTAGAGCCTGGAACGTGCGCGTCGCCGGGTGCTGACCCAGCTCGCGTGTGCGGACGGCCTTCTCCACGACCGCGGCAAGTTGTCCTGTGGTAGCAATAGCGCCCCCCGTCCGAGCAGCGTCAATCGCCTTTGCAACCGCATAAGCAAACCGTTCTTCACCGTAATCCCTCACCACTGTTGTGATTTCGGCGACGGTTGCCCGTGCCAGCCATTGCGAGACAGACTCGCCCCTCGTCGTGTCCATGCGCATGTCCAGCGGCGCATCAAAACGAAAACTCATTCCCCGCTCGGGATCGTCCAGTTGCGGCGACGACACTCCGATATCCATCAAAACCCCGTCTACCTTGCCAACACCCAAGGCGCCCAGCTCCCTGTCCAATGCAGAAAACGGCTCATGCACCAGCGTGAATCTCGCATCTGCCAAGGCCTTGCTCGCCTCCACTGCCGCCGGGTCACGATCAAACGCAATCAGGCGCCCAGCAGATCCAAGCTCAGCCAGAATTGCCCGGCTGTGCCCGCCACGCCCGAAGGTCGCATCCACATACGTTCCTTCAGGCTTGATCGCCAGTGCTTCAACAGCTTCCTGCAACAACACTGTGACGTGCTTCAGTCCTGCAGCACCTGTCACAGCGTCAATGTCTCGAGTCCAGGCGGCAATCCAGACGTGCTGAAGAGCGCCAGCATTGCCTCCTGTTGTTCCTTCCAGCCCGCGTCCGACCACAGCTCGAAATGCGAGCCCTGCCCCACCAGCCATACCTGTTTTTCAAGCTTTGCCCAGTCGCGCAGCTCGGGCGCGATCAGCACGCGGCCGGCGGAGTCCATTTCTTCATCGCGGGCGTTACCCACCAGCAGGCGCTTGATGGCTGCGGAACGGGGATCGAGACTCGGAGCGGCCAGCACCTGGGCGCGGATCGGCTGCCAGGCAGGCTCCGGATAGATGACCAGACATTGATGCGGATGCGCGGTGACGACAAGGCGCCCGCTGCAGACCGCGGTCAGCGCGTCACGATGCCGTGCCGGAACGCCGAGGCGTCCCTTCGCATCCAGACTCAGCGCTGCGGCGCCCTGAAACATGCACTCCCTTTCGTTGGCCCGGGATGAACGCCTCTCCCACCGGGAGACCCTTTCATCCACTTTTACCCATTTCCCACCACTTCTTACCACTTTAGATGGAAAGAAAAACGCGGTCAAGCGGAGAAGAGGCTGGAATGCCTGTCAAAACAGGGGTTTGAGCCCAAACAGGCAAAACGTTCTATCAGGGAGAACTGCAGGGCCGAAAAAGCGCAGTGCAGCAAAAGCACGGCGATTCACGCGTGATGGAATTGAAGCGAGGAACGAAGTCGGAACGGGAGTGGGAAGTCCGCCGATAAGCCGGGTTCTGTCGCGCAGCCTTGCGGTTGCGGGGCAGTCATTCCTCTGGTCCTCGCATTGCTGCGAGGCTCTAGCAGCCTACCCGGGTGCGACGCGAGCCACGCCATTACACCCCTATTTGGCCTTGCCCCGGATGGGGTTTACCGTGCCAGTCCTGTCGCCAGTCCTGCGGTGAGCTCTTACCTCGCCGTTTCACCCTTACCTGATCTCCTTGCGGAGCCATCGGCGGTCTGTTCTCTGTTGCACTTTCCGTCGCCTTGGGTCGACCGACTCGCATCGCTCGACTTATAGCGCCCGGCCGTTAGCCGGCATCCTGCTCTACGGGGCCCGGACTTTCCTCGATGCGTCCGAAAACGCACCGCGACTGCCTGGCGAACTTCCCGCGGGGATTATAAGGATGTCGGGCCAAGCGTCCTAATTTAGGTACTCGGCCGTAAGCCCTGAACCCAGGGCGCACAGCCAAAGTTGAAGCGTTACGAGCCAGCCACCGGAACGAAGACCACGTTGCCGTCTTTGCGCTTGAAAGTGCCCACCAGTTCGCCCGGATCCTTGGGTGGTGTTGCGAATTTCTGCACGACGCAGGAGTCGGTACTCACCGCCCACCACCAGCTACCCTGCTGTGTGACAAATACCCTGTCGTCATGCTGGTAAAGCTTCATCTCGGTAAAAGCAGTCGTGTCCGGATCGACCTCGACACGCCGCTGACAGCTCGGGAAGCGCGCAGCAACAAGCTTCTGCTCTACCTCGCCACTCCAGAACCAGCGTTGTTCGCGCAGCAAGCTAATGGAGTGATTCTTGTCGTTGTCTATCAGAAATGAGGCTCCGCTGTTCTCACAACCCGTGAGGAACAGACTCAATAACAGGGGAAGCCATGCCAGTCGTTTCATGTCCGTGACCCTATATCGGTAATGCACCAGTTGATCGTTTCACCTGCACGTAAAGGCACCAGAGAATCATTCGGCAGGTAGTCCAGTGTAGCCGACACGGCCCAGCTTTCTTTGCGCAGGGTAACGTGCTCCGTATTACGCGCCAGACCATACCAGTCGGGCCCATTATGGCTTGCAAAAGCTTCCAGCTTGTCGAGCGCGCCCGCTTCATCAAAAGCCTCTGCATAAAGCTCGATGGCGGCATTGGCCGTATAACACCCGGCGCAACCGCATGCTGCTTCCTTGGTGCTCCTGGCGTGCGGCGCCGAATCGGTACCCAGAAAGAAGCGCGGATTGCCGGAGATGGCCGCGGCAACGAGTGCTTCGCGATGCTTTTCGCGCTTCAGGACCGGCAGGCAGTAGTGATGCGGTCGCATGCCGCCGGTGAAAAGCGCGTTGCGGTTCATCAGCAGGTGATGGGCGGTGATGGTTGCCGCCACGTTCGGCCCCGCCTCGCTTACGAACTGCGCCGCTTCTGCAGTGGTGATGTGTTCGAAGACCGTACGGAGGCCAGGGAACGTTTTCTGGAGCGGTAGAAATACGCGATCGATAAAGAAGCGCTCGCGATCAAAGATATCCACATCAGCATTTGTCACCTCCCCATGAACCAATAAGGGCAAACCCAAGGTCTGCATGCGCTCGAGCGTTGCAGCGACCTTTTCCAGAGACGTCACGCCGGCATCCGAGTTCGTTGTTGCGCCCGCCGGGTAAAGCTTCACGGCATGCACGAATCCACTCGCCTTGGCCCGATCAATCTCCTCGGGCAGCGTGTTGTCTGTGAGATACAACGTCATCAGCGGTTCAAACTTTATGCCCGCCGGCACTGCCGCGAGTATCCGCTGACGATAGGCCGCAGCCTGTTCGACCGTGGCTACGGGCGGCCGCAGATTCGGCATGACGATGGCCCGGCCGAATTGTCGTGCGGCGTCCCTTACAGTCGTCGCAAGAGACGCGCCATCGCGCAAGTGAATATGCCAATCGTCGGGGAGAGTGATCGTTATCTGCTGCATGAATGTTCCTGAGTGATGCCCTGTGGTGGCTATACGAAGAACTGAAAGTTTAACCTTTCAGCTCGAGCGCCAGTTCATAGAGCGCGTTCTTTGGCACCCCGGTGATTTCAGCTGCCAGCTTCGCGGCGGATTTGAGCGGCAATTCGGCAAGCAACAGTTTGAGCACGCGTTGCGCTTCGGGCGGAATGCCTTCGCTGCCGGGTGGTGGCCCGATGAGCAGAACAAACTCACCGCGTTGGCGGTTGGGGTCGGCCGCAAACCATGCAAGCACTTCGGCCAGCGGCATGCGCGCGATCTGTTCGAACATCTTGGTCAGTTCGCGACAGATGACGATTTCACGCTCCGGCTCTAGCACCGCGACCAGGTCTTCGACGCATTCGAGCACGCGGTGCGGGGCTTCGTAGAACACCAGCGCTGCATCAAGTGCGCGCAGCGATTCGATACTCGCCCGGCGTGCCGATGACTTCGGCGGCAAGAAACCTACGAAATGAAAACGTGCTGCCGCCAGCCCTGAAGCCGACAAAGCGGCCACGGCCGCGCACGGGCCCGGCACCGGGATCACGGTAAATCCCGCTTCCTGCACACGCGCCACGAGACGTGCGCCGGGATCGGAAATCGCCGGCGTTCCGGCATCAGTCACCAGAGCCACGTGCTGACCCTGCGCCAGACGCTCGATGATGCGTGTCGCCCCTTCCTGCTCGTTATGCTCATGCAGTGCGAAGGTGCGCGGTGTGAGGCCATGGCTATCGAAAAGCCTTTGACTATGACGTGTGTCTTCGGCGGCAACCAGATCGACGGCGCGCAATATGGCCAATGCACGCAGGGTCATATCCTGCCGGTTACCAAGCGGCGTGGCGACCACATACAATGCCGGCGATTGATGGAGTGCGCCGCCGGGCTGCGGCGCGGCGCCCGGATCGAGCGGTTTTTCTTCAGACAGGGGAAGCATGAGTGCGCTGGCAAACCGGTTGCAGAGAGTCTGGCATTGTCTGCTGCGCGCCTGCGGCGGGCAAGCTGCGTCGCTCAACATCACCGCTGGCGCGAAGGCCGAAGCGCTGGCGGCGCGTTACCTTGAGGCAAATGGCGCACGCATCCTCGCCCGTAATGTGCGCTACAAAGGTGGTGAGATTGATCTCATCGCCGAGCATGCCGGTGTAATAGTCTTCGTCGAGGTACGCCTGCGCCAGCACAGTGGCTATGGCGGCGCTGCAGGCAGCATCACTGCCAACAAGCAGCGACGCATCATCCTTGCAACGAAAATATGGCTGGCAGGCGCCGGGCGGGCTTATGCCAATCGCAATTGCCGCTTCGACGCCATCCTGCTCGGCGGACTCAACGCGGAGAGAATCGAATGGCTGCAGGCCGCGTTTACCTGCTGATTGCTGCACTTCTTGCGATGCTGCTCGGCGCCGCGCAGGGCGCTACACGCATGCGC
The DNA here is from genome assembly GCA_028292485.1 of Rhodocyclales bacterium. Taxonomy (GTDB): domain Bacteria; phylum Pseudomonadota; class Gammaproteobacteria; order Burkholderiales; family Rhodocyclaceae; genus Viridibacterium. The sequence goes on along the minus strand of JAQGMG010000039.1, from coordinate 74,581 downwards.
GTGCAGACAGTGACGCTTGCCGGCGTGGGCTATCACCAGGGCGGCGATGTCTGGCCGCTGCTGCATGAAGGCGATGCACTGACAATCGTGCGCGAGTCTGACAACAAGCATGACCCGCTCGCGGTACGCGTCGACTGGCAAGGGCATGTGCTGGGCTATATCCCGCGCAATCAGAGCGGGCCGATTGCCACTGCGCTGGATCGTGGCACGCGCTTGTCGGCACGCATCGCCAGGCTGCGCGAGCACCCCAACCCACGCGAACGGATTCTGATCGAGGTGTTTGCAGAACTCCGCACTCCGTAGGTTGGGGTGAGCAAAGCGATGCCCAACATCGGTCGGTCAAACGCGTACGGAACGTAATCAACGTGACATGTTGGGCATCGCTCCGCTCACCCCAACCTACCAGACTATTTCAACTGGCAGATATCCAGCACCTGCATGTCGGTGTAGTCGAGATTCTCGCCCGCCATCGCCCAGATGAAAGCGTAGTTGCTGGTGCCCGAACCCATGTGGATAGACCATGGTGGCGACATGACAGCTTCATCCTTGGCCAGGACGATATGACGCATGTCTTCCGGGTCGCCCATGAAGTGCATGACGCGCTGGTCATCCTTCAGATCGAAGTAGAAATACACTTCGGAGCGACGGTCATGCAGGTGGGGGGGGCAGGTATTCCACACCGAGCCGGTCTTGAGGATCGTCAGCCCCAGCAGCAGCTGGCAGGACTGTGCAGTGGTCGGCACGACGTATTGATAGATGGTGCGCTCGTTCGACGTTTCCGGTGCACCACGCTCGAGCGGTACGGCCTTGTCGATGGAGATGTGCCTGGTTTCGTAACGCGCATGCGCTGCGCAGGAAACCAGGTAGAACTTGGCCGGGTTGGCTGCATCGGCCGATTCGAATTCGACGACAGCGCTGCCCATGGCGATGTAGATGCCGTCCTTCGGATTCATGTCGAAGCGAACGCCATCAACCGTGATTGCGCCCTTGCCGCCACCAACATTGATCGCCCCCAGCTCGCGGCGCTCCAGGAAAGGCTTGCCAACGGCCGAAGCGGGTTCGGTTTGCGTTGGCAGTGCGACTTTCTTCGAAACGGGGGCGGCGCCGCCGACGACCATGCGCTCGACGTGCGAATAGTCGAGATTGATCTGGTCTGCCGCGAACAGCTCGGTAAACAGGTAACGATCGCGAAGTTGCTGGTTGGAAGCGCCGATCATCGAATCGGGAGCGGTTGCGTAATACGTTCTGCGGTAAATGCTCATGGGGCAATTCTCCGGGTGAGTAAATGCAATACGTACAAAAGCGTTGTGCGGCGCTTGGGCGCAAGGTGCGCTACCAACAACGCGCTTCTGGAGAGAGGTGTTAGCAAGACCGAAGGTATTGTACTAGCCACCACCTGCGATGGGGATGGGGATGGGCCGAGGTTACCTGCCCGCAGCCGCATGGGAGCTTGCTGTACATCAATCCGGCCGCAAGCAGCCTAGCTCAAGAGGTGAGCAAACGTGCTGTGCTGACGAGGATCGGCTAAACTTGCGGCCTTTCGATGGCCGGGCAACATCGGCCACCAAAATACAGCCGCCGGCCCCCTGCGCGGATTTTCAGTTGATTCCTAATTCACGGGAGAGTGAACGCATGAGCAATCCTTTCGATCTGTCGGGCAAAGTTGCCCTCATCACCGGCGCCGCACAGGGCATCGGCGGCGCAATCGCCATCAAGATGGCTGAAGCTGGCGCCTCCGTTATCGCCGCCGACTTTGCTCCGATGGCCGACGAAACCAAGGCTGGCCTCGACGCCGCCATCGCCAGGTCCGGCGCGAAATACTGGTACCTGAAAGCCAATCTGACCGAAGCAGGCGCGCCGCAACGCGTGATCGACGAATCCGTCGCGCTGGCCGGCAAGGTGGACATCCTGGGCAACGTTGCAGGCACGATCCGTCGCGCACCTTTCCTTGAGCACAAGGAAGAAGACTTCGACTTCGTCATGAAGATCAACCTGTACGCGCCGATGTACCTGTCGCAAGCTTTCTGCCGCCACGTCATCGGCCGCAGCGGCACGGGCAAGATCATCAACATCTGCTCGATGCTGTCGTACCAGGGCGGTATCCTGGTCCCCGGCTACACCGCCTCCAAGCACGGTATCGCCGGCATCACGAAGCTGATCGCCAACGAACTGGGCGCCAAGGGCATCAATTGCAACGGCATCGCTCCGGGCTACATCTCGACGGCCAATACAGCGCCTATCCGCGCTGACGAAGCACGCAACAAGGCCATCCTGGAGCGTATTCCAGCAGCTCGCTGGGGTCAGCCTGAAGACTTGGGCGGCACGGCCGTGTTCCTGGCTTCTGCAGCATCGGACTACTTGAACGGCACCATCATCAACGTCGATGGCGGCTGGCAAGCACGCTGATCGACGAGCTTCCAGATAACACTGGAAGGCGAGCATCAAAACTGAAGGGCCCCAGCGGATCTACTCCCTGGGGCCCTTTTTTTGCCTTTACCTTTTGCTATTCACCAAGCTGTCTAATCAGCCAATGCGTCGCCGCAACCAGGCATCGACAGACAGGGCTCCAGGGCCGAACAGTGCAATGATCAAGATCAGCGTACCCCAGAAAAAATGCGACTGGATAGCAGCGGGACAATCGAACTGGAACAGGGCCGGATACGACAGCACGGCCATCGCATTGACGACGAACAGCCCCAGAGCCGCGAAGCGCCCCGCCAGGCCGATCACCAGCAGCGGGGTCAGCAGCAGTTCCCCCGCCACGCCCATGACGGCTGCCAGCGCGGGCGGCAACAAGGGCACCTGGTACTCATCGTTGAACAGGGCCAGTGTCGTGCTCCAGTCGTCGATCTTGGTCAGGCCGGAATGAATGAAAACCCAGCCGATGTAAAGGCGAATAACGAGGAGCAGGACTGGCTGTAACAGCTCCAGCAGCGCAATCGGTTTGTCGGCACGCAGCATCATGATGCGGACTAGTGAAGGCATTTTCTCTCTCATGGTTTTATGTGATGGCGACCGTGCTCAGGCATGCAGCGATATGACGAATTCACGCGTAAAAGCCCTCAGCAAGGCGGCCTGCACATCAAACGACTCGTCGATGGCGAATGCGGTGTCGAGCATGGTGGCCAATGGCTGTCCCGATTGCGCCTGATGCCACAATGCAAGCTCGGCGTCGCTCAGCACGGCGACTTCGACACGTAGACCAAGACGATGCACGGCAATGCATTCTGCATGATTCAGATCGATGTTGATTTCATGGGCATAGTCAGCCCGATGCTGCTGCCAGATAGTTGCCACCGGCCATTGCGACTGCATCAACGCCAGCACAGGCTGCAAGCCAAAACGTAGCTGTCCAATCGATTCCGCCGGCTCGGCGCCAAGCTGCGCGAGTGTTACGGCCACATGATCAGCAGCATGCAAGGCGTGATGTACGCACCACTCTACCTGCGCCACATCGGCCAGGTACGGCATGTCCCTGGCATGCGGGAAAGCAGCAAGGAACGCGGAGAAATCTTCGCCGTATTCATTCAGGTCGCCGCTGCGTGATGGACTCTCGGTCCAATAAGCGCGGCACAGACCACTGAAGAATTCCTCACCGACAATTTTCTCTATGACCGGATAGGTCAGGCTCAATGCCTTGCTCGCATTAGCTACGGCGTTACCGCGATAGACCGCCAGCAACTCCCGATTTCGGGCCGGATCGCCATCGAGCATATGTAAATCGGCTGCTTGCGCCGTGCCCCCGATCACGCCCTTGGCAAACCTGCGTTGCGCCAGGAGTAGCTCAGACATGGAGGGCATCCACATGGCGTGCCTGACGCATGGCGCGACGCGCGCTTTGTGCCTCATCGAGCAGCACCTCGAGCGTGGGCAGATCCGTATCCCATTCGATCAGCGTGGGCACCGGCCCGCAAAGAGTGATCGCATGGCGATACAAGGCCCACACTGCCTCGCAGACGCGACTGCCGTGGGTGTCGATCAGACACAACTCGCCCTGGCTATGGCCGGCGAGGTGGATCTCTCCGACACTGCCTGCTGGAATGGCGGTCAACAAACGGGTCATTTCGTCGTGCGCGTCGAAACCGAAATTTTGCGCATTGACATACAGATTGTTCACATCGAGCAGCACGCCACAGCCGCTCTGCCGTACGAGCTCGGCAAGAAAATCACACTCGCTCATTTCTGATTCACGGAAACGCACATATGACGAAAGGTTTTCGATCAGGATGCGCCGCCCGAGCCGCTCCTGAACTTGTTCCACGCGCGAACACAGCAACGACAAAGCTTCGCGGGTATAGGGAAATGGCAGCAGATCATTGAAATGCACACCGTCAATGGCACCCCAGCACAGGTGCTCGGAAACCAGGACCGGCTCGACCCGATCAACAAGCGCAGCAAGCTTGGCAAGATGCGCCTGCGCCAGTTCGTCTGCCGAAGCAAGCGACAGCCCGACACCATGCAGGCTCAGCGGATAGTGCTCGCCTGCCCGCGCCAGCACGCGCATCGCGGCTCCGCCCGCATGAAAGAAATTCTCCGAGTGCACTTCGATAAAGCCCAGCGACGGCAGACTTTCAAGAAGCTGAGCATAGTGCGGTGCACGCAAGCCTATGCCAATACCATCAGGAAGAGATGCGAAAGTGCTCACGCAGACTCCGGCAATACATGATCGGAAAATGAGGGGTAAAAACAGGGGCACCGCAGTGCCCCGTTTGAAGCATCGCTGAGCGCAAACCAGCCTTGCAACTCAGTCAGCTATTAGCTCGCCAATTAGCTCGCCAAATCAGCTGGCCATCTTGCCGCCCATTTTGCCGCAGGTGCCCTTGGCAACATATTTCCAGTCAGTCGGCTCGCCGTCTTTCTTGGCCTGACCGGCACAGGAGTGCGAACCGTTCGATGCAGCACAGTCATTGGCGCCAGCCTTGGCGATGCCAAAACACTTTTCCTTCGGCGCATCAGCGGCCATGGCCGTTTGGGCGACTGCGCCGAGTGCAACGACGGAAACCAGGGCGGCACGAACGAGGCTTTGCTTGTCCATTTGAAATACTCCTGTGAGGTTGAACTGCTAAGGTAGTACGAATAACGAGCCTAAACGAAAAGTAATACGAAAGTCGCTACAGGCCGGATGCAAGCCTGTCACAGCATAAGACCAGGCACATCGCCCGATCCTTACATCAAAGTTGTAGATCGAACGGCAAGGCTCCACAATATTGTTTTGCTGATTTGCCAGGAACAGTTTCGGAAAACATCATGACCTACAAAGTATTCATCGACGGTCGTCATGGCACGACCGGTTTGAAAATAGACGAGCGGCTCGCCAATCGGGATGAGATCGAGATTCTCACCATTCCGGAATCGCAGCGCAAAGATGCCGCTGTCAAGGCCGAGTACATCAATGCAGCCGACGTGGTTTTCCTGTGCCTGCCCGATGCGGCCTCGAAAGAATCTGTCGCCCTGCTCGCGCCGGACAACAAGCGCACGCGATTCCTCGATGCCAGCACGGCACACCGTACCAATCCTGAATGGGTCTACGGTTTGCCTGAGCTCGATGCGGGCCAACGCGAGCGTATCCGCACCGCACAGAAAGTAGCAATTCCGGGTTGTCATGCCAGTGGGTTCATCATGCTGATGCACCCGCTGGTAGCCGCCGGCATTGTTTCGCCCGATTTCGCAGCAACGACCTATTCGGTCACCGGTTATAGCGGCGGCGGCAAGGAAATGATTGCCAGCTATGAGCAGCCCGCCGAGCTGCCAGAGAGCATGAAGAGTCCGCGTTTTTATGCCTTGGGCCTTTCCCACAAGCACCTGCCGGAAATGCGCGCGCTGACCGGCCTGAAGCACGCGCCCCTTTTCACGCCTATCGTTGGTGACTTTGCGCAGGGTCTGATCGTCGCCGTGCCGCTGCCTGCGAGCACGCTGGCGCAACGCAGAACCCCCGCCGAATTGCAGGCTTTTTTCGCCGACTATTACAAGGGCGAGATTTTCGTGAAAGTCATGCCCGCCGATACCAGTGGCGTGCTCGACAACGGCCAGTTGCCGGCCACCGCTTGCAACGAAACCAACCGCGCCGAGATATTCGTCTTCGGCAATGACGAACAGATACTGCTGACATCGCGCTTCGACAATCTTGGCAAGGGTGCATCGGGCGCTGCGATCCAGTGCATGAACATCATGCTTGGCCTCGATGAGGCACGTGGGCTTGCCGCCTGAGGTGCGGCCTGATGTGCCACCCGAGGTGCCGCCGGGAGCCCGGTGGGCTGCGTGCTAACATCCGCCATCTTTGATCGGGAGTGACCGGTGGATTTGCTGAGCCGCATTGCGGGCCAATTCGAGGAAAGCGCGCGCACCAAGCTTTCGGCAGCCGAAATACTGGCAGGCCCGATTGCCGATGCGGCGCAGATGATGGTGAATTGCCTCCTCGGCAACGGCAAGATCCTGGCATGCGGCAACGGCAGTTCGGCAGCCGACGCGCAGCATTTCGCTGCCAAGATGATGGGGCGCTTCGAGCGCGAACGGCCCCAGCTGGCCGCGCTGGCGCTCTCGTCGGACAGCCCGGTAATCACCGCGCTGGCCAATATTTATTCGTTTCGTCAGATATATGCCAGGCAGATACATACGCTGGCGCAACCCGGTGATGTACTGCTGGCAATTTCGAGCAGCGGGCGCTCTGACAATATTCTCGATGCGATCGGGGCGGCTCAGGAACGGGACATGCGCATAGTCGCCATGACTGGCCGCAACGGCGGTCATGTCGCGGAACTTATGCGCGAAGGCGACATTCATATTTGCGTGCCGCACGACCGCACAGCACGCATTCAAGAAGTTCACATCCTGGCCATCCACTGTCTGTGCGATGGCATCGATTGCCTGTTGATGGGAGAAGATAACTGATGAAATTGAAACTCAACGCGTTGATGATTGCCTGCACGAGTATTGCCTGCATTCAAGGCTGCGTGCCACTGATTGCCACTGGCGTGGGTACCGGCGTATCGGCAACGCTTGATCGCCGCAGCTATGGAACACAGCTTGAGGACAGCGAGATCGAAGTGCGCATCATGCGCCAGATCAATCAGCAGCTCGACGACAAGGCAAGCATCTCCACCACTGCCGTGAATCGCTGGGTGCTGCTGACAGGCCAGACCAAGGACGAAGGCAGTCGCACGCAGGCAGAAAAAATTGCCAGCGAAACGCAGAATGTGCGCAAGGTGTTCAACGAAGTCACGGTGAACTGGCCGTCATCCGTTGGTAATCACACCAGCGACGCCCTGACTACTTCCAAGGTCAAGGGGCGCCTGCTCAATCCGGAAACGAAGGGCATTTCAGGCCACAACGTCAAGGTCGTCACGGAGGTTGGCGTCGTGTACCTGATGGGCGTCGTGAGCGAAAACGAAGCGAAGATTGCGGTGGACATCGCCCGCACCACCAGCGGCGTGCAGAAGGTCGTCAACCTCTTCGAGATTCTCGGTGATGAGGAGATGCGGCGTATCGATCCGAACTCCGTTGCACCCAAAGCGGCGACGCAACCGGCAACTGCGCCAAACTAGGCGCACGACCCCACTGCTCAGACGGGCGTGGGGCCCGTCAGTCGCGGTAACCGGATCGTATAAATGTTGCCGCGGCCGGGAATCGATCTGAGCGACAGCGTGCCGCCCAGCAACTTGACGATGCGCTCGGCAAGCACCAGCCCCAGCGCACGATCGATCAAACGTTGGCCGTAGCCGGAAAACGGCTTGAACACTTCGGTCAGCAGCTCCGGCGCAATGCCGCCACTGGTATCCCGCACTTCCAGCAAGAGCGCATCGCCACGCCGGCGGCAGCCAACCAGCACGCCGCCACGCTCGGTCGTCTGCACGGCATGCGCGACGAGTCGATCCACCGCACGCGCCAGCAAAGTCTCGTCTGCCCACACGCGCAGCGGCGTGCCGACATAACGCAGATGCAGGCTCTTGTCGTGGGCTTGATCGAGGTAGGTAGCAACGGTGCTCGACAGCACCGCGCCCAATGCCACCGGCTTGGGGTCGAGCGGTATGCGGCCACATGCCAGCTTGGCAATCGCCATGACTTCTTCGAACTGGGCAGAAAGCGTTTCTGCGGCGAGCTCGAGTCCACCGACGAGTTGCTTCGAAGCATCCGGCAACGGGTGGGTAGCAAGCGTGGCTGCATACAGCGAAATCGCCTGCAAGGGCTGGCGCAGGTCATGCCCTACGGATGCAAGAAAGGCGGATGTGTTTTCGTGCGCCTGTGAAACACCCGGTAGCTGTGACACGGTCGCCATCTCCTGCGTCGGGCTTTCGGCCTTGTCCGCGTCGGAGTGACGTGTGCGCATGAAGCTCAGGCCGAGGCATACGGAAAGGACCACGAACCAGATCAGATTGAGCGTCGATGGGGCCGGAATGCTCACGAGCAGACCGACGCCGGACAATGCCGCAGCGATCAGCACGATGCGCCTGGCACGCAAACGCGCAGGCACGTCAGTCATCTTCAGCGGGCATCGACAGGTTAAGTGATTGTCCTACCAGGATGGCTTGTGATCGCGTGCTGACGCCGAGCACTTGATAAACCGAAGTCAGATGCATCTTGACGGTGCGCTCTGACAGGTCGAGCTTGATGGCAATTTCCTTGTTCGACAAACCTTCCATGAGGCAGCACAACACGCGCTCCTGCTTCGGACTGAGCTTGGGGCGCGAACGCGATTCGCCGACCACGCGTGGCCCCGAATCGTCGAAAAAACGACGCCCGGCGAGGAGGATACGCACACCCTCGATCAGGGCAGAAGGCGCCATCGATTTGCCGAGGAAGCCATCGACCTCGGCTTCACGCGCCAGCTGACGGTAGATGGGTGCGTCCTGACCCGAGAACACGGCGACCGGCACGCCCGGCGACTCCTTGCGCAATACGGTCAGCAAACGCAGGCCATCACTGTCGGGCAGTTTGAGATCAAGAAGAATCAGATGGAAATGCTTGCCACTGCGCAGCGCCGCCACAGCTTCCTGTGCGGAAGCCGCACAAACTATGTCGCCCCCGGAGAGAAGCGGTTCGAGCATGGCCGACAAGGCATGCTGGAGTAAGGCGTGGTCGTCGATCAAAAGTATATTGCGGACAAACGGATTCATATTCTGGATGTTCTCGACATTTCTGACCTCACAGCACTCATCGCCGAGACAAGCAGCGCGATACCAAAAACGCCTGTCGCTCGCATTGGCCACGCCGGCCCGCATTGGCCCGCAAAGACCGGAGATTACCCCAAACAACGAGAAAAAGGACAAGGCTGCGCATTGTCGCCACGCGGCGACGCGCGCGTGCGAAAACCTGTAAAAACGGGAGTCCTGCAGTAACAGGTAGCCACAGGCTATTGGGTGCCAACCTGCAACCGCGAGCACCCGCGCAACAGGATTGCAATTGCGGACAAAAAGTACGCAAGCGCCGGATCAGGCGCTTCTCATCAGCTCGAAGTGATGCACGTCAGTCGAGCCGGCACGAAAGCCCGCTTCGCAATAGGCAAGATAGAACTGCCACATGCGCACGAAACGTTCGTCGAAACCTTGTGCCAGCACCGCCTCGCGCACCTTGTTGAAACGCGCCATCCAGTCGGCGAGCGTACGCGCGTAGTCCAGGCCGAACGCCTCTTCGCTAACGAGCTTGAGCCCGGCGCGTTGCGCTTGCTGGCTGAGTATGTGAGGTGACAACAGCATGCCGCCGGGAAAGATGTAGCGCTGGATGAAGTCCACGTCATTGCGATAGTGCGCAAACAGGTAATGCGCAATCGTGATGCCCTGGATGACGATGCGTCCATTGGGCGCTACGCATTCGTGCAGCTTCCTGAAATAGGTCGGCCAGTATTCCTCGCCCACCGCTTCGATCATTTCGATGGAGACGACGTGATCGTATTGCCCGCTGACGTCACGGTAATCGCGCAGCTCGAATGTTGCGCGATCCGCAAAGCCGCCCCGCTCGGCACGCTGCTGCGCCCAGGCGAGCTGCGAAGGCGACAGGGTCAGGCCATGCACGGAGCATGCAAACTCGGTGGCGGCCACTTCGGCAAAGCCGCCCCAGCCGCAACCGACTTCGAGAATGCGCTGGCCCGGTTGCGGCTGCAGGCGTTGCAGGATGCGGCGATACTTCTCGCGCTGCGCTTCTTCCAGAGGCATATCCGGCGCGGTGAAGCGGGCGCTGGAATAGGTCATCGTTTCATCGAGCCACAGCTTGTAGAAGTCGTTGCCCAGGTCGTAGTGAGCCTCGATATTCTTCCTGCTGCCGCGACGCGAGTTGGCGCGCAACCAATGCCACATGCGATACGCCACCAGGCGCAGCGCGTTGCCGTGAATGGCGCGTTCCAGTGCAGAACGATTGCTGGCCATCAGCGTCAGCAGCGCCGCGAGATGATCGGTTTCCCACAAGCCTTCCATCCAGCATTCGGCAAAACCGATCGAGCCTTTGCCGATGATGCGCTCGAAGACCTGCCAGTCGCGTACCACCAGAGTCGCCACAAGCGGCCCGTCACCAAGGCGCACACAACCATCATCGGGCAGCTCGATGACGATGGCGCCGCCGCCAAGGCGCTCCAGCATTCCGATCACCAGTTTCGCGGCTCTCGGCATTGAAACGCGTGAATCGTTGATACCTGCGTCCGTGTTCTCCTGCGCGGTTTGCGTGTTCATCTTGCCCCCTGCTTGTTCTCGCCAGTTTGTGAAGCTTGCAGCCTTGCGCCCAGAAAAGGCACGCGCAAGACCAGCAAGCGCAATGCCTGCCAATGGATGCGCGCAATGACGCCCACCGTCAGCAAAGGGCAGCGCAGCCATGCCGCCAGCAGATTGGGTGTGGTCAACGGCTGCGGCCGGCCGGACAGGCGCGTGCTCAGCATCTTCATGCCACCATCGAAATAGTCCAGCGCCACGCCGACGCAGCCACTTCGTTGCCAGAAGCGGAAGCGGTATTCGCCGCGTACCGGTAAAAACGGCGATACGTGCAGCGCCTTGTGCGCACTCAGCACATCGTCATTACCGATGACGTCGCCATCGGGGTGAGCAATCAGGTAGTTGTGATGGCCGCCAAATGTGTTATTGACCTCGGCGAGCACGGCACGTATCTGGCCGTCATGATCCAGGCAATACCAGAAACTCACCGGATTGAAGACATAGCCGAACAGGCGCGGCAAGGTCTGGAGCATCACTTCGCCATCGGCTACCCCAGCCAGTCCGTGCCGCGCCAGCAGGTTGTGAATCCATGGCAGCAGGGGCGAACCGTCGCGCGCACCGTGGTCGCGCTCATGGAACGCCAGGAGGTTGAAGCGATTGATGCCCAGCAGGGGAACCCTGAGCTCACCCAGCTTCGATAGCGGCAGGCACAACGTGAACAGGCCGTAGCTGAAACGATTGCTTACGGGCGCATGACGCTCGTGCATCGCCGCGCCGAGGCTGACGGTGGCGCTCGGCGTCATGCGGACATTTCCTGCAGGCCAGCGATTTCCTGTGCATCGGCGACATGCCCGGTCGATGCAAGCGCAAGACGACGTGCCCGCCACGGCGCCACCACGCCCATCATGGCGGCAACATCCATGGCAGATTTCAGTCCGTCCTCATGAAAACCGTAGCCCGTCCATGCGCCGCAGAACCAGGTGCGGTTGCGACCTTGCAGCATCGGCAGATGCGCCTGCGCATCGATCGCCGCCTGGTCGAACACCGGGTGCTCATACTCAAAACTCCGGATCAGTTTGTCGGCCACAGGCTCCTCGAACGGATTCAGCGAAAGCACCAGCGGTGTCTTGAATGGCGTCGGTTGCAAACGGTTGAGCAGATAGGAAACACTGACCGGACGCCGGTCAGCGGCGCCCTCGCCCGCCATGTAGTTCCACGCCGCCCAGACGCGCTCACGGCGCGGCAACAGGCGCGTATCGGTATGCAGCACCGCACGGTTGTGCTGGTAGTTGATTGCACCGAGCACGGCGCGTTCGAGTTGCGAGGCCTGGCCATCGAGAATGCGCAATGCCTGGTCGCTGTGACAGGCAAAAATGATGGCGTCGAAACGCTCGGTACCATGACGGCTGACTACGCTCACACCACCTGCGCTACGCTCGACATTCAGCACCGGCGATGACAGGCGAACATCCGGCAGGCTGGCCGCAATGCGTTGCACATAAGCCCGCGAACCGCCTTCAACCGTCATCCACAGTGGCCGATCGAATATCTGCAACAAACCATGGTTATGGCAAAAGCGCAGAAAAGTGGACACCGGGTAGGCGAGCATCTGCTGTGTCGGGCACGACCAGATGGCAGCGGCCATCGGCACCAGATACCAGTAGCGGAAAGCTTCGCCATAGTTGTGCCGGTCGAGATACTCGCCCAGCGAGATATCGGGCGCAGCATGCTCACGCGCCAGCAGCGTGGTTTCGCGATTGAAGCGAAAAATGTCCGACAGCATGCCCCAGAAAGCTGATCGGCCGAGATTTGAGCGCTGCGCAAATAGCGACAGCAAATCAGTGCCGGCCCATTCGATATGTGGTTCCTTGAGGCTCACCGCGAAAGACATCTCGCTCTTCGCAACCGGAACGCCGAGTTCGCGGAATAGTCCGCAGAGATTCGGATAAGTACGTCGATTGAAAACGAGAAAGCCCGTATCAACCGGGTGGGTCACGCCATCGAGCGTCACATCCACAGTATTGGCGTGGCCGCCAAGGTAGCTGCCTGCCTCGAACAAGGTGACATTGTGCTGCCTGGACAACAACCAGGCCGACCCCAGTCCGGCCACTCCCGCACCAACCACGGCAATGCGCATGGCCTGCTCCCCGCCTGCGGGATTCGCCCGCAGGCCCATCCCGTGTGGAATCTCTCCCATCTTCATGCTTGTTCCCTCGCCCCTGTGGTTCGTAGCGTCGACTAACCTGCATACGCCGGAACAGCCGCCACGGATGCAGCAGGCACACAAAATGCGGAAGACCACGCGCCGCCGCGCATCCAGCCCACCAGCCAATACGTATTCCCCTGAGCAATACCGCTGCGCGCGCCCAGTCAGTGCTCAATATCCGGGGCTCTTACTTTGCAGCCTCCGCGAGGTACAATAACGGGCTGTCAGCCCCCTCAACGGGCAACGCAACACCTCAAGCCGTTTTAACGAGAGACCCCCACAAACATGCTTTATCCGGAACTGTTCGCATCGCTCGAGTCTGCCCGCTGGAACATGTCTACCGACGTCCCCTGGGCTGAATTCGATCCCACACTGCTGACCGATGAGCAGGCGCTCACCGTCAAGATGAATGCCATCACCGAATGGTCGGCCCTGCCCGCTACCGAGATGTTCCTGCGCGACAACAAGCACGATTCCGACTTTTCGGCGTTCATGTCGATCTGGTTCTACGAAGAGCAGAAGCACTCGCTGGTGCTGATGGAATACCTGCGCCGCTTCCGTCCGGACCTCGTGCCGACCGAAGCCGAGCTGCACGCCGTGCGCTTCGAATTCGAACCCGCGCCGCCGCTCGAAACACTCATGCTGCACTTCTGCGGCGAAGTACGCCTGACCCAGTGGTATCGCCGCGCATCCGATTGGCATACCGAGCCGGTCATCAAGAAAATCTACGACCACCTGTCGCGCGACGAAGCCCGTCACGGCGGTGCGTATCTGAAATTCATGAAGCGCGCCATCGAGCAGACCGGCGACGCGGCGCGTGGCGCCTTCTCCAAGATCGGTGTACTGATGGCGTCCAGCTCGCGCTCGGGCAAGCCCCTGCACCCGACCAATCTGCACGTGAACAAGGAACTGTTCCCGAACGACACGGTGCAATCGCGCCTGCCCGATCCGGAATGGCTCGAACACTGGCTCGACACGCAGATCATGTTCGGCAAGGATCAGGAATCACGCGTCATCGCCGGCATCCTGCGCAACCTGTCCATGCTGTTCGGGCAGGAATTCGAGACCATCACGGATCTCAACCGCTTCCGCAAACAATACGCTGCGGCTGCATCCTGAGCGCGCCGCAACGTGTCAGCCCCGTACTACCCGCGACCGGCGTTTGAAGACAAGATCGTCGCGCCCGAAGATCTTGTCGAGCATCTGCGCCTGCACCCTGTCGCGCGCCCGCTGGTATTCACCAACGGCTGCTTCGACATCCTGCACCGCGGCCACGTCACCTACCTCGGCCAGGCGCGCGCCCTCGGCGCCGCCATGATCGTCGCGCTCAACACCGACGCCTCGGTCAAACGCCTGGGCAAGGGCGACGAGCGCCCGATCAACACCCTCGCCGACCGCGCCGCCATCATGGCCGCTCTCGGCTGCGTCGACCTCGTCACCTGGTTCGACGAAGACACACCCATCGAACGCATCCTGCAATGCCGGCCCGACGTGCTCGTCAAAGGCGGCGACTGGCCCGTCGAGAAGATCGTCGGCTATGCCGAAGTCATCGGCTGGGGCGGCAGCGTGCATTCCGTGCCGTTTGAGCACGCCCGCTCGACGACCGCGCTGCTGGGCAAGATTCGCTCGTTGTAGGTTGGGCTGACGCAGGAAGCCCAACACTGCTGGCACGGATATGCGCTGGGCATCCTCATTTGTCAAATCGGCTCAGCACCGACCTGCAGAATCCTGTCTTTGCCATCCTGCGCGACCCTTTGCACTTCCTTTACGGTGATAACACTGGCGTAGAATCGGCTCACCGAACACAAGGAGAGCCCCATGCGTGTCGCAAATTCCATCACTGATCTGATCGGCAACACCCCGCTCGTCAAGCTCAACCGCCTCACCGCCGGCATCGACGGTACGGTCCTCGCCAAGCTCGAATTCTTCAATCCGGCACACAGCGTCAAGGACCGTATCGCCATGGCCATGATCGACGCGGCCGACAAGGCCGGCAAGATCAAGGCCGACACCATCATCCTTGAACCCACTTCGGGCAATACCGGCATCGGTCTGGCGATGGTGTGTGCGGCGCGCGGCCTAAAATGTGCATTTGTCATGCCCGAGACGATGAGCCGCGAGCGCCGTCTTCTGCTCAAGGCTTACGGTGCCGATCTCATCCTCACGCCCGGCCCGGAAGGCATGCCCGGCGCCATCAAGCGCGCCAACGAGCTCGCCGCCAGCGACGCGCGCTACTTCATTCCGCAGCAGTTCGACAACCCGGCCAACCCGGAAGTCCACCGCAGCACTACTGCCGAAGAAATCTGGCGCGACACTGACGGCAACATCGATATCTTCGTCGCCGGTATCGGCACCGGCGGCACCATCACCGGCGTCGGCGAAGTACTCAAGGCGCGCAAACCGGGCGTACAGATCGTCGCCGTCGAGCCCGATGCCAGCCCGGTGCTCTCCGGCGGCCAGCGCGGCCCGCACCCGATCCAGGGCATCGGCGCCGGTTTTGTGCCCAGCATCCTCAACACGGAGATTTATGACGAGGTGGTTCGCGTAAACAATGCGAACACCTTCAATATCGCCCGCCGTGCAGCGACCGAAGAAGGCCTGCTGGTTGGCATCTCGTCAGGTGCCGCCATCTGGGCGGCGCTCGAAGTGGCCGGGCGTCCACAGAACAAGGGCAAGACCACCGTGGTCGTCATTCCGAGCTTCGGCGAACGCTACCTGTCTACGGCGCTGTACGAGCATCTGGCGGTTTGATCGGCTTCGCAAGAGCGGACGTGCAAGCCAGCGGCGGCGAATCGGTCGTTTCATTTGCTTTGCAAACACTTTAGTGGGGAAAAAATGAAACTGATCCAGTTGAGCGTGTTGTTGTCTATCTGTCTTCTTACCGTAGCCTGCGACCACCCCGAGAGGTCAGCACCAATGCCACCAGAGCCCGCTGCTGCTGCGTCTATGGCCGAGCATTCTGCGGCTGCCGGAGCAAAGAAGGTGTCGGACAAGAAAGTGCAGCGTCATATCGCCTTGCGACATCAGCTCGTGATCGAAACACGCAACGCGGCACTCCAGAGTATCTTCGAAGAAGCGGTGCGACGCTGCGAACAGCTTGGCTGTGAGGTGCCCAGTGCCGGCCAGCGGAAAGGGAACGAATACGAACCGCCGAGCGCCAGCTTGACGGCTCGTATACCGCCCGCAGCTTTGGACGCATTCCTTGCAGGGTTTGGGCAGGATGCTGAGGTTGTTCAACATTCGCGTCAGTCCGAAGACAAGACTAATGCGGTGATCGACACTGAGGCTCGCCTTCGCAACCTCAACGACCTGCGCGAGCGCTTGCGAACAATGTTGGCGAGCCATCCCGGCAAGATTGCGGACGTGCTTGAAATTCAGCGCGAACTCACGCAGACGCAAGCTGAACTCGACAGTCTCAACGGGATTCGCAAAGCGCTTGCCGACGAGACAGAGAAAATTGCCCTCAGCATCGATTTCCGCGGCCGTGCGTCGATGCGAGAGCGCGGATTCCTTCGTCCTGTTGCATCCGCCTGGAATCATGCCGGCGAGACCTTGATGAGCAGCCTGGCTTCGCTGATCACATTCATTGCTGCGGTATTGCCGTGGCTGGTTATTCTAGTGCCGGGCTTCGTCGCGCTGCGCAAACTGTGGCGCAGGTGGAAGGCCCGGCGCGCGGTGCTGTGAAGTCAAGCAGCTTCCGCGTGATGCCCACCGCCCATGTAATGCCCCAGGGTGCGTACGTCCGCGGTCTCGGCGCTTGTCTCATAGACGAGCTTGCCTTCGCTGATCACCGCGATGCGGTCGGCGAGCTCAAGCAGCTCGTCGAGGTCTTCGCTGATGAGCAGGATGGCGGCGCCGGCCGCGCGGGCACCCATGATGCGGGCATGCGTTTCGGCGACGGCGGCGAAGTCGAGGCCGAAGACGGGGTTGGCGACAATGAGTACGTCGACGGGCCAGGACAGCTCGCGGGCCAGCACGGCGCGCTGCACATTGCCACCTGAGAGCGATGAGATAGGTGCGTCGATGCCCTGAGTCTTGACGCGGAAGGTGTCGACAAAGCGCGTGGCCTGCGCACGCAAGGCACGGCTGTTGAGGATGCCGAAGCGCGATAGCGGCGCCTGATCGAAGTTGCGCAGCGCCATATTGTCGGCAACGGACACGGGACCGACACAGGCGTTCTTCAAGGGCTCTTCCGGCAAGCTGAATACTCGACGTTCGGCGCGCTCACGACGCGATCCGGTGAATTCTACATCGCTGATCTTGATGCTGCCGGCATGCAGGGAGCGTTGGCCGTTGAGCACCTCGGCAAGCTCGCGCTGGCCGTTGCCCGAGACGCCTGCAATGCCGAGTATCTCGCCCGGCCGCACGGCCAGGCTCAGCTCGTGCACGGCCGGCAAGCCGTTGTCACCGAGCGCCGTGACACCTTGCAGATGCAGCCGTGGCGCGGCTTCCGGCGCAGTTGTGCGTTCCGCGCGATGCTTGCTGGTGTTGACCTTGCTGCCGACCATCATCTCGGCCATGGCGTCGATGCTCAAGTCGCTGACCTGTCCGCTACCGACCATCTTGCCGCGACGCAGTACTGTCACGGCATCGGCATAGGCCATCACTTCGCGAAACTTGTGCGTGATCATCACGGCAGTGAACATGTGCTGACGCGTCAGGCCGTGCACGAAGCCGAGTACTTCGTCAGCCTCGTCGGGCGTGAGCACAGAGGTCGGTTCATCGAGGATCAGGAAGCGTCGCTTGAGATAGAGCTGCTTGATTATCTCCACCTTCTGCTTTTCGCCAGCAGCGAGCGAAGAAGCAGGCTTGTCGAGTGGCAGCTTGAACGGCACGGTTTCCATGAATTCGGTCAGCGCTTTTTTCTCGGCCTTCCAGTTGAGCTTCCAGGGCAAGGCGCCGCGTGCCGCGACCAGATTCTCGGCGACGGTCATCGAGGGCACCAGCGTGAAGTGCTGGTAGACCATGCCAATGCCTAGCGCAGAAGCCGTGGTTGGTGTCGGGATGTCGGTCTCGCGACCATCGATCATCACGCTGCCCGCCGTCTGCTTGTAGAAGCCGACCAGGCATTTCACCAGCGTGCTCTTGCCTGCGCCATTTTCGCCGAGCAGCGCGTGGAAGCTGCCTGCGGGGATGGATATTGAAACGTCATCGAGCGCGGCGAGCGAGCCGAAATGCTTGGACATATGCAACACGTCGAGGCGCATGGCGCCGGTGGCGTGGTGGACTGCTTCGATGGGAGTCATGGTTCATGTCCTTGCAATGTGTTGCTCGCTACAAATAGTGACGCAGCTTGCCGTCCCCTCCCCCTCGGGGGAGGGTGCCGCGGTGCGGCGGGAGAGGGGCGTATTCCAGAGACCGTTCATTGAGGAACGCTTCCCCCTCTCCCGCCCCTGCCGGGGGCACCCTCTCCCCTGGGGAGAGGGCACTGCATAGCGCGTGCTTTGCCCAACCAGTCGTCCTGTGTTTGCAATTCCCTCCCCGCGAGGAGGACGCCTGATGCAGGAGAAATAAGGAAAGCGAACAGGGGCCTTTTCAATATTCCCGCGCCCACTACCCTGCCCACTCCCTTCCCTGCGCAACGCCCCCCTTCCGGGGAGAGAACCACAAACTCGGCTCGTATTCCTTAATCCGGCAATCCTTCAATCACAGCCTCACTCATCGCCGTCGCACCGAACACGCCGCCCTGCATATGCACCATGCGTATCGCGGCGAGATGATTATCGTGATCCGTAGCAGCGCAACAATCCTCCACCAACAGACACTCGAAGCCCTGGTCGTTCGCTTCGCGCATCGTCGTGTGCACGCAGACGTCGGTGGTGATGCCGGTAATGAGCAGATTGCGTATGCCACGCGTGCGCAGGATGAATTGCAGATCGGTGGCGTAGAAAGAGCCTTTGCCCGGCTTGTCGATGATGACTTCGCCAGGCAGTGGCGCGAGTTCGGGAATAATGTCCCAGCCCGCTTCGCCGCGCACCAGGATGCGCCCGCATGGCCCGTCGTCGCCGATGCCGACGCCGTCCGCGCCGATCTGCCGTGAGCGCCAGCGCTTGTTGGCAGGCAGGTCGGAGAGGTCCGGCCGATGGCCTTCGCGGGTGTGGATGATGTGATAGCCCTTGTCGCGCATCGTCGCCATCAGCCGCTTGATCGGCTCGATCGGGGCACGCGTCAGCGAGATGTCGTAGCCCATGCGATCGACATAACCGCCGATGCCGCAGAAGTCGACCTGCATGTCAATGACCACGAGAGCCGTGTTGTCCGGGCGCAAATCGCCATCGAATGGCCAGGCATAAGGGCGTGATTTGAGGAAACTCATTTTTTTGCTCTCATTTCTTCTCTCCGCTGTAACGACGCTCCGGCGGCGCGAAGCCGCAGGAGCTGCCATCCTTGTGAATCACTTCGGCCTCCCACGGCAAGGCGTACTTGCCGGCGACCATGTCGTGCATGAAGGTGTAAGGGCAATCCTGCGCGCCGCCTTTCACTGCGACGTAGCCGCGATGACCAAGCTGGTAGATGTTGTTTTCCACGCCCCAGTGGATGCGCGCTTCGCGCACGAGGTCAGGCCGCATTTCGCAGGTGATGATCTCGTCCGGCCGATGGCTGCCCTCCACCATCACCGTGCCATCGAAATTGCAGAACATGCCCTCGCCCATCGAATCGAACGAGCCGTCGCTGCCGCACAGGCACACGCTGGCCGTCTGCGCCAGATTGTGGAAGGCGTTGGTCTGGTTGGTGATTTTCCAGGTATGCCGGATGGGTGCGGTGTAGCCTGCAGTGCGAATGATGATTTCAGCGCCCTTGTACGCAGCCTCACGCGCCATCTCGGGGAACATGCCGTCGTGGCAGATGATGAGCCCGAGCTTGGCGCCCTTCGGCCCGTCGCACACCGGCACACCGACATTGCCTGGCTCCCACGGCTCGACCGGCACCCAAGGATGCAGCTTGCGGTAATTGAGACGGATCTCGCCCTGATCGTCGATGATCAGGCCGGTGTTGTACGGGTTGCCTTGCGGGTTGAACTCCATGATGGAGAAGCAGCCCCAGATCCTGTTTTCGACGCAGGCTGCCTTGAAGGCCTTGACCTCGGGCCCTTCGAGCCAACACATGATGTCGGGATTGATGTCCATCGACAGGCCATGCAGGCTGTACTCGGGGAACACCACCAGATCCATCGCAGGGTTATTGCGGCGCGCCTTGCCGACGAGTTCGACGATGCGCTTTGTCTGATTCGCCAGGTCCTCGCGCGTCGCGACCCATGGGTTCTGTATCTGCACCAACCCCATGACAATGCCATCGGGTGATTTGTTGAGGCCGCCGAGTCCGCTCATGTCGTCTCCCCCTCAACTGCGAGTCAATGACAGTTCGCCTGGCGCGCCCTGCAGGCTCCGCGTTGGCGAACAACTCGCGATCAGTATCAGCAGCGTCAGCACGTACGGCGCTGCATTGAACAGGTGATAGCCGCTCGACACGCCCGCTGCCTGCAAGGCCGGGCCGAGCGCACCTGCGCCACCGAAGAGCAGCGCGGCGCCGACGCAGCGCAGCGGTTGCCAGCGCGCGAAGATGACCAGCGCAACAGCGATGATGCCCTGCCCGCTCGACAGCGCTTCGTTCCAGCTGCCCGGGTAATACAGCGATAGAAACGCGCCGCCAAGGCCCGCCAGCACGCCGCCACACATGGTGGCAACGATGCGCACGGGAATGATCTTGTAACCAAGCGCCAGCGCCGCGTCCGCGCTGTCGCCGACGATGCGGACCTTCAGCCCCCAGCTCGTATTGCGAAATGCCCAGTGCAGGAAGAACGCCAGCAACACGCCAGCGGGGAACAGCGGATTCACATTGAGCGCATTGGCAAGCTGCGGGTTATCGGTCCAGAAGCCGAGCGGAATCGACGGCAGATTCGGTGCCTTGGGCTGGATGTAGGACTTGCCGAGAAAGAACGCCAGGCCGGTGCCGAACAGCATCAATGCGATGCCTATGGCAATGTCATTAACGCGCTTGAGGCTGCATAGCAAGCCATGCAGCAGGCCGAACGCGGCGCCAACGCCCGCTGCAGCCCACAGGCCGAACCACGGCGACCCGGTCTTGAGCGAAGCTGCGTAGGCGGCCATCGCGCCCATCACGAGAATGCCTTCGAGACCGAGATTGATGCGCCCGGATTTCTCCGTGATGCATTCGCCCAGGCTCACGAGCATGAAAGGGGTCGACACGCGGATCGCACCAGCGAAAACAGCAAGCGGTACGCCGAGCCAGCCGAGGGATTCTGCAGCGGCGCTCATGCGGCCTCCAGCGTGGAAGATTTGGCCAAAACCGTTACCGGCGCGGGTGCCACTGGCGTAGTGGCCGGTTCAATGCCCCACAGCCGCTGCGCGATGCGCCGCCAAGGGCTGCCCATCACAGCTTCGCTGGCGAGAATGGCGATGAAGGCCATACCTTGCAGTACGATGACAGTGGCATCCGGCATGTCGAGGCGACGTTGCAACATGCCGCCCGCCGCGCCGATGCCGCCGATGAGCACCGCAACGGGAATGATCGCCAGCGGATTGTGGCGCGCCATGAATGCAATCAGGATGCCGGCATTGCCGTAACCCGAGATGAGCGACGCATTCGCGGCGCCATGCACCGCCGCCACTTCTACCGCGCCCGACAAACCCGCCGCCGCACCGCCGGCCGCACACGCACCGATGATCCAGCGACCGACGCGCAGCCCGGCGAGCTGCGCCGCACGCGGGTTGCCGCCGACCACTTTGAGCGCAAAGCCCAGCGTCGTGAAGCGCAGCACAGCCCAGGCGATGAGCGCTACGACCACACCAATCAGGAGACCCATGTGCACATCGAAACCCGGCGTCAGGCCGAGCATGTTGGCGTCGGGAATCGGCGGTGTAGATGGCTTGTTGAGACTGTTCGGATCCTTGAGCGGCCCTTCGACGAAATGATTGAGCAGGGCGATGCCGATGTAGGCCATCAGCAGGCTGCTGATGGTTTCGTTGATGCCACGTGCATGGCGCATCCAGCCACACAGGCCGATCCATATTGCACCGACAAGAGCGCCGGAGAGCAGCATGATGATCTGCGCCACTAGCGGGATATGAACGGGGCCCCATACGCCGACGATGGCTGCCGCCAGGCCGCCGAGCACCATCGCGCCTTCACCGCCGATGATAACCAGCCCGGCCCGTGCCGGAATCGCTACCGCCAGACCTGTGAGGATCAGCGGTGCAGCGCGTTGCAGGGAGTTGTTCCAGGAAAAGCTGCTGCCGAACCCCCCTTTGTAGAGCAAGGCGAACACATCCAGCGGCGGGTAACCGGCCAAGGCCACGAAGAGCGCAAACAGCAGCAGCGAAACCGCGACTGCGCCGAGAGGTACCAGGATGCGTTCCAGCGTACTGTTCATTCGAATCTTTCAGCAGGCTACGTCAAAGATGCTGGACAAAATGACGTTCAGCTAAATCCATGCGATGGACTTTCATGCCACGATGCACTTTGCTGTTCCCTCGCCCGCTTGCGGGAGAGGGTGGCCGTCAGGCCGGGAGAGGGCTATCGCACCAAGGCACTTTCTACATCGCCACCTTGTTCCCTCTCCCGCCCCTCTCGGGGCACCCTCTCCCGCAAGCGGGAGAGGGAACAGCATTAGCCCGCGCTAAATACTTCCCACGACGCCAGCAACCAGATAATTCATCCCTTCCAGCACCGGATCCTGCTGTCCTTGCGAAACACCTGCCGCGACGACCGTTGCACCCTTGTTGTCCTTGATCGGGCCCTTGAAGATAACGAACTCGCCCTTGACCATCTTGGCCTTCACCGTATCGGCCGCTGTCTTGGCTTTGGCCGGCACGGCCGGTCCATAAGGCGACATCTTCACGAAGCCTTCCTTCAAGCCACCACGCAGGAAATTGGGCGGTTGCTTGCCGGACTTCACCGCCTCGACGAGCGTCTTGTACGGCGCCACCCAATCCCACTCGGCACCGGTCAGGTAACCCTTGGGCGCGAGCTTCGCCTGGCTGGCGTGATAGCCGGTGGTAAACACGCCGCGCTTCTCGGCGGTTTCCACCACCACCTTCGGGCCATCCACGTGACACGTCAGCACGTCAGCGCCCTGATCGACGAGGCTGTTCGAAGCTTCGGCTTCCTTCACCGGCAGCGACCAGTCACCGGTGAAGATCACGTGCGTCGTGAAGGCCGGATCGACCGACTGTGCGCCCATCGTGAAGGCGTTGATATTGCGCAGCACTTGCGGAATGGGTTTGGCAGCAATGAAGCCGCCCTTCTTCGTCTTCGACACGCTCGCTGCGATCATGCCGCTGAGATACTGGCACTCATCGATGTAGCCGAAGAAACTGCCGACATTTTTCGGGTGCTTGCCTTCGGTCCACATGCCGCCGCAGTGCGCGAAGAAAACCTTGGGGTACTTGGCCGCAACCTTGAGCACGTGCGGGTCGAAGTAACCGAAGGAGGTTGCAAAGATCAGGCTGGCACCGTCCTGTTCGATCATCGCTTCCATCGTCTTCTGCACGGCGACGGTCTCGGCCACTTTCTCTTCCTCGATGACCTTGATGCCGGGCATCTTCTTGATCACCGCCGCTGCCTGCGCATGCGCCTGGTTGTAGCCGAAGTCGTCACGCGCACCGACATAGATGAAGCCCACCACCAGCGGCTTGCCTTGCGCCAGTGCCGACTGCGATACGGCAGCCAGCGCACCCGATGCGGCGGCGATTTTCAGGAAATTGCGACGATCAAACTTCTGTCCGGCCATGTGAGTTCCCCTGTGAAATTGCGCGATTTGTTTCGTGTCAATGCTGTAGACCTGCTTGTGCACGATCTTGCATACAAGACAAAAGCAAGCGATATGCCACGTAGCAGGCGGGCCTGCAAAGCGCGTATTGGCGCGATGCGCGGGGAAACGAGGAGGTGTCGATGAAGCGCGCCGGGCACCCAATCAGTGCCTGCATGCACCAAGCTCAGGAGCAGCGGTGCGCTCCGGAACCCCTCTGGAAAGCTATGGCACCGCTTCGACCGGGTGCTGCTGCGCGCGCTCCATGGTGGCGACGATGTGACGCGTCATCCCCATAGCCAGCTCGTGCTCGCCGAGGAAGACCTGGCCTGCGTTCTCGCGGCGCAGCAGCTCGGCTTCCGCCTCGTTGTGCGTGCGCACGACACTTTGAATGGCGGGGTTGAGGGCACGCGCGGTTTCGATGATGGTACGTACGTGAAAAGTATCCGGCGTCGCGATGACCAGCATGGTGGCGCGCGCGATGTGCGCCTGCACGAGCACGGCGGGCTCGGCCGCGTTGCCCGCCACGGCGGCGATGCCACGCCTGCGCAACTGCTCGACGATCTCGCGGTTCTGTTCCGCAACAACGAAGTGAATACCGCGCTCGGTGAGCGCATCGGCAATGCGTCGCCCGACGCGGCCATAGCCGACGAGTACGACCTGACCGGTCAGCTTTTCCTGGTCCACGGCCATCGGCAATTCGGCCAGCGGATCGCTGCGCCGTTCGAGCTGCCGCGCCAATTCCGCATTGGAGCGAATCCATGCCTTGATCGGCCTGATCGCCTGAAATACGAGCGGATTGATCGCGATTGAAATGATGGCGCCCGCGAGAATGAGGCTTTGCCCCTCAGGCGGCATCAAGCCCAGCGATACGCCCAAGGCGGCGAGGATGAACGAGAACTCGCCGATCTGCGCCAGGCTCGCCGAAACGGTCAGCGCCGTGCCCAACGGGTAACGCAGGATCAGCACCAGCAGGAAAGCGGCGAGCGATTTGCCGAGCACGATGATGAAGACGACAGCCACCACCTGCATCGGGCTGTCGACCAGCACCATCGGGTCGAACAGCATGCCCACCGACACGAAGAACAAGACAGAGAACGCGTCACGCAGCGGCAGGGACTCTTCGGCCGCACGATGGCTCAACTCGGATTCGCGCAACACCATGCCGGCGAAGAAAGCTCCCAGCGCAAAAGAGACGCCGAAGAACTTCGTCGAGCCATAAGCGATACCCACGGCAGCCGCGATGACGCACAAGGTGAACAACTCCCGCGAACCTGTACGCGCCACCTGCCACAACACCCAGGGGAAAAGCTTGCGACCGACCACCAGCATGAACACGATGAAAGCTGCGACCTGCGCCAGCGTGATGCTTACCGTGACCCACAGGCTCTTGCCAACGCCCGGATCGGTTCCCCCCAGCCAACCTGCAAGCGGCGGGAGCAGCACCAGGATCATGACCGTGACCAGATCCTCGACAACCAGCCAGCCGACGGCGATGCGGCCGTTGATGGAATCCAGAATGCCGCGCTCCTCCAGCGCACGCAGCAGCACGACCGTGCTGGCCACGGAAAGCGCTAGCCCGAACACCAGGCCGCCACCGATACCCCAGCCCCACATATGGGCCAGACCCATGCCCAGCGCGGTGGCGACCGCGATCTGCAGGATGGCGCCGGGCAAGGCGATGCGCCGTACCTCCAGCAGATCATTCAGCGAAAAGTGCAGGCCCACGCCGAACATCAGCAGCATCACACCGATTTCCGCCAGTTGCCCGGCGAGCGCCGCATCGGCCACGAAGCCGGGCGTAGCAGGGCCGATCAGGATGCCGGCCGCGAGATAGCCCACCAGCGCCGGCAATTTCAGGCGCACTGCGACCA
The DNA here is from genome assembly GCA_028292485.1 of Rhodocyclales bacterium. Taxonomy (GTDB): domain Bacteria; phylum Pseudomonadota; class Gammaproteobacteria; order Burkholderiales; family Rhodocyclaceae; genus Viridibacterium. Next base: position 49,102 of record JAQGMG010000039.1, on the reverse strand, counting down.
GACCGAAGAGAAGGCCAAAGCCCAGTGCCGCGGCGATGGTAGTGATCAGACTGATGTCATGCGGCATGCGCGGTTTCCTGATCCGGGTTGCGATAGTTGTCGACATGCAAGACGCGATGCCAACGCGAGTGACAATAACGCATCGGCACGAGCCGAGGGGTTTGGTGCGCGCGTCGGGATTTGGTTCGGTTCACCGGAAAATTCGGGAATTACATACGCGGCTTACTGAGCCTCAATTTTCGTCATTCCCGCGAAAGCGGGAATCCACTCAGGGGCACAGCTTCACGTAGAAGTGGATTCCCGCTTTCGCGGGAATGACGTGTTCTTGGCAGAAGTCGAATTTCCATAGGTGTTTTGCCATTCAGCAAGTCACGTATGTAATCCCGAATTTTGAGGCAAGCCAGATTGTAGTTCCCCTCGCAGGCAACGAAAATTCTGCTGGCATATATGAGAGAATCCAGAAAACAATACGAGACGCACGCGCTTCGCTGCCAGGGACGGTCAATGAAAATCCAGAACTCCAATCAGTACATCTTGAGTGTTTGCCTGATTCTGCTGGGGCTATCAACCGCTCATGCGGAGGTCTACAAATGGGTGGATGAGAACGGGCGTGTGCAGTACTCGGAAAGAAAGCCCGAGTCGGCCAAAGCCCAGGCCCTTCCTTTGAAAACTGCGCCCCAGGCCCAAGCCCCTGCACAGCCGGCGTCCAATACCACGGCGACCTCGGCGCCATCCTGGCAGGAGCAGGAAAGACGCCTCAAACAACGCCAGGCAGAGGAAGCGATCGAGAAAGCATCCAGGCCGCCTCCTGCACCGCCGCGGTCGCTCTCCAACGGGCGGGAGGATGGAACCAACGCATCGCGCTGCAACCTCGCGCGCGACATTGTCAACGGAGCGCTGAGGCACGGCAACGGCGCCCCGCTCGACAAGAATGACATAGACATCGCCAGGAACGACATTCGCACTTTCTGTCGCTGATCAGCGAGGATGTGCATTACCGGGATGAGCCTTACCGCTATCCACAATTTTCGGCGCGGCGTAAAAACAGAAATCTCTCATTCGTCATTTCTGCAAAGGTGGAAATGACGGACTTGGGGAGGAGTCGCGGCACCATTGAACTCCTCGTTCGAGCGAGGCGCAGGGCGGAGTGAAACTCCGCCGAACGATGACAAGGACATGCGGCGCAGTTGTCACTGCGCCCTACGCTGGAATGGGGTCTTGCCCGCTGAAAGCCGCGCGCAAAGAACCGCCTCCGTCTGTATTGGCGGAGAACCTGAACTCACCCGCAACCACCTCGCCACGCATCGAGACTGTAGCGACCCGCGCCAAACGCGATGACTTGCAGCAGTCCGCCTGTCATGGCGATGTTCTTGAAGAAATGTGCAAACTGGTTCTGGTCACCGAGCTGGTTGTGAAAAGCCAGCGCAGTCACCACGCAAAACACGGCAAGCCCGCCGGCAACGAGGCGCGTGCGATAGCCGGCAATCAGCGCGACGCCCCCCAGGAGCTCGACACACACCGCGATGACCAGGCCAAGTTGCGGAAACGGCAGGCCGACCGATGCAATATAGCCAACGATGGCGGCCGGGGCGGCAAGCTTGCCGATGCCGGACAGAATGAAGATGGCGCTCAGGAGCACCCTGCCAGCAAGCGAGATGGCGGAGGGGATGGCTGCGTCGAAAACGGGCGGCCCGGAATGCCCGGCAATGGAATTGTTCATGTTTCTTCTCCCTGTTGATCTGTATCAGTCGTAGCTGTTTGTATGCCCGGTTGTGTCTCAACCCAGCTCAGCCCAACTCAGCCCAATTTGATGAGATTCAGCGTCGGCAAGGGACCGCCCGGAAACTGCTGCAGCTTGCCGCCACTCGCGAGATCACCAAGGTCTATCGTCGCAAAGCCTGATCGCTGCAGAATGCCGCTGACATCTTTCCTGGCATCCGCGTCGTCGCCGGACACGAACAGCACGCGGCGACCGCCAGCCTCGTGCGGATCACTTGCCAGCAAGGTGCGTGGCAAGGTGTTGGCAGCCTTCACCACGCGCGCGCCGGGTGCCAGGGAGGCCACTACCTCGCTCGATGTACTGCCGCCCAGCTCCGCTGCCTGGAAGCCAGGCCCGACGACAGGATTGGTCGCATCGATGAGGATGCGCCCCTTCCAGGGTGGCAAGCCCGATAGCGCAGCTTCCACTTGCAGCCACGGCACGGCGAGCATCACCACATCGGCCTGTGCAGCCTGTTCCCGCGTAGCAACGCTGGTCCGCGGCCCGAGCGCACGCGCAATCTCCGCCAGCGAATCCGGGTCGCGATTATTGCTGAGTACGAGTTCGTACCCCGCTCTTGCCACATGGCCTGCGAAGGCCTGACCTATGCCACCAGCTCCGATGATTCCGATTTTCATGACGCACTCCAGATTTCGTTTGACTGAGAGAGCGGGCAGCACTTCGCGGCGCTGCCCGCCATGGACCGCGTCAGGCATGTCGCGGCGCGTTGAGTAATTGCTGCTCCCACGCCAGGCTGGTGCCAACGTTACCCATGTGATCGAAGAGCATCTGCGCCAGTCCAGACACCGTTGCCGTGCGTGCCCAGTCGCGTTGCAGCTCGGAGCCGAACACTGTCCAGGTTATCGGCACAGCACCCGCCTGCACCATGCGCAGCACCGCCATCTCGTGCGCCTCGAGGCTCACACCACCGGAAGCGTCGGTGACGATATAGACCTCGTAGCCATCTCCCAGCGCATGGATCACCGGCATGGCCAGACATATCTCGGTCCACAGCGCAGCCATGACAATCTTCTTCTTGCCGGTCTTCTTCACCCAGTCGACCACCCGCGCGTCTTCCCAGGTATTGATGAAAGTACGATCGATCGGTTTCTGCTCGGGGAATACATCCTGTAGTGGCTTGATGAGCAAGCCGCCCTTGTCTTCAACCACCGTCGTGAGCAAAGTGGGGACGCCAAAATTCCTGGCGGATTTGGCGAGACCGACGACGTTATTGATTACCGTCTATGTGTCGTGGCTGCGCAGCCCGGCGAACTGGAAAGGCTGGTGGTCGATGAGGATCAGCGCGCAGTTGTCCGGGGTCAGAAGTGCGTCGAGGCCGGCTTTCGGATTGCTTGCATTGGTCATGGCATGTCTCCAGTGAACTGAGGGGGAGGAATCTGGCGCAGTGCGGATGTCCACCCAGGCATCACGCAGAACGAATCTCCGGAGCCAAGGTTAGGTATTAGCGCTGTAGCGCGGAAGCCTATATATTTCGATGGAACCTATCGAAGGAGCCGATGGATGCTCGATGGCGTAACCCTTGATCAACTGCGCACATTCATTGCCGCCGCCGACGAAGGCAGCTTCTCCGCTGCAGGCCGCAAGCTCCGGCGCGCGCAGTCGGTCGTCAGCCAGACTCTCGCCAATCTTGAATTGCAGCTCGGAGTGACGCTGTTCGATCGCAGCGCACGCTACCCGCGCCTGACCGATGAAGGCCGCGCACTGCTGCTGGAGGCGCGCCTGGTAGCCGACGGGATGGATGGCTTCAAGGCACGCGCACGCACCATGTGTGAGGGCCTGGAGCCGGAGCTGGTGGTGGTCATCGACGTGATCTATCCCATGGCTGCGCTCACGCACGCCGTGGGTTTATTCCGCGAGCATTATCCCGACACACCGTTGCGCATGTATGTCGAAGCACTCGGCGCCGTGATTCAGCCTGTACTCGATGGGCGCTGCCGCATCGGCGTCATCGGTACGCTGCCCACCATCCCTGACGAAATGCAATCTCAGCCCTTGCTGGAAGTGCCCTTCGTCTGCGTGGTAAGTCCGGAGCATCCGCTTGCAGCAATTCGCGGCACGGTGCCGAAATCCGGGTTGAGCAAACATGTCCAGCTGGTGCTGACCGATCGCACCGTCCTGTCGGAGGGTCGTGACTTCGGCGTGGTGTCAGCGCAGACCTGGCGCCTCGCCGACATGGGCTCGAAACACGCGTTTCTCAAGGCCGGATTCGGCTGGGGTCAGATGCCCATTCCGATGGTGGAAGAAGACCTGCGCAACGGCACGCTGGTGAAGATCCGCGTGGAAGGCGTGCACGCGCGTTCGCAATTCCTGCCCATGCATGCGGTATATCGCAGGGACAAGCCGCCAGGTCCGGCAGGTCGCGCATTCATCGAGTGGTTGAAGCGTCAGAGTATTTGAGAACTGCTACGAGGCCTCGCGCAATCCAGTCGAATTTGCCCAAAGATATGTGCGCTGGGAAACAGACCGAAGCGTCTCGAGCTGTGACATTCTCCAATGGAGGTTTGCAAGGCTTGGCAACCGCACGAACGCCCTCATGACGCCTTATCTGACGTCACGCAACTCACCCGAAAGGAATCACCATGGCAGACAAGATCGGAACCGTACATTGGGAAGGTGCTGGCAAGAACGGCAAGGGCCGGATCAGCACGGAGACGGGTGCGCTGAAGGACGCGCCGTATGGCTTTGCGACGCGCTTCGGCGATGACAGGAGCGGCACGAACCCGGAGGAAATTCTCGGCGCGGCTCATGCAGCCTGCTTCGCGATGGCGTTTTCTTTCGCTTGCGACAAGGCGGGCTTTGCAACCACCACGGTCGATACGCAGGCGAGTGTGCGTCTGGCGCAGCAGGGTGAAGGCTTCGCAATCAACCGGATTGCATTGACCTTGAAAGCGACGATTCCCGGCATCGACGAAGCGCGCTTCCAGGAGCTCGCGCAAGCCGCCAAGCGCGATTGCCCGCTTTCAAAAGCGTTGGCGAGCGTGCCCGAGATTACGTTGCAGGCAACGCTGGTTTCCTGACAGGTAGAGTGGGTTCGCGAAGCGATCCACCACACGCCTTTTCAAAAGATGGTGGTTGTCGCTTGATTGACGAGGCGGCCGGTGCGCGATGCTGCGTGTTTCGCACCCGCCGTCTACAGCCATGACTCTTGTTCATGACATTCGCAATCCACTCCCTTGCAATCCACTCCCACCCCGTTCGTGCTGAGCGTAAGGAGCAAAGCGAGTGGAGTCGAAGCATGGGCACAAATCCCCACCCGCAACTTCACTTGGCACAATTCATCCCGAACCCACGAAGGGCTCTGCACGGATGGAAGTTGAGGGCAGCGAGCGGCGGCGTCCACTCACGCATGCCCGGTGTCACGTGCTCCGGAAACTTTTACGTCTGATACAGCATCCGCGCGCTACGCACGAGGTGCTGCATTGGCTTCCTGTGCCCGTCCCACTGCGGTTTTGGCGACGAAGAGCCCGGGACTCTTTCTTGCTGAAAAGCCTGTGACAGATCAGTGGCCTCTGCGGCACGGATCGTTGTCGATAAGACAAGCACCCTGATGTCATGCCTTCCTGTATTGCTCCGCAAGCAGCAAGCGCCGGCTCATGGGTACGCATATTCATTCAAGGAGAAATGCATGTTCAAACGTACCTTCCTTTTGATGGCAGCAGCCATCACCGTCATCGGCTTCGCAGGTTGCACGACGACCATGCCTGAAAAGCCCACGGCTGACACCGGCGCAAAACGCGCCAACCTCAACGCCGGCACCGACAAGGTACTGGCCGACCTGTACAAGCAAGTACCCGGCTCGCGCGAGCTGGTCGCCAAAGCCAAGGGCGTGCTCGTATTTCCTAACGTGGTCACGGCCGGCCTGGGTGTAGGCGCTTCGTATGGCGAAGGCGTGCTGCGCAAGGACAACCAGCCTACCGCTTACTACAACACCGCAGGCGGTTCGATCGGTTTGATTGCCGGCGCGCAATCCAAGGCCGTGTTCATGCTGTTCATGACATCGGAATCGCTGGCGAAGTTTGAAGCAAGCAAGGGCTGGACGGCAGGTGCTGATGCTTCGGTTGCGGTTCTAAATGCCGGCGCCAACGCCGCCATCGACACCAAGACCGTTCAACAACCTATCGTTGGCTTCATTCTGACCAATGGCGGCTTGATGGCTAACGCCACGATCGACGGGAACAAGATCACCAAGCTGGATCTGTAATACCGTAATACGGCAATACTGCTCAGGGGCCGGCTTGCAGCCGGCCCTCTTCGTTTGTGTGCCCACGCTTTCCCCAGACTGGTCGCCCCGTACAGAGACACCATCCTGAATCTTCTGCGCAATACGGCCGTTTATCCTCAGCAAGTCAATCTTGCGCATGCGCTTGCCAATGGCTTGCCACTGGCATCGATGAATCGGGCATCCATGCGCGCGGGGTGATCGGCGAAGTGCATGCCATTCCATGTGCCAGTGGTAACAATGTCGCCGGCCTGGACACCACTCCAATCGTGCGAGCCCTCATTCGCCCACCATGGCAGAAGCGCCAAGGGATCGACGTGTGGATGCCCACCCGTTCTTTCGGCGCAGCAGACATCGGCCAGGAAGCTTTGCGCAGTGAGTTCGTGCCATGGCAACGCATACCAGTCCAACAACGCTTCACCCAATACAAAGCCACCGTGCAACATGCTGTCGGCAAGTCGCAGGAATGGGCCGGCTGCAGCGTAGTCTTGCAGCGCCGTGTCGACGATTTCGATGGCGACATGCACGCTGCCGATGGCGGCCAGCACTTCGTCACGCGACCAGCCGGATGCGCGTGGTGGCAGATCGCGTGCGAAGCGTACGGCGATTTCAGCTTCGATTCCGCACAAACGGAAGTCAGCGGCCAATATGCCGCTGCCATTTTCTGTAACGCGTGGCATGGCGGCCCTCACCGGCGCAGGGTCGTCGCTGCTGTTGCCGATCTTCCAGGCATGCGGGCGCATCGTGCCTTGCTGGCTTTGCCAGACTGCTGCCTGCACGGCATAGGCTTCGGCGCGTGAGTTGATGTGCAATGCGCGACAGTCTTCGGGCGTAAGGGGCTGTTTGTCTACTCTGGCGGCGATGAGCCGGGAGGCGATGGACTGGATGTCGGGATTATTCATGCGCAGAGCTTATTCCGATGTATCGCGGCGTGCAGGGTTCCGCCGCCATTCCCGCGAAGGCGGGAATGGCCGGGATGTTGGCGAGGCGGATCACTCAATTGCGCACGCGCGGCCTGGCCGGCATCGGCAAATCGCAAGGCAGGAACTGCCCCTGCCCGGCCGTGCCGACAAACTTCCCACCCTCGGCAACGATTTCACCGCGCAACAGCGTCATGCGCGGCCAAGCCTTCACGCGCTGGCCTTCATATGGCGTGTAGTCGACGTTGTGATGCAGGTCGACGTTGCGAATCGCGATATCCACATCGGTATCCCAGATGACCAGGTCGGCATCTGCGCCGATGGCAATCGAGCCTTTGCGCGGATAGAGGCCGTACATCTTTGCGACGTTGGTGGAGGTCAGCGCGACGAACTCGCAGATGTCGAGCCGGCCTTCGAGCACGCCTGCGGAAAACAGTAGCGGCAAGCGTGTCTCGATACCCGGCACGCCGTTGGGAACCTTGTCGAAAGATACATTTGGCCCGGCGCCGAGCTTGCCGCCCTCACCAGCGAACCTGAACGGCGCATGGTCGGAAGAGAATACTTCGAAGACGCCGCCCTGCAGCGCGTCCCACACGACCTGCTGGTTGGCCTTGTCGCGCGGTGGTGGACTGCAGATGCACTTGGCTCCGCTCATGTGGCCTGCGTGGTCGTCAAGATCGTCAGCGGTGAGGAAGAGGTACTGCGGGCAGGTCTCTGCATAGATTTTCAGGCCCTGCGCCTGCCCCCAGCGAATCTGTTCGATGGCCTCACGGCCGGAGACATGCACGATGAGTATCGGTACATCGACCAGCTCGGCCAGTGCAATCGCGCGATGCGTGGCTTCGCGCTCTACCAGCATGGGCCGCGCGGCAGCGTGAAATTTCGGTGCGGTATGGCCAGCAGCGATGAGACGCTCGGTGAGCCAGGCGATGCAGTCAGTGTTCTCGGCGTGCATCATGATCATGGCGCCCTCATGGCGTGCAGCAGCCAGCACGTCGAGCATCTGCCTGTCGTCGAGCTTGAGGTCGTCGTAAGTCATATAGACCTTGAACGAGGTACAGCCCTCGCGCATGACCTGCGGCAACTCGTGCTTGAGTACGTGGTCGGTGGGCTCGCAGATGATGAGATGGAAGGCGTAATCAACAGCCGCCTTGCCCGCGGCGCGCCGATGCGATTCGGCCATTGCATCCAGCAAACCCTGACCCTTGAGCTGACTGGCGAAGGGAATGACAGTGGTATTACCGCCGCAGGCAGCGGAACGCGTACCGGTCCAGAAGTCGTCGGCCATCGTCGATCCATCCATCATCGGCTGGTCGATGTGGCAGTGGCCATCAATGCCGCCGGGCAACACGTAGCGGCCACCTGCGTCGATCTCGCGTACGCCAGCGGCGAGCACTTTACCCAGCGCAACGATGCGCCCGCCGCAGATGCCGATGTCTGCGTCGAACACATCAGCCGCAGTGGCGCAGCGCGCGTTACGGATCACCAGATCAAAGCAAGGAGTATTTGAGTCTGTCATCAGGTGACCTCCTGGAAGAGCCGACCCCAACCGCTGATGCGGCGCGTGTCGTAATCGAGCATGCGCAACATCTTCCACACGACGGTGCTAGCCGTGTCGTAGACGGGAATGCCGTAGGTCGCCTCCCAGCGCTCGGCCATATGTGCGGCCTTGAGATTGGTGCAGAACGCAGTAATGGCGTCAGGCTCGGCCTCTGCGACGCTGGCCACCATATCAGTCAGTTCGGCTTCGCTGACTTCGGAAAAGTCGAAATTCGTGCTGATGCCCAGATGCCGCTCGGCCACGCACTGCATGCCCTCGGTCGCGAAATTGGCAACGATCTTCGACTGCACGTCATCGATGTAAGGCGTGACCAGCCCGAGAGTCCTGGCGCCGGTCTTCTGCATGATCTCGACAAGCGCGAGTGTAGAGGTGGTGGCAGCAATGCCGGTAGCATCTTCGATACGTCGGCACAAAGCATGATCGGCCTCCAGGCCCAACCAGCCGGCTGAAGTACCGCTCCAGCCGATGCACTGCACCTTCGCGTCGACCAGGAGACGCGCGGCTGCGATGATCTTGTCGTCATCAAACTGGCCAAGCGCCTGCGGTTTGAGAGAAATTTCAGTTACGGGAAAGCGCGCAAAATGTGCGGAAACGCCCGGCGCGGCTGCGCAGAGTGCGCTGGTCAAGGGCTCCAGCGAAGTGTTCGATGAAGGCGTGAGAATGCCGAGCAAGGTGCGTTGAGTATCCACGTTTCAGACCCGCTTTCGCCGCGAGTGCGGCGGCTGTGATTGTTCAAAGGAGGCGAACGAATCTAGCAAGCTGGCAGCGCACCCGATACGGGCAATATGGCATACCGTTCATAACGCCTGGACGATATGGCGCGGGCCACAGTGTCAGCTGTGTTGTAGCAACGTACAATCAGCGTATGTCCACGGTGCTGCCCACCCCGCCTACGCGCTACCTCGCAGGTTATTCCCCGCATCTTGTCGCCCAGACAGCACAAATGATCGCCGAAGGTCAGCTCGGTCCGGCGCTGCTCAAGCGTTATCCGTCGGCGCACGAGGTGCGCAATGAGCGCGCGTTGCAGGAGTACGTCAATGATCTGAAAAGCCGTTACCAGCGCAACGCACCGCCACTGTCGCGCATCAGCTATGACAATCACATTCACGTGATCCGCAACGCACTCGGCACGCACACGGCGATTTCGCGCGTACAGGGCACACGGCTCAAATCAAAGCGCGAGATTCGCATTGCCACGCTGTTCCGCACCATGCCTGAAGAGTTCCTGCGCATGATCGTGGTGCACGAGCTCGCTCACCTGCGCGAGCGCGATCACGACAAGGCCTTCTACCAATTGTGCTGTCACATGGAACCTGCGTACCATCAGCTCGAATTCGATTTGCGCGCGTACCTTTGCTGGCTTGAAGCAACCGGCGAGGCAATGTGGACGTAGCCGCTGCGGCGGCCTTTGCCGGCACACAAGAAAAAAGGAGAAACCGGATGCGCTGGATGACTGCATTGCTGTTTGCATTGGCTTTGCTGCCGGGCACGGCCAGCGCGTGGGGCCGGCAGGGACATGCCGCCGTCGCAGCCCTGGCACAGAGCAATCTGAGTCCCACAGCGCTGGCACAAATGCGCACGCTGCTGGCCGACGATCTGGATCGCAATGGCAAGCCTTCGCACCGCACGACGCTGGCCTCGGTTGCGTCGTGGGCTGACGAGATTCGCGATATCGCACCGAAGGATGCGTACCGGGGCTGGCATGTGCGCGCCAACCCGGTGTGCTCCGACAAGCTGGGCGCGTGCCGCGATGGCAACTGTGTGGATCAGCTCATCATCAAGTACGCAGCGATCCTGAAAGACCACAGCCAGTCACTGCAGTCGCGTAACGAAGCGCTGAAGTGGGTTGTGCATCTCGTCGGGGACATGCATCAGCCCTTGCACTCGGGCGTGAATGTCGATGGCGGCAATATTGCCGTTGCGCTCGCACCGGGCACCACGGTTATCCAGCTCAAGCCAGGCACCACGCTGCATGCGCTATGGGATACGGACATCGCGGTGCTCACGCTGAAAGAGGGCCCGTTGCGCGGCACCCTTGCAGACAATGCGCCCTTGGCTGCCGATGCGCCGACCGCCTGGATGCTGGAATCGCGCGACGTGGCGCGCAAATCAGCTTATGACGCGCTGACCGGCTTCACATGCAATGAGCATCTCGGTGCGCCGGTGATGATCGACACCGCCTATCTGCAGCAGGCGTCGCAAACCGCGCGGGTACAAATGGAGAAAGCCGGCCTGCGCCTGGCGCATTTGCTCAACGACGCGATGCAATGAGCATGCGAACGGCGCGCAGGTGAGGCTGGATCAGCTCTGCCGCGCGGCCTGCAGGCGGTGAATGGTGATCTTGCGCACCTCGGCCCTGCTTTCCTCGATATGCGCCTTGAGTAAGGAGCAGGCCGTGTCGGCACGGCGACGCAGAAGCGCCTGCAGGATCTTGGCGTGCTCTTCGTAAGTACGCTCGACGCGGTAACCCTGCGTGAAATCGAGGCGGCGGATGATGCGGATGCGCTCTATGACGTCGTTATGCACGCGCGCCAGCTCGGGGTTCTCGGCGGCGTCGACGATGGTGGTGTGAAAGGCTTCATCAAGCTCGGCGGCTTGCAATGAATCGACGACGCGATCCGCATCCGCCACCAGCCAGACGTCTTTCAGCTCTTCGATGCGCGCAAGGTCAGGGCCATCGCAAATCTTTCTCACTGCAGCAGTTTCGAGAACAAGGCGTAGCTCGTACAGGTTCTCGAACATGACGAAATCGAAGGGCCGCACGCTCCAGCCATTGCGGAAATGCACGAAGACATAGCCTTCGCGCTCGAGCCGGTACAGGGCCTCGCGCACCGGGGTGCGACTGACCTTGAGACGGTCGGCCACCTGGCTCTCGGTGAAACGATCACCGGGCAACAGGCGAAAATCGAAGATGTCTTCCTTGACGCGGTTGTAGACGTGATCAACGCGCGATCCGGCAATGCTTCCCTGCGGTTCATCGAGCACTGCTTCTGCCTCCTCTGCTTTGCTCATGCGTTCAGCCCCATGAATTCAACTCACTTATTCAGATTCACGAAAACTGATGTGGGCGCTCACGATACGCCAGCTGTCATCAATGCGCACCCATGTCTGACTCTGACGGCCAACACGGCTGTCTGATTTGCGCAGGAAGGTGATGTTGACCACAGCCGTGTGGTCGCCGAAACAGGTGATCAGGCGCGACAGATAATCGCGCGCCGCATCGGTGGGTACCCGACCGGCACGGAAACGGCGGATGTTTTCGATGCCGAGCAATTCGTCTTTGGCGCTGACGCGCAGCACGCGCGCATCCTGCCAGAACGAGGCGTCGAGCGTGTCGAGATCGTTGCCGAGCAAAGCCGCTTCGTAGCGGTCGGAAGCGGCTTCGACTTCAGCGCGAACCAGTTCCTCATCTATTTTCATATAGCGCGCTCCCTCGATACGGCTCTGGGGGTGAAACTCTGGGTACAAAAGTATGCCCGCCCGCTTCGAGCACGGCGGCAGCGGCGAGCGCAATATCTTCGCGACCGGGCGCCGCAATAAGCTGCACGCCGATCGGCATGCCGTTGGCGGTGGGTAGTGGCACGGCAACGACGGGCAGACCGATGAAGGAAATCGGCTGCGTCAGCAGGCCAATGGAAGGCCGCGTCGGCACGCGTCCGCCGGGCAGGTCCAGCCATTGCTGGCCGATCTCGGTAGCGACGCAGGGCGTGGCTGGCGCGACGAGCAGATCGAAGCGCTCGAACAGCGCCAGCATCTGCCGCAGGAACTGCTGGCGGAAGCGTTGCGCCTGCACATACCAGGTCGCTGGCAACAGGCTGCCGGCAAGCATGCGGTCGCGATTGAGTGGCTCCATGTCTTCGTAATGCGCCTGCAATTCACCACGATAGAGCTCGCCCGATTCGCTGGCGGTGATGACGAAACCTGCACCCCGCGCGGCAGCCACATCCGGCAGATCGAGCTCTTCCTGCGCAGAAAACATCATGGCCACAGAACGGCTCGCGGTGCGCGCGTCGGGCCCGGCCCAGCGATCGAAATAGCCATTGAGCCGTGCTACACGCAGGCCGCTGATACCTTCTTGCGCCGCACGCATCACACCTGTTTCGACGCTCGGCCCAGCGGCTCTGCTGCAGGCATGATCGCGTGGATCGAGGCCGACCAGCACATCGAAGACACGCGCCAGATCACGTGTGCCGCGCGCGAAAGGGCCGACGTGATCGATGTTGTGTACGAAAGGTCTGCTGCCGCCACGTGATAGCCCGCCGAAGGTCGGCTTGAGACCGAACACGCCGCAGAATGACGATGGCACACGAATCGAGCCGTTGGTGTCGGAGCCCAGCGAGAAGGCACACATATCGGCCGCCACCGCAGCGCCGCTGCCACCCGACGACCCACCAGCGACACGCAGCGGATCATGCGGATTACGCGTCACGCCATGAAAGCTGTTCTCGGTGGTAAAGCCATAGGCATAGGCGTCCATGTTGAGGGTACCGATCAGGCAGGCGCCCGCGTCAGCCGCGCGCGTCACCAGCGTCGCATCATTGCTCTTGGCCGGGCCCGCCCTGCCGCGATGGCCGCCCGCCAAGGTGGGCAGGCCCTCTACATCGAACAGGTTCTTGACCGCATAGGGCACGCCCGCCAGAGCAGGCATCGGCTCGCCACGCATGCGTCTGGCATCAATGGCGGCGGCCTCTTCGAGCGCACGGCGCTCGGTGAGATCGGTATAGGCGTTGATGTTTGCATCGCGGCTGCGCACGGTTTGCAAAACCTGTGTAACGACCTCGTGTGCAGACACTTCACCGCACGACACGGCGTCGGCAATCTGCCAGGCCGCAAGCTTTTCCCAGGATGGGCCGCTCATGGGCGAAACACCGGCGCTGGCTCGATCTCTGCGGGCAGTTGCAGGGAAAGCAGCGGCGCCGCCACGGCGCTGATCAATTCCAGTTGTGCCGCCACACGGGCAAGCTGTGCGTCGTCAAGTTGATAGCCTTGGGCCTGTGAAACGATGCTGGCATAGTCGAGCCAGGCCGAGGCGGGGTTAGCCGCGTCTTTCGCGGGATTCTTGTCGTGTTCCATGCTCCATCCTCTTGCATACATGTTTGTCTACATGCAAGTTCTGATCCAATCGGTGCGGGCAGACCTTGCGGATGTGACCAGCAGGCTCTGCAGCGAAGCGGCCATGCATTGTCCGCTTCATCACTGCACGACCGCAGGCCCTGCGCCGGTGCAGGCATATCGCCGCCCGCCCTATAACAAGGCAGGAAGCCACTGCGCCGCGCCTCATGGGCAGCCGCATATGGCCACTTCGATTTTGTTTTCAATGGCTTATCAAGTCGTTCATCACGCCGTCAGGCTGGCACACCACTTGCTGAATACAATCTTGTATACAAGTATCATCTACCATGACTCAGACAATCACCATCGCAGACGCCACCGATATGCCTGACCATCAGAACAGCATTCCTGCCCTCGCCCTCGAAACACTGCGCCAGGCCTACGCGTCGGGCACCTCGCCTGTAGAGGTGATCAACCAGGCTTACGATCACCTGGAACGGCACGTGGACCCCACGGCGTGGATCCATGTCGTACCACGGGCTACCGCGCTGGCGCGTGCAGCCGCGCTTGCCAGCCAGGGGCCTGTCGGCTTGCCCTTGTACGGCGTACCGTTCGCGGTCAAGGACAATATCGACGTCGCCGGCATTCCCACGACAGCGGCCTGCCCGGCCTTCGCCTACATACCGACAGCGAATGCTACGGTCATACAACGACTGCTCGATGCGGGCGCCATCCTGATCGGCAAGACCAACCTCGACCAGTTCGCCACCGGCCTGGTGGGCGCGCGCTCGCCGTACGGTGTGCCAGCCAGCGTGTTCAACCCGGAGTTCGTCTCCGGCGGGTCGAGCTCGGGTTCGGCTGTAGCTGTGGCAGCGGGCTGTGTCAGCTTCGCACTCGGCACCGATACTGCCGGCTCGGGTCGTGTTCCCGCCGCCTTCAACAACATCGTCGGCGCCAAGCCCACGCGCGGCTGGCTGTCGTGCAAGGGCGTGGTGCCAGCCTGTCGCTCGCTCGATTGCGTATCGGTCTTTGCACTCACCGCAGGCGATACCTGGGAAGTGCTGCGTGTTGCCGGCCAGCAGGATCTTGAGGATCCGTGGTCACGCGCAGCGCAGCCGCGTGGCTTGCCGAAGCGCTCGCGCATTGGCGTACCCAGCCGCGATCAGCGCGAATTTTTTGGCGATACACAGTCGGCGGCAGCCTGTGAAGAAGCCCTGCAGCGGCTCACCGGCATGGGCGATCTCGTCGAAGTCGACTTCGCACCATTCATCGAAACCGCTGCACTGCTCTACGACGGCCCGTGGGTGGCCGAGCGGCTCGAAGCGGCCGGCGAATTGCTGGCCAGCCAGCCTGACGCGCTCGACCCGGCAGTGCGTGCCGTCATCAGCAAGGGGCTCAACTATTCCGCGGCCGACAGCCACAAGGCACTGACCCGGCTCGAAGCATTGAAGAAGCGCGTTGCGTCGACGTGGGCAGCGATCGACGTACTCGTGCTACCGACCTCGCCAACGCATTACCGGGTGGACGAAATACAGGCTAATCCTGTCACGTTCAATAGCCGCCTCGGCTATTACACCAATTTCGCCAACCTGCTCGACCTCTGCGCCATTGCCGTACCCACCGCATTTCGACCGGACGGCTTGCCCTTTGGCGTCACTCTCTTCGCACCTGCCTGGACAGATGCCGGCATCGCGGCCCTGGCCGAACGCCTGCATAATTCCATCAGCATACCCGCTGGTGCTACCGGACATCCGCTGGTGCCATCGAGCGTTCCACTCGAATGGACCTCACGCACTGGCAACGTGCGCCTTGCCGTCGTCGGCGCGCATCTCAGCGGCATGCCACTCAATCACGAGTTGAGCGAACGCGCAGCGAGCTTTGTCCGCGTCTGCAAGACCGCGCCAGACTATCGCCTGTATGCCCTGCCCGGTACCGTGCCGCCGAAGCCCGGTCTCATTCGCGTCGATAACGACGGTGCGGCCATTACGCTCGAAGTATGGGAGCTCTCCGCCGCGGCATTCGGCGATTTCGTCTCGCGCATTCCCGCGCCGCTTGGCATCGGTACTCTGACGATGGAAGACGGCGAGATGGTGAAAGGATTCCTCTGCGAGCCCATCGCTATCCAGGGTGCCGAAGACATCACGCAATTCGGTGGCTGGCGCGCTTACATGCAACGGTCAGCCAGCTGACAACTTCGTAGGGCGGAGTGCAAACTCCGCCGCCGCCTTGGTAAAGCAACGGCGGAGTTTGCACTCCGCCCTACTCATACATTCCAGCGTCATTCCCGCCTTCGCGGGAATGACGTCTACCTACGCACCTCGCGCTGGAATATCTCCAGACTCAGCTTCTTCATGTCGACAAAACTCTGCGACGACAAGGTCTCTATCGTGCGCGGCCGCGCATCCTTGTACTCCAGGATTTCAGCAACCTTGGTAGGCCGCTTGGTCAGCAACAACACCTGATCCGCGAGATAGACAGCCTCTTCCAGATCATGCGAAACCAGCACCATCGTTGTGCCGGTCTGGAGGAAAACTTCCTGCAGCTTCTCGCGGATGAATAGCGTCATTTCAAAGTCGAGCGCGGAGAAAGGCTCGTCCAGGAACAACACCTCCGGCTCGGGCGCCAGCGCGCGCATGATCGACGCGGTCTGCTGCTGCCCGCCAGATAGCTCATACGGGTAGCGCTTGAGATCGAACTTGACGTCGAAGGACGCGACGAGTTGCTCCATGCGGCGATCGATTTCGATGCGCGATTTGCCTTCGAGCTTGAGCGGGTAGGCAATGTTGTCAATGGTGCGTAACCACGGGAACATGGCCTCGCGATAGTTCTGGAAGACATAGCCGATCTTGGTGTCCTTCAGCGACTTGCCATCGAAAAGAATCTCGCCCGAGTCGATGGGAATCAGCCCGGCAATCATGTTGATGAGCGTCGACTTGCCGCAGCCGTTAGGCCCGAACACCGAAACGATCTTGTGCTTCGGAATGTCGAGGTCGAAATTCTCGTACAGTGGCCAGCCTGCGAAATACTTGGTCAGGCCACGAATGGTGATGTGCGTGCCTGCCGGCCCGGGCTTGAAAGGAGCTGTTGGCGGTACGAGTTCGGCGATATTGTCGATGGGGCGCATGTTTATCTCCCGCTCCAGTGAACGATACGTCTTTCGACGATCAGGAAGAGGATGTTGAGTGCATAACCGAGCGCACCCGCAGCGAGGATCGCAGCGTACATGCTCTTGACATTCAAGACCTGCTGCGCGTCGATGATGCGGTGGCCCAGGCCACTGTCCGAGCCGATGAACATCTCGGCGACGATCACGATCACGAGTGCCATCGAAACTGCCGAGCGCAGCCCGACGAAGGTCGGCTGCAGGCTTTCCCAGATGAGCACATCCTTGAAGATCTGCCAGCGCGAAGCGCCCATCACCTTGGCCGCCATGACACGCTGCTTGCGCGCATTGATGACGCCATAGGCGCTGTTGAACAGCACGATGAGCAGCGCACCGAAGGCAGCAATGGCGACCTTGTTGACGTCCGACACACCGAAGATCAGCAGGAACAGCGGGATCAGTGCGGAAGATGGCGTAGAGCGGAAGAAGTCGATGAGGAATTCGACACTGCGATAAGCGCGCTCGTTACTACCGAGCAACACGCCGAGCGGCACACCGACCACCGCTGCGATGACAAACGCTTCGAGCGTACGCATCACGGTGACGAGAAAGTCGGTGAGCAGCGGCCCACCGGCCAGGCCGGTGATCAGGTTACCGATGGTCGCTGCCGGCGTCGGCAGCAACACCACCTTGATAAGCCCGAAGCGCACCACCAGGTCCCAGATTATGAACAGGGCAATCGGCCCGATGAAGGGTTGCAGCTTGCTCCATTCAAATTTACCGGGCAGCGCCACGGCAGGCGTCGCCTCGGGCGCCGTCCATGCCGCTTTCGGCGCGGGCCCGGCGGCTGGCTCCGAAGCCACGTCCGGCGTGCCATCCATAACAGTGTCGGCCATGACTTACCCCTTGTACAAGATTGAATCCACCAGCACGCGCTTCTCGAAGATGCCGCGATCCGAGAACAGGTCGTAGAACTTCTGGAAGTGCGCTACATCGCTGGGCTTGAACTCGTTGTAGAACATGTAATCGGACATCGGCACTTCGCTGGTCAGCGGGCCTTCGATGGCGGTGTAACCCTTGAGGAAAGGGCGCGCTTCGTCGGGCTTGCTCTTGACCAGATCGACGCCGCGCTTGTAGGCGGCTATGTATTTCTTGGCAACATCTGGATACTTCTTGATGAACTCACTCGTCAGGCTTGCCGCGCCGCCATGCCAGGGAGCCATCGGATCGCCGAGGATGTACTTGGCGACGACGCCCACTTCCAGCGTGCGCGTGGTGCCGTTCAGACGACCGACCGTGCCAGTGGGTTCGAGCGTATAGACCGCATCGACCTGCCCGGCCACGAGCGCCGCAACGTGCTGGCCAATCGGCAATTCGCTCACTGCAACGGTGCCCGCACCAGCGCGTTCGAGCATCACTTTGGCGAGCGTCACGTTCTGGATACCGGGGCCGGATGCGACGCGCTTGCCTTTCAGATCGGCCAGCGTCTTGATCGGGCTGTCCTTGGCAACGACGAATTCGTCGAGTATGTATTTGGCATTGGTGGGGTTGGTGCAGAAGATCTTGAACAGGCCTGGCTGCGCGATCTCGCCAATGGCGAGCACTGCCGAAGCCGTGCCGTTCGAGCTGCCTTCAGCACGGCCCGACAGCATCGCTTCCATGACCTGCTGCGCGCTGGCGAATTTCAGCGGCTCGACATCGAGGCCGGCCTCCTTGAAATAGCCTTTTTCAACTGCGGCGAAGAAAGGCAGGCCGGAAGCGACTGGCCAGAAGCCGATGCGGATTTTGGGGCCTGCCTGTGCTCTGACGATGCTCGGTGCGCCGATAGCGGCAAGCGCGGCACCGGCCACGGCACCACCCAGCAACTGACGGCGACGATTCGGTGTATCAGCAGCTTGTTCTGCAATTTGCGGGACGACGGGTTTCATGTGATCTCCAATGGAAGTAGTTCTGGCGTTCGTGATGTTTCGTGGATGTTTCGTGAGTAAGGCGATTCTTTAGAACTCAAACTGTTGATGCCGTCGTGCTGCTGCCAACCATTGCGCTGACGTTGGACAGGCAAGGACCGTGCAGAGCGACAAAAGCCGTGGCGAGGCAAGGCGCATGGGCCGCAACGCCCGCAATGACCGGCGTTTGCACCAGCGGCGAGCAGCGGCTGCACCATGCGTGGTCGACAACCCGGCCAGGGCACGCTGGATTGGTAGCGATGCAGCGCCGCGATGATCGCGGGAGCCCGTGGCGGCGGTGTCATGGAGTAGATGGCACATGATTTCCTCTTGTATACTAGTTAGGATACAAGCAGATGCCGTGCCAGATGCCGACGGAGCAGTCGCAGTCTTGTGCCCCCGCTTACAATCCACAGATGACTTCCTACGACTTCGACTCACCGCCCGACCGCCGCAATTCGCACAGTGTGAAATGGCAGCGCGTCGCTGGCCGCGACGTGCTGCCCATGTGGGTCGCCGACATGGATTTCGCGGCGCCGCCTGCCGTGCTCGCAGCGATGCGCCAGGAGCTGGAGCATGGCGTCATGGGCTACCCGGCGCCTTGGCCTTCGCTGCTGGATGCGGTCGTCGGGGGGCTGCAGCGCGACCATGGCTGGCGCATCGATCCGGACTGGATCGTGTTGCTACCGGGAGTCGTCAGCGGCTTCAATCTGGCGTGTCTGCTTGCAGGCTCGCCAGGCGATGCGGTCGCCACGCTGACACCGGTGTACCCACCGTTCCTGAGCGCGCCTGACAACACCCGACGTCAGTTGATTCGCAGCGATATGGTGCTCGAAGGCAGCGCGCCGGCGCAGCGCTGGGTGTGCAACTTCGACGATCTGGCTGCTCGCTGCACGCCAGAGACGCGCCTGCTTATTCTATGCAATCCACATAACCCGGTTGGTCGCAGTTACAGCCGCGAAGAGCTGTTACGCCTTGGCGCCCTGGCCATCGAACGCGACATGCTGATCTGCTCGGACGAGATTCACTGCGGACTGGTTCTCAACCCGGACACACCGCACATCCCGCTGGCGTCACTCGATGACGACATCGCCCGCCGCACCATCACCCTGATGGCGCCCAGCAAGACCTGGAATATTCCGGGCCTCTCCAGCGCTTTTGCGATCATCAGTGATGCAAAATTGCGCCGTCGTTTCGAGCGCGCGGCAGACGGCCTGATACCGCATACCAACGTCATGGGACTGGTAGCAACCGAGGCGGCGTATCGCGATGCGAATGAGTGGCGCTTGGCGCTGATCGAATATCTGCGCGCCAATGCCCAACATGTCGCGCAGGCCGTGTCAGCGATGCCTGGCGTATGCACCACGCCGGTGGACGCGACTTACCTGGCCTGGCTGGATTGCCGCGAACTGGCGCAAGAGAAAAAAGAAAACCCCGTCGCTTTTTTCGAAGCACACGGGGTTCTGCTGTCGGACGGTCGCGAATTCGGTGCGCCTGGATTTTTGCGTCTCAATTTCGGCTGTAGCCGCAGCACGCTCGACGAAGCATTGAAGCGCATGCGTCAGGCCATCGCCTGAATTTCAGGCGCCTGCCCGGTTCCGATAGGCGCCGAATTTCACACCCAGCATGGTGACCAGGACTGACAATCCTGATAGTGCGATCTGCATGCCAAATGATTCCTTCTGACCACCGAGGAACAAGCCGAGGCACAACGAGCATGCCGCCTGGATACTGCCGGCACGGTATTCCATGCCTTTGGCAATACGTGCGCAGAGATAGCCACCCAACAAGGAAAAACCCAGGCCGCTGAATGTGGCTGCAATGTACAACCACGAGTCGTGCGGGATGTTCCTCAGCGATGTTGCAATCTGTTCAGCTGACTCGCCAGCCGCAGCCGCAATCACTCCATAGATGATCGACAGCAGGACACCCACGATAATGGTGCCGCCGATATCGACGCTCACGCCCACCAGGACTGCTTTGAACTGAACAAACCTGCGCTGCGCCGGAGTGAGCTCCGGATGAGGCGCGATTTTCTCCACGTCCGCCGACGGTGGAGAATACGGATTACGTTCTGGCGTAGTCATGGTCTCCTCGCTTGGTTTGTTTTGCCTGATACATTCTGCGATGCACTTGGCATACCGGTTCAACAGCTTGAGAAGGACTTGGATACCTTAGTCCCTGGCTTTTCAATCCGTCATTCCCGCAAAAGCGGGAATCCACTTCTACGCTGGACCTGTGCCATTGAGTGGATTCCCGCTTTCGCGGGAATGACGGAGTTTTCGAAGAACATCTCTCCCGACAGAGGCCATCCGGCCACAGTCCTTCAACCAGGCAATTTAGAAAAAGGGCCGGGAAGCTTCAACGCTTCACCGGCCCTGCTTGCTGATCACACAGCCATCAGGCTTTCTGCCCACGTCTCTGCGTCTGCACCAGCTTTGCCTGGATGTACCCCTTGAGCTCGCGGAACGGGATGGGCTTGTTGTAAATGATCACGTCACTCGGCAAGCCGCCTTCCTTCTCGATATCTTCGGCCGACAGGCCAGTCACGGCGATGATGTCCATATGCGCCAGTTGCGGTTCGCTGCGCAGTTTGCGGATCATGGCAAAGCCATCGAGGCCAGGCATGACCAAGTCCGATACCAGCAGGTCGGGAATGTCGCGACCGATTTCGATCAGGCCATCGAAGCCGCTGCTGACGATCTTGACCTCGATAGGCAGATCCCACACAGCCAGAGTGCGCTGATACAGGGTCTGCATGACAAGATCATCTTCCGCCACCAGCACGCGCAGATTGCCCACACTCGGCGCCGGCCCGTTGTGGCGTTTGCGGAGAAAGGATTCAACCGAAGAAATGCGGATGCGACGATGCCCACCCGTCGTCTTCCAGGCATCCAGCAGTCCATTCTCGACCATCTGCTGAACCGTTCCCAACGAAACACCCAGCATCGTCGCTGCCTCGCTGGTGCTGCAATACTCACGATCTGCTGCCTTGCCGCCCTGCGATAACTCGCTCATCCTCAACGCCTTTTTGCAAGACCATCAACTGTTGCGAAAGCCACCATGCAGTGCAGATAGCTGCACCGGATTGGCAAACCAACCGAATCTTGTTGTGAAAATAGCTCAACTAGTAGATTCGTGGACAAGAAGCAACGTCCACGTTGCGGGCATTTTACAGTGCCAGACACCCTTAGGCGCAAACAGTTCGTCTCGGCTTGACAGAAGGCACTACAAAGGGCGAGCGGCTCAGGGCCAGCCCTTCAGTAAAACCAGGTAAAACGCGTACGCCGACAACAAGGGAGTGTCGACAAGGTGATGAGTTGTAATACAGGTAATACAGCGGTTCGATGCGGTTGGTACCAAGAGGTGCGATCAAGTCGCTGTGAATATCAAAGGTCCAGATATGGTTCGGGCCTAAGACTTTGCTGAGTACAGAGATAGCATCGCGGTCAATCAGGCTCCATGCCAAACCACATTGAATAGCAATTCCAAGGCGTGGAACTATCTTCATCCAGCCAGATACAACTTAGGCGGCCTGTCGTCCCCGCATGGAGAAATCAAACTTTATATTGCAGTGCGTTTTAATATCAGTACGCCTATCACAGATTCACATATCCAACGCTTTCTGTATCGATCCAGGAACAAACCCCCGCCCCAGAAAAAGTGATGACTTTCTCGGGATCAAGAATTCGAAGGGAAAGCAAATGCGCATACATTGTCTTTCCTGCCGGAACAGTAAGATCTATAGTCATTCTGCTTTTAAAAGTGGCGCACTCTGGCGCACCAACCGTTGTGGCGTCTGTATTAATAAACAATATTGGGGGCTCCCGGATAATAAAGAATTGAAATTATTTTTCCAGTCAAGGTGCCGCCATATGCCAGCGGCGGCAACAGTGCCAATACTAGAAACAGCATGACTCTTTCGAAGCGGAAAGGCATTATTTTATTCTCCGAGTAAACGTGTTTTCGTATTTTGGCACCATGGCAAACCCACCGAATCGTGTGCGCAGCCAAACTCGCAGAAACGAGCAATGTCCACGTTGCTCTTTCACTTAAAGAAACGTATATGAAAAGCTTTCCGTATCACCCCACAAAGTACAAGAGCCTGTGCCAACAAGGGTGACGACAGTATCAGGACTTGATATCTTCAAAGCCATGAGGTAGGCCAATAACGATTTCGTCGTCGGTGTAGTCAGCTCGAAGACCATGCGCGAGTTTGAAGTAGCACAACCAGGTGCTCCTGTTGACGTTCCATTTATCTGAACAAATACTGTATTCCCCAAATCCTTATTAAACAGAATGGACTGGATGGTGCCAGACAAACTGCCGCAATATCCGGCCAATGGCATTGAAATCAGCAATGTAAATACTATTAACTTTAGATTTTTCATTGAATTTCTCTCAATAAAACTCAAGCGACAACCATTTCATATGAATAACTTCATCAACGGTCCGTGACATATCGATATAACTCACAACCAACAGTTATTTAGCCAGCGGCGCTTATATAAATGGCTTTGCGTGCATCTGATGAGCAGTAACAAGCCAAGCCAGTCAAGGTTACTTTGCAAGGCATGCGCGCATCCAACTTAAATCATGAGTTAATAAGAAATAAAACCAAATTGAAACATGCAAACCCAGAAAATTTTATTCTCCTGTACTTAACGCATCAAGGCTCTATGCCAATCTGAAGCGCATAGCAATTACCCCAATCGTCCACGCGATACTACAAGTAGGATATTTTTTTACCAGTTACTTTTGCCGTTAAAACAGTTCCGTACAAGAGCTTGCCCATACCGGCAGCATCCATAGCAATAAAAACACCGCCTCCGTTTCCGCATGTTGCTAGCTGGATTCCTTCTGCCAAGAAGAAATATGCGAATTCATATTCGGCGTTCACCCCGACTTCCGTAAGGGTCTTGTTGGTCTCCGTGTGTTTTACCTCTGCGTGAGCGCTGGGAATTACGCCCATTGCCACAAGAGCAATCAATGCAAACAGCACCTTCATTTCAATCCCCCCAAATATTTACACACGAATAACTTCTCAACAATAAGGATAGGTCGACGTGATGCAGCAAAATCAATCCAGCAACATCTGCAAAATGACCTGTATCGCTGCTTTGCGGGCCTTGACTTCATCGAATAGCGGGTTGCGGCCTACGGCTACTTCGGCACCATCGCTCATGCCGTCGCCATCGGTATCCGGGTTGAGCGGATCGGTGCCGCGCTGGTATTCCTGCAGGTTGGTCAGCCCGTCGCTATCTGCATCCTGACTTGCATCAGCGGCACTGTATGGGTTGAAGCCGTATTTGAACTCCCACCAATCCGGCATACCGTCGCTGTCGGAATCCAGGCCATTGGGTTGCGCGATGACGTGGAAGGTAATCGCGTATTCGAACCACAGGCCCTTGGCATCACGCATGCGCAGGTTGACCAGGTAGTCGCCGGTGAACATGATGCCGCCAAACAATGCACCCGTTGTTGAATTGAACATCACACCTGGCGGCAGACCCGACACCTGGGTGAAGTTGTAGGGCGCCGTTGCGCCGATGAGGTCGGGCTGATAGCTGAAGTACTGAGTCGAGTACAGGCTGAAATCCGTGCGCTTGGTGACAGCACCGAGCGAACCGGCGGAATTGCCGTTCAGCAAGGACGGCATTCCGCCAGGAGATGAAGCGATAGCCGTCTCAACGAGATCCGGTATCCCATCCCCATTTGTATCCGGCAGGACAACCGCAGGGAAGCTTGCCAATGCCATGGCAGTCGCCAACGGATCATTGTTCCAGCTGCCGTTGCCGGACTTCTGTTGTTCCTTGAGCAGGAATAGCTGTATGGCATCCATCATGTCGCGCGCATAGCCATCATACTGACCATCCAGGCCGCTGGCGCGCACGATGGCGAGTGTCTGGCGCACCAGGGCAGATTCATACACCTGGCTCGGATTCGACAAACTAGCGCTGCCGTTGAGATCAGCGTCATCCGCAAAGCCACCATCGCTCTTCTGAACCGACATCAAATACTCGATGCCACGCTGCAACAAGCCTTTGGCACTTGTGCTGCTGGCCATGGCGTAACGCGCAAAAGCACGCATGAACACCGCACTGGGGATCACGGCAGAGCGCCCTGCCATAGCGGCAGAAGCGTCAGAAGTGCCCACACCCGCGCCATAAGACCAGCCGCCGTCACCATGGCGGAAAGTATCCGAGAACATCGGACCTATCTCGTTCTGCTCTGCCGCGCTGAATGTCATTCTGCTAGCTGCGGTCATCGCCTCAATGCCCAGGGCGACGTCGGGCATGCTGAGGGCATAGCCGCGATAGGCGCCGAACGAAAGACTGCGACGATTGCGATCCAGCCCAGCCAGTGCCACGGACGCATCAGCCCCCGCCGCGCGCAAGGCGCGAACGGTGCGTGCCAGGCTGTCGGTACTGGTAGCGTCGTCGTTCATCAGCCAGGTTACTGCCGCGCCGGCCGGAAAACTGTTCTGCATGCCAACCGATTGCAGCGCTTCAAGCCCAGAAGCCGTGGCATGCGTCGACAGATTTCCAAGGTCAGCCCAGCCGCCGTCGCCGCGCTGATGCTTGATCAACCACAAAGTGCCGGCTACGCGCGCATTGGTGATGCTGGCGGCATCCGTACCGGGCGTCGTTGTCGTTTGATCGAGTTTGTAGAAGCAGCTTTTGGCAATGCCTGGCGTCGGGTCGCTGCCGAATGTCGCTGCATTGCAGAGAGTGCTGCTGCCCGCCGAAGCGGAGCGAGTTATGTAGGTGCTTCCCGAGCCATACGCCAGCTGTGCCGAGGTGAGCACAGAACAATTGCCACCTTCTTGCGCGCACATGGTGTAGCCCGGTAGGGCCTGCGCGTGCAGCAGACCTACACTAAAGAAAAAAACCAGACTTCCGAGTATTTGCAATTTCATGGCTGACTTTCGCGCATCGTTTTTTTGAGAACACCTAGGCATACCCCTCCCTTTTCATCTTGCGCAAGTAATCACAACTCCACGAGTAATTTCTATGCGATTTCAGACATCTACTAATGCAAGAACATATGGGGACAAGTGCGTTAGCTCGGGATCAACTCGCCGTAAGGCAATAACTCTCTCTCAATTATTTTCGCAATAAAGAAATAACGACAATTAACGCTCTCAGTACCCCTGCCGTCGCACCCACAAGAAAGACGCTAATCGCAGCGGCTTCTATGCGATCTTCTAGCCCATTGCCAAGAAAATAATGGGACAAATAAACCATAAAACCCAAGACTCCAGCCACGACGAGGCCAATTAGAATATTAACGAATCCAATTAGCAGAATAAATTTAATTCTTTGCTTCATTTTTGTAGTTATTTTCCCGGATATTTTGTAACGGAGTTTGTCGCAGCTGGCTCGTCACCACCAACAAAGCTGGATAAACCGCCTACTGCGTTCCCGGCTCCAACACCCAAGGTAACTGACCACCCTGGCGCCCTAAACCAGTTTGTTCCAGACCAATCGCCTATGCTTTGGAGAATATTTTGGTCCGCGACACTTAAACTATTGAATATTTTTTTGACGGCGTTATTAGATAATTTAGACGCAGCCGCCGTAACGAAGTCCCCTACGACAGAACCAGCAACGCCACCCGCTGCCCCGAATTTTGCGGCAGACCATACGTCATCATGGGTGCCAAAATATGTATTGTTGATTTGTGTGGAGGCGGCGCCGCCCGCGGCGCCTATAACAGCATTTGCTCCGGTTCTTACGACAGCCTGGGTAACCATTCCTGCGCCTATCCGAGCGCCTGTGCTAGCAATTGCTGTTCCTGCAAATGCGCTTACTCCGCTCGTGGCGAAACCGATGACAGCAGCAGCTCCCGCTCGCGTCCAGTTTGGAGAGAAAGGCTTTGCCTTGTCCCGAGTAACATATTGAACGCCAATATCCATAACGCCACCGATCGCTCCACCAAGCACGTTGTCCCAAAAAGCAATGTTTCCGGTCGGATCGCGTGCATCCAGTGGGGCATTCCCAACATAGGCATACGGATTTATTCCTCCCTCCAGGCCAATAGGATCTCTTGCAACAAAACGCCCGATATTGGAATCGTAATATCGAGCACGGTAGTACATCAGGCCAGTCTCATCACGCTCGCGCCCCGTAAAGCTATAGCCATTCGGCAAGCTGCCACTTTGTGCCGCGCCGAAGGGATCGTAGGCAGCTGTATTTGCAACGGCGTCGCTCCCTGATGTGCTGACGTCGGTTGCCGCCACCACGCTGCCGAGGGCGTCGGTATGGAAATACCTCGTAGGCTGGAGCACGCCACCGACCAACGGCAAGCGCGCGACCTGGTTGTCGAAGCCTTCCCCGTGCACGTAAATCGCGCCGGGTTGTGCCCAGCTGCTGTACTCTGCGTGGATGTCGTCGCCGTTATAGAGGTAGTCGGTGACGATGGCACCGCTGCTCTTACGAATCCGGCGCCCTTGCGCGTCGTACTGATAGCTCTGTGTGACCGCCCCCGCGCCGGAGCTGACCACATTGGCAAGCCGGTTGAGCTCGTCCCAGCCAAGCGTAAGCGAAGCGCCTGGCGTCGTCTTGTTGGTCAGATTGCCGTTGTCATCGTACGTAAAACCGATGCTGCTTTGCAGGGTGCTACCGTTGTAACGGTCTATCTGTTTGAGCTGGTGCGCGGTGTTATCGAAGACGTATTTGTCATAAGCATCGTCTTGATAGGTCTGCCTATCGAAGTTGCCGAATACGTCGTAGGTGTAGGCGCGATAGCGACTTTCAGGACCTCCGACAGGCTTGAGGTAAGCAGCAGTGAGGCGGCCCATGTCGTCATAGGTATAGCGCGCATCGGTCTGCACGCCGTTGAGGCGCTGCGAGAGGGTCTTGCGCGCGCCGAAGGCGTCGTAGGTGTAGCCGTGACTGCTGACCTCGCGGGTGTTATCGGTGAGGTTGCGAATGCTGGCAAGGCTCCCGTCAGCGTTGAAGCTGTATTGCGAACGCACGCCAATGGGTGACCATTTCTCGGCGAGGTTGCCGGCCTGGTCGTAGCTATAGCCGACGTAGTCGTTGCTTGGCAGGAACATGCCCGTGAGGCGGCCGACTGCGTCGTAACGATAGTCGATGGCGCGGTTTTCGCCATCGGTCATGCGGTTGAGCAAGCCACCTGGCGTGTAGGCATAGGCCAGGGTCTTGTTGCCGCGGCTGTCTTTTACGCTCGCCACACGGTGGGCTGTGTCGTAAGCGTAGGTGTAGGTCACATTGCTGTCAGCCACCGTCTTGAGTTCGCCGGAGGGGAAATAGGTCCAGCTCGTCAGATGATTGCCAGCGTCGGTGCGTGTGTCAGCACGGCCACCACTGAGCCAGGTGTAAGCGGTCGTCTGGTTCTTCGGGTCTTTCGCGGTTTGCACATTGCCGTGGTTGTCATAGGCCCATACCCAGGCACGGTTGAGCTGGTCTATCTCCCGTAGCTTGTGGCCGAAGTCGTCATAGACGTAAGTAACCTGACGAATCAGCGTTGCGTCGCTGAAATTACAGGCGGGCAAACTCGTGTTGGTGCTAGGGCCGGCATACACATTGGTGAGGTAACCGAGCGTGCTGTATTGGTAGCAGGTCTGGAGGCGGTTGCCGGCACTGTCCGTCGGGCCGACGCTGCGCACGACGCGCCCCTGTTCGTCGTAGAAGCTCAGCTGTTTGCGCGTCGCAGCATCCGAGCCGATGGCAATCGTAGCGGTGGCATTGCCGGCGTCATCGTATTCCTGCTCGATGGCACGCCCAGCGCTCTCGCCCTGGATCGCAGGCTGTGTAACACGCTTGAGGCGACCGTCGCGTTCGGGGCCGTAGTAGTCGGTCGTAACGGCGATGCCGCGTGCATCGACAAGGCGCTCGATGCGACCGGCCACATCGTAATCGCGACGCGTGAGGTTACCCTCCGCATCCCAGGCGCGAAGGAGGCGGTTGACGCTGTCGTACTCGGCTTCGACACGGTAACCGTCAGGCCCGGTCGTGGCGACACGGTTGCCTACGGCGTCGTACTCGTAAGTGGTGGAGAGATTCTGGTTGTTGGTTGCTGAGAGGAGCCGGTCATAGTCGTCATAGGCAAAGCGGCTCGTATCCCAAAGATTGCCATCGTTGCCCTTCACGCGCTGCGCGATCAAATTGCCATTGTCATCATAGTCCCGCTCAATCGTGCGACCCACGGCGTCGACACTGACGACAGGCCGGCCGAGAACATCGTATTGGCTGACTTTGACCGGGTAGAGCGCCCCATCGACGCCGTCTTTCATACGACCAAGCGAATCAAAGGTGAAATTGCCCTCGTCTATACGGTCGGAAGAATTGATCACTCCGTCGCCATTCGTGTCGCCGACACGCGCGATCTTGACCGGATTGAGACCCGAACCATTCACGGGATCGTCAAAATTGATCGTCACTATTGGCCCGGTTTGCGCTGCGAAATCGCGCATGCGCTTGACCTGAACCGCATTTCCCCAACTGTCATATTCCAGATGACTCCAGCTGGAGATGCTGGTCGCAACAGGAATGTCGCATTCGGTAGCCGGGCAACCAGTTGGCACAACAAGAGCCTTCAGAACGATCTGGTCGGTAACATTGCCCTTGCTATCGAAACGGCTGAAAGCCCAATTGTCACGCGCATCCTTGACACGGCGGGGACGACCGAAGGTATTGGCCGCGTAGCCATCCGTTTGTACGGTCTTGCCTGACGGCAGCGTAGTGAGAACGACATTACCCTGCCCGTCATAGGCGTAGTAAGTGGTATGGCCCAGCGCATTTGTCATGCTGATGCGATTGTATGGATTGGGACATGCGGTAAGTGTGGGATCTTCAATCGATGGACAATCGTATTTGTAGCTGGTGATACCACCGTCAGCTTCGATGACGCGATCAAGATTGCCAAACCGGTTGAACAAATAGTGCTTGTTGCGACCCTTCTCGTCAGTGACAACCGTTTCACGACGGAAATCGTTGTAGCTGAAGCTCGTCGCCTCATTGGGGCGCCGCGTGTTGTAGTGGCGGAACATTCGACCATTGACATAGTATTCGTATGTCATTCCATCACCACGAGGGGCCGTATAGCTGGCCATCGCATGGGCAAAATTTTGCCCATCGGTTAGCGTGTAGTACCTGTAGCGCGTACCGGGAGTCTTGCGGCTGGCTGTGATCGGGTCGCTTACCTGCACAAGATCGCCATTCGCGTCATAGCCATAGTTCCAGCGGCGGCCGGTCCAGTCGCTGATGGCTGTAATGCGCTTCAGGCTATCTTTATACGGGGTTCCGCTATAAGAAAATCCAAGGCTGCGGCCCAATCCATCAGTAACCGTTAGAAGGTTGCCTGCAGCGTCATAATATAGCTGGAGCGCGTTGTTGTTTCGATCTTCAATACGTAAAAGCTTCGCGCGATAACCGGCAGTCAGAGTCGGTGCTTTGCTTTCAAAGTAATATTTTGTTCCATTTTTTTCTGTGATCTTATAGCGATCATCATCCGGCGCTCTACTTACTGTGAAATAGAAGCCGTCTGGCGTCGTAAAGGAACGACCATCGGAACTTGAGGCAATCGATTTACGCGCCCCAGTCGCGTCATACCAAATGATGCTCGATACGGCCCCGTCGGTGTCGTCTGGCAGCGATTTTTGGTCTGGGTTGTCGTCTGAAAACTCTAGAAACTGATTGAACGTATGTGTCCAGCCGAAGCCCAGCGGACCATCTTGGACATCACGGCTATTGTAAGAACGCGTAAAGACCAGTGAGGCATCGCCTCGCCCTTTGATACTTATATCGGTTGTACTTTGATACAGATTTCCATTGACAGGATTTACAGGATCCGCAAGCAACATTACGTAGTTGGACCGACCCAGATTTACTGAGGGGGACCATATTGCGGACGGCGCGGTGTTTGCGCCCGATGCCATCACAAAATTCTGGGGGCTGCTAGGAAGCCAACCAGAATTAAATTTTGGGCTGTAAACATATGGAATGGGGGCCGCCACCGACCATCCCCCATGCGCGGCCGTTTCGCTTGAAATTACCATTCCCATTCGAAATGGAGTCGTTGTCGTCCCTATTGTCGCCTCCGGAAACTCGGCTGCGAATACATAGCCAATCCAACTATTGTCGTCGTTGTAATTTATCAGGCTCTTCGGAATTTTCAGCTTTGCATTACTTCCGCTATAAAAATAGTTCTTACATATATTGGACTGCGCCGTAAAGCTATATCCCAGCGAGTTATACGCAAGGTTTTGCCTTTTTGCTTCGAAATCCATACAGGCGTTGAATGAATCAAGAGATGCGCCCGCGCCGTGAGCGTAACAATAAATCCCAAGTTGCTCACGGGCCGTAGATATTGGAGTTAAAGAATCTTGTAAATTTGAACAGGACTGTGTCGCAGCATCAAATTCAAGAATAGGAATGCCCTTTTCGCTAGCGTACTGAAGTCCACGTACTGTCGACACCGCATCAGTACGCGCGTTCTCTTGCCAAACATAAGACTCGTAAGAGGAGGACATATAAAGCAATAATCGTTGAAGAGCCGGAATATCCCTTCCCGTATCACGATCCATTGTGGAAAACAATCCACCAGGCACATCGATCAAGTAGCCGGTGCGACTGATACCAAAAGGCTGATCAAATACAGAGTCGACCTTAGCTTGCGTTGATACCGCACCGAGGTTCGACGCCAGGATTCCGATTGCGCCAGTCAACTGACTAAGTCGAACGGTG
This sequence comes from Rhodocyclales bacterium, assembly GCA_028292485.1. GTDB lineage: Bacteria > Pseudomonadota > Gammaproteobacteria > Burkholderiales > Rhodocyclaceae > Viridibacterium. Next base: position 17,808 of record JAQGMG010000039.1, on the reverse strand, counting down.
TCATCTTGAACATGCTTATTAAATTTCAACCCGACAATGTTGAGGAATTCACCCTCAACTGCGTCCAGCCGATCAAAAGTCGTCCCGCTAACCGGAGAACGCACATCTGCGAGAAGTTGTGCAGCGCGCTCCTGAATATGTCGAGATGACACCTGTTGCGTGTATGACAATATGCTTGTCAAGTTATTGGCATTGACTGCCTTGAAGAGCACGTAATTCACCTGGCGATTTGCCGCACCCATATCTTCCAAAGTCAGTTCGAGCTGCAACTGATTGCCTTGTGAGCAATAGGTCACGGGTATATTACCGACAGCACGCTCTACTCCCCCGACACGCAGGCTGGGCACTACGCTCGCGGAGCAGGGGGCAATCGTACTGCCCGCGCCTGAAGTGGCTTGCCCATCCGCCAGCCAGTTGCTGACGGCGGCGCCCGATGCATCTTTGAACAAGAGCGAAACCCGCTGCGCTCCAATTTCTGGCATTGGCAACTGCGCGCTCAGAATTGAATCGGTAGGATTCTTCCTTACAGTTACGTTCAGCTGTAATACATGTTGCGGAGGCAAGGTTGCCGCGGAAGGTGAACCCGAGTTCTGCCAGTTGCTATAGCCAATTACGGAATATGGCAAAGAGCTAGGGAGTACATCTAGCTTGGCTTGAATGGGTGCCATCGTATAAGGCAAATCATTGATGGACTTGCCTGTACCATTAGTCGCGAGTTGAGCACGCACCAAGTCCTCAAAATGCTCCAGGGGAAGGAGTGTTGTCCGCTTTCCAAGATAGCTTCCGTAATCGAACGTCGAAGCGTCGGCTTTGGCCGCTCCACCTACATAATCCGGCGAACGAAAGCTGGGGTCTAACGCAATCCATCTGCTGCCCGCTACGTCGATCCGACTACCACGGTAGTGTGCGTAAGGAACACAGGCTTCAATCCACACGTGATTGAATTGAATTGAACTTGATGAGCTTGTTAAGCCAGGAATCTGAGCCCCGTACAAAAGGTTGTAAGACGCTGTCGCGCTGCGTGTTCCCAGCCAGCGACTCAGCTGAGAATCGGGACCAATGATTTGGGCAGCACTTAGCGAAATCGCGCCTTTCACGTACCGAGCCGGAATATTGGATATTCGAAACAGGGAAATTGTCAAAGACGCAATATCTGTCGGGCCTCCGGCTTTCGTATAAAGCGCACCCATCGCACCCTTCCGCGCTCCGAAGTAGGGCTCATAGGTAATCTCTTTATTCACCCATTCAAGAATCTTTGCTGGCGAGTATTCAAGTTGCTTTGCCAGCTCTACGAGCTCTGCATTATTAACGACATTGATGCCATCAAAATACGATACGTCATCATCTTTAAAGTCACAGTAAGACTTCCCAGGCAATGACGGGAGCAGCATAGACATCATCCCGGCAGGGCCGCCTCCAAACATTGCCAAACCGTCGAATGCCTCTTGCTGAAGGACGTACTCTGGCTTTTTGTCACTAATGGGAAGTGCTGGCGGGGACGGTCGCTTTGGCGCGTTCCCCCCTGGACCGTCTGCCAGAGCCGATAGCGAAGATGTATTCTCTTCCGCCTTCCAATACGCAACCATCCAGGCTCGCAGGTCCGCTAAAGCCTGCTGGCGTTGGTTTGGCGAAGACTTTATAAGCGATTCGAGGAGCGCGCTGACTTCGTCAAGCCGAACACCGACTGCAGTCTTTACCTCTGCAGTCACGCCGGGCGTCTGCGTCACAGTCGCTTTCATTGCACGCAGGGCATGTAGCTCGGCGTTTAATGCTCCTTGAACGCCCGCACTACGTTGTGCACCTGTGTCCTTGGCGAGCACGCTATTGAGCGATGCACGACGCACTTCCAGCTGAGCAACCAAGGGGTGCGTCATCACGGGACGCAGCCCCGGTAGCACGCTCAGCACTTCGTCGGACATCGGGGCGACGTCCTGCGGGGCAGCAGCGAAGCAGTTGGACAGGATGACAGTGGCAAGCAGACAAGCTTGCGCAGCCCGAAGCATCACGGAACGCATCAGATATTTCCCCGGATTCATTGCCGGATCAGTGCGAAGCACTTTCCGGCATTTCAATTAGTGGGCCATGTTGCGACTGAACAGCAGCAATGTGGCTCGACATGCCAAATGGCAATGCGGCGTCGATGCTACGTGAATTGCATGAAGCAATCCAATTGTTTTCTATCACCTGCCCTTTCGGGCAGATGCCGATCCTCCGCTTACGAAAAAATGTCACAAACCGACGGCACTGTGCGATTTCTGTCGCAGTCACACCCAACAGGGAATGCAACAAATAGCAGCAGAAGATTACAATCTTGCGTTCAATAGTCCGCGACGCGGCCGGGCAAGCAACGTAAGATGCTTTGCGTTTCGCTGCCCTTATGGCACGCAAAATCCATCCTGTCGGGCTCCCCTGGCTTCCTTAGACTGGCATGATCAAGTTGAAATCAATATTCACCATACACGCGGGGCAAGACGCTCCGGAGGCATCACCTTGCGCGCTTTGATGAATCCAGTGCGTCTGCGCCTTCGTGCTGCCTCGGGCTTCACGCTCCTTGAGCTGCTGGTAGTGATGGTGATCATCGGCCTGCTGGTGAGTTACGTGGCTCCGAAATTCTTCGCGCATATCGGCAAGGCCGAGGTCAAGACGGCGCGTGCGCAGATCGATTCGCTGGAGAAGGCGCTCGACGCCTACCGCCTCGACGTGGGTGGCTACCCCAGCACCGAACAAGGCCTCGCGGCGCTCGTGACCGCCCCCTCGGACGTGCCCCAGTGGAAAGGCCCGTACCTCAAGAAAGGCGTGCCCAACGACCCTTGGCACCACCCCTATCAGTACAAACAACCCGGGGAGCATGGTGAGTTCGACCTGTTCTCGTTCGGCAAGGACGGACAGCTCGGCGGCACGGGTGAAGCTGAAGACCTCGGCAACTGGTGAGCGGTGTTCAAGTAATGGCACGCTTCCAGGTCAGGATCCTCGACGCAGACATGGCACTCTCCCAGATCGTGCTGGAGTCGGCCAGCGAAGCGGACGTGCACCAGCAGATGCTCGCGCGCGGCGTCTCGGTGTTGTCGGTGACGCAGTCATCGATACTGACATCCATGACATTGTCACGCGCCTCGCAGAAGTTCCCCCTGCAGCTGTTCTCGCAGGAAATGCTGGCGCTATTGCAGTCCGGCCTGCCACTGGTCGAATCCATCGAGACGCTGGCGGAGCGCGAAACACGGCCGGCCGTGCGCAACACCATGGATGCCTTGCTGGCGGGCTTGCGTAACGGCCTGACTTTCTCCGGCGTGCTGCAGGCGCAGGGCGGCGTGTTCCCGGAGCTGTTCGTGGCCATGGTGCGTGCCGCGGAGAAGACCTCCGATCTGGATCAGGCCCTGGCGCGCTACATCGCCTACCGCCAGCAGACCGACGCCTTGCGCAACAAGATCGTCAGCGCGGCGATCTACCCGGTGATGCTGCTGGCCGTCGGTGGCCTGGTCGTATTGTTCCTGCTCGGCTATGTCGTGCCACGTTTCTCCGGCGTATTCGAAGAAGCCGGCGGCGATCTGCCATTTGCCTCACGCATGCTCATCGACTGGGGCAAGCTCATGTCCGAACATGCTGTCGGCATGCTCGGTGCAGTCGTCGTTTCTGTCGTCGCGTTGATTGCGCTGTTGCGCCTGCCCGCAACACGCTCGACCCTGGCGCGTGCAGCCTGGCAATTGCCCGGTGTCGGGGAGAATCTGCGCGTGTTCCAGCTGGCGCGTTTCTACCGCACGCTGTCGATGCTGCTGCGCGGTGGCATCCCCGCCATCCAGGCCATGCAGATGTCCCGCGACCTGCTCGCCACCGCCCTGCGCGACAAGCTCGATGCGGCCATCGTCCAGGTGCGCGAAGGCCGCAGCCTCACCGACACGCTGACCACGCATGGCCTGACCACCAGCGTGGCGCAACGCCTGCTACGCGTCGGCGAGAAGAGCGGCAGCCTGGGTGATATGGCTGAGCGCGTTGCTGCGTTTCACGAAGAAGAGATATCCCGCTGGGTGGATTTGCTCACGCGCCTTATCGGCCCGGCCCTGATGCTGGTCATCGGCGTGGTCATCGGCCTGATCGTGGTACTGATGTACCTGCCGATCTTCCAGCTGGCGGAGACGATTCAATGAACGCGCCGGCACCCGCGCTACAAGCGTTTCCTGTTGCTGTTCCCGTCCAGGCCGCTGCGCCGCAGCTCGACATGGCCGCGCTCGACGCCCTGCGCAGCGAAGCCCTGCTCAACAAGCAAAGCCTTGTCGATCTCGTCATCGCGCGGCATGGTAAAGCCGCGCTGGATTCGCTCGGCACGCTGCTGCACATGCACACCGTCGACGTGCCTACCCTGCTCGCCTGGACGCCTGCGCTCGAGGTCCTGCACTTCGAAGAATGCCTGCGCCGCGAATGCCTGGCTGCTCGGGATGCGGCGGGCAATCTGTTCGCCGTGGTGACGGACCCCTTCAATGCCAATCTGGCCAACTGGCTGGGCCACGATATCCAGACGCCCTTCCGCATGGCTCTGACCAGCCGCGATGCGCTCACTGCCGTGCATGCGCGCATCGAAGAGAGTCAGCAGATGGTCAGCGGCATGCAGGGTACCGAGGGCCGCGCATTCAGTAACAGTGGCAGCGACCAGGCCGAGGACATCTCCGCACGACGCATCAGCGAAGACGACAGCCCGGTGGTCAAGCTGGTGAACTCCACGCTGTATGAGTCGCTGCGCCAAAGCGCATCCGATATCCATATCGAATCGGTCGCCGGCGGTCTGCACATCAAGTACCGCATCGACGGTGTGCTCACACGCGTGGGCAGTGTGCAGGGTGCTGAAGTTGCCGAGCAGGTCATCTCGCGCATAAAAGTGCTCGCCGAGCTCGACATCGCCGAGCGCCGCGTGCCACAGGATGGCCGCTTCAAGGCCAATGCCAATGGCCGCGAGGTCGACTTCCGTGTCTCGATCATGCCCAGCATCTTTGGCGAGGACGCCGTGCTGCGCGTGCTCGACAAGGAGCATCTTACCGAGGAGATGAGTGGGCTCACGCTCGCCACACTCGGCTTTGACGATGCGACGCGCGCACAGATCCGGCGCCTGGCCAATGAACCGTATGGCATGTTGCTGGTGACCGGCCCGACCGGCAGCGGCAAGACCACGACGCTGTACGCCACCATTGGCGAGACCAATACGGGGCTCGAGAAGATCGTTACCATCGAGGACCCGGTCGAGTACCAGTTGCCCGGTGTGCTGCAAATCCCGGTCAACGAGAAGAAGGGCCTGACTTTCGCTCGTGGCCTGCGCTCGATATTGCGGCATGACCCGGACAAGATCATGGTCGGCGAGATCCGCGACAGCGATACGGCCGAGATCGCCGTGCAGGCCGCCCTCACTGGTCACCTGGTGTTCACCACGGTGCATGCCAATAACGTATTCGATGTCATCGGCCGCTTCATGCACATGGGCATCGACCCGTACAACCTCGTCGCGGCATTGAACGTGGTCATCGCGCAGCGCCTGTTGCGTGTCAATTGCACGCATTGCCGCACCGACGATGTACCGGATCAGGCCCTGCTCGACGAGTCGGCACTGAGCGACACCAGCGGCTTTCATTTCATGCATGGCACGGGCTGCAGCCATTGCCGCGGCAGTGGCTATCGCGGCCGCCGCGCGATTGCGGAAGTGCTGCCGCTCGACGACGAGTTGCGCGAGCTGATCACCGAGCGAGCACCGCTGCGCGCACTCAAGGAGGCCGCACTGAAGAAGGGCTTCAGACCTTTGCGCACTGCGGGCATGATGCTCGTCGCGGCGGGCGACACCACCTTGCAGGAGCTCAATCGTGTTACGTTCATCGCATAAGGTCGTCACCGTGCGGCTCGGCGCTGGCGGCTACGCGGTATCGCCGGGCAGCCTGCATGGCGGCGCCTGGCAGCGCTGGCCGGCCGACGCCGCCATCGACAGCCTGCAAGCGCGCCTGAGCACGCTCGCGCTGCCCGCGGCGCACGGCAGCTCGCTGCTCGACGTGGTGGTCGATATCGGGCTGATGCGCATGCAGGTGATCCGCTTCCCGGCCGGTGTCAGGAAGCCGCTCGAGCGCGCGGTCTACCTCAAGGCTGCTTTCCGCAATGTGTTCGGCCGCGACGCCAATGACTGGCACATCATTGCCGAACCCACCTACGTCAATGAACCGGTGCCTGCGGTGGCCATCGACAAGGACCTGATGCAGGCCATCGTCGCACTGGGCGATCGTCATGAACTGACGCTACGCAGTCTTCGTCCGAGCTTCGTGGATTGCTTCAATGCCACGCGGTGCAAGCTCTCGGCACATATGGGTGCCTTTGCATTGATCGAGAACGGCCGCATATGCCTGGGCCTGTGGCGTCATCGCGGCTGGGTCGCGCTCAGCACACAGGCTTTCGCCGAGGAAGCGCATGACAGCGGCGAAGCACTGGCCGCTCTATGCGCGCAGATGCTGGCGCGCACCGATCCGCCGATGCCGGTCGGCACCTTGTACATCGCCGGTGCCAACAAGCCCTTCGCTGTGACGCTGACAGAAGGCTGGGTCGTGCAGTGGCTCGAGCCGGAGCCTGCCAGTGCAACCGATACAACCAACACCATGAATGCCACCCGTGCCACGGCCAGCAAGTCGAAGGCCGCCTGAGATGCGCCTCCTCCGCTCCGCTCCGCCGGCACTGGCGCTGGACTTCATCCCGCAGCGCAACCGGCCATCGCTGATTGGCTGGCTGATCCTCGCCGCGGCGCTGCTGGTCGCCAGCGCCGTCGTACTCGAATATCTCGATGTGCAGGAACATCTCGATGAAGCACAACAGCAGCTGGCGCGTGCCGAGCGCGTGCAACAACGTGCCAGCGGTTTGCAGCAAGTGCGCAAGGCATCCCCGGTTCCCGAGGTGGAACTGCGCCGCGCTGCGCGCTTGGCCGCCGGCCTGCAAGGGCCGTGGCTGCAATTGATGCCGCAACTGGAGGCGGCCAGCAATGCCGATATTGCGCTGCTGTCTCTTGACGCAGACACGACCAAGGCACAGATCAACGTCGCCGGTGAAGCGCGCTCGCTCGAAGCGGTGTTCGCTTATGCACAACGCATCGGCGCGCAGCCCGGCTTTACCAGCGTGCAGGTGCAGAACTACGAGTTTCGCAGCGCATCGTCCAGGAATGGCACGCCTGGCGCGCAGGACGTGGTGCAGTTCAAGCTCAGCGCGCGCTGGCGGAGCGAGGCATGAAGCGCTCCTTGAGGATTGCGGGGCAAACCCTCGGCATCGCGCTCATGCGCATGGCCCATCGCGCAGGCTGGCCAGCCCTGATCGGTGGCGCACTGCTGATCGCTTCGCTGGCGGTGGTGCTGAGCGCCACGCAGCCGACGCGTGCGCAGATCACGGTCGTCGAGCAGCAGCGCAAACAACTGCGCGTGGCAAGCCTGAGCAAGACACCCGTGACGGTTTCACCACAGACGCGCCTGCGTGAGTTCTACAGTGCCTTCCCGCCACGCAGCACGCTGCCCGATGCGTTGATGACCCTGCATCGCGTCGCCAACCAGAATGGGCTGCGCGACACGCGCGCCGACTATCGCGATACGCCCGAAGTGGGTACGCCGCTGGTACGCGTGCGCATCGAGATCCCGGTGACGGGCAGCTATGCGTCGATCCGCAGCTGGATCGCCGAGTTGCTCAAGACCCTGCCCTCGCTCACGCTCGACGGGCTGGAACTGCGTCGTGCCAATATCGCCAATCCGCAGCTCGACGCACGCGTGCGCTTCCAGCTCCTGTTGCGGAGCACGCCATGAGCGTCGTGCGCAAGTACCGGGTATGGATTGCGCTGGTGCTCGTCGTGCTCATGGCCTGGGGGGTAAGTTCGTTCGACGAAGAAGCCGATCAGAAGGATGCGGGCAAGGCTTCACGCACGACCGCCAATGGGCGCAAGCTGACGAACAAGACAGCACTCGCCCAGCGCGATCCGGCCGCAGCACTGGCAAATGCACTGGCGCTGATCGCCAATGGCTTTGCACCGCGCGAAGCCATGAACAAGCTGCGCCGCGACCCGTTCACGGTGGTCAGTTTCGAACCGCCGCCCCCACCTCCTCCGCCGCCGCCCAAACCCATGGCGCCGCCGCTGAACTTCAAGTATCTCGGCGTGCTGCGCGAGGATGAAGGAGAGAACAAGAAAGAGAGCAAAGACGAGCGCAAGGAGCGCGCCGTGTTTCTCGACTATGGCGGTCAGTTGCTGATCGCCCGCAAGGGCGACACCCTGGCCGGGCAGTATCGTGTGCTCGAAATCAGCGACACCAGCATGCAATTGGAATATACGCCGCTCGCCGAGCGCCAGACCCTGAATTTCGGACGTTGAATTCTTACGACAGCTCTCATGAACGCACCACAGTCTTGCCGCTCTCTTTCCTTCACGACAAAGGCCCTCGCACTGATCCTCTGCGCGCTGCTTGTCGCCCTGCTCACCGCCTGTGCCAGCACCACTCTCGAAGACAGCAAGCAGCTCATTGCCGAAGGCCAGCCGGAAGCGGCACTGACGCTGCTCGCCGATGCGATGAAGAAGGACCCGTCGGACAAGGCGGTACGCGCCAGCTATTTCCGCACGCGTGACCAGTTGCTCAATCAGGTGCTCACCGCTGCGGACCGCGCACGCATGGCGGGCAACGCCGAGGAGGCAGCGCGCCAGGCCAACCTGGCGCAACGGCTCGACGCCGACAATCAGCGGGTGCAGACCCTGCAACGCACACTCAGGGAGGACACGCGCCGCGCCGAGCGTATGCGCGATGCGGAGAAGCTCTTCGAGAAGAAGCAGTTTGCGGAGGCCGAGGCGATTGCACGCGCCCTGCAGGCGGAGAGCCCCGGCAGCGCCGCGGTGCGCAATCTGCTGCGCCGGCTCGATGAGGCGCAGAGCACGACGCTGACCGATAGCCCGGTGCTCAAGAGCAGTTACATCAAGCCGATCACGCTGGAGTTCCGCGATACGCCCCTGCGCAGCGTGTTCGAAGCGATCTCGCGCACGGCGGGCATCAACTTCGTCTTCGACAAGGATGTACGCGCCGACACCAAGGTCACGGTGTTCGTGCGCAACACGAGTATCGATGAGGTGATTCGCATGGTGCTGACCACCAACGGGCTCGAGCGCAAGATGCTCAATGAGAATTCGATGCTGATCTACCCGGCCATCGCCGCCAAGCAGCGCGATTACCAGGAGCTGGTGACGCGTACGTTCTATCTCACGAACACCGATGCCAAGCAGGCGCAGGCCCTGGTCAAGACGGTCGTCAAGACACGCGACACCTTCATCGATGAGAAGCTCAATCTGCTGGTCATCAAGGACACGCCAGATGCGGTGCGCATGGCCGAGCGCCTGATCCAGCAACTGGATATTGCTGACCCGGAGGTAATGCTTGAAGTGGAGGTGCTCGAAGTATTGCGATCACGCCTGCTCGGGCTCGGCGTGCAGTTTCCGGAACAGGTCGGTTTCGGCTTGCTGCAACCGACGACGAATTCGGTGGTGACGACGGTGACGGGGACGACGCAGTCGACCAATCTGGGCGGTCAGTTGCTGCAAGGCAATGTGAATCTGAATGCGACGGGCTCACTGGTGCCGTATGTATCAAACCCGGCACTGCTGATCAATCTGCGCGATCAGGACGGCAGCAGCAATATCCTGGCGAACCCGCGCATCCGGGTGAGGAACCGCGAAAAGGCGAAGATCCATATCGGCGACAAGCTGCCAGTGTTCACGACGACGTCGACGGCCAATGTGGGGGTGTCGGCCTCGGTCAATTATCTGGATGTGGGCTTGAAGCTGGATGTGGAGCCGACGATTCACCTCGATGATGAAGTGGAGATCAAGGTCGGGCTGGAGGTGTCGAGCGTGACCAAGGAGGTGACGGGTCCGCAGAGCTCGCTCGCTTACCAGATCGGCACGCGCAATACGACGACGGTCTTGCGTCTGAGGGATGGTGAGACGCAGGTGCTGGCCGGGCTGATTTCGGATGAGGAGCGCAGCAGCGGCTCGCACCTGCCGGGCATTGGCCGTGTGCCGATCTTGGGGCATCTGTTCTCCAACAGCAATAACAGTAATACGAAAACGGAGATCATTCTGCTGATCACCCCGCACGTACTGCGCAATATCACGCCAGGGGCGCAATCGCGCTCGAGCATGGCCGCCGGCACCGAGGCCAGTGTCGGTACCGAGCCCATGCGTGTCTCCTCCCCCACTCCGCCTCGATCCATGGATGTCCGCGGCGGTGGTAGTACCGCTGGCCCTGTCGGCATGCCGGGCAACTTCACGCCGCCTGTCGTGCCCCCGATGGTGCCGGCGACACCGCCTCCCGCTGTCCCCCCTACGCCCGAGCCACAGGTAAATCGCAGCGCGACAGTGACACTTGCCGGGCCAACGTTCGTGCGTCCTACGCAAGAGTTTTCAGTGACCATCAGCGTGTCCTCTGACAAACCCATCAACAGCGGCGAGATTGTTGTGAACTGGGATGGCTCCCTGTTCGAGAGCGCCAGCGACGCGGCAGGCAGTTCAATGAATCTCACCTTGGTGCCGGCGGGTAATACCGCAAGTGCGCAAGTTCAATTGCGTGCCAAGGCAGGGGCGAATGGTGATGGGCTCATTGATGCATCTGCCAGGAGTATCACAACGGCAAATGGCGAAGTTCCCGCGACCAAACCACGTCCACTGGCAGTGAAGGTCGGGCCGTGAAACGCAATTGCAGTTCAGGTTTCACGCTCATAGAAATGGTGATTGTGGTCGCCATTGTCGGCATTCTCGCTTCAGCCGCATACCCGATTGCCAGCCTGGTCGCACAGCGCGCTCGTGAGTCGGAGCTGCGCATCGCGTTGCGCCAGATTCGCGAGGCAATCGATGCCTACAAGCAAGCGAGTCAGGACAAACGGGTGGAGAAGTCCCTTGAGGCTTCTGGCTATCCACCGGACCTCGATACACTCGTCAGCGGTGTCAACGATGCCAGCTCACCAGACAGCAAGAAAATCTATTTTCTTCGTCGCCTGCCGCGCGACCCCATGTTTCCGGACCCGACAGTGCCAGCTGCGGATACGTGGGGAAAGCGCAGTTATGCAAGCACGCCTGATGATCCACAAGAGGGCGCTGACGTCTTCGACGTGTATTCACTCTCCGCCAAGAGCGGCCTCAACGGCGTGCCTTTCCGCGAATGGTAGGCATGCCACGCATACGCTCGCTTCGAGGTTTCACGCTCATTGAGCTATTGGTGGTCATGGCCATCATCGGCGTGCTGCTGTCGATCGCCGCGCCACGCTATTTCAATCACGTCGAGCGCGCCCGCGAAAATACGCTTCGTCAGAGCCTGGCCGTGATGCGCGACGCCATCGATAAGTTTCACGCTGATACCGACAGCTACCCGGCTTCGCTCGAAGAGCTGGTCAGCAAGAAATATCTACGCAGCATTCCTGAAGATCCCCATACAGGCAACCGCGGCAGCTGGGCCGTGCAAGCACCTCCGGACGAAGGCATTGGAGTATTTGATGTGCATAGTGGCGCGACCGGCAATACGGCCGACGGTGTGCCGCTCTCGGAACTATGAAGCCTCGCAGAAAGGATGCCATCAAGCAGGGAGGCTTTGGCTACTTGCTACTGCTCTTTGCCCTTGCCACGATGGGGTTGATACTCAGCGGGCTCGGGCAAAGCTGGACCATGACCCGACAGCGTGAGCGTGAAGCTGAGCTGATCTTCATCGGCAAACAGTTTAGCGCGGCACTGGCCAGCTACCGCACTCAAACGCCGGGGGGCCAACCCGATAAACCGGCAGCACTGCAGGACTTGATCGAAGACAAGCGTTTCCCGTTTCCCGTACGACACCTTCGCCAGATTTTCCGCGATCCGATGACGGGCAAACGCGACTGGGAATTGCAGCTTGCCGAGGGTCATATCACCGGCATCCGCAGTTCCTCGGAACAACCGGCTCTGCGACGTACGCTGCCTGATTACGTTGTCATGCCCACCGACTCAGGGGAGTCTGTGAACTATCACGACTGGATTTTCGTTGCGCCGCGGGATGAGGCGCATGCAGCGCCACCTGCAATGCCTGGTAGAGTCCCCGCAAGCCCTATGGTTAGATGACATTCGAATTGCCTCGCTCCACGTAAAAGACCCAGACTGATATTGCGCAGTCTGGGTCTTTTCATTTGCTGTTAAGGCAGATACTAGAACGGAATGTCGTCGTCGAAGTCACCGCCAAAAGCGCTGGCTGGCGGTGCTGAATTCGTTTCGGAGCTACGATTTTCGCGTGCAGGCGCACGGCTGCTGCTATTGCTGCTGGACGGCTCGGGATTCTCGGAGCGCATCGGTGCATCGCCACCATCGCGGCCGCCAAGCATCTGCATTACATCCGCGCGGATTTCGGTGGTGTAGCGATCCTGGCCATCCTTGTCCTGCCACTTGCGTGTGCGCAGGCTGCCTTCAACATAGACGGGGCGTCCCTTGCGCAGGTACTGGCCAGCGATTTCGGCCAGCTTGCCGAAGAACACCACGCGGTGCCACTCGGTCTGTTCCTTCTTTTCGCCGGTGGACTTGTCCTTCCACGAATCGGTGGTCGCAATCGTGACATTGCAGATCGCGTCGCCACTCGGGGCGTAGCGTGTTTCCGGATCTTTGCCGAGGTTGCCGACAAGGATCACTTTGTTTACAGAGGCCATCAGGCTTCTCCTCCAATCAGTCGCTGCAGACGGCTTTCGTCCCAGCGTTCAGGGTTGATCTTGATTGTTGCAATGCGCTGCTCCAGCTCCATCGCGACTTCACGCACACCGGGCAGGCTGGAGATTCGCTCGCGCATCTCGTCCATGTCGGCATCGGGCCCGAAGGCAATGGTTTTGAACGCCGGTCTGGCGGGTACCTTCATGCTCAGCGAGACTGCGCCCCATGCGAACGCCAATAACGTTGTCATGCAGTTGATCCAGTGAGGCCCCAAATGTACCGCAATCCAGCCTCCAGCGGCACTCCCTGCCGCAACGCCCAGCGCCTGGGATGTATTGAATATACCTAACGCGGTGCCCTTCGCCTCAGGCGGTGCTACACGCGATACCAGCGACGGCAAGGATGCTTCCAGAACATTGAAGGCTGCAAAAAACAGCAGCAGCATGGTCACGATGCCAGGAAGGCCTGTGGCTCCAAACCATAAACCGAGCTGCGAAATCATCAACAGCAAGATACTGCCGATGAACATCAGCTTTGTGCGGCCTTTCCGCTCGGATTGCACGATGGCAGGAATGGCGACAAGAAAGCTTCCCAGTACTACCGGCAGATAGATATGCCAGTGTTGCCCCAGGGCAATGCCTTGCTCTTCGATCAGGCGATGCGGGACGATCAGGAACATTGAAGTCTGCAGCACATGCAACGCGAAAATGCCCAGATTCAACCGCAATAGTTGCGTGTCTTTCAGGACCTCTCCAACAGGCAGGCGCCCGCTTCGTCGCACGCTTTGCACAGGGTTCGGCACGGCGTACAACAATAAGGGAATGGCCAACACCGCCAGTAGCGCGATCATCAGGAACATGCCACGCATGCCGATCCAGCCATACAGCACGGGAGACACCACCAGCGACAACGAGAAGGTGAGCCCTATCGTCGAGCCGATCATGGCCATGATCTTGGTGCGATGCTGTTCTCGCGTGAGATCGGCCGCCAGCGCGGTCACTGCCGCCGATACGGCACCCATGCCCTGCAAGGCGCGCGCAGCGATCATCCAGTAGATGCTGGGTGCCCATGCCGCCATCATCGAACCCGCAGCGAAGATGAGCAGGCCGAGAATGATGACCGGCTTGCGACCAAAACGATCCGAGGCAAAACCGAACGGCAAGTACAGACAAGCCTGCACCAACATGAAGACGCCAAAGGCCAGCGATACCAGCTGAAAATTGTCGCCGCCAGGCAGGCTTGCAGCGAACACGGCAAACACCGGCAGCACGAGGAACAGGCCCAGCATGCGCAGGCCGAAAATCGAGGCGAGCGAAATTCCGACGCGCCACTCGAGTGGCGACATACGATCAACAGACTTGCCCGGCAGAGAACTATTCATGAATACGTCAATTGTCCTGCAGCCACGGTAATACGTAGTGGTATTGAAGCGGCGAGCCGGCATTTTAGCAGAGCGGACATGCCTGCTCTCCGGTCCACAACGTCTTATTCTCGCGCCGCACCACCCGTCTTTCGGAACTGCGATATAGGGCTTGGTCAGCACTGCTTGGCAAAGCTATAGTTGCGGGTTACTCACGGCCCGGCAGCACGCCTCATGGACTGGATCAGCATGGACCAGATCAAAATTCGCGGCGCTCGCACGCACAATCTGAAAAACATCAATGTCGATATCCCGCGTAATCGACTGACAGTCATTACCGGGCTGTCCGGCTCGGGCAAGAGTTCGCTCGCGTTTGACACGCTGTATGCCGAAGGTCAGCGCCGCTATGTGGAGTCGCTCTCGGCTTATGCACGCCAGTTCCTGCAACTGATGGAAAAGCCCGATGTGGATCTGATCGAGGGCCTGTCACCGGCGATTTCCATCGAGCAGAAAGCCACCAGTCACAACCCGCGCTCTACCGTCGGCACCGTCACCGAAATCCATGACTACATGCGCTTGCTGTTCGCACGCGCCGGCACGCCACATTGCCCCGACCACCAACTGCCGCTCGAGGCGCAAACCGTTTCGCAGATGGTCGATCATGTACTGAGCCTGCCTGACGGCACTGGCGTGATGATCCTTGCACCCGTCATCAGCGAGCGCAAAGGCCAGCACGAAGAACTCATCACCGAGCTGCGTGCGCAAGGCTTCATCCGCTTGAGAGTGGATGGCGATATTCACGAGATAGATGCCGTCCCGACGCTTGGCAAGACCAGCAAGCACAGCATCGACGTGGTCGTCGATCGCTTGCGCGTACGTCAGGATTCACGTCAGCGCCTTGCCGAAAGTTTCGAGACCGCCTTGGCTCACGCTGAAGGGCGTGCCGTAGTGCTGGAAATGGATAGCGGCAAGGAGCACGCGTTCTCTGCGCGCTACGCCTGTCCCATCTGTGGCTTTGCCGTGCAGGAACTGGAGCCGCGGCTATTCTCGTTCAACAATCCGGTAGGCGCGTGCCAGAAGTGCGATGGTCTCGGCACGCTGGAGCATTTCGATGCGCAGCGCGTCGTTGCACATCCCGAACTCTCTCTCGCGGCGGGAGCCATTCGCGGCTGGGACAAGCGCAATCAGTTCTACTTCCAGATGCTGCAAAGCTTGTCGACCGCGTATGAATTCAATGTCACTACGCCTTTTGAGGCACTGACAGCAGAAGTCCGTGAGGTGATCCTGTTTGGTTCAGGCACCCGCAAGCTGCCTTTCAAATATGTCTCCGACTCCGGTCGCGTGGTAACGAAAGAGCACAGCTTCGAAGGCATCGTGCCGAGTCTGGAGCGTCGCTACAAGGAGACGGATTCGGTCGCTGTGCGTGAAGAACTTGGAAAGTACCGCGGCGTCCAGACCTGCCCTGTATGCCAAGGCAGCCGGCTGCGTCGCGAAGCACGCTATGTCCGCATCGGTACACGCACCTTGCCTGAGCTCAGCGCCACGCCGATAGGCGAATGCCGCGACTACTTTCAGCACACGACACTCATCGGCCACAAGGCGCAGATCGCCGACAAGGTGATCAGGGAAATCGTGGCTCGTCTGCAGTTCCTCATCGATGTCGGCCTCGATTATCTGAGCCTTAACCGCAGCGCCGATACGCTTTCAGGCGGCGAAGCGCAACGCATCCGGTTGGCCTCGCAGATCGGCTCCGGACTTACCGGCGTCATGTATGTGCTTGACGAGCCATCGATCGGTTTGCACCAGCGCGACAACGACCGCCTGCTCGGTACCTTGCAACGCCTGCGCGACATCGGCAATACGGTAATCGTCGTCGAGCACGATGAAGACGCCATACGCGCTGCCGACTTCGTCATCGATATGGGCCCGGGCGCAGGCGAGCACGGCGGCCAGATCATCGCCGAAGGCACGCCTGAAGATGTCATCGCCAACACGGCTTCTGTCACCGGCGACTACCTCTCCGGCCGCCGCAAACTTGCGATGCCCGGCAAGCCCGTGAAGTTCAATCCGGAACGCGTAATGCGGCTGATTGGCGCGACGGGCAACAACCTCAAAGATGTGACGCTCGAGTTGCCGGTTGGGCTGCTGACATGCGTGACGGGCGTTTCCGGCTCCGGCAAATCCACGCTGATCAACGACACGCTGTACGCCATCGCTGCGCGCGACATCAACGGCTCTGCTGCCGAGCCCGCACCCTACAAACAGATCGAAGGCCTCGACTTCTTCGACAAGATCATCAGCGTCGACCAGTCCCCCATCGGCCGCACTCCGCGCTCGAACCCGGCGACCTACACCGGCATGCTCACACCCATACGCGAGCTGTTCGCTGGTGTTCCAGAAGCACGGGCGCGCGGTTACGAGCCCGGTCGCTTTTCATTCAACGTAAAAGGCGGGCGTTGCGAAGCCTGTCAGGGCGACGGCATGATTCGCGTCGAGATGCATTTCCTCGCCGATGTATTTGTGCCCTGCGACGTCTGCCACGGCAAGCGCTACAACCGGGAAACACTCGAGGTGCGCTACAAGGGCAAGAACATCGCCGACGTGCTCGACATGCGTGTTGAAGAAGCACAGCGCTTCTTTGAAGCAGTACCCACCGTCGCGCGCAAGCTCGACACACTCATGGAAGTTGGCCTTGGCTACATACGCCTAGGACAAAGTGCCACGACGCTCTCCGGCGGCGAAGCGCAACGCGTCAAACTGGCCCTCGAACTCTCCAAGCGCGACACCGGCCGCACGTTGTTCATCCTCGACGAGCCAACCACCGGCCTGCATTTCCAGGACATCGAAATGCTGCTGAAGGTGCTGCATCGCCTGCGCGAGCACGGCAACACCATCGTCGTCATCGAGCACAATCTGGACGTCATCAAGACGGCTGACTGGATTGTCGATCTCGGCCCCGAAGGCGGTGCGCGCGGCGGACAGATTCTCGCCGCCGGCACACCGAAGCAGATCGCCGCGGCAAAGGGCAGCTACACGGGGCAATACCTGAAACGCGCGCTGAACCGACTAGACGTAAAGTAGGTCGGAAAAGCAAAGCGCCTTCCGACGTTTGTTGCACTCTCAAGTAGAGCTCTTCATGAGTTGTGGACGCTTCAAACGTCGGAAGGCGCTTCGCTTTTCCGACTTACGCCACCACGCAGTTTCACTGCACCCTTGCATATCATTCCCGCTCTCCAGGAATGAAATGATAAAAAGCAAAAAACCCGCACAAGTGCGGGCTTTTTGAATTCTGCAAACTGCGGTATGACAATAGCTTACGCTACGACTTCACCTTCAGCAGCATCACCATCCGGGCGATCCAGCAGTTCCACGTAAGCCATCGGCGCATTGTCACCAACACGGAAACCACACTTCAGGATGCGCAGGTAGCCACCGTTACGACTCGCGAAGCGCGGGCCGAGTTCGTTGAAAACCTTGACGACGATGTCACGATCACGCAGGCGGTCGAACGCCAGACGACGATTCGCGAGGCTGGGCTTCTTGCCCAGAGTAATGATTGGCTCGACAACGCGACGCAGCTCTTTTGCCTTTGGCAGCGTGGTCTTGATGACCTCGTGACGCAGCAGCGAGTTGGTCATGTTGCGCAGCATCGCCAAGCGATGGCTGCTGGTACGGTTGAGCTTACGCAGGCCGCTTCCGTGACGCATTTTGTTCTTCCTTTTTTAACCCAGCTTGGCTGAGTCTCAGTTAAATAGCAGCTGAGTCT
>JAQGMG010000045.1 GCA_028292485.1 Rhodocyclales bacterium | reverse complement strand
GAAATTCATGGGGTGCTAAAACGCCAAAGGGTTCGACAGCGGACGATCACTGCATGTGCAAGTGAAAGGCGCATTCTAGTGGAATGAATGCGGAATCGAACGTGGCCGGATGGGCGGTTTATGCTTTTAGCGTATGTGCATCTGGTGATTCACGTGAATTTGCCAGATATGGCGGTTTTCTTGCCACCCAACCCGTCCATTGCACCGAGATCACTCTGCGTGCCTTGCGATAGGAACGACCAGCATGTAAGTCGTCACGCCGATGCTCATTGGTGTTTTGAAGTTGCCTGCATGCGTTGACGGCCACGTTCAATTTGCCGCCCGCGGGGCATACACGCGACGCGCGGCGGGCAGGCATACCATCACCAGCGCGCCGAAGGTGAATGCCGCGATGCCGACCAGCCATTGCAGGCCAATCCAGTGTGCGGCAAGGCCGATAAGGAATGCGCCGAGTGACGGGCCAGCGCGGAAGATCAGCGAGTACAACGCCATCACGCGGCCGCGCATGGCCGGTATGGCAAGTGTCTGCGCCAGCGACTGCATACCGATATTGCACACCACGTGCAGCAGGCCGGCGAGCGCCATCGCAGGCACGGCGATGCTGAGTGTGCGCGTCGAGGTGAATGCCATCAGCGCCAGCGTGATGCCGAGCGCTGCGCCGAAGGTGATGCGCACCAGTGCGTCGGGGCTACGCTTCCTGAGCATCCAGGTTGCGCCGAACAGCGCACCCACGCCTTGCGCACTCATCAGCATGGACAGCGTTTGCGGGCCGCCCTTGAAGACATCGCCGGCGAAGGCCGGAAAGAGTTCGGAGAAGGGCCGCGCCAGCAAGGCGAAGGCAGTCGTAAGCAGAAACAGCGTGGCGATTTCCGGCGTGCGCAGCACGTAACTGAAGCCGGCGCTGATGTCGCCGAGCAGCGGCTTGTGCCTGGGGGCCAGACCTTTGTGGTCGATCCAGCGGCGCACGTAAAGCACCGCGGCGAGCATGGCGATGAAGGATGCCGCGTTGATCCAGAACACATTAGAGATGTGGCCGGTGACCATGACCAGACCTGCGACGGCCGGGCCCGTGGTGCGCGCGATGTTCATGCCGATGGAATTCGTGGCGATGGCCTGCGAGACGCGCGTCGGCCCGGCCAGTGTGGCGATGACCACGCTGCGCACCGGCTGGTTGAAGCCCTGCAGGGTAGAGTCGATGATGGCCGTGACGATCAGCAGGCCAATGGTGATGTGGCCGCTGGCAGTCAGCCACCACAGCGTCAGCGCCAGCAGGATCATCAGCGTCTGTGTGGTCCACAGCAGACGATAGGGATTGCTGCGATCGGTCACTGCACCGGCCAGCGGTGCGACCCACAGCGCGGCGATCAGATCGGTCAGCGCGACGGTGCCAACCCATGTGGCCGAGTGGGTGAGATCCCAGGCCAGCCAGCCGATGGCGGTTTTCTCCATCCAGGTGCCGATGGAAGAGATGCATTGACCTACCGTGAAAAGCACGAAGTTGCGCACCTGTGGCGTGAGTTCGGCCGATGTTGTGTGCGGGCTTGATGGGGAGGTTGCCAAGAACGATGTCTACCGGTGTGTGATTCGCCGCAGAGGTGCTGCGCGCGAAGCTCAAGTCTTAGCAGGTGACGTGCCATTCCGGCAGCGAAATGCCATACGCATTGCACGGAGCATGCGCGCTTGCAACGGTAGTGGTTTGCCTGCGTAACGTGCTGTGCGTTCGCGGCATGGTGTTCATGGCTGCTGGTTGAAACTCAGCAACCCGGCTACGTCGGTTGTCTGTTTTTCAGCAGAGGCAAGGCACAAGAGAAAATGCCGGCGAGTGCCGGCATTCTGCGGAGGGCGAAAATATAAGAGCCCAAGGCGAAAGCATCAAGCCAGAGGGTCGTGTGGATCGCGAGAGGCCGGATCGGTTTGCACGGCATCTGCCGCGACAACGCCGAGCGGCAAATCCAGCAGATGTCCCATGCGGTCGCGCTTGGTGCTGAGGTAGTGGTGGTTTTGTGCGTGCGAGGCCGTCTCGTGCGGCAGCTGCTCGCTCACCACAATGCCAAGTGCATTGAGTTCGCTGGCCTTGCGCGGGTTATTACTGAGCAGGCGGATACTTTTCACACCCAGGTGACGCAGGATTTCGGCCGCTGCATCGTAGCGGCGCGCATCGATCGGCTGGCCAATGGCGAGGTTGGCTTCGACCGTGTCCAGCCCCTCGTCTTGCTGCGCGTAGGCGGCGATCTTGTTGACCAGGCCGATGGCGCGGCCTTCGTGGCCGCGCATGTAGATCACCACACCACGACCGGCCTCGGCGACGCGCTGCAAGGCCAGGTCGAGCTGTTCGCCGCAATCGCAACGGCGCGAGCCGAAGACGTCGCCGGTCAGGCATTCGGAATGGACGCGCACCAGCACGTCGCTGGCGTTCTGCACGTCACCACGCACCAGTGCGAGGTGCTCCAGGCACTCGTGGCCGGGGTCATTGTTGGTGGCGCACTCGCGAAAGGCGTAGGCGACGAACTCGCCATGGCGCGTAGGCAGGGTGGCGTGGGAAATGTGATCAAAGCTGAACATGTTTTGCATTCTTCACGTGGGCGCTATCGACAGCGAATGAATCGGTACGGCATCAACACGTGTCTGGTTGAGCTCGCCATTGTGCCTCGAATAGTGTGTTTGCCAAATATCAAGCGCTGCATTGCTCAGTATGGATCGACGTCAAGTGCTCTTTTATCGGCAGGTAAACGGATCGACGCAGTCTGCGGCCACGTGCTGCGATTGCAGCCGCCGCCCGCTTGGCTATGGCGTGATCGCTGCTGCGTGGTCTTCACCAGCGCGTGCAGCAGGCTGCTGCATTTGCCGCAATCGCCATTGCGTTCGAGACGCTGGCATTGGCTTGAGAGCCTTGTCGGCTGGGCGTTTCGCGGGAGCTTCGGAAAATGGCACAGGCTTTGCAATACCTCCCTGGCATGCGCAGCGTTCGCCCCTTCTGTGGGCGACTGCATTCCGACAATAGATTACGGAGCCTCCCATGAACGATCGCCTCTCCCGTCTGCAGCTGTCGCCCTCGGCGGCAATCAAGCAGACACTTGATTACCCTGTCATTGACACCGATGTGCACGTCAACGACTACACGCCTGATCTCGAAGACTATGTTACGAATTACGGCGGCGTGCATCTGGTCGATGCGCTGCGCAAAGCCTCGGAAGACCGCATTGGCCGTGGCGGTGTGAGCAATGGCAAGAACTGGTACGAGCAGACACCGGAAGAACGCCATTACTACCGCACGATTCGCTCGCCATGGTGGGCTCGTGTGACGAAGAACACGCTGGACGTGGCGACCTATCATCTGCCCGAGCTGTTCGCCGAGCGTCAGGCCGAACAGGGTTCCGACTACTCCGTGCTGTTCCCGAACAACGTGCTGGCACCGCTCGGCGTGCGCGACAAGGATTCACGCACGGCGCTCTCGCGTGCCATCAATCACTACCATGCTGACCTGTGGCGCAAGCATGCGGCGCACCTGACTCCCGTGGCAGGCATTCCGCTGCACACGCCGGAAGAGGGCGTCGCCGAGCTGGATTTCGCG
Organism: Rhodocyclales bacterium; assembly: GCA_028292485.1. GTDB lineage: Bacteria > Pseudomonadota > Gammaproteobacteria > Burkholderiales > Rhodocyclaceae > Viridibacterium. Next base: position 28,157 of record JAQGMG010000045.1, on the reverse strand, counting down.
ATCAATACGCTCGGCCTCAAGGCAATCAACATCGCCGGATCGGTAGGGCGCCCGATCAAGGCGCTGGCCGACAAATTCCCGCTCGATCAACATCCCGAGCTGAAAAAATACATCTCGTACCAGGACTTCCTCGGCCTCGACAGCGAGTACGACTACGATCCGTTCTGGGCCAAGGTTGTCGAGCTTGGTGTGCCCATCCTGACGCACTACGGCAGCCAGGGCTGGACCGGCCGTAGCTCGACCTCGAACTACATGAACAACCACATCGGCCACTTCGCCGACGGCACGGAAGCCTTTGCCAAGGCGCTGTTCTTCGGTGGCGTCACCAGGCGCTTCCCCAAGCTGCGCGCGGGTTTCCTCGAAGGCGGTGCGGACTGGGGCGCGCGCGTCTTCATTCACCTCGTCGACCGCTGGAACAAGCGCAGCCGCGAAGGCCTGCGCAACTATGATCCGCAGGCCACCGACCGCGTCGAGCTGGCCGAGTTGTTCCGCCGTTATGGTGCCGACCTCGTCAAGGATCGTTCGCTCGATGGCGAAGACCTGATTCGCGACACGCTGGGCAAAGGTTACGTCAATGGCGCGCGCCGTCCGAAAGACGAAGAACTGGAAGACTTCGCCGCAGCCGGCATCGAGAAGGTCGAGGACATCAAGTCACGCTGGGTGGATAACTTCTTCTTCGGCTCCGAGTCGGATGACCGCACCATCGCGCACGCCTTCAACGACAAGGCCAATCCGCTGAAGACGAAGATCAACGCCATCTACTCGTCTGACGTGGGTCATTGGGACGTGCCGGATCTGACCGAGCCATTGCACGAAGCGCATTCGCTGGTGGATGAAGGTGTCATCAGCGAGGCGGACTTCAAGGCCTATGTCTTCGAGAACCCGTACCGTCTTTACACTGAAGCCAACGCGGATTTCTTCAAGGGTACGGCGGTGGAAACCAAGCTGCAAAGCACTGTTAAAGTCTGACTGGAATCACAGTAGTAAACGACAAGCGCCCGGCCATGCCGGGCGCTTTCTTTGGCGCCACTTTACTCAAATTCGTCATCCCGGCCAGCTTTACAGACAGCGAAGCTGCACGACGCTCCCCTCGCCCGCGTGCGGGAGCGGGGTTGGGGAAGAGGGTAGCCGGGATCCAGTGCGTCCCCTTGCGCGAAGCGCCACGAACCGATGGCCTGCTCGCCACGACTGGATCCCGGCCTTCGTCGGGATGACGAAATCCGGATGAATGTCGTTCGTGCCTGGAGTGCGGCCATCAATGGTGCGGCGATTCCGGCGGGTGGAGGGACGCCGGGAACAATTAATTACTAGACTTGGTCCACGCCTTCGTTTGATGCGAAAAGGTGAAGCGCCAATCGCCAACCCGTTCGCCCTGAGCGTAGCGCAGCAAAGTCGAAGGGTTGCGATCTGGCCCGATGCTTCGACTGTTGCACTACGCTCAGCACGAACGGACCATTGTTATCAAAGCACACTCGCAAAGCCGTCATTCCCGCCTTCGCGGGAATGACGGTGAATTGATCAGACACTGAAGGAACATCATGCAATACCAGCGCTTCGGCAACACCGGCCTCACCGTCTCCCGTCTGACTCTCGGCACCATGACATTCGGATTCCAGACAGACGAGGAAATCTCGCGCCTCATCCTCGACAAGGCTGCGGCAGCCGGCGTCAATTTTCTCGATACTGCGGACGTATACCCGCTAGGTGGCGGGCTGGACAAGGTCGGGCGCACGGAAGAAATTGTTGGTCGCTGGCTCAAGGGCAAGCGCTCAAGCTTCATCGTAGCCACCAAGGGCCACGGCAAGGTCGGCCCCAACGTCTGGGACCAGGGCAATTCACGCAAGCATTTGCTCGACGCCATCGATAAATCACTGGCGCGCCTCGGCACCGACTACGTCGACCTGTACCAACTGCACGCGGATGACCCCGACACACCACTCGACGAAACCATCGCCGCGCTCGACACCATCGTCAGCTCCGGCCGTGCGCGGTATGTGGGTGTCTCCAACTTTCTAGCCTATCGCCTGTCGCGACTGATCGGGCGTGCCGACGCGCTCAAGCTGGTGCGGCCGATCTCCGTGCAGCCGCGCTACAGCCTGCTGTTTCGCGAAATCGAGCGCGAGCTATTGCCGCTGGCGCTGGAAGAAGGCCTCGCCGTGATTCCCTACAACCCGCTCGCAGGCGGCCTGCTCACCGGCAAGCACAAGGCTGGCGCAGCACCTACACCCGGCTCACGCTTCACCCTCGGCGCAGCCGCCGAACGCTACCAGGATCGCTACTGGCACGACCGCGAATTCAATACCGTCGAGCAGCTCAAGCAGATCACCGACAAGGCCGGCGTCTCGCTCATCACGACTTCCGTCGCATGGGTGCTCGCCAACCCGGCGATCAGCACGGTACTGTTGGGGGCAAGTACGCCGGAGCAGCTCGACGCTACGCTGGCCGCTGCCGACTTCAAGCTGGATGCGGGGCTGAAGCAGCAGCTGGATGATGTGACGAATGAATATCGGCGTGGGGATGCTGCGCGCTGATTCAGTAACGTAGGGTGCAATTGCGCGTTGCCGCGCTGGTGAAAAACCTAACTTGGAGTCACCGGCGTTGCGCGGCCTGATCGCGTAGCGCCCAGCGACCGCCGGGTTATGCCGCTGGTCCATAAATGCGCCGAAATGTGGAGTGCAGCTCACGGGCAAGTGCTTCCGTTCCCAAGGCGGCAGAAAGAGCGATGCTCGCCATAAGCGAAAAACTAGCCGACGCGGTGAGTAGATTGGTGATGTGCTCCTCTTTATAGTTCTGCGTGATTTCATCCATCGTGCAGCGAGCTTTGACTTGGGTAGTGCCACCGTGGGTGAAGTCGTTAAGATTGGACCAAAGTTGACGCTTGGTAGAGCTCAGTAGCTTTTCGTCGAATGCCTCAAGTTTCTCGATCTCCGCGATCAGTACGTTGATCTTCGGCGGTTGTACTCCACCTATGAACGATGAAACCTGTGCGTCGGTGGCGCAGCGGTGATACCAAACACCGCGCACATATGCCTCGAATTGCGGTCGAAACAGCGCGAACGCGGAGCCAATGACGCCAAGATTAACCAGCGAATGAATGCCCGTTTGGTGCTCAAGAGATAAATGCAGCAACGCAATGGCCACACGCAACCGATTTGTTGTCTCGAACGTGACGCCGTCCGTGAGCGACACACGTTCGGTCATCCATTGCTCGGACTGAGCGAGCACGGTGTCAAGCGGCATAACGTGGAAGTGAGGGGCTGCCGGAGCGCGCAGCTTGTTGGCTGTCCCTCTTGACTGCAGGGTTAGAGCGGATTTTCTTGAGATACACGAACGCAATCTCCACAGAACGTGCCGTCTTCATATTGCGAAGAGACAAACAGACTTTGATCTTCAAAAGTCAAAGCAAGTACTTGGTGACCGTGGTCGACGTACTTCATCTCGACTTCTTGCTCTATGAATGACTGCCAATACGGGTGTTGCGTCATGTCTACTTCTGTGAGCGCACCCGCATTGAAAAACGAATGATCCTTTTGCTCGATGCTGTACTGCTGCGGCCCAGCGCCCCAGGAGATAAACAACGGTTTTCGGTCGCAAAAAATCAGGGTTACTTGCCCATCCAGTTGATGCCAAGCTGCTCGGTCAGTGGCCCACGGCCCTGCCGATTCATGCTCAAACACTTGATAGCTGGCGCGTTGAAGAATCATGAGCTCTAACGTGGAGGTGAGGGGCGGCCGGAGCGAAGCGGAGGGAACCACAGGCGTAGCTTGTGGCGATCCACTTGACTGCAGTGCTAGCTTCATTTGACACGACGAATGATCCTTTTCGTTACATGCTTGGCCGCGGTGCAGGCTCGAAGCTCTTTGATGTAAAAGGGAATGAGACGCCATGCTTTTTCGCCGTCGAACCCCTTTGCTGGCAGCAAATTGAAACCAGCAATAAAAAGATTGTAGTAGCCAAGATTCGTAGTGAGGACTCGTACTGCTGGGTGTTGATTGTCCCCAAGGATCCAAGATAGGCCAACAAGCGGCAAGGCCAACGTTAGCTGAGCAAGGACACCACCCCAAGCAACTTGATCTGCCTCATTTTCGTAATACGGTGCGTCGTAGACGCACAGACCATGAATGAAGGATAGATATATCGCATGAGTACGATACCCAAGGCGCTTTGCGAAGTATGCGTGGCCCGCTTCGTGTACCAAGATAATAGCTAAGTATGTGGCCAACCATTCAAAGGCAAGGAATGGGGTTTGAATTGCACCAACGAATAGCGCAGTACCAACCACCACCACTGACCAGTGAAAGTGCACTGGAGCGCCGAGAATTCGGAACCATTTAGTTACCATGTATCCGTGCATGCGAGCGAAGAAGCTAACGTGGAAGTGAGGGGCAGCCGAAGCGAAGCGCAGGGAACCACAAGCGCAGCTTGTGGCCGTTCCGCTCGACTGCCGGGTTAGAGCGTACTCGGTACATTGACAATTTCTTGGTCAGTTTCCAGTTTTAGAGTAACAACTGAGAACTTGGCATGCCTTACTGTCGGCCCCTTTTGATACACCACTGAAAGATGCTGTTGATCGAGCATTTCATATGAAAGGATGCGGCTCACATCATGTAAAACCTCCATGAATGCCGTTCCATCCGGTTTCGTAAGACCAACGTTCGAGTGATCTGCGGCAGACAGAATATCGTCGTGATTTGTGTCTTCCGACACGTACTCAAAATAGAGGGCACGAGTTACATTTTCTTTTGTGCTTAGTGATTCCTCACTTAGCTGAGCCGTCACGAGAACAAGATTTTTGTGCTCTTTGAATAGCCAGCGCGCACTCTTTTCTGAGCCCGTGAGGAACAGAACATTGCGTGTTTCTCCTCCGTATCCGCCTGATGAAAACTTGGCAGACTTCTCTTGAGCCGTGAGCCGCATCAACTGCGCATTTGCTCCAGCGATGTTTTCGACTTTTTCAAAGTTCAGCAATACTGATTTTTTGTGACCTGCTTCGACATCAGAGACTTCAACAGCACCGCGATGTTGAAATTGATGGCTTTCTGCTGTCATCCAAACAATTGATCCCGCTGCGCTCAAAAGAACGAGCAGAAGCAATACGTTGTTGATCCTACCGACGATAACGAATAGACGTTCCATTTTATAGCGAGCTCTAACGTGGAAGTGAGGGGGCGCCGGAGCGCGTAGCGTGAAGGGAACCACAAGCGCAGCTTGTAGCGATCCCCTCGACTGTAAAGTTAGAAGGCCGAACTAGTATGCTCGCCCGTTACACCCAAAAGCAAAAGAGAGAACGCCAAAGACTACGAAGAACCAGACAAACGCACTTACAAGAAACTGCTCTCGGAATTTCGCAGTAGTGCGGCTCTCTGCGTAGTGGCGCGCAATGGGCAAGCCACGGGAGTGACGAAACATTGCTAGATACAGTCGCATCGGCCACGCGAGGGTTTCGCGATTGCGCGGCATAGCAGTGATATACCCAAGAACCACGCCGCAGCCTAGCGCGATCAAAAAATGCCAGCCATCAGGAGGAATTACGGCCCCGCTCATTTTATTTATGGTGTAACCGGTGATTTACCAAAGACTGAAGAAGTCTGCGAACCAACCAGAATTTCTAAGCGGCCCCCAATGAACTGAAAGAGTGACCACCCCCGCTCCAAGGACGATAATTATCACGAAGATGGCATACCACCCGGCAATAATACGGCCGAGCGGGAAAAAAGCTTCCCAGTAGACAAGTGCGTACGCAACCGCGCCAGTCACTGTGAATAGCAGCCAAAGTAAAGTTCGCTTATTCATGCCTTTTAATATGATGTAGTGGTCAAAATGACCGAATATTGGAATATTGGTCAATTCAAGTCTGCCAGGAAGTGCCTGAATTGATCGCTTTATTCATGAAGATTGCCATCATGATGTCCAATAAAACTTTAGATGACAAGCGGATCGTGACGCCACTTCCCTGATGGTTGCCTTGTTTGTTTGTGCCGATTCTTCATGCAAATCAAGATAGCCATACTGCGCAAAACCTCTCACTTTCGTCCAGGCTGTGTTGCCTTAACAACAGCACCACACGATCTCGTGATGTGTGTTGCGTGAAAACTCTCGCTCATTTCCTCTTCTGCCGACTGGCATAGCTCTTGCCATATGACCGCATCTGTCCGCGCATGTCATTGCAGCGGACGTGTCGATGTCATCAGGAGAGCACACCATGAGCAATCGCAAGCTGCGCCTCGGCGCATTCATCCAGGCCACGGGCCATCACATCGCTGCGTGGCGTCATCCTGGCTCGCAGTCGGACCTCGGGACCAATATCGAGGCGTATCAGGATGTGGCGCGCACGGCCGAGCGCGGCAAATTCGACATGGTTTTCCTGGCGGACAGTCCGGGCATCCAGAACAGTATCGAGGGTGAAGAGGCGGGCCGTTATGGTCGTATCGCGATCTTCGAGCCGGTGACCCTCTTTGCATCGCTGTCTGCGGTGACGAAGCACATCGGCTTCGTGTCGACGGCGTCGACCACGTATGAGCAGCCTTTTACGCTGGCGCGCAAGTTCGCCTCGCTCGATCATCTGTCGCACGGTCGTGCGGCGTGGAATGTGGTGACGACGGGTAACGAAAATGCTGCTGGCAATTTCGGGCTCGAGCAGCACCCCGATCATTCGGAGCGCTATGAGCGTGCCGAGGAATTCGTCGATGTCGTGAAGGGTCTGTGGGACAGCTTCGATGACGATGCCTTCCTGCGCGACAAGGAGAGCGGGGTGTATTTCGAGCGCGAGAAGCTGCATACGCTCAATCACAAGGGCAAGCATTTTTCAGTGACCGGCCCGCTGAATATTTCGCGTCCGCCACAGGGCTATCCCGTCATCGTGCAGGCCGGTGCGTCCGAACCGGGACGCGAGCTGGCTGCGAAGACCGCCGAGGTGATCTTCACTGCCTGGCAGACGCTGGAAGAGGCGCAGGCCTTCTATCGCGACGTGAAGGGACGGCTTGCGAAATACGGACGTCATCCCGATGAGTTGAAGATCATGCCCGGCATCTCGCCGGTGATCGGCCGCACGCAGGAAGAGGCCGAGGCCAAGTTGCGTGAACTGGAAGACCTGATTCACCCGTCAGTGGGCTACGGCATCCTCAAGCGTTTCTTCCCCGGCGTGGATATCACGAAGTTCGATCTCGACGGGCCGTTGCCGCCGTTCGCGGAAACCACCAATGGCAACAAGAGCCGCCTCGCGCTGGTTGCGGAACTCGCACAGCGCGAAAATCTCACCTTGCGCCAGCTCTACAAGCGCCTTGCGGGTGCGCGCGGCCACTGGGTCGTGGTGGGCACACCTGAAACCATCGCCGATCAGATCCAGACCTGGTTCGAGAACGAAGCAGCGGATGGTTTCAACGTGATGCCGCCGATCCTGCCAGAGTCGCTCGATACTTTCGTTGAACTGGTGGTGCCTGAGCTGCAGCGCCGTGGTTTGTTCCGCACCGAGTACGAAGGCACGACCCTGCGCGACAACCTCGGTCTCAAACGACCGGAGAGCGGCTATCTGCTGCAGCGCGAAGTTCAGCACACAACGCAACGTTCGGCAGCCTGATCGCTTCATCGAGGAGATATCAAATGAGCATTGAACAACATGAGTACGCCACCGCGCGTGGCACGCTGCCTTATCTGTTTCGCAAGGCGAACTCCGAGGCAAACGCGTTGGCCGGCAAGACGCCGCTGGTAGTTTTCCTGCATGGCGCGAAGGATCGCGGCAACGATCTGTCATTGCCGCTTGCGTGGGGTTTTCCGAAATTCGCAGCGACTGCGCGCCAGTTGCCGTACAACTTCCTGGCCTTGCAGATTCCACAGGAGACGACCTGGCCGGAATGGCGCGACGAACTCTTTGCGCTGATCGATCTGCTGCTAGAGGCCCATGCGATTGATCGTGATCGCGTCGTGCTGTCCGGCTTCAGCCTTGGTTCCGCGGGGACATGGCTGCTGGGCAGCGCGCACCCCGAGCGTTTTGCGGGGCTGGTCGTTGTATCAGGCAGACCGCCTGAGGCGATGAACGCAGAACGTCTGGCCGCATTGCAGAACACGCCCGTGCAGATTTTTCATGGGGGCAGGGATGACAAGGCGCCGCTGGGCGATGCGGAGAATGCCGTGGGCATTCTGCGCGCACTGCATGCACCGCTGAATTTCACGATCATTCCGGAAGGCGATCACTTCATTGCCGATGCCGTCTACGGCGATCCGGGTTTGCAGAGCTGGCTGGCGAACATTCCACCCGTGCGCCGCAAGCAGGCTGCGGCGGCCTGAGCATCGTGCGCATCCATGGATGCAGATCATTACCGGAGTAGGGTGTCAATAAGCGAAGCGCATTGCACCGCGTGTCCGAGAACACATCCGGTGCAATGCCCGATGGTTATTGCACCCTACGCAAGTCCGTACCGACATCGACTACCGTACGGTCGACGCATCCTGGCCGAAAAGTATCTTCTTCGAGGCCTCGTCCACCGCTGGCTGACTGCCGGGATTCACCTCTTTGGCGCGTGCATAAGCGCGCACGGTCGCTGGCCGGGCCTTGATGGTTTCGAACCAGCGTTTGAGGTTGGGGAAGTCGTCGAGGTTCTGACGTTGCTTCTCGTGCGGAACGATCCACGGGTAGCTGGCGATGTCGGCAATCGAATATTCGCCGGCGATGAATTCGCGGTCGGCCAGGCGTCTGTTGAGCACGGCGTAGAGGCGCGCGGTTTCTTTCACGTAGCGCTCGATGGCGTACGGGATCGGATCGCTGTATTGCGTGAAGTGGTGGTTCTGTCCGGCCATCGGGCCGAGCCCGCCCATTTGCCAGAAGAGCCACTGGATGGTTTCGGTGCGGCCGCGCAGGTCTTGCGGAATGAGTTGCTGCGTCTTGTCGGCGAGGTAGAGCAGGATGGCGCCGGATTCGAAAATCGAAATCGGTTCGCCACCGCCGGCAGGTTCGTGATCGACGATGGCGGGGATGCGGTTGTTCGGTGCGATCTTGAGGAACTCAGGCTTGAACTGATCACCCTTGCCGATAGCGACAGGGAAGAGCTTGTACGGCAGGCCGCTTTCTTCAAGGAAGAGGGTGATCTTGTGGCCGTTCGGCGTGGTCCAGTAGTGGAGATCGATCATGTGGGTGCTCCTGAAAAATCAGTTTGAGGCTGGCGTGAGATCCTGGCGACGTGTGTCGCGCCGGTCTTCGTCAAGGTCGTTGATCTGGTCGATAGTCTGATCGATGGTCTGAAGCCTGCCGTCGCTGGCTGCGTGTTTGTCGCGCGTCGATTCTTCCGGCAGGAAGCCACCGGCCTGGCGACTCCACAAGGCGTAGTAGGCGCCCTTGAGCGATAGCAGATCGGCATGCGAGCCGTCTTCGATGATGCGGCCCTTGTCGAAGACGAGGATGCGGTCCAGATGTGCGATGGTGGACAAGCGGTGAGCGACGACGATGACTGTCTTGCCACGCATCACTTCATCCAGCGTGTTCTGGATGGCTTGCTCGGTAATCGAGTCGAGCGCCGAGGTGGCTTCGTCGAGGATCAGCACCGGTGCGTTCTTGATGATGACGCGTGCGATGGCGATGCGCTGACGCTGGCCGCCAGAGAGTTTGACGCCGCGCTCGCCTACCATGGCGTCATATCCCTCACCGATCTCGGCGATGAACTCATCGGCGTTGGCGAGGCGTGCGGCTTCTTCCACCTCGGCGTTGCTGGCCTCCACACGGCCGTAGCGGATGTTCTCGCGCAGGCTGCGGTGGAACAGGCTCGGGTCTTGCGGAATCAACGACAGCTGCGCGTGCAACGACTCCTGCGTGACACCCGCGATGTCGGTGCCGTCGATGAGGATCTGGCCGGACTGCGGATCGTAGAGGCGCAGCAACAAGCTCACGAAGGACGATTTGCCGGAGCCGGACAGGCCCACAAGACCGACGCGTTGCCCGGCCGGGATCGTGACATCGAGATGCGTGAATACCGGCGCCTCACTTTTGCTAGCTGCGTCGTACGCAAAGTTCACGTCGCGGAATTCGATTGCGCCGTGCGTGACCTGCAGCGGCTTCGCGTCTGGTGCATCGACGAGTTCGTGCGTGCGGATGATGGTGTGAACGCCGTTGGCGACGTTGCCGATGTACTCGAAGAATTCAAGGAAACGACGGCTCAGGTTGCGTGCCTCATTGATGATGAGCAGCGACAGGCTGACCGCCATGACGAACTCGCCGACCGTGATCTGGCCGGCATCCCATAACGTCAGCGCGTAGTACAGCAGGCCGACCTTGAGCACGGCCGAGGCCGAGAACTGGAACCAGCGCACGCGCTCGGAGTAACCGTTGGAGCGGCGCACGGCCTTGAGTTCTTCCGTGAGCGTGCGGTCGAGATTGCCGCGCTCGAAACCGAAGCGTGCGAACAGGCGCGCGCTGGTCACGTTGGTTACCGAGTCGACGATGACGCCGGTGGTTTCACTGCGCGCCGAGGCGGCCTTGAAAGCATGCGGCTGGCATTTCCGGGCGAGCCAGAACGAAATGCCGATGAAACAGACGGCCCATACGGAAGCGAAGATGCCGAGCTGAGCGTGTGCGTTGAACAGCAGCGCGATCGATACACCGATGATGATGGTGATCGGCCAGAACTCGGTGATGATCGACCACAGCGTTTGCGTGACGCCCATCGAGGTTTCCGAGATGCGGTGTGCCAACGCCCCGGCGAAGTTGCTGCTGAAGTAGCGGTGCGAGTGGTATTGCAGGTATTCGTAGACGTGGCGTGAGACGTTCTGCCGCTGGCGCGGCCCGAGGCGGATCTGGATCGCACCGGCGATGCGGCCGAAGATGACCTCGCCAACGCTGAAGGCGAAGAACAGCAGGAGAGGACCGCGCAGGTTGTGGATGATGCTGCCAGTGTGCTCCTGGATGGCACCATTCGTGGCGGTAACCGCCTTGATGATGGTCGACAACGCATACGGAATCATGATGCCGCAGGTGGCGTTCAGGGTTTCGAACAGCACCATGCCGATATAGCGCCAGCGGTATTGGGCGACGAAGTAAAGGATGAAGCGGAACGGTGTCGCCGGCAGATGCGGTACGCCTGGCGCACGCTGGAAGTTGTCCGTTTGCCGGGTATGTACTTGCTGCGCAGTGGCTTCGCTCACAGACCGTGCCTCTTGAACCAGTCCTGCAATTGTAACCAGCCATCTTCCGCTTCCAGCCGACGATAGTTCGGGCGGTAGTCTGCATGGAAGGCGTGCGGTGCGTCGGGATAGACATGAACGCGGGAGGGATTGTGCGTTTTTTTGAGGACTTCGCGCAACTTTGCGATGGAGTCCAGCGGTATGCCAGCGTCCTGACCGCCGTAGAGGCCAAGCACCGGCGCCTTGAGCTTGCCAGCCACATCGGTGGGGTGTCGCGGGGTCAGCGGGCTGACAGGTCCGACCAGCTTGCCATACCAGGCAACGGCCGCTTTCAGACGTGGTTGATGTGCCGCATACAGCCAGGTGATGCGCCCGCCCCAGCAGAAGCCGGTGATCCCCAGACGATCGATGTCACCTCCGTTTGCAGCGGCCCACTCCACGGCGCTGTCCAGATCGGCGAGCACCTGTTCGTCAGGAACCTTGCTGATGATCTTTTCGCGTAGCTCTTCGACATTGACGATTTTCGACGGATCGCCCTGACGAAAATACAGCTCCGGAGCAATCGCGAGGTAGCCAAGCCTGGCAAGGCGGCGTGTAACGTCCTTGATGTACTCATGCACGCCGAATATTTCCTGGATGACCAGAATCACCGGATGATCGCTGCCAGTGGCGGGTGCTGCACGGTAGGCAGGCAGGCGCTCGCCGTGGCTTGCAATGCTGATCTCGCCGGCAAGCAGGCCATCGGCAGGGGTGTGGATGACGGTATCCAGTGTGACCGGCTGGGTGGCCTGTGCAAATCCTTGCGCGGAAGCGGCTTGGCTCATCTCTGACTTTCCTTTGTGTGGCATTGCCAGCTGTGTGGTGAATTGCTCTCGGTGGTTCTCAGGCCGCGGCCTTGATCTTGTCGAACTCTGTGGCGGGCAGTTGCTTGCTGCCGGTTTCCTGTTCCGCATCACGTTGCACATGCGGGAACCGATCCATGCGACTCAGTACCGGGAAGCGCCAGGCCCACACTGCGGCGACACCCAGCGTGGCAACACCGCCGATGACGATGGCGGGCAGCAGGCCGAACCAACCCGCCGCGAGGCCCGATTCGAATTCGCCCAGCTCATTCGAAGCGCCAATGAACACCGCGTTGACTGCACTGACACGGCCGCGGATCGCATCCGGCGTTTCGGTCTGCACGAGGATGTGACGGATGTACACGCTGACCATGTCGCCGGCGCCGGTCAGCAGCAACGCGATCAGTGCGACGGCGAAACTGCTGGTCAGCCCCATCACGACCGTTGCCAGGCCAAACACCGCCACGCCACCGAACATCCAGGCGCCGACATGACGGCGGATGGGTCTGAAGGCCAGCACGATGGCCACCAGTGCGGCACCGACGCCCGGTGCAGTACGCAGCAGACCCAGGGCAGTCGGGCCCGCATGCAATACGTCATGTGCATAGGCGGGCAGCAAGGCCACAGCGCCGCCGAACAGCACCGCGAAAAGATCGAGCGAAATGGCCCCGAGCACGGCCGGGCGTGACCAGACGAAGCGCAAGCCTTCGAGCACGGAACGAGATTGAGCCGGTGCGTCGGTGCTGGCCTGGCGCGTCGTGTGCATGCGCCAGGTCAGCAAGACGGAGAGGCCCAGCAATGTCGCTGCGATGCCATACACCGACGTTGCACCTGCGAGGTAGAGCAGACCACCCAGCGTCGGGCCGAGAATGACGGCGACATGAAAGCTCGACGAGCTGATCGCAACGGCCTGGCCAAACTCCGCAGTCGGTACCAGGTTCATGATGATGGCCTGTTGCGCCGGCATGCTGAAGGCGCGTGCCGCACCGAACAGCGTCAGCACGGCAAACACCGGCCAGGCGCTGGTGAGGCCGACGAACGACAAGCCGAACAGCAGCAGCGCACAGACCAGTTGCAGCACGAAGCAGCCGAAGATGATGTTGCGACGATTGAATCGATCTGCCATCTGGCCAGCGGGCAAAACCAGCAGGATGAACGGGGCGAACTGCGCGAGCCCGATCAGACCCAGATCGAACAGGTTGCCGGTCAGCGAGTAGACCTGCCAGCCAATGGCCACGCCCTGCATCTGCACGGCCAATGTGCCGATGAGCTTGGCGCTGAGATAAAACGAAAAATTGCGATGGCGCAGGACGCCTAAAGATGCTTTCGAAAGCAGGGACATTCAGGAAGTACCGGTGCCGCATAGAGCAGCGTTGAAAATGCGTTTTTCGAGTGGCTTGTCAGGCGCCACAGTAGTTGCCCGTTCGTGCTGAGCGTAGAGAGCATAGCGACCGGAGTCGAAGCGCAGCGTGTTGGGCCTATCCTTCGACTCCACTGCGTTACGCTCAGGACGAACGGAGTTTGGTTGAGTGCGAAAGCAGGGGTGAGTAGATCTGCTTTCGTCCTGTGCGTATCACGAACAATACTCCGCTGCATCCGGCAGGAAAACCGGAAAAAAGCTGTCATTCAACGTGTCCTTGGAACGCCTGAAAAATGCGGCGAGGCGTGGCCAGCCGCGTTCGCAGCCCATTTTGTCGGGCGTTCCTACTTCAGTTCGAATCCTTGCACCACCAACTGCTCCCGCAGCTCGTCCCGACCCCGCAATGCCGACGCTGTGCGCACGCGCTCCAGTGTCCGTTCTGTCCAGCGTGCCGGCGGCAGATTCTGCGAACGATTGAACTCGGCAATCAGCGCGTCGTAGCTTTCGATGCCCGAATCGATGGGCGTCGTGCCGTACTGCTCACGATGCAAGACCAGCGCCTGTGACAGGCGCGGCTTGACGCTCGCCGGGCGTGCTTCGTCAGGACGGCCGACTGCAAGACCGAACAAGGGAAAGACGCTTTTCGGCAAGCCAAGTTCCCGGGCCACTTCCAGAGGCCGGTTGCGCAGGGCGCCGACATAGACGGTGCCGAGGCCGAGCGATTCGGCCGCAGTCACCACGTTCTGCGCAGCCAGCGCTGCATCGATGGCGCCCATCAGGAAAGTATCGAGGTATTCCAGCCCCTCGGCTGTGACGCCAGCGGCAGACGCAATATGTTGCAGGCGCGATAGATCTACCAGCCAGGCGAGAAATAACGGCGCTTCGCGAATGAAGTTCTGGTCTGCCGCCAGCGTGGCAACGCGCGCCTTGCGCTCGGGCTCTTCGAGCGAGACGACGCTGAAGGTCTGCAGGTTCGACGAGCTGGGGGCGGATTGTGCAGCGGCGATCAGCAATTCCAGCGTGCCACCGGGTAGGGCGTCGCTGCGAAAGCCGCGCACCGAGCGATGCGCGAGCAGGGTTTCCAGCACAGGGTTGATGGCCTCTGGTGCATAGCGTGAAGCCGAGCCGGGTACGTGGGCGGCGCCGTAACGCGCGCGCAGTAGTTCGAGCGGATCTGACATGGTGATTCCTGTTTATCTTGTGGGCGTTATTCGAAGCGCGCCGTCGTGCCGCCGCGCCACGCCAGCACGCGTCTTTCGAAGAAGCCCGCGATGACATTGAGCGCAAAGCCGACGAGGCCGACGATGATCACGCCGAGAATCACCTGATCCATCCAGAAGTGCTCGCGCCCATCGGTCATCAGATTGCCGATGCCCTTGCCCGAGGTCAGGAGGTACTCCGCGCCGAGTGTGGCGATCCATGAGTAGAGCAATGCCAGATAGATACCGGTGATGATGGAAGGCAGAGCGGAAGGAATGACGATGCGGCGAATCAGCTGCCAGCGCGAGTAGTCGAAGACCCGTGCCACCTCGACGAACTCCTTCGGCACGCTGCGGATGCCCTCGAAGGTGTTGAGCACCACCGGGAAAAACGCCGCCAGCGACAGGAAGGCCACCTTGGCCGCATCACCCAGACCGAACCACAGCGAGATCAAGGGAATCCACGCCAGCAACGAGACCTGCTTGAGCGCGTGGAACGTCGGCCCCAGGATGTTCTCGAAGAAGCGCGACAGGCCAAGCGTTGTGCCCACCAGCAGGCCAATCGATGTGCCGATCACAAAGCCGATGATGTCGCGTTGCAGACTGGCGTAGAGTGAGGTGCCGAGGTAGCCCGTCTCGTAGAGCTTCTTCGCCGTGTCCCACACTTTCTCGGGCGGTACGAAGAGCTGCGATTTGGTCCAGCCGAAGTGATACACCGCCCACCATGAGAACAGCAGCAGCAGGGGGATGGTCAGGCCGCGGCGAGTCTTCGTCCAGGGCACCGCGCGCAGCAGTGCAAACAGGTTTCTGCCTGAGGCGGTGCGCTGGTTGTTCAATGTAGTGGCAACAGTCATGTTCGATCCTCAGAAACTCTGGCGGCGCCAGTGAAGCAGGCGCGCTTCGATCAGCGCCAGTACCTTGTCGAGCGTATAGCCGACCGCACCGACGACGATCACCGCGGCAATCACTACGTCGAGCTGGAAGAGCTGACGACCATAGACGATCATGAAACCCAGGCCCTCGGACGAGGCGAGCAACTCCACGGCGACCAGCGCCAGCCATGCATGTGTCATGCCGTAGCGGATGCCGTTCCAGATCGGCGGCAGGGCCGACGGCAGCACCACCTTGCGCAACAACTGCCAGCGGTTGAAGCCATACACGCGCGCCACTTCGATGAAGCGCGTCGGCACGCTCTGGATGCCCTGGTAGGTGTTGATGGTGATCGGCACGGCAACGGCTTTGGCGATGAGGATGATCTTCAGCGATTCCTCGATGCCGACAACCATCATCAGCAAGGGCAGCCAGCCGAGCGACGGCACCTGTGCAAACACGCGGAACAGCGGGTACAGGTAGTCCTTGGCGACGGGCGAGAGGCCAATGCTGATACCGAGCGCGAGGCCAATCAGTGCGCCGGCCACGAAGCCGTACAGGACGCGCAGCAAGCTGATGCCGAGGTTGTTGAGAATGTCACCGCTGTCCCACAACTCGTGAAAAGTCGAGGCCACGACGGTCGGATTCGGCAGGATCTGCTCCGCCACCCAGCCGCGTTCGGCAGCCAGCCACCACAGGCCGAGTACGGCCAGGGGGAATATCCACGCCAGCGCGAAGCGCTTCAGTGCGCTATGGAGCGCCGCGACGAATTCGCCGATGCGCTGTCCGCGCTTGCGGCGGGCCGCAGCGCGTTCGAGCGAGTCGTCGCTGGCGAGGTCGGCAACAAGGGTGGGGAATGATGACATCCGTATGCTCCTGCTTGACGGGTTCGCCGGCCTGCTACCTGCTCGCCAGCGTCTTCACCGACGTTGGCTTGCCCGACGAATCGGTTGGCGTCCAGTAGTTCTCCAGTTCCAGCTCCTTGAGCGCCGTATTGAGCACCGTCGGATAGATCCACTGCTCTGCATCGAATTGCTTGCGCGTGAGCTTGTACTTGAAGGAGTCCGCGACGGCCTCCTTGTAGCGCTGCAGGATGAAAGGGTCGAGCAGGGGGTTGAGGCGCACGCGCAGCGGGAAGCCGAGGAAGTCTTCGCGATACACATCGGCCGGGTTGCCCATCTTCGACCACAGCTCGAACACCTGATCGCGATTGGCTTCATCGGATGCCCAACGTGCTGCACGCAATATGCCTTTGGCAACACGCACCGTGGCTTGCGGATATTCTTTCAGGAACTCCTCTGTCACGAGGAAACCGGAGCGACGCGAGAAGCGCGGATCCTGTGCGCTGCTGAAGACGATGCGTGCCTGCCCCTTGTTGCGGAACTTGAGGTATTCAAAGCCGCCGAACACGCCATCGATATCACGCGTCGCAAGTGCCTGTTGCGCCGTCGCGTTTTCGAGATTGACGATCTTCACGTCCCGTTCGGTAAGCCCATTGGCATCGAGCAGGCGGTTGGTCGGCAACTGCGCATTGGTTCCCTTCGACAGCGCGACGCGCTTGCCGGCCAGATCCTTCACCGACTGGATAGTCGAATCGGGTGGCACTGCAACGTAGAGGTTCTGCCGCGAGTCGGTGGGAAACAGGTAGCGCGTCTTCAGACCGCTGGCGCGGCCGATGATGGAAGGCAGGTCGCCCTGGAAGGCGAAGTCGAGCTGCTTGTTCGACAGTGCTTCATTCACTGCGGGGCCAGCGCCCTTGTAGAAGTACCACTCGACCGTCACACCATCCTTCGCAAACTCGTCCTCGATCAGGTGTTTGTGGTGCGCAATGCCGATTGAACCTGTGGTGTAGATGTTGTCACCGACAGCAGGGGAGGCGACTCCGATGCGGATGACTTTCGGCAGGGCTTCGGCTTGTGCAGCTGCAAAACCTGTTGCGAACAGCAGTGCGGCGACAAGCCTGAGAGGAGAGAGATTCAACTTTACTGACAGCTTCATTGCGTTTCCTTCGTCGAGATATTCAGATCACTTCTTCTTCACAGGCACGGTCGCGGCAGTAACGAGGGACGCTTCGTTGCCGACCGGCGACTGCTTTGCGATGGGTTTGCTGATGAGGTTGCCAACGGGCTTTCCCGATGCGTCGAATGCGGTCCAGAAGTTCTGGAGCTTCGCTTCCTTGATCGCGGCGTTGACGAAACTGCGGTCGAACCAGGTGTCGACTTCCACGCTCTTGCGGATCAGGCCGAACTGCAGGGCATCGGCCACGACGGCCTTGTAGCGCTCGACGAGAAAGGCATCCAGCAGCGGGCTGGAGCGCACCTTGATGTTGTTGCCGTAGTCCTCGGCAAGCTGCTCCCTCGTGTAGACGCCTGGAATCGCCCACAGCGTCAGCAGCTCGTCGCGATTGGCTTCTTCGGAGGCCCACTGCGCGGCGCGCACCAGCACCTTGACGACGCGACGCGTTGTGTCGGGATACTTCGCCGCGAATGCGTCGCGCGTCAGGATGTGACCTTGCCGTGTGAAGATCGGCGAATCGCCATTGCTGGTGTAGATGATCTTCAGCTTGCCTGCGTCGCGCAGCTTGAGCAGCTGGATGTCGCCGAACAGCGCATCGATATCGCCATTGAGCAAAGCGGCCTGTCCGCTCGCAGTATCGAGATTGATGACCTTGAGATTGCGCTCGGACAGCTTGTACTTCGCCAGCAGACGATTGATCGGTGTCTGTGAATTCGTGCCCTTGAAGAAGGAGACCTTCTTGCCCTTCAGTTCCTCGACTGACTTGATGGTCGAGTTCGGTGGCACGGCGAGATAAATGTTGTTGCGGATATTGTTGGCGAACACCAGGCGTGTTTTCAATCCAACTGAACGACCAATCACCGCAGGCAGATCGCCTTGCGAAGCGAAGTCGAGCTGATCGTTGGCAAGTGCTTCATTGACCGCAGGCCCTGCGCCTTTGAAGAACACGAACTCGAACTTGACCTTGTCATTCTTGAACTCTTCCTCGAACCAGCCCTTGGTGAACGCGATGCCTGCTGCGCCCAGCGTGTACTGCAGCGGATTGCCGACCTTGGGGCTGGCGAAACCGAAATTGATGACTTCCGGTGGTGTTTCGGCAAGAGCTTGTTGCGATGCCGTCAGAAATGTCGCCGCAGTCAGGGCGGCAATCCCGATCCATCTTGTCGTTGCGTTGAGCCAGCCTTGCGAAAGAAGTGCGTATGCATTTTTCATGATAAGAAATCCCGATTTCTGCGCGTTCCGCTGCAAGCTGCAGTGCGGGTTTGCTGTCAGCGGGTTACAGCAGAATCCATGCCATTCGACGCAAGCCCGGTGACGCGGCGCTTTGGGTGTTTGCGCGCATACGCTGCTGCTGGGCATTCAACATGTGTTGCTGCGGGATCAGCATGCGGCTCGCGTCATGCCTTCACCCGCACGCTACGTGGCATGTCCGGCCGGACTCAGCATTGGCAAGCAGGTCCGTTGTTGCTCGCGCAGCATTCGCCTGGCTGCATTGCTGGCTGCGCAGCACGCCGGGCAAGGGCTGCGGCCGACAAATTCCGTGAACGCTGCATCCCCGGGTTGGCCCGGCATTTGCAATGGAGAGGTTCCGCAAACATACGTTAGTATTGCAAATGCATATAATGACTTTCGCGCAATCATCCGCATCGTTCGCTACTGCAAGCATCGCGAAGCGGCTCTACATGATGCTTGTCGGCGCCTTGCTGCTTGGCGTGCTGGGCAATGGCGTGCACGCCGAGCAGGCGCCAGCAGTAATCCGCTTCGGTGTTTCCAACGCAGGCGTCGGCAATCCGCCGCGCGTGGGTACGGGCTGGTCGGCGATCGCACAGCAGCGCGCTTATGTCGAAGACGAGTTCAAGAATGACAATGTCAAGATAGACTGGATCTTCTTCAAGGGGCAGGGGCCTGCGGTCAACGAGGCGCTCTCCAATTCGCAGCTCGACTTCAGCACGCTGGGCGATCTGCCTTCCATCGTTGGCCGCTCTGTGGGCGTGAAAGCGCGCCTGGTGCTCGTGACAGGCCGCAGCAACACTTACGTTGCGGTGCGGCCTGATTCCGGCATCAACACGCTCAAGGATCTGCGCGGCAAGCGCATCGGCTTGCACAAGGGCACGGCGACGCAGCTCTCGGCAGGGCGTGCGCTGGAGCAGGTAGGCATCACCGAGAAGGACGTGAAGATCGTCAATCTCGAACCGGCTGCATCGCTGGCAGCCTTCACCGGCGGTGACCTCGACGCCATCTTCGGCAGCAACTCACTACTGCCGCTGCGTGACAAGGGTCTCGCCAGGATCATCTACAGCACGCGCGACATACCGACGAATAACGGGCAGGGCCACATCCTCGTGCATGACGACTTCTCGGCGAAGTATCCAGAGACGACGAAGCGTGTCGTGAAGGCCTTGCTGCGCGCTGCGCAATACACGTCCGACGAAAAGAACCGTGATGAGGTATTCACGCTATGGGCCTCGGCTGGCAGCGTGACAGAAGCGCAGTTCCGCGAGGAGTACGAAGGCGTTCCGCTATCGCACCGCTTTTCGCCACTTTTCGACCTGTTCGCTGTCGCGCGCAATCGTCAGTCGATCGACGAGGCATACCGCTACAAACTGATCCGCAAGAAGTTCGACGTGAATGCCTGGATTGATCGTCGCTTTATCGACGCCGCGCTGAAGGATCTGCAGTTGGAGAACTACTGGCCGCAGTTCGACGCCAATGGCAAGATCATCGGTAACCCCGTTGGCAAGACCATTGGCAAACCCGTCGACAGACTTGCCGAACAGAGAAGAAAGTAGCCTATGTCTTCATATCGCCTGCCTGGACTCATCGCCGCCTTGGGACTCGCACTTGGGGTCGCTACTGCAAGCGCTGCTGAAATCGCATCGACAGACGCGCTTGCCGCGCAGATCGATTCGCCACATCGCGCTGCGGCCAACCGGGCACGCGATGCGTATCGTCACCCGCTCGGCACGCTGCAATTTTTCGGCGTGCGCGATGATCAGACCGTGGTGGAAATCTGGCCTGGCGGCTCTGCATGGTGGACCGAAATCCTCGCGCCGTATCTCAGGGAGAAAGGCCACTACATCGCCGCCAATCCGCCGGGTGCGGGCGCCTCGCAGGAAGCGTTGAACAGCAACCAGACGCTTGCCGCAAAGCTGGCGAGCGACCCGGCGCGCTATGGCAAAGTCATCATCGCTAGTTTTCCTGCGACCGACATCGTTGCGCCCGGCACGGCAGACGTGCTGCTGAGCTTTCGCAACCTGCACAACTGGCTGACCACGGGCACGGTCGATCAGGCTTTCAATAGTTTCTATCGTGCGCTCAAGCCTGGCGGCATTCTCGGCATCGAGGACCACCGCGCCAATCCGGCGTTGCCCGCCGACGCGCAGCTGAAAAATGGCTATGTGCGCGAGGACGAAGCCATTCGCCTGGCCGAGAAAGCCGGCTTCCGCCTGTTGGCGCGCTCGGAGGTAAATGCCAATGGCAAGGACACGAAGGACTATCCGGAAGGCGTGTGGACGCTGCCGCCCACCTACCGCACCAGAGGCGACACGCGAGATCAGGATCGCGAGAAGTACCGCGCCATCGGAGAGAGCGATCGCTTCACGCTGAAATTCATCAAGCCCTGAGTTGCAATATTACGATGCTTGATGCACGTAAAGATTCGCTCCAACCTTCTCCATGACGCGACCTGGATTGGCCAGCTCGGCGAAACCGTATTGTGCATACAGGCCATGCGCATCCTTGGTGAAGAGCAGGAAGCGCCGCAGCCCCTGAAGGTCCCCATGTGCCTGGATCGTTTCGATCAGGCGTTTGGAGAGGCCCTTGCCGCGATGCGCTTCGAGCACATACACATCGGCGAGATAGGCGAAGGTCGCCTTGTCGGTCACGACGCGGCCGAAGCCGATCTGTTCCTTGCCGCGCAGGATGCCGAAGGACAGCGAATTGGCAACGGCCTTCTCTACGATGCTGCGCGGCACGCCAGGCGACCAGTACGTCTGGCTGAGAAAAGCGTGAATGGCAGCGATATCGAAGCGGGTCTGGTCTGTCGTGATGATGTATTCGGTATGCATGTCTGGAAACGAAAGAGGCGTGGCCAATGACGTGGCCGCAGACCAGTGCATTCTGGCCGAATTCTGAACACTTCGCCGGACGCTTTGTCTGACACTTCGCCTGGACTATTCGATGCGTGCAACGTCCTCGAAGGCCAGACGTGGCCCGCGCGGAAAGAGCCTTTCGCCATTGCCATAGCCGAGATTGACGAGAAAATTGACTTTCCAGCGTCCCTCCGGAAAGAAGGCGTCATTGACCTTGTCGGCATTGAAGCCCGACATCGGCCCGGCATCCAGCCCGAGCGCGCGTGCGGCGATGATGAGGTAAGCACCTTGTAGCGAGCCGTTGCGCTGGATCGTCGGTTCGAGCAGCGCGGGTGTGCTGTCGAACAGCGGCCTGGCGTCGTACGCGGGGAATTGCGCGGTGAGGTGTTCGTGGAAACGCGTGTCGACCGCGACGATGATAGTCACAGGTGCAATCAGCGTCTTGTCGCGATTGCCTGTCGACAAGGCGGGCGCGAGTTTCTGTTTGGCTTCCGGCGAACGCACGAAGACATAGCGTGCAGGTTGTGCGTTGAAAGCGGTGGGCCCCCACTTGAGCAGATCGTAGAGTTGGTGGATCTTCTCGTCGGGCACTGGCTCATCGGTGAAGGCGCCGACGGTGCGCGCATTGCGGAAAAGCTGGTCGAGTGACTTGCTGTCAAGCGGGGATGCCATGCGTATATTCCTGTCTGCTCTGGTTACGCCGCTTCAAAAGCGATGGCGGCCTTGACGGATTCGCGCGCGTTGTAGCGCTCGAGGTAGGCGGCAAGGTCGGGGAATTCGGCAAGGTCGATATTGGCGCGTGGCAGCCAGCGCAGGAAAACGCCGAGATAGGCGTCGGCCGCGGTGAAGCGCTCGCCCACCGCCCAGGTCTTGCCCTCGAGCTTGCGCTGCACGACGCGTACCAGCTCGCGCAGACGCGTGATGCCTTGCTCGCGAATGCTTTTCTGCACTTCTTCGTCTGGGTGGAACAGGTTCGGACGATTCACGGGCCTGAAGGCGCCGTGGATGTCGGAGTTCAGGAAGCCGATCCATTCCTGGATCTGCGCGCGCTCGGCCGTACCGACCGGCGCGAAGAGCTTCGCATCGGGATTGAGATCGGCGAGCCAGGGAAGGATCGCACCGTTCTCGGTGATGACATTGCCATTGTCGGTCACGACGGTCGGCACG
Organism: Rhodocyclales bacterium; assembly: GCA_028292485.1. Classification (GTDB taxonomy): domain Bacteria; phylum Pseudomonadota; class Gammaproteobacteria; order Burkholderiales; family Rhodocyclaceae; genus Viridibacterium. Next base: position 5,506 of record JAQGMG010000045.1, on the reverse strand, counting down.
CGACCGAGCGGATTGACCTTGTGAATTGGCGAATCCGGCGTGCGCAGCGGCACCTTGATGATTTCGATCGGCAAGCCGCTTGCCTGCGTGATCTCACGTGCGACGACATGCGCGCCGAATGAACAGGCGCCCTGGGCGACATACAGCTTGGTCATGATTGCTCCCTTTTTGTAGTGAGTTGTGTGTGACAAAAAATAAGGCGAGTGCCGAAGATGCGTGCCGATCTACGCCGGCTTGCCCGCAACGGGTTTGCTGGCAACGGCGAATAGCAGGTGGCGACAGGCAACGATGCCTTCAGCTGTTTGCAGGGCCGTGAAGCGCTGGCGCAGGCTGGCCAGGACCCGTTCGCGCGTGTCCGGCGTGTAGTCGGTGAGGTAGTTGCCGAATGAGCTGGCGCTGTTGAAATCGAGCACGGCTTCCGCGTTCGGGAACACGTCGGCAAAGCTGCGCAGGATGATCTGGTCGATCAGGAAACCAGCGCCTTCGAGTTGCGAACCAAGCTCGGAGAAGCCCACGCGATGCGGCGTCGCACCGGTTGCGTCGCGATACAGCGCGTGCTCGACGAGCACATCCTGCAACACGCGCTGGATGTCATGTGGCCGGTCTTTCGACGCCACGCTTATGCCCAGGCGCCCGGTCGGCTTGAGCACGCGAAAGGCTTCGGCGAGCACCGGCCTCTTGTCCGCCAGCCAGTGATAGACGCTGTTCAGGTAGACGATGTCGAAACTCGCATCTTCGAACTGCGAGAGATTTTCGGCGCGACCGATATGCACATGATGATTGGCCGTTCGATTGGTGAGGACGCGTTGACGTGCGATGTCGACACGCAACGCGAGCGGTTCCACGCCGACGACCTCCCCGTGTTGTTCGCCGACCAGTTCGCTGGCAGCGTATTCACCGAGTCGGCCTGTACCGCAGCCGACGTCGAGTACGCGCAGGCCGGATGTAACGCGCAGGTCGGCAAGCAGCAGCTTGCCATGTTCGAATTGCTTGTCGCTGATGACGTCGTACTGTTCGGCCAGTTCGCGCGTGTCGAGTTTGAGGCTGGGCATGTGACGTCTACCAGGCAAAGATCATGTCTTGGGCACGGTGCGTCACGGGCTCGACCAGTTCTTCGGGTGGCAGCTGGTTGAACTCGCGCAGCACGTCGAGGCGGATGCGATTGAGTTCGGCATCGGTACGCTTGCGTGGGTGCGGCACATTCACCGGCACGATGCGCTTGATACGGCCTGGGCGTGGCTCCATGACGATGACCTTGTCACCGAGAAATACCGCTTCCTCCACATCGTGCGTCACCAGAATCATGGTGATGCCCTCGGCTTGCCAGATGCGTTGCAATTCCTGCTGCAGGTTGGCGCGTGTCAGCGCATCGAGCGCACCAAAGGGCTCGTCGAGCAGCAGGATCTCGGGGCGGTTCACGAGACCGCGCGCAATGGCCACGCGCTGCGACATGCCGCCCGAGAGTTGATGCGGGTAGGCCGTTTCGAAACCTTGCAAGCCGACCAGCTCGACGTGTTTCTGTACCGATGCGCGTCGCTCGGCGGTCGACAGAGGCGAGTTTTCCAGCGCGAGACCAATGTTCTGCTCGACTGTCAGCCAGGGCAGCAGCCGGTGCTCCTGAAACACGATGCCACGCTTCAGACTGGTGCCGCGAATGCGTTCGCCATCGAGCAGAATCTCGCCCTGGTAGTCTTCTTCCAGACCGATGATCAGGCGCAGCAAGGTCGACTTGCCGCAGCCACTGCTGCCGACAATGCTGACGAATTCACCGGGCCTGATATCGATATTGATGCCGTCGAGGACGGGCAGTATCTCGCCTTTGACCTCGTACTGTTTTCTGACTTGCTGGATGCGCAAGGTGCCTGCGTTGGCGGCGCTATCAGATAGAACTTGAGTCATGCTTTGCTCCACAGAAAATCAATGACTGGCGGCGAGCTTACTGAACGGGATTGGGCTGGCGCGCATGGATTGCATTGATCGCGTCCACGATGGCCGGGTCGAGTCTCAACGAAACACTCTCGATATCGTGGCGCAACTGCTCCAGCGTTGTCGCGCCGATGATTGAACTGGTGACGAAGGGCTGGGCCAGCACGAAGGTGGTTGCCAGTTGCGATGGATCGAGATTGTGTTCGCGTGCAAGCGCGACATATTCAGCGGTAGCCTTCTGCGCCAGTGGGCTGGTGTAGCGAACGAAGCGCTCGAACAAGGTCAGACGTGCGCCGGCAGGTTTGGCGCCGTTGAGGTACTTGCCACTGAGCACACCAAAGGCCAGTGGTGAATATGCCAACAGGCTGATCTGCTCGCGATGACTGAACTCCGCCAGCCCGGTTTCGTAACTGCGATTGAGCAGGTTGTAGGGGTTCTGGATCGTCGCGATACGCGGCAGGCCGGCGATCTCTGCATGTTTGAGAAACTGGGCGACGCCCCATGGCGTCTCGTTCGATACGCCAATGTGGCGCACCTTGCCAGCCTTTACGAAATCGGCCAGCACGCGCAGCGTCTCGGCGATCTCCACGGTCTCTTCATTTTCCGCATGCTGATAACTCAGCTGACCGAATGTATTGGTCGTGCGATCCGGCCAGTGGAGTTGATAGAGGTCGACGTGGTCTGTCCGCAGGCGACGCAGGCTGTCCTCCAGGGCCTGCGTGAGGTTCTTGCGGTCGTGATGTGTCTTGCCGCCACGGATATGCGTCGGGTTGTGCTTCTGCCGTGCAGGGCCCGCCGCCTTGGTGGCCAGAAGGAATTTGTCGCGCTTGCCTGCGTTGCCGGACTTTGCCAGCCAGGAGCCGATGTACTGCTCGGTGCGTCCCTGCGTCTCGGGTCTTGGTGGTACGGGATAGGACTCGGCGGTGTCGACGAGATTGATGCCGAAATCGAGTGCGAGATCGAGCTGACGATGCGCATCGATCTCGCTGTTCTGCTCGCCCCAGGTCATCGTGCCAAGCGTTATCACGCTGATGGCGACATCTGTATTGCCAAGTTTGCGGTATTCCATCTGCAAATTGCGGGACGCTGCGGTAGCGCAGATCGTCCACTTTCGAAATTGAAGAGGGCCTCAGACTAAAGCGACTCGAAGCAAACGCAAACGACGTATTTTTCAGCTGCTTAGAACAAAACGGAATGGTTACGCTTTCTGCTGCAGGCTTCATTGCAATAGCGATATATGCAACGCAGAACTAAATATTTCGATATCGATCGTGTCCTGCTTAAAGTGGCGTCTGGAAATTTTCGTGGCAGCTTGATGCGTAGCGCCACATGCATGAATGCATGAGCTCGTGTTGGTACAGGCAGTCGCCGATCAAACGCCCAGGCACAAGGAATACGTCATGTCCAACAACTATCATCCTGGCAAGCTGCTTTCCTTCCCGGATCCGTCGCCACATGCGACGTCGATTCGCGCCAAGGCGCTGGTCTTTTCCGATCCGCGCTCCGTTGCGCTGCTGCATCACATCGAATTGATCGGGTGCAGCGATGTCAGTGTGCTCATTCAGGGCGAGACGGGTACAGGCAAGGAGCTGGTTGCACGACACGTACATGAGCACAGTGGACGCAAGGGGCCTTTCGTGGCCGTCAACTGCGGCGCATTTTCCGAGAACCTGATCGAGGCCGAACTGTTTGGTCACGAAGCAGGCGCATTTACTGGCGCACAAGGCGCAAGACCCGGATGGTTCGAGGCAGCCAATGGCGGCACGCTGTTTCTCGATGAAATCGGCGATCTGCCGCTGGCAATGCAGGTCAAGCTGTTGCGCGTCCTGCAGGAGCGCGAAGTGGTGCGGCTCGGCTCGCGCAAACCTGTTGAACTTGACGTGCGCCTCGTCGCGGCGACGAACGTGGATCTGGCGCGCGCCGTCGGTTCGGGGCACTTCCGCGTCGATCTCTACTATCGGATCAATATCGCAACGCTGGTGCTGCCGCCACTGCGTGAACGACAAGGTGATATCGAGCCATTGGCGCGATATTTCGCGGCGCTGTATGCGCAGCGCATGGGCGTAAGCGAGCCAGACTTGCCACCGGCGACCCTCGAAGCACTACGCCACTACACGTGGCCGGGCAATATCCGCGAGCTTGAGAACGTCATCCATTTTGCATTACTGGTAAGCCGCGGTAACGTCATTCGGCCGGATGACCTGCGCTTTGTCGGCATAAGCGCGCCCGGTGCGTCAGACGAGGCCAGTCTCACGCCACTACAGGGAATTGAGCGCGCACTGGATCGCTTCCTGGCTTCGCGCCCGGAGCAGGCCTTCGAGAAAATCGAATCGTCGCTCGTGCACCTTTCCTTCCAGCGCAACCAGAATAATCAGGTGCGTACAGCCCAGGCTCTCGGTGTCACGCGTAATGTCCTGCGTACGTTGCTGAAGCGGCATGGTCTGCTTGAAGACAACAGCCTTGACGAAGAGCTGTCGGCAATCGGGGATCAGAACTAGATTCAGGAAGGCAGAAACATGGCAGTTGTCGTTGCGCTGGCGGGTAGCCCCGGCTCCAGATCGCGATCCAGTGGATTGCTCCAACGCGGTATCGAATTGCTCGGTGAATCGGGCGTCACCGTGAAGCAGTTTTCCCTCTCCGATTTCGTCGCAGAAGACCTGATCTACGGCCGCTTCGATAGCCCCGATGTGCAGGCTTTCAATGCAGCAGTCAAACATGCCGATGGCCTGCTCATCGCCAGCCCCGTCTACAAGGCGGCCTACAGTGGTGGCCTGAAGACGCTGATCGATCTGCTGCCCGAAGGCGCACTCACCAACAAGATCGCGCTCAACCTCGCAACGGGTGGCAGCGCTGCATTCACCCTGTCGCTCGATCACGCGTTGCAGCCGGTGCTCAACTCCCTCAAGGTAAAACTTGTCGTTGGCGGCGTCTTTGCCACCGACCGCGACGTAGCCTGGCAGGCAGACGGCAGCTTCCATGTCGAAGCCGACATCGAAGAGCGCCTCCACATTGCCATCAACGCCTTCGTCAGCTACCTGCCACACGCATCCCGCGCCGCGACCGATCAGCGCGCATTGGTCGACGGGATACGTCTGGGACGCATCAGCACCTGATTCGTCTGGCATCCCGGGCGGTGCCGTCAAAAGTACCGTCCAGCACCTAGCCGTCAATGGATTGGGCTGGACGAAGCTGGAATGAAAAAGCCCAATAACCTTTCAGGTTATTGGGCTTCCTGGACTACATCAGACTGTTTGTTGGTGGAGGCGGCGGGAATCGAACCCGCGTCCGAAAGTCCTCTACAACCGGATCTACATACTTAGTCGATCAATTTTTTTTAACACCGCACATTGCCGATCGACAGGCCAGTGCAACGCGAGTCACCTATTTTTTAGCTCCGCACCAAGTAACCCGATGCAGCACGAGCCCCTGTGAATGACACTGCTGCTGGTTTTACCCAACCTGACCCAGAGACCAATCAGTGCAGTGGCTACAGCCTTAAGCGGCTACAGCGAATTGCTCGTCGTTTGCGAGTAGAACTTTTCAGATGGATTTACGAGGTAACTGATCCTCGGTATGCACC
>JAQGMG010000013.1 GCA_028292485.1 Rhodocyclales bacterium | reverse complement strand
GCCACTCTTCCGACTCATTCCAAATCCAAATCCAACCGCACAAAACGAACTACTGAAAACCTGGTGGAGGGGGAAGGATTCGAACCTTCGAAGGCAGAGCCGTCAGATTTACAGTCTGATCCCTTTGACCGCTCGGGAACCCCTCCAAGCGCGAGACCGGAAACTATAGAGATCGAACCCTCCATAGTCAAGGTCTTTTTGGGCTTAAAAGAGAAGCATTGGCGCAGGTGTCTCGCAATAACGCCACGTTTGTGGCGCCAGCAAGGAAGGGGCTAACATCAACGCTTTTAACGCACGGCCCGCACATGCCCGCACTGAAAGCCCTGATCGCTCAACTGGGTAGCCTGGCCCTGCTTTTCGTGATCGGGCATGGCGTCGGCCTGCCCTTCAGCGCGCCCCTGGCACTGGCGGTATTGCAAGGCGCCATGGCAGCTTTTTTTGCGGCGGGATTGCGCTCCGCACGCTGGTGGACCGCCATTCATCTGGCCTTCATGCCTTGCGTGGTTCTGGCTAGCGGCAGCGGGCTGCCGGCGTGGATCTATCTGGTGGCATTCGCTCTGTTCGCCCTGGTCTATTGGTCAAGCTTTCGTACCCAGGTGCCGCTATTCCTGTCCAACAAGCTCACGGTTCATCGCCTGACGGCGTGGCTACCGGACAATCAACCGCTCAAGGTTCTCGACATTGGCAGCGGCACAGGATCCTTGGTACAGCGCATGGCCCGCCTGCGCCCGGACTGGCGAATATATGGCATCGAGACCGCTCCCGCTCCTTATTGGCTGTCGCGCAGGCTTTGCCGGGATTTGCCGAACACGCAACTGACGCGTGGGGATTTCTGGCAAAGCTCGTTGCGCGAATTTGATGTGGTTTACGCATTTCTCTCGCCGGTCCCCATGCCTGCCTTATGGGCCAAGGCCCTGCGCGAAATGCGACCGGGATGCTGGCTGGTGAGCAATTCGTTTGAAATCGCGCGCACCACGCCGGCAAGTATTGTCAGCGTTGGAGATAAACGCGGCACGCGCCTTTTCTGCTATCGCATCCCCGACCGCAAGATGCCTGGCGGGTCTGCGCAATTGGGCTGATTTCGCATTGTTTCTTCCGCCGCCGCCAGCGCAGGGATGCGGCAAGATGCCGCAGTGAGTACGCTTGGCTGATTTGCTGGCGTCAATGAATTTGCAGAACGGAATATGGCTGAAATTATTTGTGTGATTGGCAATAAGGGCGGCACAGGCAAGACCACCTTGTCGCACATGCTTTGTCACGGGCTGGCACTGCTTGACCGCCGCGCGGCCTGCGTGATGACTGATGAATTGCGCGAACCGCTACGCGCTGAGGGGCGCCGCTACGTCGTCGCAGACGCGCGCTCGCCAAAGGCGCGTGAGCAGATGATGACCAAGCTGCGCAATCTGCCTGGCTGGATCGGCGTGCTGGATGGTGGCGCCAATCGCACCGACACCGACATTGCACTCTACGAACTCTCAAATCTTGTGCTCTTGCCTTTTCGCGATTCCGCCGAGGACTTGCGCACGGTCATTCAGGATCTGGAGCGTTTTCCGCGCGCTCACGCCCTGCCCTCACAGTGGCCGCACAATCGCTGGCAGCTGGAAGCAGCCGATCGCCTGATCGCCACCATGCCGGCACACCTGAAATCCCGCGTTCTGCCGCCGGTGATGGCGGTATCGTCGTCGAAGCTATTGCTGCAGACGCAGCTACCCGATTATTTCCCGACGGCATTGAATAACTCGACGCGCGCACTCGCACAGATGATTCTCGGCATGACCGAACACAAGGAGCATTTCGCCTACAAGGCAGTTGCGCCGAGCCTTCCCGAACCTACGAAATCGGCAGCCCCGGCCACTCCGCCTTACGCGTCGACCATACGGCACTAGGCTTCGGCAGATCGCAGATCTGCCAATACTCGCAGGAGTCAGCCCCTGAGGCCCTGACGGGCAAGCACGACCAGCGCTTGAGCGCGATTAGAGACGCCCAGCGCACGCAGGATGGCCGAGCAATGGACTTTGACGGTGCCTTCCGCCAGGCCAAGCAGCTCCGCAATCTCGCGATTGGTTCGCCCCTCGACCATCAGCTCCATGACCCGCGTCTGCGCCGCGGTCAGCCCAAACTGTTCCGATATCGACTCCACGCTGCGCTTGCGCGGCAAACGCTGCGGAATCATCTCTGACAAGCCAGGCGTGACGACGCCGCCGTCGAGCACTGTCTGCACGGCACCCACGAGTTGTTCCGTGGACAAAGTCTTGGGCAGGAAACCGGATGCGCCAGCCTTGAGCGCACGTTTGACCGACGCCTCGTCGGCCAGCGCCGAAACGACGATCACGGGAATTGACGGGAAACGATGCGCCAGTACCGACAAGAGCGAAAACCCGCTCATGTCGGGCAGCATCAGGTCGACGAGCACGAGGTCAAAATCTTTCTGCGCCTCGACGATGGCCAGAGCTTCCTGTCCACACGAAGCTTGCGAAAAGCTGCATTGCATGCCCAAACGATCCAGTGCGCGCACCATCGCTTCGCGCACGAGTGCGTGATCCTCGATGACTAGAATGCGGCACTCTTTCATGCGATTCAGGCCCTCGGGCAGTGACATGACAAGACCGTAAGGATATCACAGCGGCAAGTCGACAAGCCGGAAATCCGCGCCATTGCTGAGATTTTCAAAAGTGTTCTGACTAACAAAACAATACGAAAATGCCAATCGTATTGACGAATGCCAGAAGCATATGAGTACCTGTCCGTAATCTCCAGGCGGTTATTTCATGACGACTTCACGATCCGCCCAACAGGCCGCTTACCCGGAACGCTCATTATTGCTATCGTCCGTTTGCCTCTGGTCTTGAATGAGGGGCGGAACTTATCGCACGAACCGGTCTAATTGGTCCTATCCAGGCAATGGCATACCTATTTCGCTCCGACAAGAAGAACACGACGTTCGTCTTCAAGCCCAATCACAATGTGATACACCTCTTGGCTTCGCTGTCTTTGCTCGGCACATGCATGACAGCGATGGCGGAGGACGAATCGGCTTTTCTTGAGGATTCGCCGGTCGTGCTGTCTGCATCGCGCCTCTCGCAACCCTTGCGTGATGCGCCTGGTGCAGTCACGGTGCTTGATCGCGAACAGATTCGCGCGTCCGGGCTACGCGATATTTCGGACCTGCTGCGGCTCGTACCTGGCTTCGTGGCAACCATCGCTTACGGCAGCTATCCCGTCGCTGGCTACCACGGCCTGACGCGCGACCGTTCCAGCCGTATGTTGGTGCTCATCGATGGCCGCTCAGCTTACTCACCGTATTTTCTGGGTGGTGTTGAATGGAACAACCTGGGCGTCGACATCGATGACATCGAGCGCATCGAAGTCGTGCGCGGTTCCAACTCGGCAGCCTACGGTGCCAATGCGTTTCTTGGCGTTGTGAACATCACGACACGCAAGGCAATGGATTCCGAGCGCGTCTCCTTGAGCGCACAGCAGGGCGAAGGCGGCATCAACGATATCTCCGTTGCGGGTAGCGTGAAGAGTGGCGATCTGGGCGTGCGGATTCGCGCCCGCCAACAGCGCGACAGTGGCTTTGCAGACTATTACGACGGGCGCAATCTGGAGCTGCTGGATTTGCGCGGCGACTACCAGATCAATAATCAGCTAGCGCTGGAAATGCATGCGGGCACCAACAAGTCCGGCGTGGCGCGCGGCACCTACGGCGATGCTGGCGACCCGCCACGCTGGACGACAACGCAGCAGTCCTACGCGCTGGCGAGATTGCGCAAGAGCGAAACGGATGGCAACGACTGGACCTTGTCCTATTACCACCAGCACGAGTTCGCCAAGGACGCTTTCACCCAGACAACCGCAATCCCCTTGCCATTGCAGATAGCTTTCGGCCTGCCCGCATCGATCGACATCACCGCCGACTCGGCCTACCGGACCGATCGTGATGACATCGAGTTCCAGCGCTTCCAGAGCGTGTCGCAAACCACCCGAGCAGTCTGGGGCTTGGGTTGGCGGCGCGACAGCATGTATTCGCCGCTACATTTTTATGGCGTCGAGACGATCAATACCCAGAGCACGCGTCTCTTCGGCAATCTGGAATGGCGTCCGGCCAGCAGCTGGCTGTTCAATGCAGGCGCCATGATCGAAAAAGCTTCCCTTTCAGGCACAAAGACAGCCCCGCGTCTGGCAGTCAATTACCATGCAAGCAGCCAGCAGACCCTGAGGGCCGCCTGGAGCCGCGCTTACCGTACCCCGACCCCTTATGAGGTCTATTCGAATACCAAGTACATTTATGATGGAAAGGTACTGCGCTGGACAGATCAACCGGCGGGAAGCCTGCGCCCGGAGCGGGTTACCGCCTGGGAGTTGGGCTATCTCGCAGAGCTTCGCTCCCTGGCCACCACACTGGACGTACGCATATTTGATGAAAAAATCGAAGACATGATTCAGGATCGAAAAATCCCGCTCAGCATACCTGCGGATCAGTTGTCTCCCGTTCGACCCGAATCGCGCACTTCGGTAAACGGCGACCGCGCACGCACCAACGGCATCGAATATCAGCTGATGTGGCGGCCATCGCGCCGCAACTGGCTGAGCATCGCCCAGACATTCATGAATATCCGCAGCAGCGAAGTCGGTACGCAGTTCGAAGTACGCAACCAGCGCTCGGCCCCCCATGTCGTCACCGTGATCTCCGGCGCTCGCGAGCTCGGCTATGGTTTCAATCTCAGCGCGGCGCATTACCGCTATGGGCGCATGAACTGGGAACAGACCGAACAGGAGAATCTGCCGCCCTACCATCGTACGGATCTGCGACTCGGATATGAATTCCGCACCGGCGGCGGCAAGGCGGAAGTGTTTCTGGTCGCACAGCACCTCGGGCAGGTCAATAACGAGTTCAAACAACGCTACGAAACAGATCGCCGTATTTTCGGTGGCTTCCGCTGGGAATACTGAGCCCGTTGATGTTGAGCCAACTCCTGCCCAATCGGCCGATACACGCGCAGCCATGCGTGCTGTGGGGCTCGCTTGCGCGCGCGTTCAAGCTGTCCATCCTGACGCTGCTCGTCGTCCTCGGCAGCAGCCTGGCACAGGCTGCGACCATTGCCGTCGTATTGAGCGAAACCCGCGGCGCTTACCAGGAATTTGCCGATGCCCTGCGCGCGGAGTTGCGCCGTGACCAGCAAACGCATGAACTACAGATCATGGACAGCGAGCAGGCAAGCACGCGCAGCCTTGCCGATGCGCAACTGGTCATTGGTGTCGGTGGCAAAGCCATGGAAGTACTTGCCACCAAGGATTTCAAGGCGCCGTTACTGCTGACGCTGATCCCGCGCAGCTCTTACGAGAAGCTCTCCGCCGCCCGGCGCGAAGATCGCAAGACGACGGGGCTGTTCATCGATCAGCCGCCTGCGCGCTACATCGACCTGGTACGCGTCGCCCTGCCCGATGCCGAACGCATAGGCCTGCTGGCCGGGCGCGATAGTCGCGACAATGTGGCGCGTCTGGCGCAAGTAGCGCGTGACCGCAAGCTGCGCCCGGCCGTGGAGCTCATTAACTCCGAGGGCGAGATCTACCCCGCCATTCAGCGCCTGTTCCCCGACGGCGGCGTATTGCTGGCCACGCCGGATACATCCATTTTCAATACGCAGACAATCCCCAACATCATTCTCAGCGCCTACCGCTTTCGTGTTCCTGTCATCGGTTTCTCGCAGGGATCGGTGAAATCGGGCGCGCTGATTGCCCTGTTCTCCACGCCTACCCACCTCGGCACGCAATCGGCGGAAATCGCATCCAGGGTGTTGAGCGGCGCCACGCTGCCGGCCCCGCAATACCCACGCATGTTTTCGGTTGGCATCAATGCTGTGGTTGCGCGCTCGCTGGGCATCGAGATGGACAGCGAAACGGCCATTCACGACCGCCTGGAGCGCCTGGACAGGGCCGAGCACCCATGATCTGGCTCAATTGGGATATCCGCACGCGCGTACTGCTGGTCGCTCTGGTGCCCACCGCAGTGCTGGGTATCTTGCTCACCGGCCTGCTCACTTTTTCACGCCTGCACGATCTTGAAGACGCGCTGGTGCAGCGTGGCCAGGCGCTGGCCCGACAACTGGCATCCGCTTCGGAGTTCGGCTTGTTCTCCGGCAATAGCGATGCGCTCACGCAGCTGGCAGCGTCCGCCCTGTCGAATTCAGACCTGCAGGGCGTTTCCATTTTTGACCGCGATCACAAGCTTGTCGCCATTGCCGGACTGCAAACGCATGCTATCGGCATCATCAATGGCGTTTCACGCATCGACCAGGTCGGCAACAACATGCTGCGCATCGCCGAGCCGGTGCGCTATACGCCGACTGCTGAAGAAGATCCTTACACACTGACCTCGGACAAGCCACACGCTGCAGCCCCCGCCTCGCTCGGAGAGATCGTCGTGCTGCTGTCGCTGGAGCCGCTGCAAAGCCGCAAACGCTCCCAGATGCTGGCCGCCATCGGCACCCTGCTGATCGTTCTGGCGGCCTCGGCGGCGCTGGCGGTGCTGATGAGCAAATCGGTCAGCCAACCTATCCGCCACATTGCCCACGTCGTGACGGATATCGGCAAAGGCAAACTGGACGTGCGTGTGCCGGTCATCGGTGGCGGCTCTCTGCGGCAACTGGCCGAGGGTCTCAATGAAATGGCGCACCGGCTCAAGCTATCGCGCGAGGGGCTGGAGCAGCAGGTATCCGGCGCCACTTCCGAATTGCGCGAGCGCAAGGAAGAAGCCGAGCGTGCCAATCTCGCCAAGTCACGCTTCCTGGCTGCGGCCAGCCACGACTTGCGTCAGCCGATGCACGCGCTGGGCCTGTTCATCGCCGAGCTCGCCGACAAGCAGCACAACGGCGACACGCGTGTGCTCATCGAACGTATCTCGGCCTCCGCCGAGGCGATGGAGAATCTGCTCGACAGCCTGCTCGATATTTCCAAGCTGGATGCCGGTGTTGTAACGGCCAACCCACGGCCTTTCCCACTCGGCCCATTGTTCGAGCGCATTGCCAATGAGTACCAGCATCAGGCTCAAGAGAAGGGCCTGATCCTCAGGGTGCGGCCAAGCGCTTACTGGGTGGAAAGCGATCCATTGCTGTTCGAGCGCATCCTGCTCAATCTCGTCACCAATGCCCTGCGTTACACGCCGCGTGGCGCGGTCATGGTCACGGCCCGCAAACGCGGCGCGCGCATCCACGTCGAGGTACGTGACAGTGGCATAGGCATCCCGGTGGAAGCACAGGACAGCGTATTCCAGGAGTTCGTCCAGCTCGATAATGCTGCCCGTGATCGCAGCAAGGGCCTGGGGCTTGGTCTGGCCATCGTGCGCCGTCTTGCCGAATTGCTGGATCACCGCATCAGCCTGAATTCGCAGCCGGAACGCGGCTCCGTATTTTGTGTAGAAGTACGCGCTGCGCGCCCGGTGGAGAACAAGGCAATAGAAGAAAGAGCCGGTGCCGACCTGATAGGTCTGGTCGTGGCTATCGTCGATGACGATGCGCTTGCCATGCAGAGTCTGGCTGGCTTGCTGCGTGCCTGGGGCTGCTACGTCGTCTCCGGTGAAAGCCTGGAAGCGCTGCAGGAAGCACTCGAAGGCAATGAGGTAGCGCCGCAGGTACTCATCAGCGATTTCCGGCTGCCAGGCATGCGCAACGGGCTGGAAGTCATCGCGGCCTTGCGCGGACGGTTCGGCGCGGACCTGCCGGGCCTGCTGCTATCAGGGGATACGGGGCCGGAGGTGCTGCGGCAGGCGACCGATCTCGGCATTCCGCTACTTCACAAACCGGTACGTCCTGCCAAATTGCGCGCAGCCATCTCGCATCTCGCAAGTGCCACCGACGGGCACAACCTGACACAGACGCTCTGAACCTCGGCCCTGCCGACAGGCGCAATTCTTCATTGCTGCGCAGAAGCCGCCGATAAACCAACACTCTGAACCAGCTCAGGACCGGGCAAGTAAGCGGTACTATTGCGATTCGCGCTTGCGCAACGGCGACACTTTGCTTGCGTTGCGCACAAGATGGATCGCAGGAGAGAAGCAATGACAACCCCCCAAGACAACAATATGGATTTCATGCGTCAGATGTGGAGCAACATGGGCTTCGGCCTGCCAGGAATGGTCACACCGACGCTGGATGTCGATGAAATAGCCAAGCGAACCGCCGATCTGCGCGCAGTAGAAGGCTGGCTGAAGATGAATCTGTCAATGCTGCAAATGACCATCCAGGGCCTCGAAATGCAGGGTGCCGCACTGTCGGCCGTGCGTGCCATGAGTCAACCCGGCGAAAACGGCGAAATGCCCGCCAACCCATTCGCCAATCCGGCGCTGTGGACCTGGCCATTTAGCCAGGCAGCGGAGTCGTCGCCAGATGCGCCTCCGGACAACCCGCCCGCCGAAACGGGCACCAGGCCGCGCAGCAAGAAATGACCAGCGGACTCATTGCGCCATGAGGATGGCCCCATGAGCAATGTTGTTGCCAGCAGTGCCTATGCGCAGTCAAACGACTGGCGCCTGGCGCTGGAGCACGCCATCCATCGCCTCCAGCGCATAGACGGCGCCAACCTCGGGTTCGTCTATATATCCGATCGCTTCACGGCCAACTGCGAAGCCATTCTTGAACGCCTGCGGGCCGCCACGCCGGTGCGGCACTGGGTTGGCGCGAGCGGCATCGGTGTGCTCGGGGCGGAGCAGGCGGAACTGGATGCTCCCGGCATATCCCTGATGCTTTGCCGACTGCCAAAAGACAGCTTCCGCGTTTTCTCGGGGCGCACTCCGTTGCCCCGCGATTTCGCGGCGTACGGTGCGATCGTGCACGGCGACCCGGCCACGCCGGACATGAGCGAGCTGGTGCAGGATATGGCCAGCAAGGTACGTGCTGGCAGCATCAGCGGTGGCCTGGCCAGTGCGCGTCAGCAGCCGATCCACATTGCCGACACCGCGCTGGGCGGTGGCATGTCGGGGGTCGCCTTCGACGAACGCATCCGCCTCGTCACCGGTGTCAGCCAGGGCTGTCTGCCATTGCCGGGAGGCTGGCGTGTGACCGACGCCGACGAACACATCATCACCGAGCTCGACGGCCGCCCTGCCCTGCAGGTCTTCCGTGAAGCGGCAGGCCCCGCGCTTGGCGCCGACCTGCGCCGGGCTGCACGCAATCTGCGTATCGGCCTCACCGATGCCGAGCAGGACAGACGCATGTTTGCCGTGCGCAGCATCGTCGGCATCGATTTGCGCCGCGGTCACCTCGCCATCAGTGACAACGTCACCGAAGGCCAGCATGTCGTCTTTGTCCGGCAGGACGCCGACAGCGCCTCCGAAGATTTCCGCCAGATGCTGCAACGCCTGCTTCAAGCCTGTCCCGAGCCGCCGATATGCGGCATCTACGTGAGCTGCAGCGGGCGCGGCGGTGCGCTTTTCGACAGTGACGACAGCGAAGTCGCCATGATTGCCGAAGTCTTCGACAATCTGCCGCTGGCCGGCTTTTTTGCTGCGGGCGAGATTGCAGGTGATCGCCTGTACGGCTTTACAGGCACCCTGACGCTGTTCTTCTAACCTCTCTTTCACCATCCGACCCTTATCTTCATTCTTTGAGTTCACCATGACGCAACCCGCTGCAGAAATCTTCAAGGCCTATGACATCCGAGGCATCGTCGACAAGAGCCTGACGACCGAAACAGTCCGTGCAATCGGCAATGCACTGGGGTCCGAAGCCAGAGTGCGCGGCCAGAAAGCAATTGTCATCGGGCGTGACGGACGTCACTCCGGGCCAGCGTTCGCGCAAGCACTCGCCGAAGGCATCAATGCCGCCGGCATCGATGTGATCGACATCGGCTGCGTCGCCACGCCAATCACTTACTTTGCGGCCTACCACCTTGGCACGCATAGCTGCGTTTCGATCACTGGCAGCCACAATCCGCCGGAATACAACGGTCTGAAAATGGTGCTCGGCGGTCAGACGCTCTACGGCGACATGATTCAGGACCTGCGCCGACGCATTGTCGAAGATGATTTCGCGCAAGGTACGGGCACCGTGACACATACGGACGTGCGCGGCGCCTACATCGAGCGCATCGTGGCCGATGTGAAGCTCGCGCGGCCGATGAAGATCGTGCTCGACAGCGGCAACGGCGTGGCGGGCAACACGGCCCCCGAACTCTACACAAAGCTCGGGTGCGAACTCGTCGAGCTTTTCTCGGAAGTCGACGGTGATTTCCCGAATCACCATCCTGACCCCTCCAAGCCCGAGAATCTCGAAGACGTCATTCATGCACTCAGGAACTCCGATGCGGAGATCGGCCTTGCCTTCGATGGCGACGGCGACCGCCTGGGCGTCGTCACAAAGGATGGCGAGATCATCTATCCGGACCGGCAGCTCATGCTCTTCGCTGCCGACGTGTTGTCGCGCGTGCCAGGCGGCCAGATCATTTACGACGTCAAATGCACGCGCAACCTTGCCCCGTGGGTGCGCAAGCATGGCGGTACGCCGCTCATGTGGAACACCGGTCATGCGCTGGTCAAGGCCAAGCTGCGCGAAACCGGAGCGCCGCTCGCCGGAGAAATGAGTGGCCACATGTTCTTCAAGGAGCGCTGGTACGGCTTCGACGATGGTCTGTACACCGGCGTGCGTCTTCTCGAAATCCTGTCGCGCAGCCCCGATGCCAATGCCATACTCAAGGCACTGCCGAATGCCGTCAGCACGCCGGAACTCAACATCAAGATGGCAGAAGGCCAGCCGGTGCAACTCGTTGAGCGACTGAAAGCGCAAAGCTTCCAGGGTGAGGCTGAGCGCATCATGATTGACGGCCTGCGCGTCGAATATGCCGACGGGTTTGGCCTGGCAAGGTCTTCGAATACCACGCCCGTCGTTGTCTTGCGCTTCGAGGCCGATAACGCTGCGGCGTTGGTCCGCATTCAAGACGACTTTCGCCGGGCGCTGGACAAGGCATGGCCCGGAGTTTCTTTGCCCTTCTAGGGATCGCCACGGCTGCGCTCGCAGAGCGCCCGTATTCCATGAATGACGCTCGCCAGACCAGCACTTCAAAAGTATGGACGAAGAGACATCAAAGAACTTCGGCACAGCAACGCTTGCAGATATTGCGGCGGCGGCGGGCGTTACGCAGGCGACTGTTTCCAAAGCGCTCAACCAGCGCAGCGGCGTCAGCGAAAGCAAGCGGCAGGAAATCCTTCAGCTGATAGAAGAAAAAGGCTACCAGCGTCGCGCTTCTCGTGCCAATGCACCCAGACTGCAATCCATCACACTGATCACACCCGAGCGCTTTGCAGCAGGAGGCTCGGTGTATGGCGAGATTCTCCGGAACATCTCGGTAGAGGCCAGCCAGGCGGAGATCAAGATCAGCTTGCAGATCCTGTCCGATGAGTATGTCGGCCAGGAGTATGTCAATGCCCTGTTTTCGGCAGGAACTCCGCAGAGCGTCCTGCTGCTAGGCGTCGACGAAGCAGAAATACTGGATGCTGTCGCAAGGCTGGAATGCCCGAAGGTAATCGTCAACGGCCTTGATCCTCACATGCGGATCAGCTCGGTGACGCCCGATGATCGCTTCGCAGGCTGGTTGGCGACACGACATCTGCTTGAGCATGGGCACCGCGACATCGTGCACATCTCCCACCTGACACGCAGATCCATTCGTGATCGCCTTGACGGCTTTCGCGAAGCCCTGTCCGAATATGACATCCAGTTCGATCCGGACAGGCATTTGCTTGCCCTGCCCAAAGGCGGCGTTGGCGCACAGGATGCCCGCGCTGCGACAGAAGCGTTCTTTGCAGAGCGCAATCCACAATGCACCGCGTTTTTCTGTGCCACCGACATGCTTGCCGTAGGCGTTGCACAAGCACTGCACGGCCGAGGCTACCGCGTACCGGAAGACTTTTCGATTGTCGGCATCGACGATTTGCCACTCTGCCAGCACCACACGCCGCCACTGACTTCGCTGCAAATCGATCGCGCCGGTATTGGCAGAGCTGCCGTGCGCGAACTGCAGCAACAGCTTATTCAGCCGGAGAATGGCGTACGGCGAATCAACCTTGGAGTGAAGCTTGTGCCGAGACAGTCTGTCGCTACACGCGAGCCCGGGTAAGGCATACAAAAAAATGGGAACTGCATACTTGACTATGCAGCGCCCAAATTTTCGTCATTCCCGCGAAAGCGGAAATCCACTCGCTGGCACAGGCCTCACGTAGAAGTGGATTTCCGCTTTCGCGGGAATGACTTGTCTTTTGTCAGAAATCGAATTTCCAGACGTGATTTGCCGTTCTTCAAGTCAAGTATGTAATTCCCAAAAAAATGGCCCGGTTTCCCGGGCCATTTTTTTCTGCCTTGCGTTTGTCAGGCGTGCGCTTCTTCGAGTTCGTCGAAATGCAGACCGACTTTGCCGGCCTCATCGACATCGATCGTAACGCGTCCACCACTGGCCAGACGGCCGAACAGCAACTCGTCGGCCAGCACGGAGCGGATCGTGTCCTGGATGAGACGCGCCATCGGTCGCGCACCCATGAGCGGATCGAAGCCTTTTTCGCCCAGCCAGGCGCGCAAGCCGTCTGTGAAAGTGACTTCGACCTTCTTCTCCTGCAACTGTGCTTCCAGTTGCAGCAGGAACTTGTCGACCACACGCATGATGATTTCGCGGTCCAGCGGATGGAAGGAGATCGTCGCATCCAGCCGGTTGCGGAACTCAGGCGTGAACAAGCGCTTGATCTCGGCCATCTCATCGCCAAGCGCCTTGTTGGAGGTGAAGCCCATCGACGATTTCTGCAAGGCTTCCTGACCGGCGTTGGTCGTCATGATCATGATGACGTTGCGGAAATCGGCCTGACGCCCATTATTGTCAGTCAGCTTGCCGTGATCCATCACCTGCAGCAGGATGTTGTATATGTCCGGATGCGCTTTTTCGATTTCATCGAGCAGCAGCACGCAATGCGGCTTCTTGGTAATCGCTTCGGTCAGCATGCCGCCCTGATCGAAACCGACATAGCCCGGAGGCGCGCCAATCAAGCGGCTGACGGCATGACGCTCCATGTATTCCGACATGTCAAAGCGTACCAGCTCTATGCCAAGCGTATAGGCCAGCTGGCGTGCCACCTCGGTCTTGCCGACGCCGGTCGGGCCGCTGAACAGGAAGGCGCCGATAGGCTTCTGCGGATTGCCGAGGCCTGAACGCGACATCTTGATTGCCTTGGCGAGCGCGTCGATGGCCGGGTCCTGACCGAAGACCATGTTCTTCAGATCGCGGTCGAGCGTTGCCAACGCGGCACGGTCATCGTTGGAAACCGAGCGCGGTGGAATGCGCGCGATCTTGGCGACGATGTCCTCGATCTCGTTCTTGCCGATGGTCTTCTTCTGACGCGATTTCGGCAGGATGCGCTGTGCGGCACCGGCTTCATCGATCACATCGATGGCCTTGTCGGGCAGATGACGATCGTTGATGAAGCGCGCCGACAGCTCGGCTGCGCTGGTAATCGCCGCTGCCGAATACTTGATGCCGTGATGCTCCTCGAAGCGCGACTTGAGTCCCTTGAGAATCTCGATGGTCTCGGGCACGGTCGGCTCGTTCACTTCCACCTTCTGGAAGCGACGCGACAGGGCATGATCCTTCTCGAAGATCGAACGGTATTCGTTGTAGGTGGTCGCGCCGATGCATTTGAGCTGGCCCGAAGACAGTGCCGGCTTGAGCAGATTGCTGGCGTCCAGCGTACCGCCCGAAGCGGCACCCGCACCGATGAGCGTGTGGATCTCGTCAATGAACAGGATGGCGTTGTGATTCTCGACGAGTTGCTTGAGCACGGCCTTCAGCCGTTGCTCGAAATCGCCGCGATACTTGGTGCCGGCCAGCAATGCGCCCATGTCAAGTGAATAGACCTGTGCGTTCTCCAGTACATCGGGCACACGGCCTTCGATGATGCGGCGCGCGAGTCCCTCGGCAATGGCCGTCTTGCCCACGCCGGCCTCACCGACCAGCAGCGGATTGTTCTTGCGACGACGGCACAAGGTCTGGATGACGCGCTCGAGTTCCTTGTCGCGGCCAATCAATGGGTCAATCTTGCCGACCAGAGCTTGCTGGTTCAGATTCTGCGTGTAGCTTTCCAGTGCGCCGCCCGCACCGGCGGCTTCGCCCTCGCTGCTATCACCCGACTCTTCGCCCGACTTGCCCGGCGCGTGAGAAGGCTGGCTCTGTGTTGGTGCCTTGGCGATGCCATGCGAGATGAAGTTGACCACATCGAGGCGCGTCACGCCCTGACGCTGCAGGAAGTACACAGCGTGTGAATCCTTCTCGCCGAAAATGGCAACCAGCACATTGGCGCCGGTCACTTCCTTCTTGCCCGATGACTGGACGTGAAGGATTGCGCGCTGGATCACGCGCTGG
This sequence comes from Rhodocyclales bacterium, assembly GCA_028292485.1. Classification (GTDB taxonomy): domain Bacteria; phylum Pseudomonadota; class Gammaproteobacteria; order Burkholderiales; family Rhodocyclaceae; genus Viridibacterium. Next base: position 187,005 of record JAQGMG010000013.1, on the reverse strand, counting down.
AACCCCAGCGTCGGTTGCGTGTCGATTTCGTCCGAACCGGAAACGGTCGGTGTGTGTTCGCTGATGAAGTTGGTGAGCTCGCGACGCAGCTCGTCAATATTCACTGCGCATGCGCGCAATACCTCTGCTGCAGAGGGATTGTCGAGCAATGCCAGCAGGAGATGCTCGACTGTAATGAACTCGTGCCGCTTCTGCCGTGCTTCGACGAAGGCCATGTGGAGACTGACTTCCAGCTCTTGCGCAATCATTTACTCTTCCTCCATCACACAGGCCAAAGGATGTTGGTGCTGCCTTGCAAAACTGCTGACCTGCTCAACCTTCGTTGCTGCTACATCACGTGGAAATACTCCACAAATACCTTGCCCGTTACGATGTACATCGAGCATCACGCGTGTTGCCTGTTCGCGATCCATCGCGAAAAACCTCTGCAACACGACAACTACGAAGTCCATCGGTGTGAAGTCGTCGTTAAGCAACATCACCTTGAAAAGACGTGGCGGTTGCAACTTCGTGCGTTCCGCCTCCAGTATCGAATTCGATTGCTTGCGACTTGCCATGCGACCCATTCTAATCGCTTCGATCCAGACTTCAAGGCCAAGTTTCCGGGCAAAAAAGCCGGCCTTTTCAGTGATGTCATCGTAAGCTCAAACTCGTCGCCAATGCTGCAAAGCTTGTTGGCACCCAAATTTTCTTCGTACGTTACTGACCGCAGCGCAACATACGCCACCCGTTTCGGCCGAAGCATCCAGGGCCGTTTCAAATTTCACACAAACTCAGCAAGTACGAGGCTCGCCGCGCGGTTGCCAAAAAAGAACTAGCAACTCATGTGCCGACTCTGACTCAGACTCTTTTCAAATTTGATAATTCCTTGTGCGACGCACCATTTCACTCATATTCCTGACTCTTGACGACATTTCCTGCATGGCGTAAAAGCGCGCTGTGCCCGAACGGCTGCCTGCAGGCACGCAATTGGGGCGCTCTGGCAGTTCGCCAGATTCCCCAAAGGGCGGCTAAACAAGACGCTTGTAACCAGGACATCAAAAGAGAGTCAGAGGAAGACAAGATGGCAATCGGAACAGTTAAGTGGTTTAACGACGCAAAAGGCTTTGGCTTTATCACACCAGATGATGGCAGCGAAGATTTGTTCGCGCATTTCTCCGCCATCACGATGAACGGCTTCAAGTCACTGAAGGAGGGCGAAAAGGTCTCCTTCGATGTACTGCAGGGCCCGAAGGGCAAACAGGCTTCAAACATACAACGCGCCTCGTAAGCCAGCCGACGACAGCGCAAGCTGTCGATGGCACACTGAAAGGCCCGCTGATGCGGGCCTTTTTCATCGTGCGTAGATGTTAAATACGGGCGAAAAAAGCAAGTTCAAGAAGTGCCGGAAGATTTGATGTGGGGATTGCAGTTCAAATGGCGACACGCGTGATTCTGCTGAACAAACCGTTTGGCGTGCTGAGCCAATTTACGGGTGAGCCGGGGCAGCGCACCCTGGCCGAACTGGTCAAGGTGCCGCATGTGTACGCTGCAGGACGGCTCGACGCCGACAGCGAAGGACTATTGCTGCTGACCGATGACGGGCATATGCAGAATGAATTGGCCGACCCGCGCCACAAGCAACCGAAAACCTATGTCGTGCAAGTGGAAGGCTCGCCCGCTGAAGACGCGCTGGCGCAACTTCGCGACGGCGTGGATCTGAAGGACGGCCGCACGCGCCCTTGTGAAGCACGAGAGATCGCTGAACCCGAATGGCTCTGGCCACGCACACCGCCTGTGCGCTTTCGCAAGAGCATTCCCACCGCGTGGCTCGAGATCACCCTGACGGAAGGACGTAACCGGCAGGTGCGCCGCATGACGGCAGCTGTCGGTTTGCCGACGCTGCGCCTGATCCGCGCTGCAATCGGCACGTGGACACTGGATGGCCTGGCGCCCGGCGAATGGCGCGACGGTCTGCCACCGCCCACTGTGCGCAGGGCTTGGAGCACGAGAGCGTAAAGCAACCCTTTACCGCAGAGGCGCGGAGAACCGCCCGCAGGGCCATTCTCACTTAACCCTCGGCGACTCGCGTGGCAATATGCGCCAGGGCTTCTTCGATCTGGTCAATCAGGATCAAGCTCAGATCGCCTTCCTTGAGCAACGCCAGCGCGGTATCGATGGCAACAAACTCGCCATGGATTTCCTGCACGTTGCTGGTCCGCTGCGCGCTCTCCAGGCCTTGCCGCAATAGCGACAGCACTTCACCATCAGCACGGCCACGCTGACAGGCATCCTGGTAAAGAATCACGTCGTCGAAGGCGTCGCCGAGTATCTCGGTTTGCTGACGAATGTCTTCATCGCGCCGGTCGCCCGCACCGCTGATGACGACCGAACGCCGTTTTGCAGGCATCGCCTCCACCGCGCGCACCAGCGCGGCAATCGCATCCGGGTTATGACCATAGTCGGCGATGACAGTGGCGCCGCGATAGTCGAATACATTGAAGCGGCCCGGCGCGTTGTCGCTATCGCTGACGAAGCTGGCGAGACCTTCGGCAATTGCGTTCCAGTCGACGCCGGCGCCCCAAGCAGCAGCAACCGAAGCCATGACGTTCTCGACCTGGAATCCGATCGTGCCATTGCGCGTCAGAGGCACTTGCGCCAGCGGGATACGCACATTGAAGCGTCCCTCCACAGCGACGACATGGCCGCCCTCCACGAAGACCACGCGCTTGCCCTGTGCGCGATGCGTGACGATGACAGGATGATGGTGATCGGCAGCGAAGTAGATCACTTGCCCGGGGCAGCTGGCTGCCATGCCCGCGACAATAGCATCGGCGGCATTGAGCACGGCGTAACCATCGGTGGAGACGTTGTGCACGATGACGCGCTTGAGCACGGCGAGGTCTTCGACGGTGGTGATGTAGTTGAGCCCGAGGTGATCGCCGAGACCGACGTTGGTCACGACCGCGACCTTGCAACGATCAAAACCCAGACCTTCGCGCAGCATGCCGCCACGCGCTGTCTCGAATACAGCGGCATCGACATCGGGGTGCATCAGCACATTACGCGCGCTGCGCGGGCCGCTGCAGTCGCCAGTGTCGACACGCTTGCCCTGGATATAGACGCCGTCCGTATTGGTCATGCCGACACGCAGGCCGCTCTTGCCAAGAATGTGCGCGGTCAGGCGCACCGTGGTCGTCTTGCCGTTGGTGCCGGTGACGGCTACGACCGGAATGCGGCCGTCGTCACCTGGCGCATAGATCTCGCCGATGATCGCGGAGCCCACGTCGCGCCCCTTGCCGTAAGACGGTGACAGATGCATACGCAGGCCCGGCGCGGCATTCACTTCGACAATGCCGCCAGCCTGTTCTTCCAGCGGCCTTAATACGGAATCGCACACCACATCAACACCACAAACGTCCAGACCCACCATGTGCGCGGCGGCGACAGCACGCGCAGCAAGGTCGGGATGCACATCGTCGGTCACATCGGTGGCAGTGCCGCCGGTCGACAGATTGGCGTTGTTGCGCAGAATCACGCGCAGACCCTTTGGCGGCACCGAGTCCGGGGCCAGGCCCTGCATCGCCAGCCGTGCTATGGCAATGTCATCAAAGCGGATCTTGGTGAGTGAGGTTGCATGCCCGTCGCCGCGCCGCGGGTCACGATTGACCGTGTCGACCAGTTCGCGCACGGTATGCGTACCGTCGCCCACTACCAAGGGTGGCTCGCGGCGCGCGGCGGCGATGAGCCGGCTGCCCACCACCAGCAAACGAAAATCGTTGCCCGGCAAGAAGCGTTCGACCAACACTTCGTCACTGATCTCTGCCGCCGCCTTGTAAGCCTCGTTGATCTGCTCGCGGCTGGTGATGTTGACAGTGACGCCCTTGCCCTGGTTGCCATCCTGCGGCTTTACGACGACTGGCAAACCGATTTCTTCGGCAGCTTTCCAGGCATCGTCGGCGTCGCTGGCGGGCCGACCCTTTGGCACTGGCACACCCGCCGCTTCGAGCAGCTTCTTGGTGAGTTCCTTGTCTTGCGCGATGGTTTCCGAAATCGCGCTGGTGCGGTCGATCTCGGCGGCCTGGATACGGCGCTGTTTGCTGCCCCAGCCGAACTGCACCATGCTGCCTGAAGTCAGACGACGAAACGGAATGCCACGCGACACGGCGGCCTGCACGATGGCGCCGGTTGACGGCCCGAGTCGCACGTCTTCATCGAGTTCGCGCAGCCGCTTCAGGGCATCATCCAGATCGAATCCGCTGCCATCTGTGGCAGCAGCGCGGATCAGGTCTTGCGCCAGATCCATTGCGAGCTTGCCGACAGCCTCCTCGCTGTATTCGACGACAACCTGATAGACGCCCACCTCATCGGTCGAGGTAGTGCGACTGAAAGTGACCGGGCAACCCGCCTGCGCCTGCAATCCCAATGCGGCGTATTCGAGTACGTGCGCCATCGACGGCTCTTCGTCGTGCTTGGTCGGGCGGATCGCGCCGATCTGCGGAAACAGCGCACGCAGTCGAACATCGAAACCGGGCAGCAGAGCCAATGAGGACTCTGCCTCGGAACAGACGGCGACACTCTCGATCGAGTAGTGGCGACTCCACAGATTGGGGCCGCGCAAGGCGCGAATACGTGAAACTTCCATCAAACTTTTTCCTGTCGTGATGCAGCTCTTTTGTGCCGTTCTCTCTGGTTCAGCGGCGTGTGCGCTTGCGTGTGACGCCGGCATTGGCCGTCACATCGAAACTCGATTCGAAACTGCCGATGCCCGTGCTCATCAGGTCCGCAGCCAGGCCGAGTGCCCAGGCGGCGGCAACGGCGGCCAGCGTGGCACTTGGCGGGGTCATCGGCCGCGCGGTGAGTCGCTGTGCGTGGCTACCCTTGAGTAACACGATGGCATCGTCACGCAGCACCACGGCGCGACCGTCGCGCGCGAGATGCGCGGCAATGACTGTCGATTTTTCGTCAAGCCCGTAGAAAATCACTTCGCCATCGCTGAAATCGGCCATCGCGGCAACGCCCGCATCGTCGGCGTTGAGCACCGCGGCGCCTTCGTCGAGCACGACGTCGACCTGGGTACGTAGCACGCCCGCCATCTGTTCATCATCGAGAATATCGAAGCGCACGACGTCATCGGTATGCCGCAGCGAAGTCACGACGCCGACATTGCATCTGTCATACGGCAGGCCTTCGCCGAGAATACCGACGGCAGGCGTCTCGAATACAGCCGCCTGCATGTTGCGGTTGATGAGCAGCCGTTGCCCCGCGTGCCAGTTGGCGCAATCGCCGCTCTCGACCTGGCGCTGGTCGAAATACAAACCGTCACGACAGGCAACGCCAGCGTGGCGGCCGTCGATATGCAACAACCAGGCAATCAGGCGCGCGACGCGCGTCGTGTCGTCGCTGCCGGTCACGCCAACGATGGGAATGCGCCCGTTGTTGTCTTCGGGGAAAAGATGGTCGACGATGGGTTGCCCAACCGGGCGCGCCTCGCCCTCGGCAGGCCGCAGGTGCATCAGCAGACCAGGCCCGGCATTCACTTCGACGATGGCACCGCGCTGCTCTTCCAGCGGACGCGAAATATCCTCTGCGACCAGATCAACGCCAGCGATGTCGAGCCCGACGATGCGCGCTGCGAGCGAGACGGCAGCCGCAACCTCGGGATGCACTTTGTCGGTGACGTCGATCGACACATTGCCGTTGCGCTGGATCAGCACGCGCTGCCCGGCGGCGGGCGTGGACCGGGGCGTCAAGCCCTGGCGTACCAGTTCCAGCACGATGGCCGCATCCGTCTCCACCGTAATCTTGTTGAGCGGGAAATCCTCCGTCTCGCCGCGGCGAGAATCGGTATTGATCTGCAGATCGACAAGCTCGACGATGTTCAGCTTGCCATCACCCGTCACCCAGGCGGCCTCGCCGCGCGCTGCAGCCACCACGCGTTTGCCGACCACGAGCAGGCGATGCTCGTCACCCAGCACGAAACGCTCGACGATGACCTCGCTGCCTTCCGACTGTGCCAGCGCAAAGGCGGCCTCCACTTCTGCGCGCGTATTCAGATTGAGCGATACACCGCGGCCGTGGTTGGCATCGCTGGGCTTGACCACCACTGGCAGGCCGATACTTTCGGCAGCATCCCACGCGTCTTCCGCGTTATCGACAACGCGTCCTTCCGGTACGGGCACTCCGCAGGCAGCAAGCAAGCTCTTGGTCAGATCCTTGTCGCCGGCAATGCTCTCGGCAATGGCGCTGGTGCGGTCCGTTTCGGCCGTCCATACGCGCCGTTGGCGTGCGCCATAGCCAAGCTGCACGAGATTGCCACCGGTAAGACGGATCGAAGGAATACGTCGCTCGGTTGCCGCGTCGACAATGCACGCGGTGCTCGGCCCGAGACACAGGGAGTCGGCAATATCGCGCAGACGCTCCACCGTTGCTGCGACATCGAAGGCTGCATCTTCAATCGCGGCCATGACCAGATCGCGCCCTGCCTGCAGGCAGGCTCGCGTCACTTCTTCCTGGCGCGAACGCACGACAACCTTGTAGACGCCGCGCTTCGAGGTGCTGCGCGCCTTGCCGAATCCGGTGCGTTGTCCCGCCATGTTTTGCAGCTCAAGCGTCACGTGCTCGAGGATATGTGCAGGCCAGGTGCCTTCTTCGACGCGGCGCAGGAAACCGCCCGGTTCGCCGTAGCTGCAACGGTGCTCGGCCAGCCCCGGCAGCCAGGCCGACAGGCGCTCGTAAAACCCAGGGAGGGTGTTGGAAGGAAAGTCTTCCAGCTCGCCGATATCGATCAGCGCTTCGAGTGCCGGGCGGTAGGTCCAGATGTTCGGGCCGCGCAGCGGACGTACATCGATTATTTGAATGTCTCGTTTGCTCATCTATCGCTTGCTTCGGGGGAACTCGGTGGTAGAGCTGCGTGAAAACTTCGGGGCGCTTACGTCGACACATCGGTCGACACTTCGGTCGACACATCGGTCAGCACCTCGGTCAGCACACGGCAGAATTGCGCCGTGCAGTGCTTAACGCCGCGTGGAGGCTTTCGTTTACAGGCGAGATTATCGTCCGACCAGTCGCCTTGCGGTGGACGGGATGGCACACTGTGGGCCCTGTCGTTAACGTCCGCAGCGCGGTGTTGCCAGAAAAAACAGTGATTTCAATGCCTTAGACCAAGCAGGGCGCCAGTGTAAAAATTTCTGCTGCTTGCCGCACAAGCCCGGACAACTTCGGGCGGCGGCCGCGCGTTGATACTGGACGCTGTTCGCAGGCAGCAGAGCTCAAGAAAATAGAGACCCCATAAGCCGGGCACCCATGAATCGCCAATCGAATCTCCTCACATCACCGAATCTTGCAAGGGAAGACGCCATGCCGGAGAGCTGGCGCAATACGCTTGCGGCAAGCCTCGGTAACGACGAAAAAGTTCTCGCCACACTCGACACCGATCTCGATGTACGCCTGCACTTCGTCAATGGCATCGTCATACTGACCAATCAGCGGTTGCTGGCCCGCAATTCGACAGATAGCACGTGGCATCAATGGGGCTTGACGCCCGGCATCACGCTGCAGCATTTCGACCATGCCGGTGTCGGCACGCTGGAATTGTTTGACGGCAACCGGCGCCTCATCCATTGGCGCTACACGCTAGGTCAGAATCTCGCTGCGTTACGCCTGAGCGCCGAGTTTTCGAAGCTGCGTGCAAGGCTCGACGAGCGTGTCGACGACGCTGCACCCGATATGACGGATGTCGTCGAGTTCTGTCCGCAGTGCAGGGCTCCGCTCGAACCGGAGCAGGATGAATGTCCGGTGTGCGCCAAGGAAATCCATACGCCACCATCGACCTGGACGCTGCTGCGCCTGTGGCGCTTTGCCAAGCCGTACAACATGCAGTTGCTCGCCGGTTTCCTGTTGATGCTTGCCGGAACGGCCGCGACACTGGTGCCGCCGTATCTCACCATGCCGCTGATGGACAAGGTGCTGATTCCCTTCCAGAACGGCCACAAGATCGACACCATGCTGGTCGGCTGGTGCCTCGGTGGCCTGCTCGGCTCCGCCCTGCTCGCCTGGTCGCTGGGCTGGGCGCGCACCTACATCCTGGCACTGGTGTCGGAGCGCATCAGCGCCGATCTGCGCACGACGACCTATGAGCACCTGCTCGATCTCTCGCTCGAATACTTCGGCGGCAAACGCACGGGCGACCTGATTTCGCGCATCGGCTCGGAGTCGGACCGCATCAGCGTCTTCCTGTCGCTGCACGCGCTGGACTTCATCACCGACGTGCTGATGATCGTGATGACCTCGGTCATCCTCTTCAGCATCAACCCGTGGCTGGCGCTGGTGACGTTGCTGCCATTGCCCTTCATCGCCTGGATGATCCACATCGTGCGCGACCGCTTGCGCACCGGCTTCGAGAAGATCGACCGCGTGTGGGGTGAAGTCACCAATGTACTGGCCGACACCATTCCGGGCATTCGCGTGGTCAAGGCCTTTGCGCAGGAGCGGCGCGAAACGAAGCGCTTCCGTGAAGCCAATCGTCATAATCTGACAATCAACGACCGCCTCAACAAGACCTGGTCGCTGTTCACGCCGACCGTCTCCCTGCTCACTGAAATCGGCCTGCTGGTGGTGTGGGCCTTCGGCATCTGGCAGGTGTCGCGCCATGACATCACCGTCGGTGTGCTGACTGCCTTCCTCGCCTACATCGGTCGTTTCTATTCGCGACTCGATTCGATGAGCCGCATCGTGTCGGTGACGCAAAAGGCGGCAGCAGGCGCCAAGCGGATCTTCGATATTCTCGATCATGTTTCCAGCGTGCCGGAGCCAAGCAATCCGGTGCACCTGGAGACAGTCAGCGGTCAGATCACCGTCAGCAACGTGGGCTTCCGTTACGGCAATCGCGCGGTACTGCGCGATGTGAATCTGGAAATCAGGCCCGGCGAAATGATCGGGCTGGTCGGCCACAGCGGCTCGGGCAAGAGCACCATGGTGAATCTCATCTGCCGCTTCTACGACGTCACCCAAGGCTCGATCCGCATCGACGGTGTGGATATCCGTTCACTGCCGGTGGCCGAATACCGTCGGCATATCGGGCTGGTGCTGCAGGAGCCGTTCCTGTTTTTCGGCACCATTGCCGAGAACATCGCCTACGGCAAACCCGAAGCCACGCGCGACGAGATCGTCGCCGCAGCGCGGGCAGCCCATGCGCACGAGTTCATCCTGCGATTGCCGCAAGGCTATGATTCGCTGGTGGGCGAACGCGGCCAGGGGCTGTCGGGCGGCGAGCGCCAGCGCATTTCGATCGCGCGTGCCCTGCTCATCAATCCGCGCCTGCTGATCCTCGACGAAGCGACATCCTCGGTCGATACCGAGACAGAAAAGGAGATCCAGCGTGCCCTGGATAACCTCGTGCAGGGCCGCACCACGATTGCCATTGCGCACCGCTTATCTACCTTGCGCAAGGCAGATCGACTGGTGGTGATGGATCGCGGCCAGATCATCGAGATCGGCAATCACGATGAATTGATGGCCGCACAAGGCGCCTATTACCGCCTCTACCAGGCACAGGCACGCAACACCGAAACGCTTGAGGGCAGCAGCGCAGGAGCTGACGATGAGTGAGGTCGTTTTGAAGAGTCTCGTGCGCAACGCGTCTGGTCGTCTCGAACTGACAGCCGAAGACGGCAACGTCCATGACAATGTCGTTCCCGTGCGCGCTTTTCCTGTTTCCAATCCGCATGAAGGCATTTCGCTGGTCAGCGCCGATGGCCGCGAACTGGCCTGGATCGAGCGGCTCGATACGCTACCTGTCGCCATGCGGGCGCTCGTTGAAGAGGAACTCGGCACGCGCGAATTCATGCCCGAGATTCGCAGTATCCGCAAAGTTTCGACTTTCGCTACGCCGAGCAACTGGACCGTCGAAACGGACCGTGGCGACGCCAGCTTCGTCCTCAAGGGCGAAGAAGATATTCGCCGCATCGTCGGCGGCACCCTGCTGATCGCCGATAGTCACGGCGTGCAGTTCCTGATCCGCGACCAGTACGCGCTGGATCGCACCAGTCGTCGTATTCTTGATCGCTTTCTCTAACACTACTCGCTCCAAGGACCCGTCATGTCGCGTCTCGCAGCCCGCTTTGCCTTTCTCCTGTTGCTCGCCTTTTCCGTACAGGCATCCGCCCAGAATACCGGCCCGGCCTTCCCGCATACCGAGCTTTCCATTGGCATGTTCCGTATCGATACGGAAGTTGCCTATACGGAAAGCTTGCGCGAATACGGGTTGATGTTCCGCAAGAACATGGCCAGCAACACCGGCATGGTGTTCATCTTCGATTCGCCGCAGCTGCACTGCATGTGGATGAAGAACACACTGTTGCCACTGTCGGTGGCATTCATCGACGATGCCGGCAAGATCATCAACATCGAAGACATGCAGCCGCAAACCGAGACATCCCATTGCGCGCAGCGCCCCGCGCGCTTTGCGCTGGAAATGAACAAGGGCTGGTTCAAGGACAAGAACTTCAAGGCGGGAACGAAAATAGTCGGCCTGGAGCGTTTTGGCGTGGCGGCGAAGTAATCAAACGTGAGGCAGGGAAAGGGAACTACATACCTGACTTACTGAGCACCAATTTTCGTCATTCCCGCGAAAGCGGAAATGACAGATTTGGGCGTGAGTCACGTCATCGGATTCGCAGGTATGTAACTCCCAAAGAAAACGCCGTCATCAGACGGCGTTTTTCATGGCGGAGCAAGATCAACAGGCGCTATTGCTTGCCCGAACCGCCCAGCAGGAATGCCACGGAGCGGCTCTTGGCAGGGGGCGACATCGCTGGATCAATCGGCGTCGCACCGCTCTCACCCTCCGTCGAGCTCTCAGCGTAGGGCCGCGAGAAATCGAAACCATCCGGCGCCACAGTACCCGGCGTATGACGGGCGCGTGGCGGGCGTGGCGGGCGCTCGGTGGCGCTACGTTCGGAGCTGCGATCGGGATGGCGTTCGCCCGCGCTGCGCTCGCTCGATCCACCCTCAGCACCCGCCCGCGGCCGCCGCGACCGTGGCAGCTCTTCCGGTCTTGTGTCAGGGCCAAAGCCGGGAACAAGCTCCTGGATGACCTTGATCTTGATCATCCTCTCGATGGCGCTCAGGCGTCCCGACTCTTCCGGTGCCACCAGCGAGATCGCCCTACCCGACTTGCCAGCGCGGCCAGTACGGCCGATGCGGTGAATGTAGTCTTCCGGATTCGGCGGCAATTCGAAATTCACGACGCATGGCAGGTCGTCTACATCGAGGCCGCGCGCAGCGACATCCGTTGCAACCAGCACACGCGTTTCACCGGCCTTGAATTTTTCCAGCGCTTCGGTGCGCTGCTGCTGACCTTTGTCACCATGGATGGCGTCGACGGAAATGCCTTCTTTCTCAAGGTGGCGCGCCAGACGACTGCAACCGAATTTGGTGCTGACGAAGACCAGCATCTGATCCGCCGTGCCATCGTTGAGCAACTTGGCGAGCAGCTCGCGTTTCACGCTGGTCGCGACCGGATGCACGATATGACTGATCGTCTCGCTGACCATGTTGCGACGCGCGACTTCAATCAGTTGCGGCTCGCGCAGCATGCTGTCGGCGAGCTTCTTGATTTCTTCGGAGAAAGTTGCGGAGAACAGCAGGCTTTGACGTTGCTGCGGCAACAGGCCGATGATGCGGCGGATATCGGGAATGAAGCCCATGTCGAGCATGCGGTCGGCTTCATCGAGCACGAGGAATTCGACCTGGCCAAGCTGGATGGTGCGTTGCTCGACGTGATCGAGCAGGCGACCCGGCGTAGCGACGACGATCTCGATACCGGTGCGCATCTCGGCAACCTGCGCACGCATGTCGACCCCACCATAAATGCAGGTGCTGCGCAGCGGCACGTACTTGCTGTAGGTGCGTACCGACTCGAACACCTGCATGGCCAGTTCGCGTGTCGGGGTAAGGATCAGGGCGCGCACGGGATGGCGCGCGGGTGAAGTGCTGGTGCTGGCATGGCGCGACAGGCGATGCAGGAGAGGCAGCGTGAAACTTGCGGTCTTGCCGGTACCAGTCTGGGCGCCGCCCATGACATCCCCGCCGGCCAACACGACAGGAATGGCCTGACGCTGAATCGGCGTGGGCTCGGTATAGCCTGCCTCTTCAACAGCGCGCAATAGTTCGGGAATCAATCCAAGTTCAGCAAAACTCATCGTCAATCCGGTTTCAATCCGGCAGCTATCAAATATTTAACGCGCGAGTATAACCGCTGGACGGGATTGGCAGTAGTTTAATCCTTCACAACGACGGGGGTTTGGTGGCCCGGAAGCGACGCGGCGAACGTCAGACGAGCGCCAGGTAAACAGTGATCTCTTCGCGGTCGTGATACAGATGGCGCATGCGCATCACATGGCTGAGGCCTTCGTCGTCAAGGCGTGCGCTGATCAGGGCACGGCACTTTTCGACTTCCGCATAGCGCTTCTTCATCGGCAACTTGAGATTGAAGATGCTGCGACGGCAACGGCCTGTGACGAACCAGTCGGCAATCAGCGCGGCGACGCGTGCAGGCTGCTCGACCATGTCGCAGACCATCCAGTCCACACGCTGTTTGGGCCTCCAGGTGAACCCATCGGCACGCACATGTTCAACCAGCCCGGTGTCGAGCACGCTTTGCGCAAGTGGCCCGTTGTCGATTGCGGTGACGCGCACACCGCGTTGCGCAAATTGCAGCGTCCAGCCACCGGGAGCCGCTCCCAGATCCACTGCCTTCAAACCTGCGCGCAAGGTCGATGCACGCTCCGTCTCGCTCATCAGGGCAAAGAAGGCTTCGGACATTTTCAGGGTGGACCGGCTTGGTGCGCCGATCGGCATACGCAAATGTGCAATACCCATCGGCCAGGGCGAAGCATCGTCCGGCATCGACAGGCCGAAATCGCAGGCGCTGGATGTTTCGAAAAACAGGTGCAGGGTAGGCGCCTCGGCCTTCATGGCCAGCATGCCCTTCTTTGCCAAGGCCTTTTCGAGATGCGGTGCGAAACGGCGCAGGAAACCGGACATTTCCTTGGCCTCGTTGGTGTCCGCAAACTCGCAGCTCATACGACCAAAGCGCAAGGGCGTCTTGGCGTACAGCGCGACAAGGTGATTGACGATGACGCCGGCACGGTCCTGTTCGGGCAGATCGCTAATGCTGCCCATCCACGCAAACCGTTCCCGTGCGAACACACAGTCGTTGAAGGGCACCGCCTCGAGCAGGTGAGCCCAGTCGCAAGGCTTGGCAAGGGCGAAACGCACCAGCGCCGAGTCCGGTTTGCCATGCACGACGCCGGTGATGTCATGGCGCCCGCACAGGGCCAGCACTTCCGCGCCGACCTCACTTTCGAAGCCGGCACGGCAATGCATGATGAGGCCGGTGGCCTGTAGATTCATTGGGGAGCTCACGTCCTGCGGAGGCGCGAGTATAGCCGCTCGGCACCCGATATCGCCGCGACGCAGCGCTGCCGGGGCAGCTACGCTTTACGCGTATTTACCGGTTCGAAAGAGCGCGCCGCTTGCGCGCGGCCCGCGCGGCTGCACGCTTGTCGGCTTCGTCTTCCGCAGAAGTCGATTGCTCGGCGGCCGGGTCGGACTCGCCGCCAGCACTCACTCGCCGTTTGGGATTGAGCATGCCCGGAACGGGGAATTCCGGCTTCACGGTCTCGATCTTGTTCTGCATCATGTAGTCGTTCATATCCTTCCAGCCATTGAAGACCGAGGCCTTGTTGGCATTGGGATTGAGCGTGAAGCAGTCTTCCAGGGCACGACCCGACTGACGGCAGGCACCGCCGATGGCTTTGCCTTCTTCGTCACGAATAGCCTGCTCCTTGGCCGGATCGGCGATGCCCAGACGCTCGCAAGCGGCCAGCGGAAGAAGCAGAACGGTCAGTAGCAGCAATGCGCGCATGAAGGAATGGCCTGCCTTGCAGGGATGAAGTACCTGTCAGTATTACGTCACCTGTCGCGGCCAACTTGAGGCATCCGCCATGCAGCACTTGGCTGCAAGTCCAACGGCCGGTCGTGCAAATCGTTTTCCGCCTGTCGTGGCGCAGCATGATTGCGCGCGGGGTGCCACCTATAATTTCAGCTCATCACTGTTCCGAGGCTCTCCATGCGTCCTGTCTTGCGCCGTTGTTTTCCCCGTTATTTCGCTCTCCTTTGTTCGCTGACGCTTGCCGCCGCAATGCCCTTGCTACCCGCTGCAGCGGCGTCGACAGGCCCCGTCGAGCTGGAGCTGGTCCACGAACTGGGCGCTGACAAAGGCGAACAACTCGGCAAGCTGGTCGATCGTTTCAACAGCACGAACAAGGGCATTCACATCACGGTCAGCGATAAGCCCTGGGACCAGGGCAAGCCTGACCTGATGATCCTCGGCAGCGATTCGGAGGCGCAACTGCTGGCGCGGCACAACAGCATCAAGCCCATCGCGGACATCATGGCAGCGGCCAACCAGCCAGTGCGGACCCTCACAGTGCCGCGCATGATGAGCCCGGCCTCGCTCGACGCGAAAGGTCGCTCGCTAGCCTTGCCGGTAGGGCTCGGCACGCCGGTCATGTACGCCAACAAACAGGGCCTGATCCAGGCCGGTATCGACGTGGAAAAGCTGCCGAAAACCTGGCAGGACTGGCAGGACATCATGGGTAAGCTGCGCCAGTACGGCTATACCTGCCCCTATACGACGTCGGAGCCAGTATCGATCTTCATCGAGAACGTCGGCGCCTGGCATAACCAGCCCTACGTCTCGGGCAAGAAGGAAGAAATAGCCGTCAATGGCCTCATGCAGGTCAAGCATCTGGCGTTCATGAACAGCTGGGTACGTGCTCAGTATCTGCATCTCTTCGGCCAGGGCACCGAGGCAGAAAACCAGTTTGCGCGTGGCAACTGTCTGACCCTGACAGCGCCTTCCTCAGCGCTGCCGACCTTGCGCCGTCAGGCACAGTTCGACATCGCCGTGTCGCCCTTTCCCTATCACGATGGTGCCTATGGCTCGCCGCAGAACACCCTTGCCGACGGCCCTTCGATGTGGGTCGCAGCAGGCCGCAGCGCGGCAGAATACAAGGCCGTTGCGCAGTTCGTGAGCTTCTGGCTGACACCTGAAAGCCAGGTCGAATGGCAGGTGAATGCGGGCTATCTGCCGCTCAATCCGGCTGGTTTGCTGGTCGCCACGGATTCGGCATTGCTGCAGGAGCAACTCGTCGCCAATCGCATTGGCGTGGCAGAGCTCACCCACAAGCCGGTCACCAACGCTTCTTCGGCCAGCGCCGTGGCGCATGCCCCCGGGGTACGCCGCGTGCTGGGGGAAGAAATGGACGCCGTGTGGGCGGACCGCAAGCCGGCAAAACAGGCACTTGACGATGCGGTGGCACGCATCCGTAGCGGACGTATGTAAATCTGATCGATTTGAAGATGCGGCGAGTGGGGGCGCTCAGCCGCGCAGGCCTGACCACAGGTCACCGATGAAATGCGGCATGGATGCGATGGCGCGTCTGTTGCCGTGAGCAATGCACATCGAAATGGAGCTGTATCAATGCGCATCTTGCCTGAATGGCCCTGGCCCTCCGTCATGGCACATCGCTGCGGCGGTGCTCTCGCCCCCGAAAATACCTTGGCCGGCCTGCGTGTATGCAAAGCGGTTGGCTGTCAGGGCGTCGAATTCGACGTCATGCTGACACGCGACGGCACCGCCATTCTCATCCACGATGAAACGCTGGATCGCACGACGACCGGCAGCGGTCCCCTTATCGAGTTCAGCGACACCTCGCTGTGGGCGCTCGATGCAGGGGGCTACCATCACGACTCCTTCGAGGGCGAGCCGATTCCGCGCTTCACGCAGGCTCTGGAACGTTGCCGCGCACTCGACCTGGCGGCCAATGTCGAAATCAAGCCGGCTACAGGCCACGAACGGGCCACGGGGATTGCCGTCGCTCAGTTGGCCATGCAGGGGCGTGACCCCGGCGCGCTGCCGCCGCTGTTGTCCTCGTTCTCGGCCACAGCCCTGCTCGCCGCAGCGCAGACAGCGCCGCAGCTACCGCGTGGCTGGCTGGTGGATACCATTCCTGAAGACTGGAAAACCCATTGTCATGCGCTCGACGTGGTATCGATTCATACTAATTGCGCCCATCTGACCCAGGCCCAGGCAGAAGCCGTCAGGGCCACCGGCATGCGCCTCGTGGTCTATACGGAGAATGACCCCGAGCACGCCCGCCTGTTGCGTGGCTGGGGCGTGGACAGCTTCATCACGGATCGGCCGGATCTGATCCGGGTCTGAACGGCGGCGCAGTTGTTCCTTGAACAAGAGTTTTCGGGAATTCCATTTGATTCCTGATCCGTCCGCAGCAGGCTACGAGAAACGACGTCATTCCCGCGAAAGCGGGAATCCATTTCCACGCTGGACCTGTGCCATTGAGTGGATTCCCGCTTTGCGAGCTTTCCGCTTATGCGGAAATGCCTGCCTACCCCGCTACGCGGGAATGACGATTTGAAAGTCAGGGACTAGCATGCAAGTCCCTTTTTTCGCGCCATCATTGCCAATGAGAATAGTTCGCATTATTATGCGGGGCAATTTCATGTAAGGACCTGCAAGATGCGCAAGATGCCCTTGGCCGTTTCCGCCCTCACGCTCTCCGTGCTTTTCGGCACCTTCATGGCCCCGCTCGCCCAGGCGGACGAAGATATCAAGCTGGTGATCGAGAATCACCTGTTCGTTCCCACAGAAATACGCGTGTCAGCCAATCAGAAGATTCGCATCGTCATCGATAACCGCGATGCCACGCCTGAAGAGTTCGAAAGCCAGGGTCTGCGCGCCGAGAAAGTCATTCCGGGCAAGAGCAAGGGCGTTGTCGTGGTCGGCCCGCTCAAGCCAGGCCGCTACGCGTTCTATGGCGAATTCAATGCCAAGACGGCGCAAGGCGTGTTGATCGCCGAATGAGCCCCGTCAGGAGCACACCGGCAACGATAAAGCATCACCAATAAGAGCGTACCGAGCACATGCTGTCCACAGCCATCATCCTTTTCCGCGAAGTCCTCGAAGCTGCATTGATCATCGGCATCATTGCGGCGGCCACGCGTGACGTTGTCCGTCGCGGCTACTGGATTGCTGGCGGCATTCTTCTCGGCATCGGCGGATCGTGCCTGGTTGCCGCCTTCGCCGGCGCCATTTCCGGTCTCGCCGAAGGCATGGGCCAAGAGCTGTTCAACGCCAGCATCCTTGGCCTGGCCGTACTGATGCTGTCCTGGCACAACATCTGGATGGCACGCCATGGCCGCGAACTGGCGACACAAGCCGGCGCAGTCGGCAAATCCGTTGGCTCAGGGTCGGAGTCCGTGACGGTCTTGCTCACCGTCATCGGTCTTGCGGTGCTGCGCGAAGGTTCGGAGGTCGTGCTGTTCCTGTACGGCGTCATCGCACAGGGCGATACCAGTGCCGGCGCAATGCTGGCAGGTGGCGCCCTCGGCATCCTGGCGGGCGTTGCAGTCGGCGTCGCGCTTTACTTCGGCTTGCTGCGCATTCCACTACGGTGGTTTTTCCAGGCAACCAGCTTGTTGATCCTGTTCCTCGCCGCCGGCATGGCCGGGCAGGCCGCCCGTTTGCTCATCCAGGCAGACGTGTTACCTACGCTGGCAGACCCGCTGTGGGATGTCTCCGGCATCCTGCCGGGCAACTCCGTGCTTGGCTCCGTACTGCATGCGCTGGCCGGCTACGATCCGCAACCGACCGGCATGCACATGCTCTTTTATGCCGTCACTTTCGTGATCGTGCTTGTCGGCATGCGCCTGGCTGCGCCGAAGCGCTGACTATCCCTTGCAGGGTAGGTTGGGGTGAGCGAAGCGATGCCCAACATGCGCGCGTGAAAGTTTGTCCCGCAAAGTTCGGGGGTCATGTTGAGCATCGCTTGTTGGGCATCGCTTCGCTCATCCCCACATACTCCCTGACCATTGCCCACAGCAAGGCTTACCTTTATCGCGTCTGGATGCATAGGCGGGTTAAAATCGCGGCTTCCTGAAATTACGGCCAGCCCGACAGCGCCACACTCGCCCATGAAAGCCGCAGAAATCCGTTCCGCCTTCCTCAAGTACTTCGAGTCGAAGGGTCACCAGATCGTCGCGTCCAGCCCTGTCGTACCCGGTGACGACCCGACATTGCTGTTCACCAATGCGGGCATGAACCAGTTCAAGGACGTGTTCCTCGGCTTCGACAAGCGGCCCTACACACGCGCCGCGACAGCCCAGAAATGCATCCGCGCGGGCGGCAAGCACAACGATCTCGAAAACGTCGGCTACACGGCGCGTCACCACACATTCTTCGAGATGCTCGGCAATTTCAGCTTCGGCGATTACTTCAAGCGCGATGCGATCAAGTACGCCTGGGAGTTGCTGACCGAAGTCTTCAAGCTGCCCAAGGACAAGCTGTGGGCCACGGTCTATGCCGAAGACAACGAGGCCTATGACATCTGGACCAAGGAAATCGGCCTGCCCGCCGAGCGCGTGATTCGCATCGGCGACAACAAGGGCGCGCGTTATGCCAGTGACAACTTCTGGATGATGGGTGACACGGGCCCTTGCGGCCCTTGCTCCGAGATCTTTTACGACTTTGGCCCCGGCATCGCAGGCGGTCCACCGGGCAGCCCGGATGAAGACGGCGACCGTTATACCGAGGTCTGGAACAACGTTTTCATGCAATTCAACCGGCGCATCGACGAGAGCGGCAACTACGTCATGGACCTGCTGCCCAAGCCCAGCGTCGACACCGGCATGGGCCTGGAGCGTTTGACGCGCGTGCTGCAGAACGTGCCGACGAATTACGAGATCGATCTGTTCGTGAACCTGCTCGCTGCAGCAAGACGCAACGTCGAAGCGGCGGGGGGTCAGGACGTCGACAAGGATTCGCCTTCACTGAAGGTCATCGCCGACCACATCCGCGCCTGTGCCTTCACGGTTGCCGACGGTGTCATCCCGAGCAATGAAGGGCGCGGCTACGTGCTGCGCCGGATCACGCGACGCGCCATCCGTCATGGCTACAAGCTCGGCGCGCGCACACCGTTTTTCTACAAACTGGTCGACGCTCTGGCAGCCGAAATGGGTGGCGCCTACCCGGAACTGAAAACGCAGCAGGCACGTATCACTGAAGTGCTGCGACTCGAGGAAGAACGCTTCTTCCAGACCATTGCCAATGGCATGGATATTCTCGAAACGGCACTCGCGTCGTTGGGCGAGAATCAGGTACTGGACGGCGACGTTGCCTTCAAGCTGCACGACACATACGGCTTCCCTCTCGACCTCACGGCCGACGTGCTGCGCGAGCGCGGCCTGACTGTCGATGAAGCGGGCTTCAACGCCGCCATGACACGCCAGCGCGAACAGGCACGCGCGGCCGGCAAGTTCAAGCTTGCCCAGGGCCTGGCCTACAGCGGCGCGGCGACGACCTTCCACGGTTACGAAAAGCTGCTGGTCGAAGAGAGCAAGGTCACCGGCGTGTATGTCGATGGCAGTCCTGTCGCGTCAGCCCGTGCTGGCGATGATGCTGTCATCGTGCTCGACCACACGCCTTTCTATGCCGAGTCTGGCGGTCAGGTCGGCGATGCGGGCGCCCTGCAGAACGGCAGCTCGCGCTTCGTCGTCGAGGACACGCAGAAGATCCAGGCGGATGTGTTCGGCCATCACGGCCGTGTCGTCGAAGGCGAGATTCGCGTTGGCGATACGATCCAGGCGCGCGTCGATGCCAATCGTCGTGCTACAACGATCCGCAATCACTCGGCGACCCACCTGATGCACAAGGCCTTGCGCGAAGTGCTCGGCGAGCATGTGCAACAGAAAGGCTCGTTGGTCGACGCCGACAAGACACGCTTTGACTTCGCCCACAATGCGCCGATGACGGATGAGCAGATTCGCAAGGTCGAGCAGATCGTCAATCGCGAAATAATTGCCAATGCACCGACGCAGGCGCGTGTCATGGGCATCGAGGATGCGCAGAAGACCGGCGCCATGATGCTGTTCGGCGAGAAATATGGCGACAGCGTACGCGTCCTGGATATCGGTAGCTCGCGCGAGCTGTGCGGCGGTACGCACGTCGGCCGCACCGGCGATATCGGTTTCTTCAAGATCGTCAGCGAGAGCGGCGTGGCCGCAGGCGTGCGTCGTGTCGAAGCCATCACCGGCGAGAACGCGCTGAACTATATGCTGGCACGCGATACGCAACTGGCTGAAGTCAGCAGCACGCTCAAGGTGCCGACGCCTGAAGTGGGCCACAAGCTTGCCCAGGTGCTCGACGGCGTGCGTGTGCTGGAGAAGGAAATCGCTGCGCTCAAGTCAAAACTCGCCAGCAACCAGGGCGATGCGCTGCTGGAGCAGGTCGTCGATCTCAATGGTGTCAAGGTGCTGGCCGCCACGCTGGAAGGTGCGGATATCACCGCGCTGCGCGAGTCGGTCGACAAGCTGCGCGACAAGCTCGGCACGGCGGCCGTCGTGCTGGCATCGGTCAATGACGGCAAGGTCGTGCTGATTGCAGGCGTGACGCCCAATCTCATCGGCAAGGTCAAGGCCGGCGAGCTTGTAAATATGGTCGCGCAGCAGGTCGGCGGCAAGGGCGGTGGCCGGCCCGACATGGCACAGGCTGGCGGCACCAACCCGGCAGCATTGCCAACGGCCCTTGCTGCGGTCAGGGACTGGGTCGCAGCCCGCCTATAAGGGTGCAATGCCTGACTGGCACAAGCCTCGCAAGGTATCCTTGCGGGGCTTTTGTTTTTCAGGATTTACACGCTTCATTCGCTCAAGAACTCACGGCTACAGGCCGTAAAGCTGGATTGAGCTTTCTTCCCTTGCCGACCTCTTTTTGCGGAATCACACTGTGCCCGTAGCGTCTGCCCTGACCGCTTTGCAACCCGCCACAACAAGCCTCCGCAGGCCGTCATCGCGTGACACGGGTATCAAGGTCGTGGCAGCGCTCATGCTCCTTTTCAGCCTTGCGCTGGCATTGGCATTCTGGCAAGACCAGCGGGCTGAGCCACAACGCCAGCATGAAGCAGAGGTCGCTGCGCACTCGCGCGCACTCTTCGCCCACATGCAGGATGAATTTCAGCTTGCCGACCGGCTACTGCATGCGCTGGACCTTGCCGCGCCCCTGCAGGATGCAGGCGACATCAATGCCTTTGCACGCCTTGCCAAGACGCTGGGGCCGGGTTTTCGCAGGATGCAGACCGTCGCATTGGCCCAGGTCGTAAGCGCCAGCGATGACACGCAACAGGTCAGGCTGTTTTCTCTCGGCGACACGCTCGACAAACAGGCCGCTCAAGCTTCGGGCATGCCGCGCGAAACCACAGCGCACATGGCAGCAACGCCTGAGGCCCTGACACGGCTCGCTGGCACGGCCGCCCGTGATGCGCGCAGCAGTGGCCGGCTCACACTCACCGGACCGCTCGCTGCCGGCAATATCCAGGTGCTGGCGATTGCGCGCGCCAACCGTGAAGGCACGGTCAATATTGCGCTGATCGATGTCGACAAATGGCTTGAGGCAGAGCAAAGCCAGCATGCAGCATGGATACATGCCTCACTTGAGGTGATCAACGACAAACCGGCACAGGAGAAAAGTGCCGCGCACACCGATGATGGCGAAAAGGTGCGCTTCAGTTTTGAGGATCTGGGGCCGCAGGTGCAATTGCTCGTCACACCGCTGCCACTGGAACAGGCGCAACCGCCGACGATTGTCGGCGCGGCCGGCATTGCGCTGTTCGGCGTGATGATTTCGGGACTCATTCTGTTGCTTGGCACGCGCGGCAATCAGGCCGCTGCGGCGGCGAATCTGGTGGGGCGCGCGCTTACCGAAAGTGACGAGCGTCTGCAGCGCGCGCTGCAACTCACGCAGGATGGCATCTGGGAATACGATCTCACACGCCGCACACTCTATCTTTCCGGTCAGGCGCTGGCGCTGATCGGCTGGCAACACCAGCAGCACGCCGCGTCGAAGCAGCCCTCGCGGGGCGCGGTGCTGCGAGCGCTGCCGCGCCAGTGGCGCCGTGAAGTACTGCGAACGATTATCGACGCAGCGGGCAAGACGGCAACGCGCGAGCTGAAATTCCCGGTCAGCGACGCCATGTTGTCCTCGCGCTGGATGCGGCTGCGCGTACGCGGAACTTGCGATGCTGCCGGCAACCCGTGGTTGATCACCGGCAGCGTGGCGGACATCAGCGAGGAGATCTCGCATGCCAGCGCGCAGGATCGCTATCGCGCCTTGCTCATGCGCGTGCTCGATGCCATGCCGATACCGGTCGCAGTCAAGACGGCCGATCACAAGGCGGTGATGCTCAATGAGCGTTACGCGACACAACTCATGGAGCCGCTCGAAGAGGTGATGCGGCGCTTCGACGATGGCACGGGCGCCGATGTCGCCTTCGCCGCGCGCATGGAAGAACTCGACCAGATGGCAATCGCCACCGGCGAGCCGCAGGTAGCCCACGAGTGGCTGAAAACCAGCGACGGCGAAGAGCTGTATCTGCGCATCACGCGGGTGCTTTGCGATGGCCTGAACGGCGAGCCGATCGTACTCGGCACTTACGAAGACCTCACCGAGTTGCAGCGCCAGGCGCAGCAGCAATCTGCATTGCGCGAGTACTTCGAGCGAGTCTTCGACTCCTTGCCCAGCCCTACTTACATCAAGGATGCCGATCATCGGTACATCCTCACCAACCAGGCACACGCCCGCGCCAACGGCACGACGAAAGAGACCATGATCGGCAAGCGCTCTGCCGACTTTTCGCCCGACGAGGCCGAAGAGATCGAAGCGGCCGAGCGTCATCTGCTGTCGGCGGCGAGCGAAGAGATTCACGAGAAGGAATACTCGCTGAATTACGGCGGCAAACCCCGCAACACGGTCATCCGCAAGGTTCGCATCACCGACCCGGCAGGCAAGCCCGTGCTGCTGGGAATCTCGTCGGACGTGACTTCGCTGCGCGAAGCGGAAGAGGATTTGCGCCAGCAGGCCGAGCAGCAATCGCGTCTGCGCAATTTCCTGCAGGACGTCTTCGATGCCGTACCGCACCCGCTGTTCGTCAAGGACAGACAGTGCCGCTACATCATGACCAACCGGGCTCATTCAGAGTCGGTCGGGGCCAGCATGCAGGAGATCATCGGCAAGCGCTCTGCCGACTTTGTCAGCGGCAGCGTTGCGGATGTCATCGAGCAAGCCGAGGAAGCGCTATTCACCGGCGCGTCCTCCGCCTCGGCCGAAGCCGAGTACGTCTTGCCGCATCACAGCGGCGAGACGCGTCACACCATCATCCGCAAGGCCATATGTACCGGCGCCGATGGCCACTCGGTACTGGTTGGCGTGAATACCGACATCACGCAATTGCGCGAAGCGGAAGAAGGCCTGCGACGTCATCGTGACCAGCTGTCGGAGCTCGTGCGCGAACAGACCATCGATCTGGTTCACGCCAAGGAAGTCGCCGAACGCGCCAACGAAACGAAATCGGCTTTTCTGGCAAACATGTCACATGAATTGCGCACGCCATTGCATGCCATTCTCAGCTTTGCACGTCTGGGCGAATCGCGCGTCGACAGGCTTGACGTCGAGAAACTACAGGGCTATTTCAACCGCATCCGGATCAGTGGCGACCGGCTGCTCATCATGCTCAATGACCTGCTCGACCTGTCGAAGCTGGAGGCCGGCCGCATCGCATTGGACATGCACGCCACCTACATCGAAAATACGGCGCAGGAAAGTGCCCGCGAATTCGAGGCATGGTTGACGGCGCGCCGTCTCGAACTGACCATCAACATTGAGCCGGAGCTGCCGCGCATCATGGTGGATGCCGCCAAGATCGGTCAGGTCTTGCGCAACCTGCTATCGAACGCGATCAAGTTCTCACCCGAAAACGGGCGCATCACCCTGACACTGCGCAACTGCACACTGGTTACGCGCGGCGATGCGGTACCGGCGGTCGAACTCTGCGTGGCCGACGAAGGAACAGGCATTCCCGAAGAAGAGCTTGAAACCGTTTTCGAGAAATTCGTTCAAAGCAGCAGCAATCCGCGCGAGTCCGGCGGCACCGGCCTCGGTCTGGCAATTTCCCGCGAGATTGTCGTTGCCCACGGTGGCCACATCTTTGCACGCAATCGCAAGGAAGGCGGCGCCGAGTTTGTCGTACATCTGCGCGTTGATCGCAGAGCCTCCCGCACTCGTGAGGACGAGCCCGAGACGCAAGGCGCAGGAGAAAACTGAAAGTGAAAACTCACGCGCAGGATGACGTAAGGATAAAGCCATGAGCGCCTCACTACTGGTCATTGATGACGAACCCATCAATCTGGAGATCATCGGTGAATACCTTGAAGACGAACCTTTCGAGCTGACGCTGGCAAGCAGCGGCGAACAGGCGTGGACGCTGCTCGATGCGGGTCCGGACAAATATGACGCCGTTGTTCTCGATCGGATGATGCCTGGCATGAGCGGCATCCAGCTGCTGCGCAGGATGAAATCCGATCCGCGCATGGAACGCCTGCCGGTCATCATGCAGACTGCAGCTGCGGCGCCCGAGCAGGTCGCAGAGGGCCTGGCTGCCGGTGCGTACTACTACCTCATCAAGCCGTACGAGCGCACCACGCTGCTGTCGATCATCAATGCAGCACTGGAAGACCTGACACGCTGGGACGATCTCACCCAGCGCATGTCACACAATGTGCTGGCACTCAGCCTGATGAGCGAGGCGAACTTTTCGGTACGCACGCTGGAAGAAGCCCAGGCCGTTGCAGGCCTGGTTGCACAAGTGGCGGCCGAGCCGGAGACGGCGGTCATGGGTCTTGCAGAACTGCTCGTCAACGGCGTCGAGCACGGCAATCTCGGCATCGACTTTTCGACCAAGTCGCGCCTCAAACATGAAGAAGCCTGGGGCCGTGAAGTGGAACACCGTCTGGCCTTGCCCGAAAACCAGGACAAGCGGGTGCGACTGCACCTGCAGCCTGATGATGAAGGCTGGAAGATCACCATCAGCGATGATGGCGTCGGCTTCGACTGGCAGTCGTTCCTCGAGGTTGCGCCCGAGCGCGCTTTCGCGCCGAATGGGCGTGGCATTGTGCTGGCGCGCAAACTGGCTTTCACTCAAATGACCTACAAGGGTAATGGCAACTGTGTAGAGTTGCTCATGCCTGCTGCACGCCGTTGAAATGAAGATGGCGATGACACCAGGTTTTACGCTTCCACAATAATATTGACGTTACTTATTGACGTAACATCCATGCAGAATTTCATCCCATTCATGCAGAGCGACCTTACGTGATCAATAGCGTGATCAACCGACCTTTCAAAGTCCTGGTTGCAGACGACACTCAAGCAAATCGCACCTTGCTACGCGCGTACCTGGGGCGTCTCGGTTTTGAGACCATCATGGCCGAGAACGGACTGGAAGCCGTTTCGGCATTTGAATCGATGGCGCCGGACATGGTGCTGATGGATCTCATGATGCCGATCATGGACGGCTTCGAGGCGATCCGGCGTATCCGCGAAATGCATACCCGGCACTGGGTGCCGATTTTCGTGGTGTCAGCAATGGACGCCGAACAGGACGTGGTGCGCGGTCTGGAAAGCGGTGCCGACGATTACCTGACCAAGCCGTTGTCATACCAGGTATTCGCCGCGAAGATGCGCAACATGGCACGTGCGCTGACCTTCCAGCGCGCACGTGAAGAGGCCATCGAGCGCGAGATCACCGTATCCGACGCGGTCATCGACGGTATCGTGACGTTCGACGTTGCGGGCTCCATCGTAAGCCTCAACCGCGCGGCAAATCTGATTTTTTCCGTTGATCCCAAAGAGCTCACAGGTCGACATTTTGCTTCGCTGGTTGCCGAAGACGAGCGGCCGGCTTTTGCACTCGAACTTGCGCGCTGTATCGACGATGGCGCGGGCAACCTGATGGGCCGTGTCGCTGAAGTCGGTGCGTGTACGCCTGGTGGCAGACGCTTCGTCATGGAACTGTCGATCAGCGAACTGCCTGCGGTGGAGAGGCGTCTCTTCATCGGCGTCGTGCGCGATATCAGTGCCCGCAAACGCTTTGAGCAACAGCTCGCCGAAGATGCCGAACGCTTGCGGCAGTATCACGAAGAAGCGGAGTCCGAGGCGGAACTGGCCAAGGAGATCATGGAGCGCCACATCAATCGCGAAGGCATCGACGCGCGTGGCGCACAGCTGTGTGTGCTGCCCACGGCCCGTTTCTCGGGCGATATCGTGCTGGCCGCGCGCTCGCCTTCAAACCATCTGTATGCCTTGCTGGCAGACGCGACCGGTCATGGTCTGGCTGCTGCGATGAGCGGTTTGTCGGTGGTGAATTATTTCTATCAGGCAGTGGCCGACGACACGCCGCTGCCCGCGATGGTCGCTGCGATCAACAATTCGCTGCGTGAGCTTCTGCCTGCCGGGCGCTTCGTTTCAGCCGCGCTGGTACGCATCAACGATGAAGCGCGCCGGGGAGAATTGTGGCTGGGTGGCGTGCCAGACGCACTTCATCTGAACGAAAATGGCGAACTGCTCGCTCGCTTCACCTCATCACATTTGCCGCTGGGCATCATCGACATGAGCAGCGAAGATTGCGAGACGTCATTCCTTTCCTGGCACGGGCCGGGGCGTCTTCTGCTGTGCTCCGACGGCGCGCTCGAAGCCACAACCTTCGATGGCGAAGAGTTCGGCTATGACGGTGTGCTTGCCGCGCTGCGCGGGGCGGATGCGGCTTCGCCACTGGACGCACTGACCAGCGCCCTGAGTGCCCACCTGCAGGGCCAGAGCGCCCACGACGACGTATCGTTCCTGCTACTCGATATGCATTGAAAGGTATGCGCCGGGGTCGGGCGAATGCCCGCCCTTGCGGCCTTATTACGAGAAGCGTTCGGACTTCTAGTGAACGACCTGCTCGCCTGGCATTTCGGTGGCCGCCCCCAGCCATTCAATTGCCATATCTGCGTCATCAAATACGCAAACTTCGGCATCCATGATCGCCAGTGAAAGCAGCGCGAGCCACGCTACCAGCGGGCTATCGCTGACAATTGCAATGCGCCCGAAGTCATGCGCATGGGTACGTCCATAGCGCATCTGCTCGATCAGGGCATCCAGCGAGCAGGATTCGAGTTCGCGCAGATCGAGCAAGAGATCAAGCGGCGCACCGAAGCGAATACGGTAATCGGACAACTGCTCGAACTCGCGACATTCGTCGAAAGTCAGACGGCCATAGGCGTGCAGTTCGACCCGGTCAACGAACACATTGGTGGTAATCATGGAAGTCTCCCTTGCCGATGAGGCGCGCGGGTTTGTCGTGGCACGATCAGCTCGAACGCCCGCAGACAAGCGGAACAACGCCGCACACGATTCACTATAGACCAGCAGCAGAGTGCCGTATCGGCCGGCCCGGGATGGCCTTACTCCACGAACCGATCAGCTGCCCTGCACGACCTGGCGCGCCATGGCATCGATCACGGCCTGGGCCTCGCCCAGCGCCGGGCGTAGCTCGATCTGCAGACCGGCATGTTGCGCACGGATCTTGTCGAGCATCATGGGGACATCGCGACGCACATGTCCGCCCTGGGCCAGGAAAACCGGCACCACGACAAGCTTGTCCGCTCCGGCCTGCACAGCCTGACTGGCCGCTTCGACGAGATCGGGCTCCATGAGTTCGAGAAAAGCCGTCAGCACTGGCGTGCCCGGCTCCATGGCGCGCACGGCCTCGGCAAGCCGTTGCAGCGGACGTGCCCATTCCGGATCGCGTGCGCCATGAGCAAAGAGAATGATGGCGTGACTCATGTGACGAGCTCTGCTGCTTGCTGCGTTGCACGCACGTCACGCAGATAAGCCAGCACTCGCGACGCAGCAAACAATCCGAAACTGGCTGTGACGCACACGTCGGAGCCGTAACCTGCGCAGGAGAGACGCTGCGGCGCGGTGCTGTCGGCCTCGCCATCGCTCCCGCAATAAACCGGCTGTTGCAGCGGCTCGAGCGAATACACCGCTTCGATGCCGAACTTGCGACGCGGGTCGCGCGGGAAGCCACGGATCGAACCGTACTCCTTGCGCAAACGCGAACGCACCTTGGCCAGCATCGGGTCCTGCTCGGTACGTGAAAGATCGCTGACGCGAATGCTCGTCGGATCGCTCTTGCCGCCTGCACCACCGCACACCACCAGCGGCAGTTTGTGATCCTGGCAATAGACAGCCATGGCAATCTTGGCTGGCACATCGTCGATGGCGTCCAGCACGATGTCATGACCTTCGAACAACGCCGCCATGTTTTCGACGGTCAGATGGTCCTCGATGACGCGCAGCTTGCACAACGGGTTGATGGCCGCGACGCGTTCACGCATCGCATCGACTTTGGCCCGACCATAAGCATCACCCAGCGCATGCAGCTGCCGATTGGTATTGGACTCGGCAATGCTGTCGGGATCGATCAGCGTGATCGCGCCAACAGCGTTGCGCGCCAGCGCTTCTGCAGCCCACGAACCCACGCCGCCGACACCCACAATGCAAACCCGCGCGGCGGAAAATGCGTGCAAGCCCGCTTCGCCATGCATGCGCGCCACACCGCCGAAGCGGCGTTCATGATCAATAGAATCCATGTTACGAAATACCCGGGAAAACCTAGGGAATTACATACTTGACTTGCAGAACGGCAAATCACGTTGGAAATTCGATTTCTGCCAAAAGACAAGTCATTCCCGCGAAAGCGGGAATCCACTTCTACGTGAGGCCTGTGCTATCGAGTGGATTCCCGCTTTCGTGGGAATGACGAAAACCGGAACTCTGCAAGTCAAGTATGTAATTCCCAAAACTTACCTCAGAGGCACGGAGAACGCAGAGGCCCGCAGAGAAACCCAAAGCTGCCAGCGCCCGCTCGCGCCTATCGCTCACGGCCCCTGCCGCCGACTCACGACCAGTCCGCTTGTCTCCGTGGCCCCTGCGTTCTCCGCGCCTTCGCGGTGAAAAAGCCTGATTGTCTATGCCACCGATTTTCGCAGACTGCAAGGATTGCAGGGTTTCCACCTTCGATAAGGGCATGCTCTGCGGTGTATTCGGAGATACGTATACCTTGCAAAAATTTGCCTAAAACAATAAGTTTGACGAAACCACAAATAGTCAGTTTGCGCAATCGGACATATGCCTAGTTGCGCATGTCATGCAGCCTTGACTATTGTGCTGCATGACAGGCAAATGCCACGCACCGGCACTTGCTCTAGATCCTTGGGTCTTGTCAGTCACATTTACGTCGGCCAGAACGCAGGGATCGATGTAACCCTGCTTTCAGCCTGACGAAAAAGCGTTTGCGGAGTCGCCGCGTGTCTTGCAGGCCAAGCACGCGCCGGATCGGCAGGCATGTTGTTCGTTGCAGATTGTCTCCAATGTCCTGTTTGGGGTCATCGCCAAATCGATGACCCCATTTTTCCAGCTGTTTTCTGGACAGTAGCCGCCCTAGAACGCCACGGCAATCGCGATATGCAGATGCAGGTGGCGCGAGTCCACACCCCACGCCAGGTCCGCAGCAAGAGGTCCTGCCGGGCTGCGCCAGCGGGCGCCGACACCTACCCCGACCTTGGCTCGCCAGGTATCAATGTGGTCAGTGGCGTTGCCCGCATCAATGAAAGTGGCCATGCCCCATTTGTCACCGAACCAATGCGTATGTTCAATGGAGCCCGCCGCCATATAGCGGCCGCCAACCACTGCATTGCCTTCGCTTTCACCCAGCGATAGATAGCTGTAGCCGCGTACGGTCTGCGCGCCGCCGGTGCGGAACAGGAAATCCTCGGGTACGCCGGTACGACTCGCCGCAGCGGTGCGACCCGCCTCGATACGCGCCGACAATACGTCACGCGCCGTGATCGGAAAATAGGTGACAAGGCGCCCGTAGGTGCGCACGAAGTTGGCATCGGACAGTACCCATTGCGATGCCCCGCCGAGCTGCAGGTTGAGCACATAGCCGGAACGCGGATCGAGCATGCTGTCCACGCGGCGATAGATCCAGCCACCGGTCAGCGCCAGGGCCTGATTGACATTGCGCTCGGAGCCTTCCGCCTGACGCGCTTCGTGCTGGAACGACAGCCCGATGCGCGTCTCGAAACGACCACGCTCGCGCGACCGTGCCACGCCGATTGCCTGGCGGGTGATTGCCAGATGTTCGATATCGCTGCGTTCGACCACGCCGCCCACGCTATAACGGTGGTCGTCTGGCGTCGGCGGCAGAAAAACATCGGCGAAGGCAGTCTGGCGAACCGATTCCAGGCGCACGCCGCTTGAAAGCTGCCAGGCATTGCCGAACAGGTTGGCGTCGCGATAGCTGAAATCCGTGCGGGCGCCGGTGTTGGTGCTGAAACCGACACCTGCCCCTGCACGGCGAGGTTTGGCTTCAGTGACGACGACGTGCACCGGCGCGGCCGACGCATGCGCAGGGTCGGTATCCATCGTCACTTCCACAGCCGAAAAATAGGGCGTTGCCTGCAAGGCCGACTGAAACTGCAACAGCCGGTTCTGGCTATAAGGCTGGCCCTGTTCGAAGCGCTTGTAGCGTTCAAGCAACTCCGGCTTGTATTGCGACAGGCCAGTCACTTCCAGCGGACCGAAGTAAAAGACGGGGCCGCTGTCGACGACTACCGAAAGATGCACTTCAGCGCTTGCCGGATCGACGTCGGCCACGCTCTCCACAATTTTCGCTGCAGGAAAATCGCGATTCGTCACGGCGATCAGCAAGGCAGTTTTGGCCAGCGACCAGTCCTGCTGCCGGAAGGAATTCCCGATCGGCATATTCCACGCGTTGCGTAGCTCCTCGACGCGCGACACCTCGGCAGGCTCTCCAAGGGATCCGAGGAAAGACAGGTTCACGGCCACCACGCGCGCGCGCGAACCCGGCACCAGTGTCACCACCACCGGATCAACAGCAGCATCGATCTTGATGTCCGGTGAGAAATAGCCCTCAGTGGAGAGGAGCGCGGGAATGCGCTCGCGTAGCCGACGCACCAGTCCCAGTTTTGCGATATCGGCTTCTTCCGCGTCGACGACATCGCCACTGCTCATTGGTGGTAACCAGGGCAGGAGCTGATCCTTGAGCACCTGCGGCGCATCCAGACGCCATAGTTCGGCCGCGTGCAGCGACGATGCTGCCAACAAGGCCAGCATCAATACGCCCAACGCACGCTTTATCTTTGCCTGTTTCATTTCAGATCAATGACTCTGCGGAAACGGCAGATGTCTGCGGAGAGCGCAACGGCAAGCACGGCCCAAGCGCCGGGCCGCAGACAGAGAGACGGCCGGATCGGGCTACTCCGCGTGGTAAGCCACGACGCGTTCCACCTCGTGACGCGAGCCGAGGATCACCGGCACACGTTGATGCAGGCCCTGTGGCACCAGATCGAGAATCGGCTCACGCCCGGTCGACGCCGCACCGCCGGCCTGCTCGACAACCATGGCCATCGGATTGGCTTCGTAGAGCAGACGCAGATGGCCGCCCTTGGGGCGATTCTTGTCATCGAGTGGATACAGGAAGATACCGCCACGCGCCAGGATGCGATGTACATCGGCGACCATCGAAGCAACCCAGCGCATGTTGAAATCCTGCTTGCGCGGCCCTTCTGCGCCCTCCTCCAGTTCAGCGATGTAACGCTTCACGGCGGGCTCCCAGAAGCGTGCCCGCGACGCGTTGATGGCAAATTCCTTGGTGTCTTCGGGTATGCGAATGTCACCATGCGTGAGCACCCATGAACCAAACTCACGATCCAGCGTGAAGCCATGCGTGCCTGTGCCCACGGTCAACACCAGCATCGTCGAAGGGCCATAGACCGCATAGCCCGCAGCGACTTGCCTACGACCTGTCTGCAGGAAAGCTTCTTCTGTGGGCTCCATGTTTGGCGGGCAACGCAATACGGAGAAAATCGTACCAACGGAAATATTCACATCGATGTTCGATGAGCCATCCAACGGATCGAACACCAGCAGGTATTCGCCTTTCGGATAGCGCTTTGGAATGTACGAGGGATCGTCGAGCTCTTCGGAAGCCATCGCCGCAAGGTGTCCGCCCCATTCGTTGGCATGCAACAGCACTTCGTTGGCGACCACATCGAGCTTTTTCTGCGCCTCGCCCTGCACATTGTCGGTGCCCGCATTGCCCAACAGCCCCGCGACGGCGCCCTTGCCAACGTGAACGCTGATGGTCTTGACCGCACGCGCGACGACTTCGATGAGCAGACGCAGGTCTGCAGGAATCATTTTCTGATTGCGTTGTTGTTCGATGAGGAATTGGGTCAGGGTCACACGGCTCATGTTTTTTCCAGCGGGGGGTTTTGATGAATGCGTTGAGGAATACGTCGATGAATGCGAATTATCGCGCGCTTTATTTGGGTTTCGGCAAACCTTCTCTTTTCATGTCTCGTAATGGCGTCCCGATTTATCCCTCAAATGTTTGTAAGATATGCGTGTTTAAAGGAAACTCTGGGCGGCAAAACCGCTCCAACCCGCGTTTCCTCCACAGGTAATCACTCGTGATACAGACGGCGAGCTTCGCTGCCCTCCGCCCCGCAAGCGCAAGTTTCGCGCCTCCTCTGAACTGATCATGAATTTCCACTGACGAGTCTGCACCCACTCCCAGCATGCACATTGTGATCATCGGCGCCGGGCTGACCGGCGTGACTACAGCCTGGTATCTGCGACGCGCCGGCCACCAGGTTACCGTCGTCGAACGACGCGAAGCCGCCGCCATGGAAACCAGCTTCGCCAACGGCGGCCAGGTCTCGCTGAGCCATCCCGAACCATGGGCCAATCCACAGGCGCCCCGCACCATCCTGCGCTGGCTGGGCCGGCGCGATGCTCCCCTGCTCTTCCGCTTGCCTGCCGAACCGGCACGCTGGCGCTGGGGCATGGAGTTCCTGCGTGAATGCACACCCTATCGCGCGCACCGCAACACGCTTGCCATTGGCAGACTGGCCGCCTATAGCGGTCACCTGCTGAAGGAATTGCGCAGCGAAACCCATATCGAATACCAGCAGCTGCAGCGCGGTGTGCTGCATCTCTATTTCAACAAGTCGGATTTGCAGCACGGCGGGCGGCAAGCGCGCATCCTGCAAGAACTCGGCATCAACGCCAGCATCCTCAATCCTGATCAATGCGTCGACTACGATGCAGCCCTCAGCCATGTTCAGCCACGTATCGCCGGTGGCATGCTGGGGCGCGATGACGAAAGCGGCGATGCGCACTTGTTCACCGTCAGGCTTGCCGAAGCGGCACAACAGGCTGGCGTGAATTTCCAGTACGGCTGCGACATCGAACGCCTGATGTTCGAGGGCAAGCGCATCACCTCGCTGCACATGGTCGACGGATTCGGGCGACGCGGCGCCGTCACCGGCGATGCATACGTCATTGCGGCAGGCAGCTTCAGCAAATCGCTGGCGCGCCGTGCCGGTGAACGGCTGCCCATCTACCCGGTCAAGGGCTATTCGGCAACGGTGCCACTGCGTGACGAGAAGCGCGCGCCGAGTGTCAGCATCACCGATGAGTCACGTCGCATGGTGTGCGCGCGTATCGGCGACCAATTGCGCATTGCGGGCACGGCCGAGCTCAACGGCTTCAACCTCGAACTCGATCCTGCGCGTTGCCAGGCCCTGCTCGACTGGATGGAAGACCTGTTCCCCGGCGCGGCAGACCTCGGCAAGCCGACCTACTGGGCCGGGCTGCGCCCCGCTACACCGAACAATGTGCCGATCATCGGCCGCTCCCGGCTGGACAACCTGTTCTACAACACCGGGCACGGCACCCTGGGCTGGACGCTGGCCTGTGGCTCTGCGCAGGCTCTGACCGACATCATCGACAGGCAACCGCCAGACGTAAAATTCCCGTTCTGGAAAGGCCGCAGCTAGCACCCCAACGCCTCGACCATGAGCCCCGACTTTGCCGATCACCTGCACGAACTGTTTGCACCGTCGGTACGATACGCATCAAACGCATGTTCGGCGGCGCCGGCATTTATGTCGATGACATCATGTTCGCGCTGGTAGCGGACGATGTGCTGTATCTGAAAGCCGATGCGGAAACCGCCCACTGTTCGAAGCGGAGAGTCTGGAAGCCTTCAGTTACGCCGCAAAGGGCAAGCAGCGGGTCAGCCTCAGCTATTTCCGCGCGCCAGACGAAGCGATGGACTCGCCGGCGATCATGTTGCCGTGGGCGCGCAGCGCTTTGGGTGCAGCGTTACGTGGCAAGCGTTGATGTAGGTTGGGGTGAGCGGAGCGATGCCCAACGCGAAACGTGGATCCAGGCCATACGACTTTAGAGACCGATGTTGGGCATCGCTCCGCTCACCCCAACCTACCACCTATTGCTGCGACCAGCCGCCGCCCAAGGCCCTGAACAAATCCACGCTGGCGTTCAAACGATCGGCCTGTGCATCGATGCGGTCTGCATCGACGGCATACAGGTTGCGCTGTGCGTCGAGCAGGTCCAGGTAGGCTGAAACGCCAGCGTCATAACGCCTTTGAGAGATGCGCAGGGACTCGCGCAGTGAAGCGCTGCGTTGTTCCTGAGCGACGAGGGTGTCGTTGGCCGCGTGCAGGTTGCCCAGTGCATCGTAGACTTCCTTGAAGGCCGTCTGTACCGATTTCACATAGGCCGCTTCGGACTGTTGCTCACGTGCCTTGGCCGCGTTCACCTGGGCGTCGATCTGACGCAAGCCGAAGATCGGCTGTGTCAGCGACGCAGCAATCCGCCACACCAGCGCAGGGCCCGAGAACAGGTCTGACAGCTTGGCGCTCTCCTGCCCGCCACTGCCGGTCAGGACGATCTGCGGAAAGTACAGCGCACGGGCCACGCTGACGCGTGCTTGTGAGGCGGCGAGATTGGCTTCGGCTTCGCGGATGTCGGGACGACGCGCCAGCAGATCCGACGGCAGGCCTTCCGGCACGACCGGCGCTGGTGGCAAGACTTCCGCATTGCTGCGTCCGATCGCGCCTTCGACGATGGCGCGTGGCGAGTCGCCAGCCAGCAAGGCCAGGGCACGCGTGCTCTGCGCTTGCGCTGCAACCAGTCGCGGCAGCGCGGCCGCAATGGCATCGCGCTCGCTCTGTGCTTGCTGTACCTGCAGACTGTTGGCGGTGCCACCTGTCAGGCGCTTCTGTGCCAGCTGGAAAGCTTCCTCGCGCGTCGTCAGCGTCTGACGCGTCAGCGCTACCTTGCGGTCTGTCGCCAGCAAGCTGAAATAGCTGCGTGCCACTTCTGCGGCGAGCGAGGAACGGAAGGCCAGCATGGATTCGCGGCTGGCGACCAATTGCGCCATGGCCGCTTTGTCGGCATTGCGCACACGTCCCCAAAAATCGACTTCATAGGCGATGGAAATGCCCGCCTGGAAATCATTGGAGATGAAGGTGCCCGCCGGACGCGGAATGACGCCCTTCTCGGTCGCCTTGCTGCGGTTCGCGCCCACATTGAGGTCAACGGACGGGAAGCGGTCGCTGTTTGCCACGACAAGCAGGGCAGCAGCTTCGTCAACCCGCGCCACGGCGACCTTGAGATCGGCGTTGTGCACCAATGCACGCTCGATGAGCGCGGTCAGCGCCGGATCGTTGTAGCGCAACCACCACTGGCTCAGATCCTCGGCAACCACAGCGCCGGTCGCATCGGGCAACTCGAGCACAGGCTTCCTGGCTTCCGGCGTGCTGGCGCAAGCGGCCAGAACGACGGCCGTCAGCAAGCCCAGTGCAACACTGCGGATTAATCTTTTGTCATCACGCATCATGTTTCTCCACATCGAGATCGACGGGCGCAGGCGATTTTTCATCCTTGTCGCCATTAAGTAACCGGAAGAACAAGGGCACGAAGAAAATGGCCAGGAAAGTCGCTGCCATCATGCCGAACATGACGCCCGTGCCGACGGACTGGCGCGCACCGGCACCGGCACCGGACGAGAATGCCAATGGCACAACGCCCAGAATGAATGCCAGCGATGTCATCACGATCGGGCGGAAGCGCAGACGGGCTGCCTCGGCTGCCGCAGCGATGGTCGACATGCCTTCGTGCTTCTTCATGACCGCAAACTCGACGATCAGAATGGCATTCTTGGCTGCCAGGCCGATCAGCGTGACCAGACCGATCTGGAAGTACACGTCATTGGTCAGCGGCGGTGCCATGCCCCCGGACAGCCAGCCAAACAAGATGTTATGAAACCACACACCTGCCAGCGCACCGAATATGCCGAATGGCACAGCCAGCAGCACGGAGAGCGGCAACGACCACTTCTCGTATTGCGCGGCAAGGATCAGGAACACCATTACCGCCGCCATGGCCAGTGCCAGGCCGGACGCGCCCGAAGCACGCTTCTCCTGGTACGAGGCGCCACTCCAGTCGAGCGAGAAGTCAGGTGGCAGCACTTCAGCCGCGAGCTTCTCGACTTCGGCAATTGCCTGCCCCGAACTGACACCCGGCGCACCGGAGCCGAGCATCTTCACAGCGGGCAGATTGTTGAAGCGGTCCAGCGTATCCGGACCCGAGCTGTACTTCACCGTGGTGAAGGACGACATGGGCAACATCTTGCCTGTA
The DNA here is from genome assembly GCA_028292485.1 of Rhodocyclales bacterium. Taxonomy (GTDB): domain Bacteria; phylum Pseudomonadota; class Gammaproteobacteria; order Burkholderiales; family Rhodocyclaceae; genus Viridibacterium. Next base: position 150,473 of record JAQGMG010000013.1, on the reverse strand, counting down.
TTCGACTTGACGTAAATACGGCCGATGTCATCTGGTTTCATGCGGTACTTGGTGTCGGCCGACATCAACACCTGCCAGGTGCGGCCAAACTTGTTGAAGTCATTCACGTAGTACGTACCCAGCGTCGCCGACAGTGTGTTGAAGGCGTCATCGAGCGATACCCCCAGTGCGGCCGCGCGTTCGCGGTCGACATCGACGTAGAGCTGCGGTGAGGTAGCACGCCACAGGGTCTGCACATACGCAAGCTGCTTGCTCTGTGAAGCACGCGCCATGAAGGCCTGCACGACTTCAGCCGTACGCTTCGGGCCGCTATCGCCACGATTCTGGATGTAGAACTCGAAACCGCCTGCCTGACCGAGACCGAAGATCGCAGGCGGATTAAAGGCCAACACGAGCGCGTCGCGTATGCCTCCGGTCTTGCCATAGACCTCGCCCACCAGCGCTTGCGAAGGCAGCTTGCGCTCATCCCAGGGCTTTTGCGTCACGAAGAGCGTCGCGGCCGAATTTTTGTAACTTCCACCGAGGAAGTCGAAACCGGTGAAGGCAATGACATCCTCATTTGCGTCGTTCGACTTGATGATCTCGGTCACCTGCTGCACGATCTTGTCGGTACGTTGCAGCGAAGCACCATCCGGCAGGAATACGGCGGAGATGAACCAGCCCTGGTCTTCTTCGGGCACCAGCGAGCCCGGCGTGCCGCGCCACAGTTGCGCGGTAATGGCGATCATGCCAAGAAATAACAAGACCCCCAACAGGGCACGACGCGACAGCCCGGCGACCAGCCAGGTGTAGCGCTTGGTCAGGCGCTCGAAAAAGCGATTGAAGCCACGGAAGAAGAAATTGTTCGCCTTGTGCTCGCTACGCAAGATGAGTACGCATAGTGCTGGCGTGAGCGTCAGCGCAACCATGCCCGAAATGCTCACGGCAATCGCAATCGTCACCGCGAACTGGCGGAACAACTCGCCCGTCAGGCCGCCGAGGAAAGCGATCGGCACGAACACTGACACCAGCACCAGCACGATGGCGATCACCGGTCCGGTAACCTCCTGCATGGCCTTGATGGCAGCATGACGCGCGCCGAGATGCTCTTCGTGCATGATGCGCTCGACGTTCTCGAGTACGACAATAGCATCATCGACGACGATACCGATGGCCAGCACCATACCGAACAGGGTCAGCGTATTGATGGAGTAACCGAGCATCACCATGCCGGCGAAGGTACCCAACAGGGACACCGGTACGGCGATGATCGGGATCAGTGTGGCGCGCCAGTTCTGCAGGAACAGGAACACGACGAGGAACACCAGAATCATGGCTTCAGCGAGCGTCTTGACCACTTCGTGGATCGAGACTTTCACGAAGCGCGTGGTGTCATACGCGACCTTGTGCGTCAGACCTTCCGGGAATTTCTGCGCGAGCTCGGCCATCGTCGCATTGACTTCTTCCGCCACGCCCAGCGCATTGGCGCCAGGCTGCAGAAAGATACCCAACAGGGTGGCAGGCTTACCGTTGATGCGACCCACGAAGTCGTTGTCCTTGGCGCCGAGTTCGACGCGCGCCACATCCTTCAGGCGCAGCTTGCTGCCGACGCCGCTCGAACGGACGATGATCTCCTCGAAAGCCTTCGCATCCGGCAGACGTCCCTGCGTGGTAATCGTGTAGACCAGCTCCTGTCCTTCGGCAGCCGGCATCTGACCAATCTTGCCCGGTGCGAACTGCGCGTTCTGCGCATTCACGGCCGCGGTGATCTCACCGACCGTGACGCCGAGCTGTGCCATGCGGTCCGGCTTCAGCCAGATGCGCATTGCATAATCCTTGGCGCCAAAAACCTGCACATTGGTCGTGCCTGGTACGCGCTTGATGCGATCGAGCACGTTCAACGTCACGTAATTGCTGATGTACAGATTGTCGAAACGACTGTCCGGCGAGTAGAACGCGATCACCTGCAGGAAGCTCGATGAGCCCTTCTGCACGGTCACGCCCTGACGGCGCACCTCCTGCGGCAGACGATTCTCGACCTGCTTGACGCGGTTGTTGACGTTGAGCGCGGCCTGGTCGATATCGGTACCGATATCGAAGGTCACGGTGATGGTCACCATGCCGTTCGAAGCCGAAGTCGAGTTCAGGTACATCATGTGCTCGACGCCGTTGACCTGGCTCTCGATGGGCGCCGCCACGGTCTGTTCCAGCACTTCGGCGGAAGCGCCTGGATAGATGGCGGTAATCTGCACGGTAGGCGGCGCGATTTCCGGGTACTGCGCAATCGGCAGCACGCGGATGGCCGCCAGCCCGGCGAGCACAACGAAGATCGATATGACCATCGCGAAGATCGGACGGTCTATGAAGAAGCGGGAAAACATTCTGGGTAGCCTCGCGCTTTCTTATTTGTGATCGGCTTGTGCAGCGGGCGCAGATTGCGCCGCAGCAGAAACTTCGGGCGAGACGGGAGTGACCGGCGCACCGGGACGCAGCTTGACGAAGTTGTCGAGAATCACCTGATCACCTGCAGCAAGACCCTTGGTAATGACCCATACCTTGGTCGCAGGCTTGCCGCCAACACCGTCCAGCGTTGCCCATTCGCCAACTTCTACCGGACGCGGCGCGACCACAGCCTTGCCGTCCTTGTCCTTGCCCACAGTCATCACGATCTTGCTTTGCGGACCTTCCAGCACAGCACCTTGCGGCACAACGATGGCATTGGGGCGCACTGCACCGTGCAGGGCTACGCGAACGAACTGACCAGCCTTGAGCCTGCCGCCCGGATTGGGCAACTCGGCGCGCATCTCTACGGTGCCAGTCTGGCTGCTCACGCGGCTATCGGTGAAGTTGAGGCGGCCGCCCTTCGCGAGAACACCACCCTCAGTGCCACGAATCTCGACCTCGAACGCGCCAGCCTTGGGCAATTGCAAGGTGCCGTTGGCGACATCGCGGTCAATCGCGTTCTGCTCGTTTTCGGACGGGCCAAAACCGACGTAGAGCGGGTTCAGCTGCACCAGCGTCGTCAGCAAACTATCGGCGGTCGTCACCAGGCTACCTTCTGACTTCAGCGCACGGCCCGACATACCGGAAACAGGCGCAATGACCTTGGTGTAACCCAGGTTCAGGCGCAGCTCCTGCAGTTGTGCCTTGGCCGACAACAGGCCCGCAGCGGCGATCTGCTGGTTCGATACTGTATTGTCATATTCCTGCTGACTGACCGCGCGGTCAGCGAGCAGTGGCTTGAGGCGGGCAGCCTCGCGCGTTGCCTGCGCTGCGCGCGCTTCGGCCGTTGCGACTTCCGCTTCAGCGGCGGCGGCCTGTGCCTGCAATGGCTTGGGGTCGAGCTCGAACATTACTTGCCCGGCCTGGACCGCAGCCCCTTCCGTATAGAGGCGCCTCTCGATGATGCCGCCAACCCGGGCGCGCACTTCAACTTCTTTCGAGCCGAACGTCTGGCCGGTGTACTCGAACGTGACAGGCACGTTCTGCGGCTGCACGGCAACGACACCCACCTGCGGCGGCGGCATATTGCCCATACCGCCATGCCCCTGGTCTCCCGACCCCTTGGAGCAACCTGTAATGACCATCAAGGCCGACATGACCAGTGCTGCAGCTGCGGCCAACTTGAAGTCCCTGCGCATGATTACTCGCATTTTCTCTTTCTCCCACTCAAGGCAAATTCAGGTGATACGAATACGGACCGGACGCTCCAACGCTAACGTGGCGCACTGCAACAATGCAGCTTACAGACAGCAGTTACCTCAACGCAAATGCTGCTTCGCGCATAAGGGACACACTACGGAGACTGCGCTGCAAGCGACGTCAGTGATGCTTATTGTCGATGCGTTGCTTTCCAACATTAAACATACATTCTTGTATGTATGTCAAGAATCAGCTAAACTTTTTTGAAAGACGGGGGATCTGTGGCGGCACACAAGCCACGAAAATGACATTGTCTTGAAATGCAATTGGAGACGTACCAGGAACTATGGCTCGCAAGACCAAGGAAGAAGCACTCGCCACGCGCTGCCAGCTGCTCGATGCAGCACAGAGCGTGTTCTGTGAACGCGGCGTATCCCACACTTCGCTGCACGAGGTAGCCACTGCCGCCGGCCTAACACGCGGCGCCGTGTATTGGCATTTCGAGAACAAGGCCGATTTGCTGGCGGCCCTGTGGGAGCGTGCCTCACTACCCATCGATGCGACGCTCGAAGAACTCGATCAGAAGTACGCTGCGGACCCGCTGGCGCGCATTTATCACAAGACGATTACGGTCATCCGCCGTATCGCGACCGAGGAACAGGCACGCGCGCTGATGAGCATCATTCTGCTCAAATGCGAATACGTGCTCGAAACCGAAGCGGTACGTCTGCATCTGGTAGAAGCCCGTGAACACTGCATGGCCAAATCGGCAGCGGAGTTCCAGGCGGCTATCGATGCAGGGCAATTACCCGCGGCAGTTGATCCGCATACTGCAGCGCTCGGCATGTTCGCCATCTTCGACGGCGCATGCTTTCACTGGCTGATGGCACCCGAACGCTTCGACCTGATGCAACTGGCCGAGCAGACCTTCAGTGCTTATCTGGAAGGACTCAAGTCATGCGCCAGGACGGCGAGTGCGTCGAAACCGAAGAAGTCCCCAAAAGAGGCCTGAGCGTCCGCCTCTTGTTTGTCATACAGCGCAAACGCTGCGCAAATTCATCATCAGGGTGACGGTTGGCGAGTTCGTAGGTGGGTTCAGAGCATTGCCTCATGACCCACCATCACCCCCCGTTTCACTTTGGCGATGGTGGGTTGTCGCGACGCTCCAAACCCACCCTGCCACTTCTATGCCTCCAGCATGCTGCGCAACATCCAGGCAGTTTTCTCGTGCAGGGTGATGCGCTGCGTCAGCAAATCTGCAGTCGCTTCATCCGTTGCCTTCTCCGCTGCGGGAAAAATTGAACGGGCGGTACGCACCACAGCCTCCTGCCCTTCGACCAACTGCTTGATCATGTCGGTGGCTTTGGGCACGCCTTCAGCTTCCTTGATCGAGGACAGTTTCGAATACTCGGCATATGAGCCCGGCGCGAAATGGCCGAGTGCGCGAATGCGCTCGGCAATCAGGTCAACGGCCAGTGCCAACTCGGTGTACTGGGCCTCGAACATGAGATGCAGCGTATTGAACATCGGCCCCGTGACGTTCCAGTGGAAATAGTGCGTCTTCAAGTAGAGCGTGTAGGTATCCGCGAGCAAATGCGAAAGGCCGCTCGCGATCTTTGCCCTGTCTGCTTTCTTGATACCGATATCGATGTCCATGGTTTTCTCCAATGCTGATTGATGAGTGTGACTAATCTAACGGCAACGCCAGGATTCAGGAAGTTGCTTTTGCCTATCCGGGGGATAGCTGCGGCGTCATGCCAGTGCATGTCACGCACCAAAGCTGGACTCGATACACGGAACCGGCCCGGCACAGCGCCAGGCATGATATTGAATACGCAACACGGGCCTGCCTGGACCTGCCTGTATAGCCCCGACGGCACAGGTTTTGCTTGATACACCGCAATCAGACTGCGGCCGGGCAACGGCGTCCTCCGCAGTAGTGGGCAAAGCTCACCAAAATCACACCACGCCGTTCGCGCCCTCTCAGGTAGCCGCAACGGCACCGGACGAGAGAAATGGCAAACACTCAGGCAGGCCCCCAGACTTTCCCTTCGCAGATACTACAGAACCCGGCATTGCAAACCGCAGGCGGCGCCGCGCTCGAAACGCGCTCGACCTGCTGTTACTGCGGCGTAGGCTGCGGCGTCATCATCGAACACCAGGGCGGGCAAGTAACCGGCGTGCGCGGCGATCCGGACCACCCCGCCAACTTCGGCAGGCTGTGTACCAAGGGCTCGACGCTGCACTTGACGATGACACCCGACTCGCTCGCCGTCAGAGCGCTCTACCCGGAATTGCGTACCTCACGCGGCGAGCAGAGAACCCGCACCGACTGGAACACGGCGCTTGATCATGCCGCCGACAAATTCGCCGCTGTCATTCGCGAACACGGTCCGGACGCGGTTGCCTTCTACATCTCCGGCCAGTTGCTGACTGAGGACTATTACGTCTTCAACAAACTCGCCAAAGGGCTCATCGGCACGAACAACGTCGATACCAACTCGCGTCTGTGCATGAGCAGCGCCGTGGCTGGCTACAAGCAGACGCTGGGCGCCGATTCACCTCCAGCATGTTATGACGATGTCAAAGATGCGGGTTGCCTGTTCATCACCGGTAGCAATACCGCCTTTGCCCATCCCATCCTGTTCCGCCGCATCGAAGATGCACGCGCCGCCAATCCGGCGATGAAGATGATCGTCGTCGACCCGCGCCGCACCGACACCGCCGAGCAGGCCGATCTGCATCTGGCGCTACTGCCCGGCACCGACATCGCCCTCTACAACGCGATGCTGCACGTGATGCTGTGGGAAGACTGGATCAAGCCCGAGTACATCACCGCCCACACCGAAGGCTTCGAGGCACTACGCAAAGCGGTGCGCGAATACACGCCGGCAATGGCGGCAGAGATCTGTGGCGTGCCAAAGAAAGACATCGAGACCGCAGCGGAATGGTTCGCCAATGGTGGCCAGCCCAACGGCAAGCCTGGTGGCGCCACCATGTCGATGTACTGCATGGGCACCAACCAGTCGAGTCATGGCACACACAATAATGCCGCCATCATCAACATGCATCTGGCGACAGCACAGATCGGCAAGCCCGGTGCCGGCCCGTTCTCGCTGACCGGCCAGCCCAATGCTATGGGCGGGCGCGAGGTCGGCGGACTTGCCAACTTGTTGTCGGCCCACCGCGATCTGGCCAATCCCGCGCACCGCGCCGAGGTGGCAAAGTTCTGGGGTATTGCCGACGTGCCGGAAAAACCCGGTCTGTCTGCGGTTGAATTGTTCGACGCCATGGCCGCCGGTACAGTCAAGGCCGTCTGGATTTCCTGTACCAATCCGGCGCAATCCATGCCAGACCAGAATCTCGTGCACAAGGCCTTGCAGACCTGCGATTTCGTCGTCTTGCAGGAGGCTTACCGCAACACCGAAACAGCCCGCTTCGCCGACCTGCTTCTGCCCGCCACCAGTTGGGGCGAGAAGACCGGCACCGTCACCAACTCCGAACGCCGCATCAGTCGCGTCATCCAGGCTGTGCCCGCGCCGGGCGAAGCGCGTCACGACTGGGACGCAGCCATGGACTTCGCGCGACGCCTCGGCGAGAAGATCGGCAACGCCCACACCGGCGCCCTGTTCCCCTACGCCAACGAAGAGGAAATCTGGAACGAACACCGCGAAAGCACACGCGGTCGCGACCTCGACATCACAGGTCTGAGCTATGCCACGCTGGAGAAGAAAGGCCCGCAGCAATGGCCCTTCCCGCAGGACGCACAGAGCGGCAAAGTGCGCCTGTATGAAGACGGCATTTTCCCGACAGAATCAGGCCGTGCCCGCTTCGTCGTCACCGAACACCGCGACCTTGCGGACAAAGCCGACGCCCGCTACCCGATCCGCATGACAACCGGGAGACTGCGCGACCAGTGGCACGGCATGAGTCGCACCGGAACAGTGGCACGACTCTACGCGCACGAGGCCGAGCCGATGATTCATCTGCATGCCGACGATATGGATCGACGCGGCATCAAGGACGGCGAACTGGCGCGCGTCAAGAGCCGGCGTGGCGAGATCGTCATCAAGGTTGTCGCCAGCAAGAGCGTGCGCTCCGGGCAGGCATTTCTCCCAATGCACTGGGGCGGCAACGCAATGGGCGGCGGCGGTGCCAACACACTGACCATCAAGACCTTCGACCCCTACAGCAAGCAGCCCGAGCTCAAGCACAGTGCAGTGCAGATCGAAAAGTACAGCGCTGCGACCGCAGCCAACGGCGGGCCAGTCAAGTCACTGGTTGCAATGCGCCGGGTGGGTGCAGGCGCCAACGCACTGCAGGTTCTGGAAGAGCTGCGCGAACAAACGAAAGACATGCCGCAGTCATCCCTGACGCTTGCAGGCCGCGACACGCCCGTGGTCGTGCTACGGGCACAGACCGAGGCATTGACAGCCGAGGCGCAACACGCTCTTGACGTCACACTTTCGCTCGCCGACGATACGCAGTGCCTCAGCTACCGCGACGCACGTCGCGACATCGCCAAACGGGCGCGGGTCGAAGACAACAAGATTGCCGCCGTTCGCCTCACCGGCGAAACCAAGGCGGCGAACTGGCTGCAAGACATGATGGTCAATGGCGGCGCCGCAACGGAAGCCCGCAAATGGCTGCTCGCGCCCCTCGCCGAACCGCCAGCCGGCAACGCCGCGCGCGGCAAGATCATCTGCAATTGCTTCGACGTTTCGGAGAACGAGATCACTGCCGCGCTTGCGGGTGGTGAATCGCTGGAACAGGTGCAGACACGTTTGAAATGTGGGACCAATTGCGGGTCTTGCGTGCCGGAGCTGAAGCGGCTTAGCGCTCGGAATAGCTGAGCCAATCAAGTCGACCTCACGCTAGACGGAGAGAAGCCTCTGGCCTGTCTTATGGCAAGCGGGTATCTTACAGCTCTTGATCCAACCTCTACGCCAGCGTAGCTCTTCCGAATTGACGGAGCTACATCAAAGCTCCGTCATTCCGGCGAAGGCCGGAATCCAGTTTGCACGCGTGATACTGGATCCCGGCTTTCGCCGGGATGAAGAGACATGGCGGTTCCATGATTTGCAAAGCTCCACACCAGGAGCTCAATTTTTCACGACAAGCGATCCATCACGCCACTACGAAGTCACGACAACTGACAAGGGAGACGACCATGACAAACGCCTTCGTCATTTTTCTCATCATCGCAGGACTCGCAACGGCCTTGCCCGTCGCTTCGGCGGCCGATTCAGTACCGTCACTACCCATAACGGCCCAATCGAACGCCAGCCCCCGCGTGTTTCAAGCCACCACGTTCGTCAGGGAGGGCAGAGGCGCCGTCAAGCCGCAAGGCGGTCGAATGGGCGCCAACGGCGACATTCTGATCGGATGGAATGACAAGGGGCACTGGCTGGAATGGGAAGTGGATATTGCGGCGACCGGGCACTACAAGTTTGGTTTCCGCTACGCCGCTGGCCGCGCTTGGAACGTCTATCGCGATTTGACTATCGACGGCAAGTCCCCCGGTCCGGACTTTGAAAAAATCGTATTTGTGCCAACCGGCGGCTGGGCCAAGGACACGAACGACTGGTCCAATATCGTGGTCCCGGACCGACAAGGCAACCCGGCATTGGTGACCTTGACTCAAGGCAAACACACGATCCGGATGAACAACCTCGGTGGCGGTAGCGGCGACGGCGCCTTCAACATCGACACCATTGCAGTGGCGCCAGAGAACTACGACGTTCAAACGATGGGTAGGGTCGATGCTCGCAATAGAGCACTTGCAGCTCCGGCTTTGCCACTGGCCAATCTGGTCTACACCGATGTCTCGCCCGAGCAGAGGTTCGCGCTACAGTCGATTCAAGCGAGTTTTCCTGATCTGGCTTACGCGGACAAATCGCCTTTACAGAAACTCGATCTGTATCTACCCGCGTCAACCAAAAATACAGCGCCCTTGGTCATCTGGATCCATGGCGGCGGCTTCGATATCGGCGACAAGCGCTCGATGCCTCGCCGGAGCTTCGGCCCAGCCCCCACACCCACCGGTCGCAGCGGGCCCTATCAAATTCAAGTTCCCGATGTAGCGGCATTGACTGCCAAAGGCTATGCGGTCGTGAGTCTGAATTACCGTCTGGGTGCTCCCCCAGCGGCAGCGGCCCCGCTCGCTCTCCAGGATGCAAAAGCCGCAGTGCGCTTTCTTCGCGCCAACGCCGATAAATATCACCTTGATGCAAAGCAGTTCGCTGTCTGGGGCAATTCCGCAGGTGGGTACATCGCTGCAATGCTCGGCGTGACCGGCGGTCAGGTCACGGCCCTTGACGATCCTTCTCTCGGGAACGCAGCCGTGTCGAGTGAGGTTCAAGCAGTGGTTGTTTGGTACGGAGCTTTGGAGGGCCTGGACAGTCTTGCCGATGGCATGTACAACATCCGTGGTCATGCATCGACCGCGAAAAATTTGCCACCGTTTCTCATTGCCAACGGCGATAAAGACTCCTTGGTTTCACCCTACCAGGCGCTGCGGCTGCATGAGGCTTTGAGCAAAGCCGGCGCACGGTCAACACTAGTGATCGTACCCGGCGCGGGTCATGAAGATCCCGCGTTCATGATGACCCAGATGCTGCCCACGTTTGCTTATCTCGACAAGGTATTTGGCCGATAGGCATACAACACTTCAATGCAGCACGCAGTAACGGGCAGGTCTGGCGCCTGCCTCCGCCCTGTGGAGGACAGTGATGGAGTCTGGATATGGTCTTGAACGCGTCGCTATCACTTGTCATAGTCCGGAACGGGGAGCATTGGACTGAGTATCACCAAATTCGCCGTACCGTTTTGTGGGAAGCGCGCGGACGTTTTGACTATGACAGCTCGCACCCGGACGACTATCTCCCTTCGAACCTGCCCCTGCTGCTTCTGTCCGACAAGGTTGCGGTGGCGACAGTACGACTCGATTTACTTGACGACTCCCGGACCGCGGCTTTCCGACGTTTGGCCGTGGTATTGGACAAACAGCGACTAGGTTTTGGCCGTGCATTGATCGAGCGGGCCGAGACCATGGCTCTGGAACATGAACGGCAGAAATTTGTTGCACAAGTTGCGCGAGATGCCGTGCCGTTCTGGAAAAAACTCGGCTATGAAATGCAGAGCGAATTTTCCTTGGGTATGGACGACAATCCCACCATGGTAAAACGAGCCGGTAGCCAGAACCCACCATCACGGCAGACACGATGAGCTTGATCAGCGCGTAGGTTGGGCTGAATGCAATGAAGCCCAACGTTCAATTGGTAATGTTGGGCTTGGCAGCCCAACCTACCCGGTAGCGCGGGGCATTGCTTTTTGTGCAGGCACGCCGAGGCCCGAGGGCCTCAGGAACCCAGGTGATTGCTTACTGAATGTCCTGAATCGCGCGCAGCAGGGCTTTCTGTTCAGACGTGGTAACGAATCGGTCGTAGACCGGCTTCATGGCGCTCTGGAAGGCGCGTTTGTCGATATCGGAGACGAAGATCGTGCCGGCTGCGGTGGCGCGTTTGCGTGAGAGCACTTCGTATTCCTGCCAGTACTTGCGCATCTGCGGCACGGACTCCTTCGCCACTTCGCGTATGAGCTGCTGGTCGCTTTCTGCCAGCGAATCCCAGCGCTGTTTCGAGAAGACGATGACTTCCGGAACCATGGCGTGCTCGGTCAACGAGAAGTATTTGAAAACGCTGTGGTGCTTGTAGCTGTCGAAGCTTGGAATGTTGTTTTCAGCCGCTTCGATCAGACCCATCTTGAAACTGGCGACGATTTCGTCCATCAGGGTTGGTGTGGGCACTGCGCCCATGGCCTTGGCAACGGCCAGCCACATTTCGCTGTCCATGACACGTAGTTTGAGATTGCGCGTGTCGGCCGGTGTGCGCATCGGTTTATCGGCATAGATGGAGCGGGCGCCACTGTCGTAGAACGCCAGACCGGTCATGCCCGACAGGCCGCAGGATTCGAGGATCGTGTCGCCGGTGCTGCCATCCATGGCCTTATGCATATGGTCTACTGACCGGAACAGGAATGGCAGGGCCGGCACGATGGTGATCGGGCAGTCCTTGTTCAGCGAAGACATGTTGATGCGCATCATGTCGATGCCACCGGTGCGCACCTGCTTGGCGACTTCCACGGCAGTGCCCAGGGAGCCGCCAGCAGATATCTTCAATTCGATGCGGCCCTTGCTGCGTGATTGCAGGGCCTCGCCCATTTCGCGCAGCGCGCGTACGGCGGGGTGGTCCTCGGCATGGATGTCGGCCAGGCGCAGGATGATCTTTTCGCTCTCGTTGCCGGTGCGGAAGCGGCGCAGGATGGCGCTGATCTGCCGGCTGCTTTCCGATAGCCGCCCGATTGCTTCGGCCGAGGCCTCGGCAGCATGCGAATTCTGTTCGCTCATCTGGGCGACCTGCTCGATGTTCTTGGCGACATCGGTGCTGGCCTGACGTTGCTCCTGGATGGCCGAGGAGATTTCGGTCACCGCATCGGCAGCGGAAGCGGAACCACGCTGGATCTGTTGTATCGACTCGCCCGCCTTCTCTGCGTTACCCACGCCGAGGCCAACGGTTTGCTCGGTCTCCGACATGCTGTCGACCGCAACGCGAGCGCTATCCTGCATACGCTCGACCAGCGAGCTGATTTCATGCGTGGAGCGGGCGGTGCGCTCGGCCAGCTTGCGCACTTCATCGGCCACGACGGCGAAGCCGCGACCCTGCTCTCCTGCGCGCGCCGCCTCAATGGCAGCGTTCAGCGCCAGCAGATTGGTCTGGTCGGCGATGTCACGGATAGTGGCAGCCATCAAGGTGATGCTGTCGCAATCTGCGCGCAGATTGCGGATGTGCTTGGTGGCCGCGCCAACCTGGCGGGAAATGGTATTGATGCCTTCAACGGTATTCAGGATATTGGTGGCGCCTTTGCTGGCGATGGAGGATGACTCCCGCGCATGGCTGCTGGCCTGCTCGGCCTGCTCACCGACCATCGAGATGCTCACGGTCATCTCCTCCACAGCGGCCGCCATGTTGGACGTCGCTTCGCTCTGCAGGCGCGAGTTGCGCGATATCTTGCGGGTAGCGACGTCAACCTCTTCGGAAAGCGAGGCCAATTGCTCGCCACAGCGCCGTACATCTGCAACGGAAGTGCCAATGAATTCGAGTAGTTGTGCGTAGTTGCGCGAGGTCGCACTGATTTCGTCATCACCCGCCATTACCGGGTAAGGCGAGAAATCATGGTTGTTTGCAGCGCGGGCGATGCTCTCTTTGAGGAGATTCAGCGGCTGGAGAATCTTGCGCCGCAGAAACAAAGCGACACAAATAACCAGCCCGCCCGAGAGCAGCGCAGCCCACGGAGCAATCATCCCGGCCATGCCGCCCGAGCCCATTCCCAAGGCCACGAAGGCCAGTGCCGCGTTGGCGCCCAGCGCGATCAACGAAGCAACGATAAGTACGGTAAGTGTCTGGCTGGTTTGGGTTTTCATTGACGCGCTCTGATCTGCTGGCAAGCCATCACAATGTAGGCTTCCACCGTATGAGGGTATTAACGGACTACGGGGGAAGTTTCTTTACAGGACGGTTGCAGGCCCGGACTCCCCGGCGGGAAACATTGGCCTGCACGGTGTATCCGCTGCCCGGATGCCCGCCGGAGCGCTTCCCGGCCAGCAGCGGACAGCCGGCCACCAACCTGGAAGGAGCGCGTATTGACCAGGAAAGATAGCGGCCCGCCAGACTGCGGCAATTGACTTGACCGGGTTGAAGAACGGCACCCCGCCAGTGCGGCAACCGACTCGTTGCCATGCACTGGCTGCGCTGGATCAGCCTACTTCCTCGACTCGATCTCGGCGCGCAGACGCTCTTCCTGCTCGCGCAATTCGGGCGTGAATTCCGCGCCGAAGTCCTCAGCTTCGAAGATCTGGCGGATCTCGAGTTCTGCCTCGGTGCCCGGCATCGGGTTGGGGCAGCGCTTGACCCATGCGAGCGCTTCTTCTTTCGACTTCACCTTCCAGATCCAGAAACCGGCGATCAGTTGACTGGTTTCGGGGAAAGGTCCGTCAATGACTTTCTGGCCGCCGTCGACGAAGCGCACACGCATCCCTTTCGAGCTGGGATGCAGTCCCTCGCCTGCCTGCATGATGCCGGCCTTGACGAGCTCTTCGTTGTACTTGCCCATTTCTGTCAGCATGCTCTCGTCGGGCATGACGCCCGCTTCGGAATCCTTGCTGGCCTTGACGATGATCATGAATCGCATGTTGAACTCCTTTGCTTGAGTGAAGGCCGTGTCTGTTGCGCAGACACGGGGTTGTCCAGGGTTGGAATTAGCCGGATTGAGCAGGCAGCGCTTCTGGAGTTGCCTGCATCTCAGGCGTTGGTGCTTGCAGGCGTGTGCGCAGAAGCAGGCCGCCCAATATCCCTGCAGACGCCGCGAAAATGGCCCCCATGACGAATGCAAGGTGATAGCCGCCATTGAGCGCAGCGAGCGCGCTGGCGCCGTCAGCCTGCAAAGACGCGGTGCGGGCAACCGCGAGGCTGGCAAGCACTGCGAGCCCCAGGGCGCCACCCATCATGAATGCCGTATTGACGACACCGGAGGCCAGGCCCGATTCGCTCGGCTGCACATCGCTCATCGCGGCGAGCAGCAAAGGGTTGAAAGCGATGCCAGCGCCCAGGCCGAGCAGCAACATGCCGGGCAATACATCCACAAGGAACCTGCCGTCTACCGGCGCGCGCGCGAAAAGCACCAGACCGACTGCCGCCAACAGAAGGCCGACAGCTAGCGGTGAGCGCACGCCGAAGCGCATGACCAGCTTTGCCGATATGCCAAGCGAGAAGGCTGCCATGATCAGGTTGGACGGCAGGAAACCGAGACCGACCTGCAGTGGCGTGTAACCCAGCACCAGTTGCATATAGAGCGCCGAGATGAAGAACCACGCAAACATTGCTGCAGCCCATAGCACGCCGACGATGTTGGAAATCGCGACATTGCGCAGACGAAATAGGCCCAGCGGCATCAGCGGATGCTGCACACGCGCTTCGATGATGATGAACACTGCCATCAACGCAGCTGCCACACCGAGCAGGCTGAGCGTAGGCGTGGAAGTCCAGCCCGCTTCGTTGCCATTCACGATGGCATAAACAGCCAGCATCAGTGACGTCGTCACGGTCACGGCACCCGCCACATCCAGCTTCTCGCCTTCGGCATGTCCACGCGCATCGGGCAGCAGCGTCAGGCACATGACATACACAGCCACACCGATAGGCAGATTGACGAGAAAGATCCAGTGCCAGCTCAAGGTGCTGGTCAGCAAGCCGCCGAGCAACACGCCGATACTGCCACCGCCTGCGCACACGAAGCCATAGATGCCCATCGCCTTGGCACGCTCGGCCGGTTCGGTGAACAGATTCATGATCAGCGACAGCGACACCGCGGACACCACGGCACCGCCGAGCCCCTGTATGGCGCGTGCTGCCACAAGCAGCGCCTGTGAGGTCGATACGCCGCAGGCCAGCGAAGCCACCGTAAACAGCACGATGCCAAGCAGGAAGAGCTTGCGATGCCCGTACAGATCGCCAAGTCGACCGCCAAGCAGCAGGAAGCCGCCGAAGGTGAGCATGTAGGCGTTCACCACCCACACGAGCGAGGTTTCGGTGAAACCGAGGTCGGTCCTGATCGATGGCAAAGCGACATTCACGATGGTCGTGTCGAGCACGATCATCAGGACGCCGAGACAGAGAACCATGAGCGCCAGCCAGCGCTGTTTGCTTGTCATGCTTATTCCTTGTGATATTGGTGGATGAAGCACGCAACGCTCCCTCTCCCCTCGCGGGAGAGGGCTGGGGTGAGGGGAATATCTGTGATTGCGGCCCCTTCCCCCCTGACCCCTCTCCCGCGAAGGGGAGAGGGGAATCGACGTGCGCGGAGCGGATCCTCTGCTCGTTACATCGGCGCCGGCACGATCACCATCCAGCCCAGGCCGAAGCGGTCTTCAAGCATGCCGAAACGTGGCGAAAAGAAAGTCTTGCCGATCGGCATCTGCACCTTGCCACCCTCGCTCAATGCCGCAAAGGCGCGATCAGCCTCAGCTTCATTGGCCACGCTCAACGACAGCGTCACGCCATGAAAGCTGGCCTTGCCACCACAGTAGCCATCCGATGCCATCACCACTGAATCTCCGATGCGGAAGCTGGAGTGCATGACCTTCTCCGCCGAGTTTGCCGCAACCATTCCGGGCGGTGGTGCTTCGGGTGCTTCGTTGTAGCGCATCAGCATCTCGAGCTTGGCGCCGATGGCCTTGGTGTAAAAATCGATCGCTTCTTCGCAACGACCATCGAAATTCAAATAAGCCTGAATCAGCATGATTCTCTCCTTCCAGCAGTTGACTTGCAAAACGGTGGGTGACGATGCGTCGGCATATCAGGCCATGGCGGCCAGGTACTCTTCGAGGCGATCCATCGTCTGCTTGTTGCCCTCGATTGCGCCGTAAGTCTTGACCTGTTCGCACACCTCAACGGATGCGAACAGCATTTTCATTGTCAATCGCGTGTTCCCGTTGATGTCATCGAAGTCGACCGTGACGTGGAAGCTCACATCGTCAGCGCCACCCTCGACAGAATCGTCTCCGCTGTGGGCGTACACCAGGCGTTCGGGCTTCACCACTTCGATGTACACGATCTTGTTCGGCCAGTCCTTGCCATCCGGCCCGTGCATCATGAAACGCCACATACCGCCCGGTTTCACCTCCATCTCATGCGTGGCATTGCGAAAACCCGTTGGCCCCCACCAGGCGTCGATGTGCTTCTGCTCGGTCCAGGCCCTGAAGACAAGCTCGCGGGGAAAAGGCAGATCGCGGGTGATATTGATTTCGCGGTCGGATGTGTTGCCGGTGTTCATTGTCTTGCTCCTGCTGTTTGCTGAGGCGGACTCAGATCGCACGACCATCAAAGTGCTTCACCTCGATGGCCTCCAGATCAATATCTTCGATACAGCGAATATTCACCGCCGCCACCTTGTTGCCTTTCGGGTCCGTGGCTTCGGCATAAGGCTGGAGGCCGCAGATCTTGCAGAAGCGATGCGCGATGAGGTGTTTGTTGAACAGATAGGTGCCCGCATTCTCATCGGGTGTCAGCAGCTGTAGTTGCTCGCGCGGCACAAACCAGAGCAGCGAGCCCTTGCGCTGGCACATCGAACAATTGCACGCGAGCGCACTCTTGATCTCGCCTTCCACCTCGTAGGCAACCTTGCCGCAATGGCAGCTTCCCTTGTATTTCATTTTCATGCTTCCTGCATTTTCACTGGAACGAGGATCATTTCTCGCTGACCGCTTTCAGATTGGCGAGGCCGACCTCAAAGTCGCGACCGATCATGTTGTCGAGGTTGCAAAATACCTGCATGAGCTTGGAGATGAATGGTGCCGGGCCGTACATCGCCCAGGTGACTTCGGTCGCATCGCCTTGAGGCACGAAGAGGTATTCCGCCGTGTTGTGGCCTTCGAACGGTTTGAGAAAATCCAGCTTGATACTTATCCGCGAGGACGGAATGGATTCAATGATTTCCATGCGACCGGCACCGACCTTTGCCGTTCCTGCCCACGCGTAGACCGTGCCGACGCCGCTGGGCGTACCGCTGAAAGTACGCTGCATCGACGGATCAAGTTTCTCGTACGGCGACCAGGCGCTCCAGTTATGGAAGTCATTGACGACAGCAAATATTTTCTCGGGTGCTGCCTTGATGCGCACCGAACGCTGCACGCGGAATTGGTCCGGCTTGGTGAGCGCCAGCAGGAACACCAGGGCCATCGCCGCGATGAGAACGAAGATTGCAATCTTTAACCATGTCATTTTCAAATTCCCTTTTCTCTGCTTTCAATCGTCCATCCGTCCTGGCTCGAGCGACTGGTTAGACCGCATGGTCTTCGTGTCTGGATCACACGCGTCATTCCTGTGCCGGCATGGCACTCATGTGGGCGAGCCCCCACCCATGACCATCGAGGTCGACGAAGCTGTGCGAATACATAAAGCCGAGATCCTCGGGCTCGTCGTAGGTCGAACCGCCCGCGGCGATCGCTTTCGCGACAAGGTCATCTACCTGCTCACGGCTCTCGCAACTGAGCGTCAGCAAGACCTCGACAGCCTTGCTCGTATCGCAGATGGCTTTGGGCGTGAAGTCACGAAACCTGGCGTGCGTCAGCAACATGACAAGAATCGTGTCGCTGACGACAATGCACGCGCCCTTGTCGTCGCTGAACTGCGGGTTGTGTGAAAAACCGAGTGCCTTGAAAAAGGCCATCGACTTTGGCAGGTCAGCAACCGGGAGATGAATATTTGTTTGCTCACGGATATCTCCTTTTATGTCTCAGTTAAGACGATGCGCGCTGCGGCCCGAAGGGGAATGACGGTCACTGTTCCGACAGGTATGCGTCCAGGCGCTCCAGGGCCTGCGCCCAACCGGCGCCGAAGCCGTGCTCCATAGCGGCTTCGCGATCGGCCACCGATCTGAGCTTGGCGTGAATCCTCACCGTCGTCGTGCCGTCGTGTTCGGTGAAGCTGATCGTCACGCGTCCGTATGGCGGCAGTCCTGCGCCACACGGATGCCCCTCTTCGGCCAGGCCGTCATAGACGATGCGTTCCGGTTCGACGATTTCGCGATAGATGCCATCGCAGGGATAGGTCACACCGTCCGGCCCCAGCATTTCGACATGGAACGCACCGCCGACACGCACATCCATCTGGCATGTCCGACAGTTGAAGCCGTGAGGCCCCCACCACATGGGCAGATGCTCGGGGTCTGTCCATAGCTTGAACACCAATGCGCGCGGTGCCTTGAGCACGCGTGTGATGACTACGTCCGCTTCCACTGCGCTGACTTCACTTTCGACTCTTGCATTCATGCTGGTCCCCGTTCCGATATCAGTCGAGCAAAGGCATGTTCAGTTCCGTGTGCCAGTTCGCGGGATCGGGGCTGGACTCCGGGCCGGCGACGTAGCACTCCCACAGATCGACAGCTGGCTTGTGCCCGTTCGCTTCGATCCACTTGATGAACTCACCCCAGGCTTCACCGAGCTTGTCGTAGTTGCCGTGATAAACCGTGCGCGCCACTTTCGCCCGGGCCGGCAACTCGCCTTGCGTCACGCGGCCGCTTGCTGCAACCGGCTCTTCGACCGGCACGCAGGCGTCGAAATTGAAGACGTCTGTGGGTCTGTGCTTGTGATGGGTGAACCACGGGCCGCTCGGCTTGACGCCCTGCGCCGCCAGCACCGAATAGACTTCGCTGATGGCCGGGCCCATCTCGCTCTTGATCTCGGTGCACGAGACAGAGAGAGGAATGCAGGCCACGGACTGAGCCTCGCTATGTGTGATGTACGGTGTGTCGATCATGACAGTATCCTTTCAGGCAGGCTGAACGAGATTGATGAGATTGCCGCAGGTGTCTTCGAAGATCACGGTGGTAATCGGCCCCATGGCTTGCGGTGCGCTGCGGAAGTGCACGCCGGCGTCCTTCAGGCGCAGATATTCGGCATGAATATCGGTAGTGATGAATGCCGTCGCAGGGATACCTGCGTCGAACAATGCTTTCTGATAAGTCCTTGCCGGCGGAAAAGCCATCGGTTCCAGCACCAGCTCGACACCTTCCGCGCCTTCGGGCGCAGAGACTGTCAGCCAGCGAAACTGCCCCATGGGAATGTCCTTGTCCTTCGCGAAGCCGAGCACTTCGGTGTAGAAGTTCAGGGCCTTGTCCTGGTCATCGACCAACAGGCTTGCCAATCTTATTTGCATACTCTTTCCCTTCGGTTGTTCAGTGTCAAGACGGCACTCAGATCTTCTCGCCTGCCTGGGCGGCGATCATGCCGGTCTCGAGATACGCGGCCAGTCGATCGAAGCACTGCGTCCAGCCGCCGTCATGTCCATCGCGTTCCGCGGCGGACTGGAACGGTGTCTGCAGGAATTCGAAGCGTGTCTTGCCACCCTCATCAAAGAACTGCAGCGTGACGATGTTCTCCATGCCGCGCTCGCCCTCTTCCTCCCAGGCGAAGCTGAACACCAGCTTCTCCGGCACCACGATCTCGCGATACACGCCACGCATCCAGTACTCGACCCCGGTTGGCTCGACGATGCAGGTGCGATAGCTGCCACCTTCGCGAAAGTCGATCTCGCACGACGGCACCGTGAAGTCTTGCGGGCCCATCCAGTGCACCTGATGCTCGGGCATGGTCCACACTTCGAATACCATCTCGCGCGGTGCATCGAATATGCGTGTGATACGTAGTTCTCGGCTCGGTTCAGTGCTTGCCGTCATCGTTCTCTACCTTGCGTGTGCCCGGCGGTTTTCCGCTCGATGTTTCCCTGTCTTTGTCCTGCAGCTTGCGCAGGTACTCCTCGAGCCGTTCCATGCGCAACTCCCAGAATCGACGATAGCTGTCCAACCACTCGGCGATGTAGTTCATGCGTCACCTCCGCGAGCCAAATCAAAAATGCTTTTCTCGTTTATCAACTCACCGAGAGGGGTGCGCAAGAAGAGGAGCGAGCGCGTGACTGGCAAGGCGGCTCGCGCAGAGCAGTGCTCAAGCACGGCGAGCGAGCCAACGCAGCCAGACACGTGTGCAGCCCTCTTATTGCGTACCCCGTGAGAGGTAGGCGGCTAGCTGATCCCACGTCCCGCCGAAGCCCTGACGCATGCTGTCGAAGCCCGCGCGGAACACCGCAAGCTCTTCGGCCGTAGCGTTGATCGGGCCACCACGCAGGTCGAGCGTCGTCTTGCCGTCCTTCTCGACCAGAGTCATCGTGTTGAGCACTTCCAGCGGCCAAAGGTCAAGGCCGGGGAAAGGCGCACGCGTGATCTCACCCTGCGGATCGGAAAAGGAGTTGATGAAGACGATGCGCTCTGGCGCTGCGATCTCGCGATAGATGAAGCGGCCCCACATGTCGCCCATGGGCGACTTCATGCAGTAGTGGAAAATGCCGCCAGCGCGAAATTTCAGTTTCTTCACTTCGATGGTGAAACCGACGGGCCCCCACCACTGAGCCAGCGCTTCAGCCGTGGCGAAGGCCTGCCAAACGCGATCGCGCGGTGCGTCGAGAACGCGCGATATTTCGAACAGCTCGCCCGCCGCATCGTTCGCCGTACTTCCTGATGTCATATTTCTCTCCGTGATGGATGGTTGTTATCGAGATTATTGCTGGACAATTTTCTTGATGAGCACATGGGTTGCGTTCGGCGAGCTCACATGCTCGACGCATTGGTAACCCAGCGATGGCAGGTCGATGCCGGACAGCAGGTGCTCGCCCGAACCCAGCAGGATGGGGGAGATGGCCAGATGCATCTCGTCGATCAAACCAGCGCGCAGATATTCCCGGATCGTCGCCACGCCGCCGCCAACACGCACATCCTGGCCATTCGCCGCTTCCCTGGCGCGCTGCAAGGCGCTGACGATGCCGTCGGTTACAAAGTGGAAGGTGGTGCCGCCCTCCATCGTGATGGGCTCGCGTGCATGGTGGGTCAGCACGAAGACTTGCGTGTGATACGGCGGGTTGTCGCCCCACCAGCCTTTCCAGCTCATGTCCGGCCAAGGGCCGCGGACGGGTCCGAACATGTTGCGGCCCATGATCCATGCGCCGATGTTGCGAAATCCGCGTGAGGCGAAATCTTCGTCGACGCCGGTCGTGCCCGTGCCATTGCCAAACATCTTCTGGAAAGTCGTCGTCGGCCACGCCCAGGTATGTAGACCCTTGCCGCCCACGCCGAGGGGATTTTCGAGATTCTGGTCCGGACCAGCGCCGAATCCATCGAGGGAAAGGGTGAAGCTCTCTACACGTAGTTTTGTCATGATCGATTCGCTTGTAGTGCAGGGGCCGGCATATGTGACATTGTCATTTTTGCGAAAAGTATGATTAAAACTCGATGAGCTTCTTGAAGCCACCAAAAATCATGCGTTTAGCGTCGAACGGCAATGACGCAAGGTCCATCATCGAAGCCAGGCGCGGATCGGCCATGACTTTCTTGTTCACGCTGTCACGATGCTTGCGCGACTTGTAGACGATCCACGAAAACACCACGACCTCGTCCGCCTTGAGCTTGACACTCTGCGGGAACGACGTGAGCTTGCCCATTGGCACGTCGTCACCTGCACATTCGACGTACGAAAGCGCACCGTACTCCATCCACACTGCACCAGCCTTCTTTGCCATGCGGCGATAGGCGGCGAGATTTTTCCTGGGCACGGGCAATACGAATCCATCAACGTAGCTCATAAATCCTCCTGCATCGTGAATAGTGTCGGGACTGCGGTTTCAGGTACAGATCTGTTCTGGTAACGGTGCTGCCAGATGCTTTGCCAGACGATCCAGACTGGCGGACCACCCTTCGAGCCAGCGACGTTGTGCGAAAGCGTCGAAGCCAAGCAAGGGCTCGCAGTGAATGGTTACGCGCGTCTTGCCGTCGCCCTCGATCTCATGAAAAGTGACCGTCGCGAGCGTTTCGCAGATCAATGCCTCGCCAACGAAACAGGCATCGGCGTAAACAATCCAGTCCGGCTCTTCGACCTCGCGGTATTGCCCTTCAATGCGCACATTGCTGCCTGCGTCGCAATGCCCTTCCATGCGCAAGGTGCCACCGGGCCGCACGTCGAGTTCGCGCACCGCCATGTTCACTTCGCACGGCCCGAACCACTGTGCAACTTGCAGCGGATCGCTCCAGGCCTTGAAAACGAGTTCGGGTACCGCATTGAAAGTACGCTTGATAACGACGCCGCTAGTGGCAGCCTGCGTGACAGGCACAGGCTGTGAAGCGCCCTCGCTGTCGCCACGCATTGCGCGCTGCCGTTGATTCGTGTTTGCCAGTGTCATTTCGATTCCTCGTCATGAATCATTGCTGCAAGGAAAGCACATCGCCTGATCATTCCTTCTTCTCCTGCGCCTGCAGCTCGCGTAGATATTCTTCAAGCCGGTCGAGGCGTTGCTCCCAGAACTGGCGGTACTGCTCGACCCAGTCGGACACATCGCGCAACGGTTTCGCCTCCAGCTTGCAGGGCCGCCATTGCGCCTGGCGCCCTTGCGTGATCAGGCCGGCTCGCTGCAGCACCTTGAGGTGTTTCGTCACCGCTGGCAAGCTCATGTCGAACGGCGCAGCAAGCTCCGTGACCGAGGTCTCGCCGGAAGCCAGCCGCGCCAGGATCGCCCGACGTGTCGGGTCGGCAAGCGCAGCAAAAGTGGCACTGAGACGATCAGCAGACATTCGGGAACCTGTTTGTATTTAACCTTTTGGTAAATTAGATTGCACGGCCAAACTTGTCAAGGATTTTCTTGAAGCTGCTACCAGCCTGTTACCGGATTACAAAGTCAAAAGCTTTCGCCGCAGAGCCGATGGTGTCGGCTTGACGATATGCACAGCGGCGCCGCAGTTTCCGCTGGCAGTACTGCCCTGTTAATATCGCTCGCAGGGCTGATGCTGCTACAGCAGGAGGGTGTGGGCGCATTGGTCGGCCACAGCTTGTCCGGATTCGTGCTTTGACGACACACCGCTGGACACGCATGAAACACTTCAAATTCCCTGAGCAAATCAAGCTGCTGCCCTATATGGGCAAGTGGCTGGCGCTTGCCATCGCCGTGGCCGTCCTCGCCGGGTCGGCGTCCGCCTTCTTTCTCTTCGCGCTCGACTGGGCAACCAATACGCGCAACGCGCATCGCTGGCTGATCTGGCTGTTGCCCCTGGCGGGCTTTGCAGTCGGCTGGCTTTACCTGCATTTCGGCAAGGATGTGGAAGCCGGCAACAACCTGCTGATCGACGAGATCCACGACCCGCAGAAAATCATCCCGCTGCGCATGGCTCCCCTGGTGCTCGGCGGCACAATCGTCTCGCATCTGTTCGGCGCATCGGTCGGGCGCGAAGGCACGGCGGTGCAGATGGGCGGTGCACTGGCCGACCAGCTCACGCGCCTCTTCAGACTGCAGCATGAAGATCGCCGCATCATCCTGATGGCCGGCATCAGCGCGGGGTTCGCATCGGTTTTCGGCACGCCCCTGGCCGGCGCCATCTTCGGGCTCGAAGTGCTGGCGATCGGCCGCCTGCGTTATGACGCCATCCTGCCATGCGTCGTGGCAGCGATTGCCGCCGACCAGGTGGGTCTGCTGTGGGGCGTGCATCACACCCACTACGTGATGTCCGGCGTGCCGGCGATCTCCGTGTGGGGACTCACTTCGATGGTCATCGCAGGCGCGATTTTCGGTTTGACCGGCAAGCTCTTTGCCGATGCCACGCACGGCCTCAGCGGGTGGATGAAGAAACGCGTCAGCTACGCGCCACTACGCCCTTTGCTCGGTGGCATCGTGGTGGCTGGCGCGGCATGGTTCCTGATGGCGGATCGCTACCTTGGCCTGGGCATCCCGACCATCGTCGAGGCTTTTCAGCAGCCCCTGGCACCGTATGACTTCGCCGCCAAGATGGCCTTCACCATCGCCTCGCTGGGCAGTGGTTTCAAGGGCGGTGAAGTAACCCCGCTGTTCTACATTGGCGCCACGCTGGGCAGCGCATTGGCGCCACTGCTGCACATGCCCTTCCCGCTGCTTGCCGGCGTCGGATTTGTTGCCGTGTTCGCCGGGGCAGCCAATACGCCGTTGGCATCGACGTTGATGGCGATGGAACTGTTCGGTGCCGAGGCGGGGATCTACGCTGCGATCGCCTGCGTCGTCAGCTATCTATTCTCCGGGCATACCGGCATCTATCGCTCGCAGCGGGTCGGTCAGGCGAAACACCTGTCGGGCCCTGACGGCATGCGTCTTGACGAACTTCCCGCTCATCGCCAGGCGCGAGTGCAACCGACCGAGTCCGAAGATACGAAACCGTAATTGCACGGGTTTGAGCGCAACGCCAGCCATTACATACCTGACTTGCTGAACGGCAAAACACGTCTGGAAATCGATTGCTGTCAAAGACGAGTCATTCCCGCGTAGAGGGGTAAGCAGGCATTCCGGCATAAGCCGGAAGCTCGCAAAGCGGGAATCCACTTTTACGTAAGGCCTGTGCCACCGAGTGGATTCCCGCTTTCGCGGGAATGACCAAGATTTGGGCTCAGCAAGCAAGTCTGTAATTCCCAATAAAAAACGGAGCCACACATGGCTCCGTTTTTTATCGAAACAACAGCTTCAGGGCTTGACCGGCCAGATCAGACGATCCACATAGTTCAGCGTGGTGGGCTTTTGCGTGCCGAGCGCACTGGCCATGCCGATGACTTCCTGCGTATTGAACTGGGTCACCGGCATCGTGCTTACCGCCGTCGCATAGGCTCCCGATTTGTATGCACGTTCCGCACGCAGCAGGACCGGCAGCATCATTTCGGTTTCCGCGCGATCCAGCTCGGCATACGGCCAGGAAGAAGGCTTGACCGCAAAGGGCAGAATGTAATCGATGCCATGGCGCAAGCCATTGGTCGTCGGATTCACAGTCCAGACAACCACGCCGACCTGCTCACCATAGCGCGCGAGATTGGTCATCGCATCAAGGTTGAACGCGCTGTAGTGGAACGGTGTTGTACGTGACAGTTCCTGTGGTTGCTTGCCGTCCTTGGCAATCTGCGTCTGGATGCGTTTTGTGAGCGCCGACTGCACAGTGCTCTTGGCCTTGGCAGTGTTGCCCGTGAAGAGCGAGTAGGCCGCAATCTGCATGTCATAGTAGGTGCCATGATTATTGGTGGCGGCTGCTTCATCCTTGCCCAGCTGGTTGGTCAGCATCCAGTTGGAGAAATCGGTGAACCACTTCTTCAAAGCCGTGACCTCGGCTGCCGTGAGGACACCCGACGGCTCGATCAGCGGCACTGCGTCCGCGACCATCCACAGGTTGCGCGTGTCGATAAGACCGATACCCCGGCCCTCGATCCGGCCCATGATGGCCTGGCCATATTTGAGATTGGGGTTCATGCGCGTGGCGGTATTGAGGAACCAGGTGCGGATCGCTTCGCCAGCCTTCTGTGCATACTTCACATCACCCGTGAAGTAATAGGCCAGCGACAGATTCTGGATGCCGAGACACATGTACTGCATGCGTACCGAATCGGTATCGCCATTCTTGGCCGACGGGTTGAACTGGCCGTCGCGCTGGATATACGGCAGACCGTTGGACTTGCTCGGGTCCGGCCACCAGTAGGGTGCGAGGCTCATGTAGTCGTGCTTGTCGCCGCTTGGCGGCACGATCTTCTTGAGGGTGACCGCTTCGGAAGGCTTCGTGATCAGTACGTTCGCATCTTGCAGCAGCTTGTTCAAAGCCGGCGTGAAAGCGGGATCCTGGGCGGCCAGGCGGGTCTTGGAGTAGCTCAGGTAGACGCTGTCCATCGTGATGGGGTTGGCGGCGAGTGCGTTGCCGGCGACCATTGCCAGGATCGCGCCAGGCACGAGAACGCGCCTGAACAGCTTGAGGTTTTGCATTTGTGTCTCCATGTTTTTTATTGTGCCGCGCAAAAATATCTCGCGCGGATGGCAGTCGAGCACGGCACTGCGGCCGCCTCTCACGCCAAGACTCGAACGGCCGAGTCTTGCAAGATTCTCCCCGCTCTGCGAGACCCCGCAACGCAGGTAATCCCTAGCTCGACGGAAACTAATTTCCTTGCATTGATGTGGTCTTGAAGACGCATGGCCTCACATCGGGACCATGATCCGGCGCATGCCGCTCATTAGTCCCAGCGCATCCGAACGAGCAGGGACGCCGGCCGCGTGGTGCCGCTCAGCTGCCGCCAAACCAGTTATAGCCCTGGTCTTCCCAATACCCACCCGTGTAGTCGTTACCGACGACAATTTCCATGATGTGTTTGGGATTCTTGTAGCCGAGCTTGGTCGGCATGCGCAGCTTCATGGGAAAGCCGTATTTGGCAGGCAGCGTCTGGCCGTCGTAGGTGAAGGTCAGCAGCGTTTGCGCATGCAGCGCCGTCGGCATGTCTATGCTGGTGTAATAGTCATCCGCACACTTGAAGCTGATGTACCTGGCTGACATATCGGCGCCGATACGCTGCAGGAAAGTCGAGAAGGTGACGCCACCCCATTTGCCGATGGCGCTCCAGCCTTCGACGCAGATGTGGCGCGTGACCTGGGTGGTCTGCGGCAGCCTGTACAACTCGTCGAGCGTCCAGGCATGCTTGTCCTTCACCATGCCGCCGACTTCGAGTTTGTAGTCGGCCACCTCGACCTCGGGCACCTCGTCTTCGCCGTAGAAGGCGTTGAACGGGAACGGCCGCGTGATCATGGATTCGGGATAGGTAGGTGCCAGCTTGTTCGGGTCGAACAGCCAGCCCTGCACTTTGTCGTTGAAGCGTGACACCTTCATCAGCAGCTTCTCGGCCGAGTCTTCATCGACCACGGTGCAGCCCGTCAGCATCGACAGCCCGCCGAGCGTGAGCGTGCGGCCGAGAAACAGGCGGCGCGCCGGCGCGGGCATTGCCTTGAGTGCATCCCTGACGATGGCGTCCTTGTCGAGCAATTGAATGCGCTGAGGCTTGTAAGCGGGTTTCTTCATCATCTTGTGCTCCTTACTTGCCGCGGATCATCAGGACAAGTGTCTTCGGCACCAGGGCCACCATCACCACATGCACGACGATGAAGGCCACCAGTGCGGCCATGCCAACGAAGTGCACGATACGTGCGTTGTCGTAACCGCCCATCAACTCGCGCAGCAACGGGAACTGCACCGACTTCCAGATGGCCATGCCAGATATGACAATGACAGTTGCGTCGACGATCACGAAAAGGTAAGCCAGTTTCTGCAAGGCGTTGTAATGCTGCAGATCGTCGTGTGCCAGCTTGCCCTTGATGGCCGACAAGATGTCGTGCAGCACTTCACGGGGTCGCAAGGGGAAAAACTTGCGCGCGAAGCGGCCCGTAAAGACATTGAATGCGATATAGATAATCCCGTTTACAACCAGCAACCACATGGCAGCGAAGTGCCACAGCAGCGCGCCGCCAAGCCAGCCACCGAGCGTGATGCCTGCCGGGATACGAAAGTCGAAAATCGGCGATGCGTTGTAGATGCGCCAGCCACTGAGAACGAGGATCACCACGGCGATGACATTGAGCCAGTGAGTGATCCGGAGCCATGCTGGATGAACAGTTGCAGCATTCGGAGTCATACGTCACTTCCTTCCGCTCGACGCGGCATTGGTTGCAAGGCAAGCAAAGAGCCAGCAGCAAGCCGCGAGGCTACACCTGAATAATTGGCTCAGGTGCGAAAGAACAGCAAGTACGAAATAAATTGATCGCAATGTAAGGAAGCTCCGCAACGTCCGGTCTAGTCGATGAATGCGGAAAATCGGGAGTACCAGGAGCCCGATCTGCCGCAGTCGCTGCACAAAACGCTGCACAAGCCTCTCTCTTCAATTACCCAAGGAACAACCATGAACAAGCTACTCGTTTCACTGATGACAGTCTGTATGTGTGTGGCCGCCAGCCAGGCCTTCGCCGACGACATGATGAAGAAAGACACCATGTCCAAGAGCGCGATGTCTGCGGATGGCATGAAAAAGGAAGACATGGCGAAAGACGGGATGAAGAAAGACGGAATGAAGAAGATGCACAAACCTGCCATGAAGAAAGACACCATGGGCAAGGATGAAATGAAGAAGGACACGATGGGGAAGAGTGAGATGAAAAAGGACAGCATGGCCAAGTAAGCGCCATACTCGCTGCTCGGCGCAATGCGTTTGGCATTTCGCCTTTGCAGTATGAGTGGAAGGCTCCGTCAGTCGGCTGACGGAGCTTTTGCTTTTGTAACGGGCATGCCATGCTGCTCGCCGGATCGTTGGAGTGAGCAGAAAACTCTCTCTCACCGTCATTCCCGCGAAAGCGGGAATCCACCTCACTGCACAAGTGGCCGTATCAAGTGAATGTGGATTCCCGCTTTCGCGGGAATGACGTAACGAAAGTTTTCCGCTCCCTGCGATCTGCACAAAAACGGCAGAGTCATCCGGAAAGGCACACGAGTTGCAACTTCACGAAATCACGACTCGTATGGCACCTACTGCATTGCGACGCCGCCGTAAACTCATCTGCCGCCTCGCTGGCGGCCTGCTGGCCTTGCCACTCGTAGCGGCCGCCCTCTATTTCCTCGCTGCTTACCTGATGGTGCTGTTCCCCGCCAACGCACTGCAGGATCAGGACAACAAGACCATAGACGCATATGCCATCTCGAACGGCGTGCATGTGGACTTCGTTTTCCCGGTGAAGACATCGATCTTCGACTGGACGACGAGCTTTCCAACAAGAGATTTCCTGGCACCGCCCGCCAGCCCCGCCTATATCGCCATCGGCTGGGGCGACCGCGAGTTCTACCTGAACACGCAGAACCTGAGCGACATCACCGCAGGCAGGGCCTTCGGCGCCCTGGCAGGCGGACATCGCACGCTGCTGCACGTCAATTACCTGCCGAACCTGAACCTCAGCACCCGCCTTTACAAGCTGCCCTTGTCTGCCCGGCAATACGCGTCGCTGATCGGTTACGTCCACGGTTCACTGGCGCTTGCGTCCGACGGCCAGAGCGTCGTGATCCCGGGCCGGCACTACGGCGCCCTGGATGCATTCTATGAAGCGAGGGGCTCATACAACCTCTTCGACACGTGCAATACCTGGATCGGCAAGGGCTTGCAGCAGGCCCACGTCAAAGTCAGCCGATGGACACCGCTGGACTCTCTGGCGGCATGGCACCTGCAGCCAGTACTGCAACACGATGGTTCCATATCTGCTCCAGAGTCCTGATCACGAACTACCCGCGACACCTGTTGTTGACCCTGCAATCAGTCGAATACCCCTGCGCGTGGCGCCTCGCATTACAATCGTCACAATTCTGTAACCTGGCACTTCCCCATGTTTGGTCGTCTGATGCCCCGCGAGGGCCGTTTTTTTGAATTATTCAATGCCCATGCCGAGCAAATGGTGCTTGCCGCCAAGGAACTCGCTCAATTGATGGCCAACGAAGGGGATGCGAAAACGCGCATCGAAGCCATCGACTCGCGCGAAGTCCGCGCCGACGGCATCACCCACGACGTCATCGCACTGCTGCACCGCACGTTCATTACGCCTTTTGATCGCGACGAGATCCATCAACTGATCTCCGCCATGGACGACGTGGTCGACGCCATCCAGGACGTCGCGGAGTCGGTGACGCTCTACAACGTCGAAAGCTATACAGCCGAAGCGCGTCAGATGGCCAATCTCACGCTGTCGTGTTGCGAGCGCGTCAAGCACGTCGTATCGCTGCTCGACGATATGCGTTCGGCATCAGACATGATGCGCACCTGCCGCGAAATCGAGCAGCTCGAAAGCGACTGCGACCGCGTCATGCGCACGGCGATTTCGACTCTGTTCCGCAAGGAAACCGATGCGATGAAAGTCATGAAGCTGTCGACCGTCTACCAGGTACTCGAAAAGATCACCGACTGCTGCAAGGATGTGTCCAAGCACGTCGAAAGCATCGTGCTGGAAAGCGTCTAGGCAATGCACCTTCACATCAGCCTCGCGGTCGTCATCGGCCTCGTCGGCCTCGCACTTTTCTTCGACTTCCTCAACGGTTTTCATGACGCGGCCAATTCGATTGCCACCGTCGTGTCGACCGGTGTGCTCAAGCCGAAACACGCTGTCATCTGGGCAGCGACCTTCAACTTCATCGCGCTCTTCATCTTCGGCACGCATGTCGCTGCAACCATTGGCAAGGGCATCGTCGACCCGACTGCGGTAGACCAATACGTCGTGTTCGGCGCCTTGATAGGTGCCGTGGTGTGGAACCTGGTTACCTGGTTCTACGGCATTCCATCGAGCTCCTCGCATGCGCTCATCGGCGGCATCGTCGGTGCGACCATGGCCAAGGCCGGTGTCGGTCCGCTGGTAGGCTCGGGCATCGGCAAGACGGTACTGTTCATCGTCCTCTCGCCGCTACTCGGCATGCTGCTCGGCACCTTCATGATGGTACTGGTGGCATGGACCTTCCGCCGCGCAACACCAGCGCGCGTCGACCGCTGGTTCCGGCGCATGCAACTGGTTTCGGCCGCTGCCTACAGCCTTGGTCACGGCGGCAATGACGCACAGAAAACCATCGGCATCATCTGGCTGCTGCTGATCGCGGCCGGCGTTACCAATCAGGGCGAGGACGTGCCTGGCTGGGTCGTGGTGAGCTGTTATACGGCAATCGGTCTCGGCACCATGTTCGGCGGCTGGCGCATCGTCAAGACCATGGGCCAGGGCATCACCAAGCTCAAACCGGTTGGCGGCTTCTGTGCGGAAACGGGCGGCGCCATTACGCTATTCCTGGCCTCGGCACTCGGCATACCCGTATCCACCACGCATACCATCACCGGTGCCATCGTCGGCGTGGGCTCGGCGCACCGCATGTCGGCAGTGCGCTGGGGTCTGGCCAGCAGCATCGTCTGGGCCTGGGTGCTGACCATTCCGGCCAGCGCGCTGATCGCGGCCATTGCGTATCAGGCCGGCACGCACCTCCTGTAACAGCAGGCAAGGCGAAACCTTGTGGCACCGTCGAAGCCGTTCGCCCCGAGTGGCCGCGCAGCGGCTGTATCGAGGGGTGGTCGATCACGCACAGGCCTCGATACACCGCTGCGCGGCACCCGGCCCGAACGGACTGTCGTGTTTCACGAGGACCTCGATAAGCACCATGTCGGCAGCACGCCAGCCGTGAGCCCACAGGTCGGGCTCCGCTAGCCCCATCACGCACCGCAGCGTAAAATTGCCGCACGACCGACTCCGCAGGCCGCTGCGGCCTGAAGCGCACACGCCACACATGAAGCCCGAATATTCCGAAACAGTCATCGCCGAGGCCTCCTCGCGCTACCTGCCTGCAGGGCGTATTGCTTACAAGTGGGCACAGGGCAAGCTCGGTGGCGACCCGCTGTTCATGGGCGTCTTGCGGCACGGCCTGATACGCGACGGCGAGAGCGTCCTCGATCTTGGTTGCGGCCAAGGACTGCTCGCCGCCTGGCTGCTCGACGCCTGCCAGCAGCATGCGCAGGGCAACTGGTATGCAGATTTGTCCGCACCGCCTCGCGATCTACAATTGCGCGGCATCGAACTCTTCTCTGCTGACGTAGCGCGCGCCAATATCGCCCTCGGCGCCAGCGCCGACATCCGCTGCGGCGACATATGCAAAGAGGATTTCGGCTCAGCCGACGTGGCCATCATCATGGACGTACTGCACTACGTTGAATACGCCGCGCAGGAAGACGTGCTGCGCCGCGTCTTCGCAGCGCTACGCCCGGGCGGACGCCTGTTGTTGCGCGTCGGCGATGCCGACGCCGGCTGGGGATTCCGCTGGAGCAACTGGATCGACAAAGCCGTCGTCCTCGCCCGCAACCGCACGCTATGCAAGCTGTGGTGCCGGCCAATGACGGAATGGATCGCGTTGCTTGAATCGCTGGGCTTCAGCGTGAAGCAGCTGCCAATGAGCGAAGGGACGAAGTTTGCGAATGTGTTGCTGGTGGCAGAGCGCGTTATCTAAAACGGAGGGTGGGCCGGATTAAGCGACATCCCCCACGCAGTTTGGCACTGATGGTGGATTGCTTTGCAAACCACCTTACTGGCTAGCTGCGGTTTGGTTTGAGTTTTAGGCAATCGACTCGACCCAGTCGATGACATTAGAATAATCTATGCTGCAGGGATAAGAGTTCGAGCGTCACTCCATGCGCCATCTTCGATGAGAATTGGCCCATATTTGGCTTCAAAAAATCCGGGGATTTCATAATGCATTTGATTTCGAAAATCTGCGTAAGCGTGTTGTTTTTCTCAGTGGCTGGCTGCTCTCAAGGCGATCCAACAATTGATGAGCAGGCAAAAGAACAGAAAACCCTTGCCAAACGTTTGGCTGAAGTAGAAGGCAAGGTAGCACTCATGCAGCTGGAATCGCTCATGAAAGATGATGCGGCAACTGTAAGCACGGAAGAAAATACTTATGGGGTTGCCAAGACCAATTTCGGACAATTCCCTGTGATTGCAAGAAATCTCACACCTTACCTCGATGGATACAAAGCAAAAATTGGCGTTGGAAATTTATCAACGGCACAATTCAATGGCGCAAAAATGACCGTGTCATGGGGTCCGCCTTACGATGAAAATAAGCCGAATGAGTACGCCAGCCAACGTAAGAGCAAGCAATTTGATCTGACAACTGTATTTCTGCCAGGAAACTATGGTTATGCTGAGGTGGTTCTCACGCCAGCGACGGCCGCCGAAGTCAAATCGCTGAGCATACAAGTGATTTTCAACAGTATTTCGCTCAGGAATGTGATGTAGCAGGCTCGGTCATTTCATCCACAACGACGGTACGGCGGCTCTTTGTCTTGCTCTGCATTATCAATGCAAGCGTTAAGCGCGACATAAACGTAACTAGCTCATTACTGGCTAAGCGGTTCCGCCCACCGTGAGTCCTTCCATCCTTAATGTCGGCTGACCTACTCCCACCGGCACGCTCTGCCCTTCCTTGCCACAGGTACCGACACCGGGATCAAGCTTCAGATCATTGCCGATCATTGTTACCTTGGTCAGTGCGTCAGGACCGTTGCCGATGAGCGTTGCGCCCTTGACGGCCTGGCCGATCTTGCCGTCCTTGATGATGTAAGCCTCGGCGGCGGAGAAGACGAATTTGCCGCTGGTGATGTCGACCTGACCACCGCCGAAATTGACGGCGTACAGACCGTTCTTTACCGAGGCGATGATTTCTTCTGCCGGCGTATCGCCGCCGAGCATCAATGTATTTGTCATGCGCGGCATGGGCAGATGTGCGAACGATTCACGGCGGCCGTTGCCGGTCGGCGCGACGCCCATGAGGCGTGCATTCATCATGTCCTGCATGTAGCCAACGAGGATGCCGTCTTCGATCAGTATGGTGCGGCGTGTCGGGTTGCCTTCGTCGTCGATGGTCAACGAGCCGCGGCGGTCTTTCAGCGTGCCGTCATCGACGACGGTCACACCCTTGGCGGCCACCTGCTTGCCCATCATGCCGGCGAAGGCAGAGCTGCCCTTGCGGTTGAAATCGCCTTCGAGGCCGTGGCCGATGGCTTCGTGCAGCAGGATGCCCGGCCAGCCGTTGCCGAGCACCACGGTCATGGTGCCGGCAGGAGCGGAACGCGCGCCGAGATTGACCCGCGCCTGATGCGCGGCCTGGCGTGCGTATTCACGTAATACTTCGTCGTTGAAGAAGCCGAAATCCATGCGCGCGCCGCCGCCCGACGAACCCTGCTCACGGCGACCGTTTTCTTCCATCACGACCGATAGCGAGATGCGCACCAGCGGGCGCACATCGGCGGCCAGATGACCGTCGGAACGCGCGACGAGCACGACCTCCCAGGTCGCGGCGAGGTAGGCCATGACCTGGATGATGCGGGGGTCTTCGGCACGTGCAAACGCTTCGAGGCGCTCGAGCATGCGTACCTTCTCGGTCGCCGGCAGGGCGGCGATCGGATCGAGATCGGCATACAGCGCCAGGGGGTTGTTCTTTGCGGCCGCGACCTTGACCTTGCGCGCGCTGCCCGCAGCGGCAATGGCGCGTGTGGTGTTGGCGGTTTCGGTGAGAGCCTTGAGGCTGACGTCGTCGGAATAGGCGAAGGCTGTTTTCTCCCCCGCAATCGCACGCACGCCAACGCCCTGCTCGATGCTGAAGCTACCGGACTTGACGATGCCCTCTTCCAGGCTCCAGCCCTCGGAACGCTGGTACTGGAAATACAGGTCGGCGTAGTCGACCTGGTGACTCATGATCGAACCCAGCACCTTGCTCAGCACCGCTTCGTTGAGCCCGCCGGGCAGCAGCAACAGCTCGCGTGCGGTATTGAGGGCTTTGAAAGGGGGAGAGGTAATGGCGTTCATGGGCTCTTTCGGTGCTGCGAAGGGAAGATTGGAGTTTAGCGGATTCAGCGGTGTAGTTCTGCGGCAGGCGCACAAGCTACAAAGCGTAGGGTGTCAGTAAGCGCAGCGCACTGCACCATCACGCTGCGGTGCAGTGCAGTGCGCTTACTGGCACCCTACATGGCGGCGCTTCAGAGTTTTTTCAACAGGTAATCCAGCGCCAGCCCTGCAAACACCGCCGCGCCCAGCCAGTTGTTGTGCAGGAAGGCCTTGAAGCATTGCTGCGGATCGCGATTGCGGATCAGGGTGTAGTGATAGGCGGCAATGGCAGCGGCAATGGCCAGCCCACCGTAGTAAATCGGGCCACGGCCGAGCATGACGCCGACCAGCGCCAGGATGCCCAGCGCGATGGCATAGCAGAGCATGACGGCGAAGACGTCGTAGCGGCCGAAGGTGATGGCCGAGGTACGTATGCCGATACGCAGATCGTCGGCGCGATCCACCATGGCGTATTCCGTGTCGTAAGCAACGGCCCAGAACACGTTGGCAAGCAACATCAACCAGGCTACGGCCGGCACGCTGTAGTCGAAAGCAGCGAATGCCATTGGAATACCGAACCCGAAAGCCACACCGAGGTAGGCCTGTGGAACGGCAAGGAAGCGCTTGGTGAAGGGATAACTTGCCGCCAGCAGCGCGGCCGGTATCGACATGGCCCACACCAGCTTGTGCAGCGGCAGGATCAGCAGGAAGGCACAGATTGCCAGCACGGCAGCCAGCAACAGCGCCTCTTTCGGCTTGACCAGTCCGGTGACCAGCGGGCGGCCGCGGGTGCGCGCCACCTCGCCATCGAAATCGCGATCGGCCCAGTCGTTGATGACACAACCTGCCGAGCGCATCAGCACCGTGCCGAGCACGAATATCCACAGCACGAGGAAGGTCGGCATGCCGCCGCTTGCCGCCCACAGCCCCCACAGCGTCGGCCACAACAGCAAGAGTATGCCGATGGGTTTATCGAGGCGCATGAGCTTTTCATAAGCGTCGAGCCTGGTCACCAGGGCCGCAAACGAGAATGTCATTTTCGTAACTCCAGTATTGCCGGCAGGAAGACTTCGCAAACGATGAGGGGGCGCTCGTGGCGCACGAAGCAGGAGCGGCGCGCCCACAAAGCTTTCTTTCCATTGAGCTTGATGAGGCTGGCAACACGACGATAGCGCACATCGCGCACATCCAGGCAGCGTGTGTAGAGCGGCGAACGACTCACCAGGGGATCGGCAAACAGGGCAGCGCCGAGTGGGCGCCCACCGACGCCGGCAAACATCCGCCAGGCACCCCGCAGATTTTCAGGCACCAGCAGGGAACGTGCGTAAACCACTGGCGCGTCATCTGCAATCAGCAAAACCTCGCGCAGACATGCCCGCTCGCCTGCGCGCAGCCCGAGCAGGACAGCTTCGTCGGGATGTGGTCGGCCAAGGCCTTGCGTCAGCACCTTGACGCGAAACTGATGGCAACGCGCTTCGATGCGAGCCGTGAGGGAGGCACTATCACCAAGCCAGCCGTGCAAGGGGTGGTTGGCTGCAAGCGGCGAATTTCGCCAGCCGGCGCTCAGATGTTTCGGGAAAGTATCGGGCATGGCAGTGCAGCATGATAAATGACGCTCTCAAGAAGACCAATGGTGCTCAAGCCGCGTGCCTGAAAGCCCGTAATACCCGATAAGCCGCACAGAAACGTGGCGTGACATCGCCACGCAGAACACATGCCGCAACGAAGCGGCAGGAAGGGACAGTGCCATGACTCCGTTGGACCGATTATTCACCAGCGTGCCGCAGCTCCCCAGCATTCCCACGGTCGTGCAGGCACTCATCGCCTCGCTCGGCGATGAGGATGCCGATATCGGCTCGATGGTCGCCCGCATCAAGCAGGATCAATCGCTCTGCGCGCGCGTGCTGCGTCTGGCCAACTCGAGTTACTACGGTTCCCGCCACAAGGTCGGTGCCATTGACGATGCCGTTACGCTGATTGGCCTCAATGCCCTGCGCACCCTGGTGATCGCTTCGGGCATTACCGGCGCCTTCACGAAGGTCGAGGGCATCAATCTGCATTGCTTCTGGCGGCACTCGATGTTCACGGCGACGCTGGCCCGCGACCTCGGCAAGATGGCCGGCATCAACGGAGAATTCGCCTATACGGCAGGGCTGATGCATCGCATTGGCCAGCTACTCATCGACATGGCCTTTCCCTCGGTGGCACGTGACATTGCCTATGACAATCACGGCCTGAGCGTCGCCGAGCTCGCCGCCACCGAACGCCAGCTGCTCGAATTCGATCACAGCGAGGCCGGCGCAGAGCTGGCGCTGCGCTGGAATTTCCCGGCAGTGATCCGCAACGCTTTGCGCTGGTACATCACGCCACTGGTCGACGAAGCCTGCCCTTATGCCGGCACGGTGCATCTCGCTTCGCAGATAACCCTTGGCATCGAAACCGATACGGCTGAAAAGCTCATCATCAGCGGTATCGACAGAAACCTGGCGGCCAAGCTGGTGCTCGACGACCTCGACTGGAGCGATGTCATTGGCATGGCACGGGAGATGTTGCAGGGTGAGGTGGTGTTCGACTGAGCATGGGTGTTCGACTGAACGTGTTCGCCAGAAGCGGCACCTCGTGGCGCGGTCTGCCGGTTGGTGCCGGCCGCTGCATATTGCTGGCGCTGCCAGCCATGATTCACATGGCATTTTCTGCCGCACTGGCTGCCGAGCCGCCGTTGCTGGTGCTCTATGATGTGCGGCCGCCCCTCGTGGAGTTTGATGGCAGGCAGCTGCAAGGCAGCATCGGCAAACGTGCTCAAGCCGCACTGGAGCGCGCCGGTATCGCTTTCGAGCTACGCGAGGTTCCCGTTCAGCGTCAATTGCTGATGATCGAGAAGGGCTTGATGCTGGCGTGCTCGGTTGCCAGATTGAAAACGGCCGAGCGGATGCACCTGGGAATATTTTCCCTGCCCATTGCGGAATCTCCGCCTTACATCGCCGTGGTGCGCCGCGATGCAACGATGCCTGAACCTGCCACGCTGGAGAACTGGAGCGCCCATCCCGAGCTACGCTGGGGCGTGCAGGCGGGCCTCTACTACAGCGACTATGTCCAGACAAAGATCAGCTCGGCCCGCGCCGAGATCACGCGTTTCAACACCAGCCAGCAGCATTTCGCCAGCCTGCTTCTTGCGAAACGGATCGATTTCGTCGTGATGCAGGAAGACGAGGCGCAAGAGATGATGAAATCTCAAGGACCAGCAACGACGAGCCTGGTACGCGTCCTACCTTTGCGCGATCTATCGCACGGCGAACAGCGTTTCTTTTACTGCAGCAGGAGTGTTGCGGAAAAGAACTTGCGGGCGCTCGATCAGGCCTTGCAAATCAGGCCTTGAGCAATTCCGCCTCGTGGCATATTCGATCAGGACTTTGCCGTGCAACCGACATGCAAGGCGATGTAGGTTGGGGTGAGCGAAGCGATGCCCAACATCGTTCGACCAAACTTGTACAGAACGTGATCAACGTGACGTGTTGGGCATCCTCATTGTCAAACCCGGCTCACCCCAACCTACGCTTTAAGCAAGTCTGCTCTGCCGCCAAACCAGCGTTCCAGCAACATCTCCGCCTCGACCGGATATTTCTCCAGCATT
The DNA here is from genome assembly GCA_028292485.1 of Rhodocyclales bacterium. GTDB lineage: Bacteria > Pseudomonadota > Gammaproteobacteria > Burkholderiales > Rhodocyclaceae > Viridibacterium. The sequence continues at coordinate 112,376 of JAQGMG010000013.1, read as the reverse complement.
TCCGTGGCAGCCTGGCGCGCCTGTTCGACCAGATCGATATCCAGCTCCAGGTCGGCATAACGCAATAACGGCACGCCACTCTGACGCGCGCCGACGAATTCACCCGGCCCGCGCAGCTGCAGATCGCGCCGCGCGATCTCGAAGCCGTCGGTGGTTTCGTAGATGGCCTTGAGGCGCAAGCGGCCGTTCTCGGAAAGGGGCTGCGCATACAGCAGCACACAACTCGAAGCCGCCGCCCCGCGTCCGACGCGGCCGCGCAACTGGTGCAACTGTGCCAGACCAAAACGCTCGGCGTGCTCGATGACCATCAGGCTGGCATTCGGTACATCCACGCCGACCTCGATCACCGTCGTTGCCACCAATAACTGGATGTCATTACGTACGAAGGCTTCCATCACCTCGGCCTTCTCGGCCGGTTTGAGCCGGCCGTGCACCAACCCCACTTTCAGCTCCGACAACTCCGCTGTCAGCGTCGCATAGGTGTCTTGCGCGGTCTGCAATTGCAGCGCTTCGCTCTCCTCGATCAACGGGCATACCCAGTACGCCTGACGCCCTTCGCGGCACGCATCGCGGACTCGGCCGATGACTTCGTCACGGCGCTTGTCCGATACCAGCCGCGTGACGATGGGCGTGCGTCCGGGCGGCAATTCATCCAGCACCGATATGTCCAGATCAGCCATGTAGCTCATGGCCAGCGTGCGTGGAATGGGCGTAGCGCTCATCATCAACATGTGCGGCAGCACGCCCGACACTTTCTCGCGCAGAGCCAGGCGCTGACGCACGCCGAAACGATGCTGTTCGTCGACCACCGCCACACCGAGCCGCGACAGCACCACGCTGTCTTCGATCAGGGCATGCGTGCCGACGGCCAGCAATGCTTCGCCGCTTTCGAGCAGCGCCCGCATTGCGGCGCGTTCCTTTTTCTTTTGCGAGCCGGAGAGCCATGCCAGCTTGACGCCCATCGGCTCAAGCCAGCCCGCAAGCTTGCGGTAATGCTGTTCGGCGAGGATCTCGGTCGGCGCCATGAGTGCCGCCTGGTAGCCATTCTCGGCAGCCTGCAACATCGCCAGCGCCGCGACGATGGTCTTGCCGCTGCCCACGTCGCCCTGCAACAGGCGTTGCATCGGATGTGCCAGTGCCAGGTCGAGCGAGATCTCGTCGACAGCGCGACGCTGCGCAGCAGTCAAGGCGAAAGGCAGATTGGCTATGAAGCGTGCCGTCAGCGCACCACTGGCCGGCAGCGTATGGGCGGCATGCGCGCGCCGCGCTTCATATGCCTTGCGCAGCGATATCTGCTGGGCCAGCAGCTCGTCGAACTTCACGCGTCGCCATGCCGGATGACTACGCTCTTCCAGCGTATCGAGGCGCGCGTCGGGCGGCGGCTGGTGCAGAAAGCGCAGGCTGCGCTCCCAGCCCGGCAGTTTCGCCGCTCGGCGCAGCGCTTCGGGCAAGGGATCCGTCAACCTGCAGCGCTCGAAAGCGCGTACCACGAGTTTGCGCAAGGCGCTCTGTGCCATCCCTGCAGTCGTCGGGTAAACCGGTGTCAGCGCAGCAGGCAGCACCTCTCCTTCGACGACATTCTGAATGCGTGGGTGAATCATCTCTTCGCCCCAGAAGCCGCCACGTACCTCGCCGAAGGCACGCACACGCGCACCGATCTCGACCTGTCTGACCGTGGCGGGATAAAAGTTGAGAAAGCGCAGGGTGATGACATCCGACTCGTCGCGCAAGCGCGCCACGAGTTGCCGGCGTGGCCGCAGCACGACTTCAGCATGCTCGATCACGCCCATCACCTGCACTGGCGCACCGGCCATGGCTTGCGCAATCGGCGTGACAGAGGTCTCGTCTTCGTAGCGCATGGGCAGATGCAGCAGCATGTCTGCATCGCAGTGAACACCCAGTTTCGCCAGGCGCCCCACCAGCGCGCTGCGCTTTGGTGGTGCTGCTGGAGAGACGGCTGGCGTGACGGAGAGCGGTGACTTAGTCGATTCGGACACAGGCAGACAGTGAGCTTACTTGGACAGAGCGCCTGCTGCCTTGCGATCTTCATCGCGGCCGATGCGATAACCGTCCACGATGCTGAATAGCCAGCAGCCAACCATTGCCAGGGTTGCGAGATTGAGCAAGACTGGATCCGCTCCCGTCGGCGTCGCGGCCACCAATTTCTCGATGCCACTGGCATCGAGTGGCACTTCACCGGCACTGATTTTTTCCATCACTCCAGCGGCCTGTTGGATCGCTGCGTTGGAGAGATAGATCAGGCCTGCAACGGCGATGGCAACTACCACCAGACCGCGCATCGTCCGTTTGAGCACGAAATAACCAGTACCAGGAAATACCAGTCCGGACAGGAGTGCGGCCAGGACAGATTTCTTCATGTTCATCTTGAAAGCAACACCAGCACCGCGTCGGCTTCCACCACGGCACCGCGCGGCAGCGCCGCGACACCCACCGCTGCGCGCGCCGGGAAAGGCTCGCTGCAGTAGCGCGCCATGATCTCGTTGAGCTTGGCGAAGTTGCCGAGGTCGGTCAGGTAGAGATTGAACTTGACCGCGTCGGCCAGCGAACCGCCGGCGGCGACTGCGACGGCCGCGAGGTTCTCGAAGACTTGCACGGCCTGCGCTTCGAAGCCCTCGGCAAGCGTCATGCTGACCGGATCGAGACCGATCTGGCCGGACATATACACGGTGTCGCCGACGCGCACGGCTTGCGAGTAGGTGCCGATTGCTGCAGGCGCCTCGCGGGTTGCGATGATCTGTCTGGTCATGCCCTGCTCCGAAACGAGTTGAAAGCTTCGGAGCAGTCTAGCGCTTTGATCTGCCGACAGGTGTACTGCCGGCCGCAGGTAGATAGGTAGGTAAGTAAGTAAGCGTGTTGCGATCAGGAAGCGTTTCTGTACTGATCGTACAAGGAGTCGAAAACGCCGCCGTCCTTGAAGTGCGTGTTGTGGATGGTCTGCCAGCTACCGAACAGGTCCTCGACGCGGAACAGCTTCAGCGGACGGAATTCGTCGGGGTGTTTCGCCAGCACGACGGGATCACTGGGACGGTAGTAATACTTGGCGGCGATTTCCTGTCCTTCAGGCGAATAGAGATATTGCAGATAACTCTCGGCGAGTTTGCGGGTGCCATGCTTGTCGACCATGCTGTCGACGACGGTGACGGCCGGTTCGGCAAGCACCGAAATGGATGGCACGACAATTTCATATTCCTGCGGACTTTCTGCTACGGCCCGCAGTGCCTCGTTCTCCCAGGACACCATTACGTCGCCGATCTTGCGCTTGGCGAAAGTGTTGGTCGCGGCACGCGCGCCGTATTCGAGCACCTTGGTATTGCCATACACGCGCCGCAGGAAGGTGCGCGCACTCTCTTCATTGCCGCCTGGTTGTTTGAGGGCATAGCCCCAGGCCGCCAGATAGCTCCAGCGCGCGGCGCCCGATGTCTTGGGATTGGGAATGACGACGCTGACGCCCCAGCGCACCAAATCAGACCAGTCCTTTATGGCTTTGGGATTTCCCCGCCGCACCAGAAACACGATCGTCGATGTGTAAGGCGCGGACGCGTTGGGCAAGCGCCGCTGCCAGTTCTTCGACAGGATTCCGTTGGAAGCGATAATATCGATGTCATATGGCAAGGCCAGCGACACGACATCGGCTTCCAGCCCGTTTCTGACCAGACTGGCCTGGTTGCCGGAATTGCCGTGACGCTGATCGAACGTCAGCTCTCCGCCCTGGCGTTTCCAGTACTTGGCGAATAAAGCGTTATATTCGGCATACATTTCGCGCGTCGTGTCGTAGGAGACATTCATCAGCGTGGCTGCCTCGGCGCTGGTGAACAGAGCGCCGATGCCCAGGGTGAGCATCGCCAGATTGCGACAGAATTTCAGGGGACGCATGGCTGTTTCCTCAGACGGTCGTGGTGGAAGATTTGGCTGCGCGGGAGACAGCCTGGCGTTGCTCCAGGCTGCTGCGCACCTTGCCGAGATAGTCGGCACGAAAACGCCGCAATACGAAATCGCGATAGTTGTTTTTCTCCAGCTCCCGCCACGCGTTCTGGCGACTGATTTCGGAGTGCAGGCGCGCTTCGCGCAAGGCTTGCGCATCAGGCAGGCTCGCCCTTGCCGGAGTCATCAATTCATAGCCGTAATGGCGCATGTGACCTTGCGCCAGCGTCTCGATCGTTTCGATCTCGTCGCAGCTCAACTGGGTCTTGAATTTGTCGACGTTGGCGGCAATCGGTGCGAAGCAATTCGACTCCCACAATGCCGACAGCTGCGATATCTGCATCGCTTCATTAGACCGGGAGACATCCAGCATCTCCGGCAGGTAGGCCATGCCGAAGAAAGCACATACCTTACGCAACGTGGTTTCCTGATCGCCGAGGAAGTCCTCGTAGCGGATTGTCAGCGTCCGATCCGGATATTTTTCGACCAATGCCCGCCCCATGCGATGTGCCTCGACCCATTCCATCGCGTTCAGCGTGGTGTCATAGTCGTGGATGATGGCGCGGTTCATCGAGGCGACCTGTGCGCGCGGATCGCGAATGACATTGAGGAACAGCATGTCGGGAAACAGGCTCATCAACTCATCGGCGTAGCGCACGCTGTCGAGCGACTTGTCCATCACCAGCCTGGCGTTATGACACTCGCCGGCGCGTAGCAGTAGCTCCCATACGATGCGATGCACGCTGCGTTTTTCATTTCGGATGGCCTCGAAAATATCGACCGGATTGAACACCATGTCCGGCCACTTGACCACGCCCGCCGCCTGCAGGCCGACGACGTCCACGACCAGCTGGAAATACGCCTTGTCATCTGCCAGATCGCCGTACAGGGGCACCAATGGCATGAAATCGATGATGTGCAGCGGATACGGGGAATGAAAATCCGTATTGAAGTTCAGCCGCAGACGCAGGGCGTGGCTACCGCAACGGCGCAGCGGAATCATTAGCACCGGCCGTGGTCTTGCCTTCATGGCGATATTCATTGCATGCCTCCCTGCAGAGTGGGACAGATGACGAAACCGATGCGCGCGAATTTCGGAGTGAATGTCATTGCGCCACCTCGAAGACGGTATTTGCGAGATGCTCGAAAAGCAGGCGCGTGGCCTCCGCCAGCGGCAGTGCACTCGAATCGAGTTTCAGGTCGGGTTGCAGCGGCACTTCGTACGGTGAAGAGACACCGGTGAATTCATCGATCTTGCCTGCGCGGGCCTTGGCGTAGAGCCCTTTCGGATCACGCGCTTCACAGACATCGAGCGCGGTGCACACATGAACCTCGATGAAGCGTGCATCGCCGACAATGGCACGCGCCATGGCACGATCTTCGATAAAGGGAGAGATGAATGCGGTGATGACGATCAGCCCGGCATCGTTCATCAGCCGCGCCACTTCCGCAGCACGCCGGATGTTTTCGCGACGCGCGTCGGCCGAGAAACCCAGGTCGCAGTTCAGATGGTGGCGCAGGTTGTCCCCATCCAGCACACAGCAAGCCCGCCCTTGAAGCAGCAGGTATTTCTCCAGTTCGTAAGCGAGCGTAGACTTGCCCGCACCGCTCAGACCAGTCAGCCAGACGGTGGCCGGACGATGACCGAACAGATTCTGGCGACTGTTCGCCTCGACCTGCCCCTTGTGCCAGAAAATGTTGCGGCCCCGCTGCATGCCGCGATGCACGGGGAAGTTCCCGGCCGGGTCATTGGCGCTGCCCGCGGCCGCGTGTCGCCTGGCTGCGTCGAGTAGATTGGTGGCTCGCATATTCATCTTCTTCCCTCCTGTCACGGCAATGACGCCATCCGCCAGCACATATGCATATTGCGGTTCACTGCAGGCTCACCACCAGCGACGCTTCATGCTTGTGCCAGCGCAACGGAATGATGTAAGCCTTGATGTTGCGCGGCACCTGTATCGCCTGCGCTGTGCCCTTCACGACGATGGGCACCGAGATCATGAAGTTGGGCCCGAAGTGGATGCGCGCGTTGCCCGAAATGGTGTTGGCCACTTCGCCGACGAGATCGCACAGATTGTTGTCGGCCACATCCGTCTCGCCGACCTGCAGTAACAATGCCCTGAGCATTTCACGGTAGGCGGTCACGTAGACACAGCCCTGGCGTTCGCCGGAGATGCCGATGACGCCGGTGAAGTCGTAGATCGGTAGCGCCGTGGCGTCACCCAGGTGCGGGCTGCCAATCTCGGGCAGGCGGCCGGTTTCGCGGTCGAAGTACTGACGCACGAGGTCTACGAAGATGCGTAGCTGTTGCTCATCCATGAGTCTCTCCCAGTAGTTCGTCCATCGCGTCGGTCAGGTCGTCTTCGGAAAAGGGCTTGCACAGGAAGCCCTGGGCGCCTTCCTTGAGGGCCTGGATCGCGGTGGCTTTGTCGGCGAGCGCCGAGACGACAAGAATTCGCAGATCCGGCTTCATACGCCTGAGTTTGCGGATGCATTCGAGGCCGTCCATGCGCGGCATGGTGAGATCCATCGTCACCACATCTGGCTGGTTGGCGGAAAATTGCTTGATCGCATCTTCGCCATTGGCGGCTGTCGCGACGATCTCCATGCGGTGTTGCGTCAGCGTACGCGAAATCTTGCCGCGTATGATGTTGGAATCATCGACGATCATGAGCTTGAAAGTCATCAAGCAGCCTCCCGGTTTACGTCTGTCATGTTGTTGGCATTCTCTGCTGCGGCACCCAGCGGCAACTGCACACGGAAGTGACAGTATTCGCCCACGGTGGTGCCGATGCGCACACGGCCCCCCATGCGCGTCACCATGTCCTTGACCGCATCGAGGCCGACACCGCGACCCGCATCCTCATCGACTACCTCGCGCGTGGAAACGCCGGGCTCGAAGATCATGGAAATCAACTTGCGCATGTCGGCAAGCTTTGCCGCCGTCGCGTCGAGCCGACCGGTGCGCACGGCCGCCACGCGGATTTTCTCGGGGTCTATGCCAGCACCATCGTCGCGGAAACTGAGTTCCAGAAAACCGTCGCCCGCATCTGACACGTACACCGAGATGCGACCTGCCGCGGGCTTGCCGCGCTGCTTGCGCTCGCCGGGCAATTCGACGCCGTGCGCCATGGCATTGCGGATGAACTGGTTGACGATGCTGTTGATCGCATCGCGCAGCGGCTGGGCAAGCTTGGCCAGATCGAGACCCTGGTAGCTCAGCTCCGCCTCTTTCTCATGACGTTGCGCTATCTCCTGCGCAAAACTGCGCCACTGTTGCACGAAGGGAAGTGCCGCAATGGCCGGATCCTGTACCGGCTTCGGTGGCTCGACCGTCACCACGCCGCGCACCTGGGCAACACGTGTCAGGGCATCCTGAATGGCATGGATTTCCGCGTACAGGCCCTTGACGCGAACCGTGACAGGCAGGAAGTCCTCGTTGCGCAGAACGGGGTTCGCACGCAGGCCGTCGAGCAGATTTTCGAAGGCATGCAATGACTGCGCGACGGCTTCGAGCTTGAGCGCGTTGGCATCGCCCTTGAGGCGGTGGCTGATGCGGAACAGCATGTCGATGCGCTTGGCAGACATGCCCGTGGTGGCCGTGCCGGTGCGCAGCTCTTCGTTGATCTGGTCGAGGCCCTTGATGGCGTTGCGCAGGAATTCCTGCAGCAGGCTCGGGTCGGCCTGCAGGATGTGCACCATCATGCCCATCTGATCCTGCACCTTGCGCTCGCTCTCCTTGAGCTCGCGTTCCAGGCGTACGCGGCGCGTGATGTCGGTGGCCGTCACCAGCAGATGCGTGACCCTGCCGGCGTCGAACACGCGGTTGAAACGGATATTGAGGAAGCGGCTTTCGATCGCGCCGTTCGGCTGAGGCGAACTGACCTCGATGCAGTCGAGCGGGTTCAGGCTGGCCACGAGTTTTTCCTTCACATCGTGACGCAACAGCAGCTCGATATATTCCTTGGCCGTATCGAATGTCTTGGGCGTAACGATAGGCTTGAGCAAGGCGAGAAAATCCCGGCCGGCAAGATCGCTCATGCCGAGGATCTTCGACAGTGCATGCGAGGTCTGCATGCCCATGCGGAAATCGGTATCCAGCAGGAACAAGCCTTCCTGCGTGGTCCGCAGGATATCTTCTGTTTCCTTTTGCGCGCGTTCCACCGCATGGTCACTGGTACGCAACTGGCGCAAGAAGTAATAGAGGATGAAGCCGAAGTTGATCAGGGCCAGCGTGATACCTGCGATCTGCACAATGCGCAGATTCGTTGCCTTGGCTGCCGACAGTGACTCCATGCGTGACGTCAGCATATTCGAGACAGTCAGCAAGTTCAGATTGTCGGCAACGAGCACCAGTAACAACGGCCCGAGATCGGGCTTGGCGTTGGATTTGAGGCTCTTGATTTTTTGCAGCTCGACGTTGATCGGCACCCACATCTCTTCGAGCAATTTGAATTGCGCGGCGGCCTGTATATCATCTTGCGGCGTCAGTTCCACCCGGCCACGGCCATCGACCATGCGCCCGCCCTGGTGAAACGCCTCAAGCGTGGCGTTGAACAAGTCCGCCGTACCAATCAATTCCTTTAGTTCGGAAAAACTCGAATTTCCGCTGCTATCGATAATCCCTTGCGTCGCATCCTGTTCAAGCAGAAGCGCTGTCTTGGTCAGCTGTTGCACCAGCGTGCGCTGTTGCCCGGCAAGATTGAGCGACACTGCATCAGACGCAATCTGCCTCGATATCAGGAAGGTCATGGCCAGCACCCCGACGTCGAAAACCAGGAACAAGGTGATCGATATGATGATCGTGCGGTACTTTCCCAAACCGAATCTGAACATGGCGCCCCGCCTCCCTGTATTTGTTCGCGCGTCGTCCGAAATGCCGTTTGCATTGCGGATGCACGCTCTGTACAGATGAGACTTACGTCACGCTTTGTTTAACATTGAGTCGCAAAAAGCTATTCCGGCAGACAAATGGATGCCTCGCTGAGGAGCGGATCGGGATCGGGATGAAAGGCGTCCAAAAACGGAGAAACGTCAAAATCGACAGACGAAATCCGCTGGTCATGCAAAGCGGATGTCCGGTCGCGACGAGCAAAAAGGAGACAGGATTCAGCGCAAATTTCTGACGTGAACCTCACGAAGACCGTGATAGGAATCGTGACGTTTCATGACGGCATGCGGGCCGTCATCCGCATTGCACGAATGACGGCGGTCTCTGATCGGGATTAGTGCATGATTCGCATGAATTTCTAACGGCCAGATTGGCGCAGACTTTACTCGGCCGCACGCAAAGTCACGTCACAGCCGACGCGACCAATGATCTTCTGAATGCCAATGCGCTGGACCGCATTGATCACAAGTGGCGCCATCAGGTTTGCCTTGACCGGCACGCTGCTCGCAGGCCCTTCGTCACGGCGCAGAATGAGGAAGACAACCACATCTTCGATGCGGGTCACGTCAATCAGCTTTTCTTCGTCCTCGGTCAGCGAGAATTCGTAATGCAGCCCGAACTGATCCGGCTCGGCCACGGAGAACGCGACCTCCGGACGATCCACGCATTGCAGAACGCCGACGCTGGGAGACTTGGCCTCACCCACTTCGAGCAGCGTGAATTTCTTGCAGTCTTCGAAACCGGGCAGGCCGGCGGGAAATTCGATCAGCTTGTCGGCGTCCACTTCCAGACTGCCGAAACGCGGGCTTTCAATTTTCATGGTCCCCTCCCGGGATTTATCGAGGGTTCCACTGTAAGCGTCCGCTGCGGATCGTTCCGGCTGGAACAAATAGGGAATTTCCGGTCAATTCCGGCCGCCGCGCAGGGCGACGGCGCCCGCCACCTGTGCCAGATTGCGACTTATTCCTTTTCTAGATCAATACGATCACGAAGACGAGCCGCAGACGGTGGCAAACCCAAGGCAAGGCGAAGTCAACAAAGGGCGGATTGATTTGGAAATGGAATTAGCGCTTGGCAGGCACGACCATGCCACTGTCCAGCCCGAGCGACTTGAGCCGCGCCTGGGCTGCCAGCGCTTCCTGCCGGCTATTGAATGGGCCAACCTGCACGCGCGTTTCGACCTGCGTGGGGATGCCGGCTGCTTTCAGTTTGGCGCGCAATTCCTCGGCGTTGCCCGGGTTGGCGAAGACGCCCACCTGGACGAAGAAATTGCCCGGCGCTGCAACGGAGCTGGCCGCGCTCGCTGCGGGCGCAGCCGGCTTTGCCGGGCTCACGACACTGGCGCTGGCTTGACTCGCATGTGCAACCTTCGGCGGAGACTGCTCAAGGACAAGCCGCCCCGAGGTTTCGCGTCGACGCGGACTGGCTGCGCGCGGCGCACTCGCTTCGGGCTGTCCCCCCAGAGGCGAGGCACTTTCCTCGGGCACCACCGGTGCCGACGCCACCTCACTCGCAGTCGCCTGTTGCTCTGCCATGACGACGGACTGCATTTCGGCCGCTTCGCTGGAATTGCGCAGTGCCTGCGTGGCCGCCTCGGCAAGGCTCGGCGACTGCTCCTGTGGCTGTGTCACACCGGTGGCTGTTACGGTGCGGGCAGTCGGTGTCGGTTCCGGCTGCGGCGTGCCTTCCAGCATCATCAGCGCCACGACGAGGACGACCACAGCGACGGTAGCAATCAAACCCTTGATGAGCAGTTGCCTGCGCGCACGGCGCGCTTCTTCCGCTGTTTCTGGAGATTGGTCGTGCTCGGTCATGAATGGTCCCCTTGTTTTCGATCTTCTTGCTGGTCTTCGCCGTCATCGCGTTCATTGAACATCGCGGGCTCATCGTCCGGAGAGCGTTGCTCGCTCAGAGCTCTTACCAGCTCCGCCTCCGCGACCGAAATGCCGCAGCGCTCGGCGATGGCTTGCGCATCGAGCCCACGCTGCACCATCGACACGGCTTCAGCGTAAGCGGGCGCCACGCGGCTGGCCGCGCGCACGGCAGAGAGCTCTTCGCGCAGCCGTGCAAGTTCCTTTGCAAGCTTGCCCTGCTGGGACTGAAGGTCGTCAATGAGATGGCGCATCTGCCGCACTTCCAGCAAGGCGTCGAAGCCGAAGCCCGATGCGTCGGGCTCACTGGGGCGCGGCGCGCGCACGGCAGGCTCGGGCACGGGCACGGGCACGGGACGCGATGAAAGCGAGACGATCGAGTCGTCGTCCTCGGGGAGAAGCGTTGGCGCCTCGGCGGCATGATCGCCCCCCACAGGAATGGCGCCGAAACGATCAACGTCGCGAAAGATATTGTCGTGCTTGTTGTCGTGTCGTGCGGCAGACCGCGCCTGCCGCTGCACGCGCCGCCAGCGAACCGCCAGCCATGCCAGGTAAATACACAGCAAGGCCAGCAGGGCAATCAATACGGTACGCAACTCCAACGGCGTTCTCCCTTGTTCGCGGCCTGCATGCCAGGCTTCTGTTCCAGCCGATTTCCGTTGAAACACTCTGGCCGCGCTGTTGCGGGATAATACTTGCACCCGACGCCGAATCAAAGCCGCTTGGGGTATTGTCGCCACCAGCGATGGCCGCCCGGGATAGACGCCTCCGACATGAACTGCATAGCCAGATAACCGCATCAATGACCCTGCCACTGACTTTTCTTGCCAAGAAGGTAGTTTCCGCCCTGCTGCTACCGCCGGCCTTGCCATTTTTCATCACTGCCGGCGGCCTTCTGCTGATCAAGCGCAAGCCGCGCACGGGCAAGACGCTGGCGTGGAGCGGGCTATTGCTATGGCTCCTGCTGAGCAGTCCGCTGGGCACCAGCCTGATCGCCACGCCGCTGGAGCGCTATCCGCCGATTACGCCCAAGGCGCTGTCCGAGGTGCAGGCCATTGTCATTCTGGCTGGCGGGCAGCGGCGCACCAACGAGGAATTCGACGGGCAAGCCTCCGTAAACCGCCTGACACTTGAACGCATCCGCTACGGCGCGCGCCTCGCACGCCAGACAACCTTGCCAGTGCTGCTCAGTGGCGGCGCGCCTACCGGCTACCAGCCGGAAAGCATGCTGATGGCCCAGACGCTGAAGACGGACTTCGGCCTGGATGCGCAGTGGATGGAAACAGGATCGCTCGATACGGAAGACAACGCGCGCCTGTCTGCCGAAATGCTGCAAAAGGCGGGCATCACGCGCATCGCACTGGTCACGCATGCCGCACATATGCGTCGTGCCGTTGGCGAGTTCGAGGCCGTCGGCTTCAAGGTCACCCCTGCGCCGCTGAGCTTCATGAGCGACGGCCCGCGCGGCGAGGAGTTCTTCGACTATCTGCCGAATATGTCATCGGCCTACACCGGCTGGTACGCCATGCACGAGTGGATCGGCATTGCTGCGCAGAAGATTCGCTTTGCCTTGAAGTGAGCGCGTTGCTGGCGCTTTTACATCCGTTCGAATAAGCCCGCAGCTCCCATGCCCGTGCCGATACACATAGTGACCATGCCGTAGCGCAATTTGGGATCGCGCTGCATGGCTGCCATCAAGGTTGCTACGCGAATTGCGCCGGTGGCTCCCAGCGGGTGACCCAGTGCAATGGCCCCGCCCAGCGGATTCACCTTGGCTGGGTCAAGCCCGAGCGTACGTATCACGGCCAGCGCCTGCGCCGCGAAAGCCTCGTTCAGCTCTACCCAATCGACATCCGCCTGCGTCACGCCCGCGCGCTTGAGAACGCGTGGAATGGCTTCGACCGGGCCGATGCCCATGATCTGAGGCGGCACGCCCGCAACCGAGAAGCCGCTGAATTTCGCAATGGGTGTCAGGTTGTAACGCTTGACCGCCGCCTCGCTCATCAGCAACACCGCACCTGCGCCATCGGACATCTGTGAACTGTTGCCGGCAGTCACGCTGCCCCTGGCTGCGAATATGGGGCGCAGCTTGGCCAGCGATTCCATGGAACTATCCGGGCGCGGACCTTCATCGTTTTCAATGAGCTTTTCGACCACCCGCACCGCGCTGCTTTTGAAATCGGGCTGATGCTCGCGAACGATATACGGCGCGATCTCGTCACGAAACACACCCGCCGCGATTGCGGCGCACGCCTTCTGGTGAGATGCCAGCGCGAAAGCATCCTGATCTTCGCGCGACACCTTGTATTGCGTCGCCACCTTTTCGGCAGTGAGTCCCATGCCGTAAGCGATACCGATATTTTCCTCGTGCTCGAAGATTGCCGGATTCATCGCGATCTTGTTGCCCATCATCTGCGGCATGACAGTCATCGATTCCGTGCCAGCGCCAATCATGACATCGGCCTCACCCATCTGGATGCGCATCGCCGCGTCCGCCACCGCATTGACGCCGGAAGAACAAAAACGATTGATGGTGATGCCGGGCACGCTGTCAGGAAACCCGGCCAGCAAAGCACCGATACGCGCCACGTTCATGCCCTGTTCCGCCTCCGGCATGGCGCAGCCGACAATCACATCGCCAATCTCATGCAGATCGAGACCAGGCACCTTCGCCGTCACGGCGCACAGCACGTGGGCGAGCATGTCGTCGGGACGGACATTCCTGAACGCACCCTTGCGTTTGGCGACAGGCGTGCGCGTCGCGGCGACGATATATGCTTCCTGGATTTGTTTGCTCACGTCATTACTCCTTATTTCGTCATTCCCGCGTTCGCGGGAATGACAATCAATTCCGCAACGGCTTCCCCGTCTCAAGCATATGGATCAACCTTGCCTTCGTCTCTTCGGTATGCAGCAATTCGACGAACAAGGATCGTTCGATATCGAGCAGCCACTTCTCGCTGACCAGCGTGCCGTTCTCGACATCGCCGCCGCACAGTGCCGTCGCAACCGCTTTCGATACGCGATAGTCGTGCGCTGAAATCATGCCGCCTTCACGCATGTTCACCAACATCATTTCCAGCGTGGCGATGCCACCGCGACCCGCTACCGGTACGCCAGCAGGTGGCAATCGCGGGCGATAGCCGGCAGCGGCGATGCCTAGCGCTGTCTTGCGCGCAACGTGCAGCAATTCATGCGGATTGAAAATGACAATGTCGTGGTCGCGCAACAGCATCATCTCCCTGGCGTTCTTGGCGCTCCTGGAGACATTGGCCATGGCAATCGTCTGGAAGACGTTCTGCAACCACAGCATCGGGTCATTCGTCGCCGTGCGCGAAGCCAGCTCCGCCGTGCGAATGGCGAACTCCTTGCAGCCGCCCCCCGCCGGAATCAGGCCGACACCCACTTCGACCAGACCGATATAGCTTTCCAGCGCGCACACCGCGCGCGTCGAGTGCATGACAATCTCGCAGCCGCCGCCCAGCGCCATGCCTTGCACAGCGGCAATCACCGGCACCTGTGAGTACTTGATGGTCTGCGACATTTCCTGGAAGCGCGCGACGATCTTTTCGAGTGCCACAAAATCGCCGGTCTCCAGCACCGGACGAATCTGCTTGAGATTCGCACCCACAGAGAACGGTGCCGTCGGCTGCCAGATGACGAGTCCCGCGTAATCGCGCTCGGCGCGATGCACCGCTTCGATGATGCCGTCGAGCACCACCGGCCCGACTGCGCACATTTTGCTCTTGAAGGACAGCACGGGCACGTGCTTGCCGTCCTCATCATCAAGCGTCCACATGCGCACTTCGTCATTTTCCCAAAGTGTGCGGCCGGGCTCCGCCTCGGCCAGCTCGCCGAACGCACGCTCGGGAAACAGCTGTCGCTCATATACCGGCAAGGTCGAGCGGCCTTGCAGCACGCCGCTGCGCGAATCGTAAGAACCTTGCGGCGAATGCACCCCATCGACGTTGAAGGCCCATGCGGGCATCGGCGCGTCGCTCATGGCGCGGCCTGCATGCACATCATCGCGAACCGCTTCAGCAATGGCTTTCCAGCCCGCAGCCTGCCAGGTCTCGAACGGCCCCTGCGACCAGCCAAAGCCCCAGCGCATCGCGAAATCGACGTCACGTGCGTTGTGCGCGATGTGATTCAGGTGCACAGCGACGTAGTGAAATACATCCCGGAAAATACTCCAGAGGAATTGCGCTTGCGGATGCTGGCTGGCACGCAGTTGTGCAAAACGTTCGGCGGGATTGCGGTTCTTGAGAATTGCCGCAACCTCGTCGGCCACCTCGCCTGCACTGTCGCGATAGTCCTGCAGCTTGAGGTCGAGCACCTTGATCTGCTTACCGTCCTTGCGATAAATGCCTGCTTTCGTTTTCTGTCCCAGAGCGCCCTTGGCAATCAAGGCAGCAAGCCAGTCGGGTGTGGCGTAATACTTCGCCCAGGGATCATCGGGCAAGTGATCCGTCATGGTCTTGACGACGTGCGCCAGCGTGTCGAGTCCGACCACATCCGCCGTGCGGTAGGTCGCGCTCTTCGGCCTGCCGATCAGCGGACCGGTAAGTGCGTCCACTTCGTCGAAGCCAAGACCGAGACGTTGGGTGTGATGCATTACTGCCAGGATCGAGAACACGCCCACACGATTGGCGACGAAATTCGGCGTGTCGAGCGCACGCACCACACTCTTGCCCAGCGTCGTAGTCAGGAAGGTTTCCAGTTGATCGAGCAGCGCGGCATCCGTGCCATGGCACGGGATCAACTCCACCAGCGACATATAGCGTGGCGGATTGAAGAAATGCACGCCGCAAAAACGCGGGCGCAAACTGGCAGGGCAGCCTTCGGCAAGCTTGTTGATCGACAGCCCCGAGGTGTTGGTGGCAAAGATCGCATCGGCACGAATGTGTGGCGCGACCTTGTGGTACAGGTCGAGCTTCCACTCCAGCTTCTCGGCGATCGCCTCGATGATGAGATCGCACCCGGCCAGCTTGTCGATATGCTGGTCGTAGTTCGCCGCCTCGATGTACTGCACACGATCCGTCGTCGCCAGCGGCGAAGGTTCGAGTTTCTTGAGGCCATCGATGGCGCGGCGCGCTATGCCACTTGGGTCACCGTCCTTCGCCGTCAGATCGAAGAGTACGACGGACACCTCTGCATTAGCGCAATGGGCGGCAATCTGTGCCCCCATGACGCCAGCGCCGAGCACGGCGACTTTATGAATAATGATTTTGCTCACGGTCACCTCAGTCGCTGATCCGCAGCGGACATGTTTCTACCGAGACATGCCCGCTCAAAATGACAACACGTTGTGTTGCGACCTACTAGAAAGCCTGGGAATACTGCGCGCCAAGAATGAAAACGCTGCCTTTGTATGTGCCATCTACCAGGCCACGGCCGGAAGCCGTCTGATCGTTATGGATCGAGGTCTTCTTGATGTAAAGGTAGGAGGCACCCACATCGACGGTGGCTGTCTTCGTCGGCTTCCATTGCGTACCCGCCGAGAACCAGATGCGGTTGTTGTCCGGCAAAGAAGTCAGACGCTGATCCGCGCTGCGCACAGGGGTTTGATCGTAAGCGACGCCAGTCTTGATCTTCCAGGCGTCATTCAGCTGGTAGTTGGCGCCCAGGGCAACTCGCCATGTGTTGCGAAACCGTGCATTGAGAGTCTGGGCAGGCGCCCCGCCGGTGCTGCGGTAGATATCCACGTCCTGGATCTTGTGCCAGCCAGTCCATGAAATGTCGCCGAGCATTTCCCACTTGTCATCGAGCTTCTGCGTCACGCTTGTCACAAAGGTGTCGGGCATGGTGATTTTAGCCTTCGCACCCGTGTTGGGAGAGATGGCCTGATTCGTGGAAGTCAGGTTGCCGGTCAGATCGTATTTGATCTGTGAGCGATATGACATACCGATTTTCATGCTGTCGGAAGGCTTGAGAAGCGCCCCGATATTCCAGCCGAAACCGTCGTCACCGACCTTTAGCTGTATCAGGGTATTCTGGGCAGCCGCATTGAGCGCCGGGCTGCTAAAGGGTGGCACGCCGACAGCAGCGTAGCGCTCATAGGTAGCATCGAGCCTCTGCCAGTTCAGGCCGCCACCCAATGACAGTTTGTCATTCACCCGATAGGCCAGCGATGGGTTGATGTTGATCGTCTTGATCTCGAATTTCGTGGATTGGAAACGGCCGGCCCAATCCGCGTCGTACTCTGTCTTGAGGCCAAACGGAGCACCGATGCCCACGCCTATGTACCAGTCCTTATTGAGCGCGGCCGATGTGTAGAAATTAGGGATGGCAGACCAACCACCAGCATCGCCGCCGTTGGAGCCTGTTGCCGCTGGCGGGTTGGCGGAATTTCCATTGCTGAATTTGAAACTCGGGCGCACGGCGTTGGCGCCGAGGGATATCTGCGCCCCGGGAAGCTGTGTCATGCCCGCAGGGTTAAAGAATATGGTACTGGCATTCTCGGAAACTGCTGCAGAGCCTGCGTAGGCGTTGCCCAGTCCGCTACCATTCTGCTCCAGCAACTGGAATCCTGACGCTGTCGCAGAGCCCGCAGCCATTAAGGCAAGCGCAGCGACAACGGACTGAACAATCATCTTTTGCTGCTTCGCATGTTTCATCATTTTGCTCTCCTGTGATTTATGACTGGTATTGATCAAACTGGCGGCAACGGCCGCTTCTTTCCCTGACTATCTATTGCCACGTAGGTCAATGTCGCTTCGGTCACCTTGACGATTTTTGGATCGGCCGGGTCACGCTCGGAGTACACCTCGACATCGACCGTCATCGAGGTCGTACCTTCGCGAATGACGTGCGCGTAAAAACTCACCAGGTCGCTCTTGAAGACCGGCTCCCTGAAAACGAAGGCGTTAACGGCCATGGTAACGACCCGGCCCTTGGCGCGGCGCACTGCGGGGATCGAGGCAGCGAGATCGACGTGGGCCATGATCCAGCCGCCGAATACGTCGCCCGAAGCGTTGAGATCCTTGGGCATCGGGATGACCCGCAGAACAGGTTCCCTGTTCGGTAACGAGACCTTCTCCTCATCGCCCTGTGCATTGTCGGAAGTCCTGTCAATCATGCTGTGATCCTGTCCTTGCTGCTGTGTTCACTGTTGTGGCTGCTTTCTTCGCTGCTCGCGAAATGATTCATCGGCCCGCCTGTCCACGGCGCGAAGCCGGTGCCGAATATTACGCCGGCATCGGCCAGATCCGCGTCGGAAACGATGCCGGCCGCAACGCATTTTCGTGTCGCCGCGACGAGCGGCTTTAACAGGCGCTCGGTGAGGCCGGGCACACTGTCGGACAAGCCTTCCTTGCGTGCATGCCCGTCTTCCCACACGTAGAAACCAGTGCCGGTCTTGCGCC
The DNA here is from genome assembly GCA_028292485.1 of Rhodocyclales bacterium. GTDB lineage: Bacteria > Pseudomonadota > Gammaproteobacteria > Burkholderiales > Rhodocyclaceae > Viridibacterium. Next base: position 94,308 of record JAQGMG010000013.1, on the reverse strand, counting down.
CCAACTTTCCTTCCGTAACGAGTGCCTGCAAGGCACGAGGCGCTTCGCTGGCACCCGTCAGGGCCTTGCCGGTTGCCAGGGCGATATCCAGCCCTACTGTGTCGGCAAGTTCAATCGGACCCATGGGCATACCGAAGCGCACCATGGTCGCATCGATGGTCTCGGGCGAGTGACCTTCATCGATGCAGCGCATGGCTTCCAGCAGATAGGGGCCAAGCACCGCATTGACGAGGAAGCCCGGTGCGCTCTTTACCGGTAGCGGCAATTTGTCGAGCTGACGAACGAAAGCCACGGCACGGCTCAGGACGTTGGCATCGGTGCGCTCGCCCTCGACCACCTCGACCAGCGGCATCTGTGCGACCGGATTGAAGAAGTGAATACCAACGAGCCGCTCCGGGCGTGCAAGCACGCTGCCGATGTCCTCCAGCCTGAGACTCGAGGTGTTGGTGGCGAGAATTGCATCGGGTCGGGCACGTGCTTCGAGGTCGCGGAACAACGCGTGTTTGGCGTCGAGATTTTCGAATATGGCTTCGATGATGACGTCGGCCTGCGTCACGCCATTGCCTTGCGGATCGGCAATGAGCCGGTCCAGCGCAAAGCGCACCTGCTTGCGGTCGCCACGATACTTCTTGCTGAAGCCTTGCGCGGCGCGCTGAATGGCCGGCGCGATGCGTTCGATGCTCTGGTCCTGCAAAGTCACCGTCAAGCCGCGCAGCGCACACCATGCGGCGATATCGCCACCCATCACACCAGCGCCAATGACGTGCACATGCCTGGCTGCAAACTCGGTCCCCTTGCCCAAAGCCTTGAGGCGCTGCTGCAGGAAGAACACCCGCACCAGATTGCGCGCTGTGCCTTGCGCGAAGATGTGTTCCAGCGAAGCGGGATGTGCCGGAGGCACGCCGAGCGAGTTGCCGTTGAAATGCTGCCAGGTATCGATGATGGCGAAAGGCGCGGGATAATTCTCCCTGCGCGCTTTCTTCGCAACCTGCCTGTGCGCGCCGCTGGCAACGATGAACTTCAGCGGGCCGTTGAGCCACGCCTGCATGCGGCTCAGCCGGCGACGCGGCTGGCCGGACAACACCAGCATGCGCGCTGCGTTTTCCATGACACGCGGCGGCACGCATTCATCGACGAGCCCCATGCGCCTGGCGCGTCTGGCGTCGATCTGCTTGCCGGTGAGCATCATGTCCAGGGCTGCTGCCGGGCCTATCGTACGCGGCAGCCGCAGCATGCCGCCCCAGCCCGGTGTGATGCCGAGCATCACTTCCGGCAATGCCATGCGCGTAGCCGGCTCATCGATCGCGATGCGATAAACGCAAGCCAGCGAAAGCTCCAGGCCACCGCCCATGCAGTGCCCGCGAATCAGCGCCAGCGTTGGCCAGGTAACCGCTTCAAGGCGATTGAACAGCGCCCAGTTGCGCGCCACGATGACCTTGATGCCAGCCACATCGCCGATCTTCGAGTACTCATCGAGGTCGGCACCTGCGATGAAGCCTGCCGCCTTGCCGGACTGGATCACCATGCCTTTCGGCGGCTCGGCCTCGAGCACGTCCAGCACCTGTGCAAACTCGCGGAGCACTTCGCTGCCCAGCGTATTGGCAGCGCTGTCGGCAACGTCGATGGTCGCCCAGGCAATACCTTGCCCGTCGCGGCGAAGATGCCAATGGCGTAGTGACAGCTCACTCATGGCATCGACCTCCCACAACCGGGTAGGTTGGGGTGAGCGCAAGCGATGCCCAACATCGTGCGTGCCACATCGTGTTGGGCATCGCTCTGCTCACCCCAACCTACCAAAATATTCACGTTCACGAGAGTCATCACAAGGCCTCCACCAGCATCGCGCCGCCCTGACCGCCGCCGATGCAAATCGTTGCGATGCCCTTCTTGCCACCTGTGCGGCGAAGGACGTGCAACAAGTGCAACACGATGCGTGCGCCACTCGCGCCGACGGGATGTCCCTGCGCAATCGCGCCACCATCGATATTGAGCTTGCTCTCGTCGAGCGTTCCCATCACGCCATCCAGACCGAGTTGCTCTCGGCAGTAAGTTTCGTCATTCCAGGCGCGCACGCAGCCGATCACCTGTGCGGCGAAAGCCTCGTTGATCTCCCAGGCTGCGAGATCATTCAAGCCGAGCCCATGCCGCTGCAATATCGGTGTCGCCGCATGAACGGGGCCAAGCCCCATCTGCTCGGGTGCGAGGCCCGCCCACTGGCTGTCGGTGATCATGCCAATGGGTTGAAGACCGTGTTGCTTCACAGCCTCTTCCGAAGCCAGCACCAGCCAGGTTGCGCCATCGGTCACCTGTGAGCTGTTGCCCGGCGTGACCTTGCCGTACTTGCGGTCGAAGAAGGGCTTCAACTTGGCGAGATTGGGCAGGCTGGAATCGCGGCGCAAGCCATCGTCCGCCGCATGCACAGCGCCGGACTCTTCGACGAGCGCCACCAGCTCCTTCGCAAAATGGCCCGCATCCTGCGCCGCTGCGACACGCTGATGACTGCGCACCGAGAAGGCATCCATTTCCTCGCGGCTGATATTAAAACGCCAGGCGAGATTCTCGGCAGTCTGGCCCATCATCAGGCCAACCACCGGATCGGTCAGGCCCTTGACGATGCCGATGACCGGAGCGAGATAGCCAAGCCTGAACCTTCGCAACGCGGCCATACGCTGACCGAACGTCTTCGCCGCATACCAGCCGGAGAGCCAGCGCACCATCGCATCGGAGAACAGCAAGGGCGCGCGCGACAAGGCGTCGACGCCGCCGGCAAGCACGAGCTGCGAACGTCCCGACTGGATGTTTGCGATGGCTGAGTCGAGCGCCTGCATGCCCGACGCGCAATTGCGCATCACCGTCCAGCCCGGCACCTTGTTGCCGCAGCCCATGCGCAGGGAAGCGACGCGGCCGATGTTCACTTCGTCGGGCGAAGGCGATGCGCAGCCGAGAATGACCTCATCGAGTTGCTCTGCAGCGAAGGGCTGGCGTGCGAGCAAGGCGCGGCCGGCAATGGTAGCGAGATCGGAAGCAGCGAATGGTCCCGGCGCGTTGCGTGCCTTGAGGAAAGGCGTGCGTGCGCCATCGACAATGTAGACGGGTTTGAATGTCACGCCGTCAACCTCGCACCATGCATGCAATTTGCATTGTTTGCCGCACTGTCATTCCCGCGGACGCGGGAATCCACTTCCACGTGCGGTGCCACCAAGTGGATTCCCGCCATTTCCCTCTCCCCTAGCCCCTCTCCCGCAAGGGGGCGAGGGGAGCGTCGTGCGGCTTCGCCGTATGCAAAGCTGGCGGGAATGACGGCTTTCGCGTAAGTCGATTGGTTCATCACGCCGCCTCACGCGCTTCAACGCTCAGCACCGAACTCGGCCGCACATGCGCATCCATTTGCCCGATGCCAAAATCCTGCGGGAAGTCGTCGACGCGAATGACCTTCTGACGCAGCACTTCGCGCCGCTCCAGCGTGGCTTTTTCATCGCTGTTGATCACGCCTTTCGCCAGCGCATCGGCATTCAATGCGTCCTGGCCGCGACCTGCGATTGTCTTTGCCTTCTGCGCAGCACGCACCTTGGTTTCGATGGCTTCGGCCTTGATGGTGGCTTCGAGTGCCAGTTCGAGTACCGCCACCGGATCTTCCTCGTCGCCGCTCTGCACATAGCTGCCGCCTACCAGACGATCCCGCGCGGCGGAGGGCTCGATAAGGATGCGCGCGACATCGTGACCAAGCCGGTCGGAAGGCACGACATACGGCCGCCCAAGCGGGAATATCAGGCGACGCAACAGGATCGATATCAACCGGTTCGGGAAGTTGGAGATCACGCCTTCGAGCGCCGACTGTGTCTTGTGCATTGCATCCCACATCGCCCAGTGCATCAGCGGCGCATCTGCTGCCTGACGGCCCTCAGCCTCGAAGCGCTTGAGTGTGGCCGAGCACAGATACATGTAGGAGAGGATGTCGCCGAGTCGCGCCGACAGCTTTTCCTTGCGCTTGAGATCGCCGCCCATGGTCAGCATGGATACATCGGCGATGAAGGCAAACGCCGCAGAGAAGCGCGTCAGCTGTTGGTAGTAGCGGCGTGCTTCGGGTGCCACGTCGGGTGTGCCGACCCAGTGCGAGCCGGTGATGCCCATCATGAAACTGCGCACCGCATTCGACACCGAAAAGCCTATATGGCTGAACAGCGCGTCGTCGAAAACAGCCAGTCCGCGGCTCTTGTCGGCATCCATCGCCGCACGCATTTCCTTGAGCACATACGGGTGACAGCGAATCGCGCCCTGGCCGAAGATGATCAGGCTGCGCGTCAGGATATTGGCGCCCTCTACCGTTATGCCAATCGGGATTTGCTGGTAAGCGCGGCCGAGGAAATTCTGCGGCCCCATGCAGATGCCCTTGCCACCGAGAATGTCCATGCCGTCATTGACTACCTGACGGCCGCGCTCGGTGATGTGATATTTGACGATGGCCGAAACCACCGAGGGCTTTTCGCCCAGATCAATGGAGCCGGCGGTCATGACGCGCGCCGCGTCGGCCATGTAGAGCGTGCCGCCAATGCGCGCCAGCGGCTCCTCGATGCCTTCGAATTTTCCGATGGCGGTCTTGAACTGCGCGCGCACACGGGCATAGGCGCCGACCGCGCGTGCCGTGAGCTTCATCATGCCGGTGTTGGAAGCAGGCAGCGAGATCGAGCGCCCTGCGGCCAGACATTCCATGAGCATGCGCCAGCCTTGCCCTGCCATCGCCGGGCCGCCGATGATGAAATCAAGCGGCATGAAAACATCCTGGCCCCAGTTCGGGCCGTTCTGGAACACGGCGTTGAGCGGGAAGTGGCGGCGGCCGATGTTCACCCCAGGGTGATCGTGTGGCACCAGTGCGCAGGTGATGCCGAGGTCTTCGACGCCCTTGCCAGCCTGACCGAGAAGCTTGTCCGGATCGTAGAGGCGGAAGGCCAGCCCCAGCACCGTGCAGATCGGGCCGAGCGTGATGTAGCGCTTGTCCCATGTCACGCGCATACCGAGCACTTCGCGGCCTTCATGCATGCCTTTGCAGACGATGCCGAAATCGGGAATCGCTGCTGCGTCAGAGCCGGCTTGCGGGCTGGTCAGCGCGAAGGCCGGCACTTCGAGACCCTTGGCCAGGCGCGGCAGGTAGTGCGCTTTCTGTGCGTCGGTGCCGTAGTGCAGCAGCAACTCCGCCGGCCCCAGCGAGTTCGGCACCATCACGCTCACAGCGCCTGCGGAACTCCGGGTGGACAGCTTCATCACGACCTGCGAATGCATGTAGGCGGAGAAGCCCTTGCCGCCGAACTCCTTCGGAATGATCATGCCGAGGAAGCCCTTGTCCTTGATGTACTGCCACGCCTCGGGCGACAGATCGTTGTGGACGTGCGTCGTATCCCAGTCGCTGATCAGGCGGCACAACTCATTGGTTTCGTTGTCGAGGAAAGCCTGCTCGTCAGCCGAGAGCTGTGGTTGCGGATATGCCAACAGCGTTTTCCAGTCCGGCTTGCCGCCGAACAGCTGCCCTTCCCACCACACCGTGCCGGCTTCCAGTGCCACCCTTTCGGTTTCCGACATCGGCGGCAATATCTTGCGATAGGCACCGAAAACCGGCTTGCTGACCAGGGCGCGGCGTATCGGCTTGAACAGGAAGAGACTGCAGAGCGCCATCCACACCACTATGGCCGTACTGACAGCCTGATTGGAAAGACCGCCGAACGCGTTCGCCCCCAGCAACCAGAGTGCACCTGCGACGGCCCAGGCCATGAAGGGCGCCCGCCATGCCGCCAGCGCCAGGAACACCACCGGCAATAGCAGGATCATCCAGATCATTCTTGTCTCCTTGTTGTTGTCATTTGCCTGCACTCACCTTCAGCGGCTCGGGAAGCGGCGCACGCAGCCCCCCTAGGAGGAATGCGGTCAGACGTGGTTTGAGCAATGCCGGGTCATCGTCGAAATGCCCCGTCAGCAGCGCCAGCGCATCGATGCCGGAAATGGCATAGGACACGGCGCCCATCATGAAATGCAAACGCCATACGATCTCGGCCTTCGGCACATCGGGCAGGGCGGCATATAGCGCCACCGTGTAGCGCTCGACCACCTCGGCGTATTCGATGGCCATGAACTTGCGAACGAATTCGGCGGGTTCGGTATAAGTACGACCCAGCAGACGCATGAAGGTGTGCCCGCCATGTTCCGTATCCGCAGCCATTTCGAGCGGCGGACCGAAAAAACCTTCAAGCACCTGACTCGGCTTGAGCGCGGTGCCGTCGGACTCTGCTTCCATGCGATTGAGTGCTTCAAGCCGCAGACGATTGAGCTCGGCAAGACGGCGCCGGAAAACCTCCTGGAACAAGGCCTCCTTGCTGCCGAAGTGATAATTCACCGACGCCAGATTCACGGCGGCCCGCGTCGTGATCATGCGCATCGAGGTTCCCTCGAAGCCATGCTCGGCAAAAAGCCACTCCGACGCATCAAGGATGCGTGCGGCTGTGTCGGCTCCTGCGCGGCTGTCATCGGCGATTTGCGGCACTACGTTTCCTTGGCAGACTGCATTTAAACGAGCGTTTGAATCATACGTTCAATTTATTCCAAGTCAACAAGCTCAACCACGGGGTTAACCCCAGTACATCAATGCTGTCGCCATCCCCAGAATGCCCACCTTGCAGCATGACAGCGCCACTGGCATATCAGTCCGGCAAAGCCGCCGCCTCTCTGCCACCTCTCTTGCTTCCTTTCTTCGTCGCAAGGCCACTCCAGGCATACTTTTGAAAGGGACATAAGCGTGAAAGCTTATCGATTTGTCATTGCAACGCTCGCTGCTGCGTCGTTGTCCTTGCCCGTTCTTGCGCTGGCTGTTCCATCACCCGAGCTCAGCACACCGCCACCGCGGCTCAGCGGGGTAGCGCTCGACCAGATCGTCGAACAAGGCTTCATGCCGCAGCTCGATTACTTCTTCGACAAACTGCTCAAGGAAAAGAAGGACATCGTGCTGGACGGCACCAAGGCCTTCAACGGTCAGGACAAATTCCTGCCCGGCAAGATCGCCATCGGCTTCAGCTATCTGTTGATCAACACGCCGCGGACCGATCCGAAGTTCAAGCATTACCTCGAAGGCTTCCGCCAGATCGCCGACATGACGGTCGATGACACCAACGAGACCTGGGGCATTTATTACTATGTCTCGGCGCTCAACAAGCTGCGCAAGGCCGGCCTGCTGGAAGAAGCGGTGAGCCCCGCCACGCTGGCTCGCCTCAAGCAGAAGCTCGACTGGCGCAGCTTCGTCAAACAACCCGAATTCACGCTCATCAACCTGCCGACCAATTACTACGGCGTCGCCTTCAGCATCGCTCGTTTGCGCTACCTGCTCGGCTGGGAAGACGCGCAGGCCAGCAAGGTCCTGCTCGACAAGATGGTCAATCACTACCAGACCTATTCCGGCGAATTCGGCTTCTCCGACGAGACCGACGGCGAAGGCCGCTTCGACCGCTACAGCATCCTGCTCATCGGCGAGATCTGCCAGCGCTTCATCGAGACCGACATGCAGGTCACGCCGCAGCTCAAGAAGTGGCTGCGTAATTCGGTCAACGTCATCCTGCCACGGCTCAATCCATGGGGCGATGGCTTCGAGTTCGGTCGCTCCATCGGCGCGTACGGCGACACCTCATTCCTCGAAGTGCTTTCCGCCGCCGCCAAGCTCGGCGTGCTCAGCAAGGAAGAGCGCGAGATGGCCTACGCCTTCGCCGTGCGCTCCGCCGCCAAGTACCAGGAGTTCTGGTTCGACCAGGAAACACGTTCGGTCAACCTGTGGGACAAGGGCCGCCGTACCGATGGTTATCGCGGCAAGTACCGCATTCTCGGCGAAAACCTGAGCCTGCTGCATCAGGAGATTTATACCAACAACATATGGAACAGCATCGGCTTCAAAGGCCATGCGCCATCACCAAACTTCATCGCATGGCTTCAAAAGCAGCCGCGCTTCACCGTGACCTGGTTCGCCAAGGGCGAGTACGACCGCGCCCTGCTGACCTTCCGCGATGGCCAGCGCGTCATCAGTCTGCCGCTGGTCAATGGTGGCAGCAGCCAGCACGCCAACAACCCCTACTTCCCCATCCCGTTCTCCAACGACCTGGTGCAGGGCGGCGCGGACTCCGGCTTCCCACAACTGATCCCGCGCTTCACCCTCGCCGACGGTTCGCAGATCATTCCAACGTCATTCATCAAAAGCATCAAGACCGAACAGAAAGGTTCGGCCCTGACGCTCAGCTATCGCATGGATGAGCTCGACAAGATCGGCACCAAAGCACCCGTCAAGGATGCGCGGCTGAAAGCCGAGACGACTTACACGCTGGATTCCGGCGTCATTACGCGCACCGACCGCTACACGCCGCAAGCCCCGCTGCAAGGCGTGAAGATCAGCTTCGAATTCGCCAGCTTCAGCGAAGATGCCGTGATCGAAGGCAACAAGATCCGCTTCGGCAAGGGCGTGGCGCAATCCCTGGAGATGAACGGCTTGCAACGATGCCAGATTGACAGGGTCGCCGGCATCGAGGTCTATCGCACACCGATGCGAGCGATGAATACACGTGTGACCTGCGAGTCCGGCCCCGCCACACTGGATCAACCCTTCACCATCGGCTGGACCTTGCGCTACCGCTGAACCGGACGCTTGTCACAAACACGCAGAGAGCCAATCCAGTACCTCGGCGTCATCTAGCCTCGTCATTCCCGCGAAAGCGGGAATCCACTTGGCTCGCACAAGGTGAGTTATCACGTAGAAGTGGATTCCCGCTTTGCGAGCTTTCCGCTCATGCGGAAATGCCTGCTTACCCCACTACGCGGGAATGACGAAGGCCGCTTCACGCATACCGTGCCCCGCGCATATACTCGTTTATCAACAAACGTGCGGAGCCGCCAATGTCCATCCTTGTCCGTATCAGCCTCGCATTCCTGATCGCGACGACCGCCGTTGCTCCGAGCATCGCTGGAGACGAACCGCCAGCAGCCCTCGCACAACAGCTCACACCGTTCGACTCCGACGAAGGCATGGCACGCCTGACCCGCTCCACAGCGAAAGCCGACTTCGCGGCCCTGGCAAACCAGTTCGAAGCGCAATCCAACGCAGCGTTCTGCGGTCCCACCACGGCCGCCATTGTCCTCAACGCCGCCCGTGGCCGCAGCCCGGACCTGCCGCGCGACCGCAGCCGCCTGCGCGCGGAAGACCTCAAGTACGTCCCCGCCGCATTCGACCCCAGCCTGCCGCGCTTCACGCAAGACAACGTCATCGCCCGCGGCGCCAAGACCCGCGCCCAGGTCCTCGGCGAACCCGTCACGATCAACGGCAAGCAGATTCAGGACTTCGGCTACCAGACACGCCAGCTCGACGAACTACTGCGCGCAAATGGCCTGCGCACACGACTCGTCATCGCTGACGACAAGATATCGGACGCGGACATCCGCAACGACCTCATCGACAACCTCAAGCGACGCGGCGATTTTGTCATCGTCACCTACAGCCGCCGCGCAGTCGGCCAGGAGGGTGCCGGGCACATTTCGCCGCTGGGTGCCTACGATGCGACGTCAGAGTCATTCCTGGTTCTCGACGTGAATCCTGCAAGTGCAGGCTGGGTCTGGATGCCTAGCGCGACGCTCATCAAGGGTATGCGTAGCTTCGATGTAGTAGAGAACCGTGGCTATCTCAATGTGGAGTAGCGCCGAGCGCTCATGATGCCAAATATGATCGAAGCTATGCGAAATACATTCATTCGTACGCATAATCAGGTATAGATATAACTATGTCGTTTACCTAAACGTTAGCTATTTCACTCATCTTCACCGGGGCTCTCATGACCACATTTATGATTGGGTACGACCTGAACCGACCGGGACAAAACTACAACGAGCTTTTTGAGGCCATCAAGGCTCTTGGCCTCTGGTGGCATTGTCTTGACTCGACTTGGATCGTTAAGTCAAATCTAACGTCAGTTCAAATTCGAGACAAACTCGCTGCCCACATTGATCTTAACGATAGTCTTTTGGTTGCAATACTGTCGGGAGATGCTGCTTGGATTGGATTCAGTGACGAATGCTCATCCTGGCTTAAGGACAATCTATAGTCATTTTCTTTAATGCCTACGCTGCGCTAGCGATAAGGAAACGGGACTAAATACTTGTTTCTCTGGCAGTCCAACATTTATGAACATCTACTGCAAAATGGCTAACCATTCCGGTTTCCTCCGAACTGCACGCTTCGGCTGCCCTTCCACGTAGACCTTTCTCGTCATGATCACCAAACCACCAAATCCAGCACATGAGTCGTCCTATAGGCAACTAGCCATTCGCATATCGCAACAAGCTAGTGAATCGGAGAAGGAGGCTCTCAAGCATTGGATTGATGGCCTATTAAGAATAAAAACATTACCCAAATCTACCTCGGCGCGAGTAAGGGATGCGTTAGCGATAACCATACAGAGCAAGGTCATATGGCCAATTGCCACACTTATTGCAGGCGAAGTTAAGCGCCTTGCGTGGAACGAAATAGGAACAAAAGGCAGGTTTGGTATCGGGGCAGCAGTAGGTGGAATTGCATTGTTTGGTGGGCAAAGTGCAGGCATAGCCGCTCTTGGTTCTGCGGTAGGCGTTCCCCTATGGGTCGTACTGGGAGCAGGCGGAGCATTTTGGGGGGTTTTGTATGAGGAGCTTGCCGGCAGCCGGAACCGATCTGATACACACATGGTTAACGGCGAGTGTCGTGTCATTGAGCTCGAAGAAGAACCAAAGTCCTCCGCAAGCAAAACGGCTTACCACCATGTTTGGCTACAAGAAAACTGGGTTGCAAAGCACAGAGCGCACGGACTGTTTGTTTTTTCAAGAGCGTGTCAGAGCCAAGTGTCTGATGGCTATGTGAAGCTCTTTTTTGTTTTCGACGACGTGTGGAGAACCTTGCTTGCCAAGGAGGCTAGGGACATAGAGGTTACGCCTCTCACGAAGTCCGAAATTATGAGTGCCGCACGCGCCATCAACGTCATGAAGAGAGGAGCCGAATGGATGTCCTGGGAGGAGATGGAAGATAAGGCTGAGTACGGAGCCTACCTTCGAGAAATCGATAAAATCGAATAGAAAAATTCTAACCATACGGCGATCATCAACGCGGGATTGCGTTCAACGCTCCGGGAGGACAGGTGATGGCGGTACTTCGCAATCAACATGGCGTAATCATCCACGTGGGCCAGGGTCTCCGCCGCCTCAGTAACGGGGACACACGCCCTTGCTCTGTGTCGGGTCGGAGAAAAGCTCTACATGTTCGACCCCAACTTCGGCTCGTATAAATGCTCCTACGATAAGGGAGTCGCAACATGGTTCGTCAACACCGTGCAATGCGTGCGCCCAGAGAAGGGGCGTGATACCGACCGGGCGACTCAAGCCCATATCATTCCATTTCAGTAACGCCTGACAGTTCCTGAGCGCAAGACGACGGAGTGTGTTCATCCGCCGGTTAGAGACGGGGGGGTTTCCCCGTGCGGCGCGGCCTGTGGTTGAATGCACGCCTATGTTGGAAATCCATGATCTGGCCTGCCTGCGCGGCGACCGCCTGCTGTTTCGCCGCTTGGGCCTGTCGGTGCAGGCGGGCGAGTTATGGCGCATCGCTGGCGCCAACGGTGTCGGCAAAACGAGCCTGTTGCGCCTGCTATGCGGACTGGCGACGCCCGATACAGGCGAGGTGCGCTGGCAGGGCAAGACGATCCGGCAGGAGCGCGAAAGCTTTCACGCCGCCCTGCTCTATCTCGGCCATGCGCCGGCTCTCAACGATCTGCTGACCCCACTCGAAAACCTGCACTTCGCTTGCGCGGCGGCGGGCGATGCGGTTAGCCCATCGGATTGCAGCGCGGCGCTGACGCGCATCGGTCTCGGTCAGCAGCTCGATCTGCCAGCCAAGGTCTTGTCGCAGGGACAGCGGCGGCGAGTCGGTCTGGCGCGCCTGTTCCTCGCAACGCAGCGCCCGCTTTGGATTCTCGATGAGCCTTTCACGGCGCTGGATGTGGCTGCGGCGGCGGAGCTGGCGCAGGTCATCGCGCAGCACGCAAGCACGGGCGGCATGGTGATCTTCACCTCACACCAGGAAGCGGATTTCGGCATGCCGGTACGTACTCTGGATGTGGGAGCGTTCAGCGCATGAACAATGCCTTCATCGCCGTACTGCGTCGCGACCTGCTGCTGGCCTGGCGCTCGCGAGCCGACCTGCTCGTGGCTCTTTCTTTCTTCGTCGTCGTCGCCAGCCTGTTCCCGTTCGGTGTCGGTTCCGACCCGGATCAGCTGCGCGCCATCGGCCCCGGCGTGGTGTGGGTGGCAGCCCTGCTCGCCACCTTGCTGGCCCTGCCGCGCATGTTCAGCCAGGATTTCGACAGCGGCGTGCTGGAGCAATTGCTGCTGTCACAAGAGCCGCCCGTGGCGTGGGTCAGCGCCAAGATCGCTGCGCATTGGCTGAGCACCGGCCTGCCCCTGGTGGTGGTCTCGCCGCTGCTGGCGCTGATGTACGGGCTGGAACCCGGCGCCATCAAGGTGCTGGCGTTGGCCCTGCTGATCGGCACGCCGATCCTGTCGCTGATCGGGGCGATCGGGGCGGCGCTGACGCTGGGTCTGCGCGGCGCCGGTTCCTTGCTGGCGCTGCTGGTCCTGCCGCTGATGGTGCCAGTGCTGATCTTCGGCGCGGGCAGCGTCGATGCCTGGGCCAGTGGAATAGGCTTGCGTGCCCACCTGTTATTGATGGGCGGCGGACTGTTCGCTGCGCTGGCGCTGGCGCCCTCTGCCAGCGCTGCGGCCCTGCGAATTACGATGGACTGACGATGGATTGAAAACCTGGTCCGTCATTACGCAGGACCAGCCCGTGCAGTCACACTTTCTTGAAGTCAATCAATGGCATGGCGGGCATGTTGTGCGTATCATCCCGCAGCCAGCGCTCAAGCGGTCTCCAGACCTAGACCATGAATCTGTTCAAATTTTCTTCTCCGCAGACCTTCTATTCCCTCGCTGGCACACTGGCGCCCGTGTTCGGCGTGATCGCCGCCGTGCTCGCTACAGTCGGGCTGTACATCTCGTTCTTCGCCGCGCCGACTGATGCCGTGCAAGGTGAGGTGTATCGCATCATCTTCATTCACGTGCCCGCCGCGTGGATGAGCATGGTCATCTATCTGGCGATGGCATTCTGGTCGGCTATCGGCCTCGGTCTTGGCACGCGGCTTTCGTTCTATATGGCAAAGGCATTGGCGCCGACCGGCGCGCTGTTCTGCTTTCTCGCGCTATGGACCGGCGCGCTGTGGGGCCGCCCGACCTGGGGCACCTACTGGGCCTGGGATGCGCGCATGACATCACAACTGTTGCTGCTGTTCCTCTACTTCGGCCATATCGCCCTGACCAACGCCATCGAGGATGCGCGCCGCGCGGACAAAGCTGGCGCCATCATTGCGCTGGTCGGCGCCGTCAACATTCCGATCATCTATTTCTCGGTGAAGTGGTGGAACACGCTGCACCAGGGCTCGTCGATCAACCTGACCAAATCCAGCATGGCCAGCACGATGCTCATCGGCATGCTGATCATGGCGCTCGCCGCCTGGGCCTACAGTATTGCCGTCACGCTGGTGCGCGTGCGCAGCATCATCCTCGAGCGCGAGCGGCGCACGGACTGGGCTGCAGCAGAAATCCGTTTGCAGGGGGCCAAGGCATGAACTGGGATTCATTCGCGGCCTTCATCGACATGGGCGGGCGCGGCGCCTTCGTGTGGGGCTCGTACGGCGTAACGCTGGCGCTGATCGTTGCGGAACTCTGGGCGCTGTCGCGACGTCGGAGGGACACCCTGCACCGGCTCCTCCGCTTGCAGCAACTCGATACGGATCGCAGCGCGACATGACAGAAGCATTCACCAGCACAAAGCGTCCTCGCAAGTGAAAGCGCGCCATAAACGTTTCCTCTGGATCGGCGCTGGCGTAGCCCTGCTCGCCATTTCCGCCACGCTGGTGCTGAATGCCTTTAACGACAATCTCGTGTTCTTCCAGACGCCCAGCGATGTGGCCGACGGCAAGGTGGCGAAAGGGCGCAACTTCCGCATTGGCGGCATGGTGGAGAAGGGCTCGATCCAGCGCGCGGCAGATGGCCTGACCGTGCGCTTCGTCATTACCGATACCGTCAAGAGTATTCCAGTGACCTACAAGGGCGCGCTGCCGGATCTCTTCAAGGACGGCAAGGGCGCAGTTGCCCAGGGCAAGCTCGACACGGATGGCAACTTCGTCGCCAGCGAGGTGCTCGCCAAGCACGACGAAAACTATATGCCGCCGGAAGCCAAAGCCGCTGTCGACAAGGCGCAACAAGCATCGCGCTCAATGAAGCCATAGCTCTGAAACCATCATCATGATCCCCGAACTCGGCCACTTCTCCCTCATCCTCGCCCTGCTCGTCGCCGTGCTGCTTGGCAGCGTGCCACTGATCGGTGCGCATCGCGGCGATGCGGCACTCATCAATGTTGCGCGTCCTGCTGCGCGCCTGTTGTTCGCGATGGTGGCGCTGGGCTTTCTGTGCCTCACCGTATCGTTCATCAACAACGATTTCTCGGTGCTCTACGTCGCTTCGCATTCCAACACCAGGCTGCCGTTGATCTACCGCATCACGGCCGTGTGGGGCAGCCATGAAGGCTCCTTGCTGCTGTGGGCACTGATGCTGACGGTATGGATTTTTGCGGTATCGCTGGCGCGCAATCTGCCCGAAGCGTTCGTGGCGCGCGTGCTCGGCGTGCTCGGCCTGGTGAGCTCTGGCTTCCTGGCATTCATGCTGTTCACGTCTAACCCTTTCGAGCGTCTGCTACCTGCTGCGCTCGAGGGCCAGGATCTGAATCCGCTGCTGCAAGACCCGGGCATGATCATCCACCCGCCGTTGCTCTACATGGGCTATGTCGGTTTCTCGGTGGCGTTTGCGTTCGCGATTTCCGCCTTGCTGTCAGGTCGTCTCGACGCCGCATGGGCACGCTGGTCGCGGCCCTGGACGCTGGCCGCATGGGTCTTCCTCACCTGCGGCATCACCCTCGGCTCCGGCTGGGCGTATTACGAACTTGGCTGGGGCGGCTGGTGGTTCTGGGATCCGGTGGAAAATGCCAGCTTCATGCCCTGGCTGGTCGGCACGGCGCTGATTCATTCGCTCTCGGTCACGGAGAAGCGCGGCGCCTTCAAGAGCTGGACGGTGCTGCTGGCCATTGCCGCTTTCTCGTTCTCCTTGCTCGGCACCTTCCTCGTGCGCTCCGGCGTGCTGACTTCAGTGCACGCATTCGCCAGCGACCCACGTCGCGGCATCTTCATCCTGGCGCTGCTTGCCATTGTCATCGGCGGATCACTGGCACTGTATGCCTGGCGCGCGCCAAAACTGGTCGGTGGTGGTCAGTTCGAGCCGGTTTCGCGCGAGACCTTTCTGCTCACCAATAACGTGCTGCTCGCCGTTGCTGCTGCCACCGTGATGCTCGGCACGCTTTACCCGCTGCTGCTCGACGCGCTGAATCTCGGCAAGCTCTCGGTCGGCCCACCCTATTTTGAAGCAGTCTTTTTCCCCGTCATGACACCTGTCGTGTTGTTGATGGTCATGGCCCCTTTCGTGCGCTGGAAAGGTCATGCATTGACACCGCTTTTGCGCAAGCTGGCGCCGGCTCTTGCCGTCAGCGCGGTAGCGGGTATCGGGATCGCCGCAGCATTGCATGCTTTGAGCTGGCGCACTGCGCTCGGCCTCAGCCTTGCAGCCTGGGTCATGCTCGGCGGCATTCAGCTACTGCGCGAACGATTGAACGGAAATGCAGGCGAGCGCAAGAGCGCCAGTCTGTCGTCAAAGCTGTCGAACATTCCATCGGCATGGTGGGGCATGTGGCTGGCACATTACGGCATTGGCATTTTCATCATCGGCGTAACCCTGGTGAAGACCATGGAAACGAATGCCGATGTGCCGATCAAGATCGGTAGCAGTACCCATCTGGCAGGCTATGACTTCACGCTGAAAGCGGTGAACCAGATCAATGGCCCCAACTATATCGCTGCGCGCGGTGTGATCGACCTGTCGAGAAACGGCGTGCATATCAACACGCTCACGCCGGAGAAGCGCATCTACACCGCAACGCAATCACCGATGACGGAAGCATCGCTCGACAACGGCGTCTTCCGCGACATCTATGCCTCGATGGGTGAAGCAACGAGCGAAGACACGTGGATCGTGCGCCTCTATTACAAGCCCTTCATCAGCTGGATCTGGGGCGGTTGCCTGTTGATGGCGCTGGGTGGCGTGCTGGCAGCAAGTGACAAGCGCTATCGCAAGCTGGCAACACGCGACGCCAGCAAGGCCGTTGCCGCGCAGGCAGCGTGAGCGCAAGACAATGAAAGCAAAAGCGCTCATTCCTCTCGTCATCTTCGTCGCACTGATTGGTTTTTTTGGCGTGGCGCTGTGGCATGCGCAGACGCGCGACATGCATGAGATTCCCTCGCCGCTGATCGACAAACCCGCCCCCGCTTTCACGCTGGCACAATTGCATGTGCCAGAGAAGACGCTGTCGCTGGCTGACATGAAGGGCAAGGTCTGGTTGCTGAATGTATGGGCATCGTGGTGCGTCGCTTGCCGTGAAGAGCACCCGGTGCTCGTGGGCTTCGCCGCGCAGAAGGTGCTGCCCATCATCGGCCTCAACTACAAGGACAAGCGCGATGACGGCCTCGCCTGGCTCGCAGCGGGCGGCGATCCCTACACGGCATCCATCGTCGACGCCGATGGCCGCGTCGGCATCAATTACGGCGTGTATGGCGTACCCGAGACTTTCCTCATCGACGGCAATGGCCGCATACGTTACAAGCAGATCGGGCCGATTACGCCCGAGGTTCTGGACAAGGTATTGCTGCCGAGAATCAGGGAGCTGCAGCGTGGTTAGCGCGCGAGATACCCAAAGCATCGTCATTCCGGCGAAGGCCGGAATCCAGGGCGCGCCCACGATCCGGATGCCGGCCTTCGCCGGGATGACGAACATTGTTGTTTTTCTTCGCCACACTTTGCTCGCGTTGGCGTTTGCGTTCGGGTTTGCGTCAACGACTGCAATCGCCGCGCCTGATACGGCGCTTGAAGAACACGTCACTCACATCTCCGAACGGCTGCGCTGCCTCGTCTGCCAGAATCAATCCATCGCGGAGTCGCAAGCCGATCTCGCCAACGACTTGCGTCGGCAAGTGCGCGAGATGCTCGCTGCCGGCAAGACCGACAAGGAAATTCTCGCCTACATGGTCGAGCGCTATGGCGACTTCGTCCTCTACGATCCACCCTTCCAGACCACGACGCTGCTGCTCTGGGGCGGACCTGCAGCGCTCATGCTGATCGCATTGGGCGGCTTTGCCTGGACCGTGCGCTTGCGACGCCGACATGCCATCACGACGGCGCTCTCACCGGAAGAATCGGCGCGCGCGCGCGCGCTGCTCGGACGTGACAAAGACAACAACAACGAGAATCCCGCATGATTGCATTCCTGATTGCCGCCGCCATCCTGGCTCTGCTGGCAACTGCCACACTGTTGTGGCCCCTGATGCGTCGCACGGCAACAGCGGACAGTGCGTTAGAGAGTCCGGCGCTCAAGATTCTGCGCGAACAACGCAACGATCTTGAAGCAGAACGCGCGGCTGGAAATATCAGCGAAGCCAGTTACGTGCAAACCGTGGGTGAAATCGAACGCCGCGCGCTGGAGGAGTCCACGGCACCGGAAGCCTTCACAACGACGAAGCCACGCCTAGGCTGGGCTGTGGCGATCGGTGTGGCATTGCCGGCTGCGGCGATCGCCATTTATCTGAGCATTGGCAACCTCGCCGGGCTAGATCCGGCAAAGCTCGTCGCCCAGCAAGAGCAACAGGTCACGCCGGCACAGATCGAGGGCATGGTGGCCAAGCTTGCAGCGCGCGTCAAAGCCAACCCCGATGACATACAGGGATTGCAGATGCTGGGCCGCTCGTACATGGTGCTGAATCGCTTTGACGAAGCCGTGAAGGTCTTCGCCAAACTGGCGGAAAAGCAGCCGCAGAACGCCCAGGTATTCGCAGACTGGGCCGATGCTGCAGCCAGCGCGCAAGACCGCAAGCTTGCTGGCGATCCCGAGAAGTTGATCGCCAGGGCACTCGCCATCGACCCGCAGAACATCAAGGCGCTGGCGCTGTCGGGCAGCCTAGCCTTTGATCACAAGGACTACAAGAAAGCCATCGCGCAATGGCAATTGATCGCGGCGAACGTGCCGGCACAGAGCGAGTTCGGTCAGTCAGTGCGCGCCATGATCGACGAAGCGCGCAGACGTGGCGGTCTGCTGCCAGCAGAGAAAACGATTGTCGAACAAGCAGCGGCATCGCTCACACTGAAAGGCCGTGTGACGATTGCCAGTGCGCTGAAAACGCAGGTCGGCAAGGACGATTCGCTGTTCATCTTTGCCCGCCCTGCTGCGGGCGGCCCGCCTGTGGCTGGCATACGCTTCAAGGCCAGCGAACTGCCGGTGGACTTCGATTTCAGCAAGGCGCAGATGATGATGGGCAGCGTTGGCCCTCAGGACAAAGTCATAATCGGCGCGCGTGTCTCGAAGAGCGGTAATCCCATTGCCGCAAGCGGTGATCTGCAGGGGTTCTCACAGCCGGTGCTGGCGGCAAACGGCAAACCTTTGCAAATTGAAATCAGCGAACAGGTGAAGTAGTCCACGCGACTTGCTGCAGCTGGGCGCATCGCAGTTGCAGATGATCCGGCGCGGAGCATCGAGTTCTCAAGCGCGACACTGATCGCATTCCACGGCCATGAATGCCGCTTGTATGGCAACAGCCCCTACAATGCGGCAATGCGACGCGCCTCTTCCCTGCCCCTGCCTGCCTCCAACTCTCCCAATGAACTCAAAGCCTGGGCGACCATAAAGTCCCTGCTGCCCTATGTGTGGCGCTGGCATGGCCGCGTAGCACTGGCATTGACCTGCCTGGTCAGTGCAAAGGTCGCCAACGTGGCTGTGCCGATGGTGTTCAAGCACATCGTCGACGCGCTCGACCTGAGCAAGAGCCAGGCGGTCATCGTGGTGCCGGCAGCAGTGCTGCTTGCCTACGGCGCTTTGCGTTTCGCCACCTCGACCTTCACCGAGTTGCGCGAGATCCTGTTTGCGCGGGTCACGCAGCAAGCCGTGCGCAGCATTACGCTCGAAGTCTTTCAGCATCTGCACGCACTCTCGCTGCGCTTTCACCTCGAGCGCCAGACGGGTGGGCTCACGCGCGACATCGAGCGCGGCACACGTTCCATCGGTTCGCTGATCAGTTACGCGATCTACAGCATTCTGCCGATCATCGTGGAGATTGCACTGGTGCTCGGCGTGTTGCTGAAGAACTATGACATCAGCTTCGCGCTGATCACAGTCGCGACGCTGACGGTCTACATCGTGTTCACCGTGAAGGTCACCAACTGGCGCACGAATTTGCGGCGTCAGGCTAACGAGCTCGATTCGGCCGCCAATGCGCGCGCCATCGACAGCCTGATCAACTACGAAACGGTGAAGTACTTCAACAACGAAGGCTACGAAACGCGGCGCTATGACGAACAACTACGCGCCTGGATGAATGCGCAGATCCGCAACCAGTACTCGCTCTCCGGCCTCAATATCGGTCAGGCCTTCATCATCGCCTGTGGCGTTACGGTAATGATGTGGCACGCTGCGGCGGGCGTCGCAACAGGACAGATGACACTCGGCGACATCGTGCTGGTCAATGCCTTCCTGATTCAGCTCTACATCCCGCTCAACTTCCTCGGCGTGCTTTACCGCGAGATCCGTCAGGCGCTTACCGACATCGAGCGCATGTTCGGCCTGCTGCGCACACAACGTGAAGTGCAGGATGCGCCCGATGCTGTAGACCTGCCAGTCGGCCCGACGGGTCTGCGTTTCGAGAACGTAAGCTTTGCGTACGACCCGCGTCGCACCGTGCTGGAAGACATCAGCATCGATGTCTCGCCGGGCCGCACCGTTGCGGTGGTCGGCCACTCCGGCGCGGGCAAGTCGACCCTGTCGCGGCTGCTGTTCCGTTTCTACGATGTCAGCGGCGGCGCCATCAAGCTCAACGGTATCGATCTGCGCCAGATCAAGCAGGCCAGCCTGCGCCGCGCCATCGGCATCGTGCCGCAGGACACCGTGCTGTTCAACGACAGCATCCTCTACAACATCCGCTACGGCCGCCCCGAAGCGAGCCATGACGAAGTCATTGCGGCCGCGCGCGCTGCGCAATTGCACGACTTCATCCTGAGCTTGCCCGATGGCTACGAAACCAAGGTCGGCGAGCGTGGCCTGAAACTTTCCGGCGGTGAAAAGCAGCGCGTGGCGATCGCACGCACCTTGTTGAAAGACCCGCCCATCCTCATTTTTGACGAAGCCACTTCCGCGCTCGACTCGAAGACCGAAAAAGCCATCCAGTCGCAACTGGAAGCCGCAGCCCAAGGCCGCACCGCGCTGATCATCGCCCATCGCCTGTCCACGGTAATGAACGCTGACGAGATTGTCGTCATCGAAGCAGGCAGGATCATCGAACGGGGCTCGCACGCCGCGCTGCTCGCCCAGGATGGCAGCTACGCCCAAATGTGGACCTTGCAGCAACAGGAAGAAAGTCTGGCCGATTGAGACAGGCGCCATGCAAGCGTAGGGCGCTGTCAGCCTGGTGCCGGTTGTCTCACTGGGAGTCTGTTATCGGCGGCGGCACTGAGTGCCCAAGCTACTGCTTGATGGCGATTGCGGGATAGCGCGAGCAAACGGCTATGAGCAAGGGTATGACAGCAAGATCAATTGGCAACACGCATCGCGTCGATCACTGCTCACGCACGCAAGACGATAGTCACAAAGGAGAACGGCGCCCTAGGGCGCCGTTCTTTGCTGCATCGACTGTCTTCTTTTTATTTCTTGCGGCGGCGTGATACTGCCACACCTGCCAGTGCCAGGCCAACCAAAACCAGCGAACCTGGCTCAGGCACTTCTGTTGTCGGAGTGGATTGATCCTTGATCGACAGCGTCAGCAACTTGAAATAGTCATTGCCGATAGAGCAGGCCGAGCATGAGGTATCGCCGCTCAGTGGGTTGTACGCACCGATCAGCCAGGTCGTCGAACTCACATTGCTGGTATTGACCGTCTTTGCCGAGGTGCCGACGTCGGCATAGCTACCAACAGCCAGCCAGCCGCTGGTGACGAGTTGCGCATAGGTCTTTCCCGTCAGGGGAGCTGCGCCGCTGCCCATGTAAGCCAGCATGCTGACGTCGGAATCGGTATTGACGTAGCCCAGTTTGATCTGCGACAGCGTTACGGCGGTACTGAAGGTCAGCAGGACCATGTCGTAGCGCTCGTTGTTGTCGATGGCGTGCTCGGGAGCGACACCTTCATTCGTATCGACGTCGGCACTGGCGGCATCGCGGTTACGGACGCCGAAGCCATTGCTACCGGAGCTTTGGCCTACTGTGCCGTATGCCGCCAGGTAAGCCGTTTCGATTGTCTGCGATGCGCCATTGCTGGCAGTGCTGGTTCCGCTGGTGTTTGCAACCGCCGTCGCCGTTACCGTGATGGTCGTGCCGGTTACAGACTCCACTGCGGAGAAGGTGCGCGCATTACCGTAAGCGGACGTATTGGAGTTGCTGCAATCGGTCTTGCTGCAGTCGAACGAATAAGTCGCCGAGGCAAGAACGGAAGGTGCGTTCAAGGCGCCAAAGGCAACCATAAGCGCAATTGCTATCCGTTTCGTATGGTTCATGTGGAAATGCTCC
This sequence comes from Rhodocyclales bacterium, assembly GCA_028292485.1. Classification (GTDB taxonomy): domain Bacteria; phylum Pseudomonadota; class Gammaproteobacteria; order Burkholderiales; family Rhodocyclaceae; genus Viridibacterium. Next base: position 72,515 of record JAQGMG010000013.1, on the reverse strand, counting down.
AAAAATTGTGATGCGGTCGCATGGTGATAAGCAAACTTCGGTCCACGCCTATTAATCATATAAATATCAATAACTTGATAACAGCAATCGTCTGAGCCAAAAGGTGAAGCGTCAAATTTGGCGACAGTCGATTCAGGCATTCTTCCTAGCCACCCAATTCCTTCATCAGCGCTTTTGCTTCGTTTTGCGAATCAAAGTGGCGCGCTGTCTTCAGTGCATAGCTCAATTCTTCCCTGGCCTCGGACTTTTGCCCGAGTCGAGTCAGCGTCCAGGCGAGGTGGTAACGGATATCGCCGTCTTCCGGCTGGCGTAGACGCGCGTCGCGAAGCAGGCGCAGCGCTATGTCGAGCTTGCCGGCGAGGGCTTGGCCCCAGCCATAGGTGTCAACGACGCTGGGATCCTGCGGTGCCAGCTTGTAGGCGCGCTCGGCGACAGTCATTGCCGTCGGATCGCCGAGCCGCTGCAGCACCGTTGCCTGATTGTTGAGAATCGGCACGGCGTTGGGCTGGACTGCAAGCACTTTGTCGTATTGGTCGCGAGCAGCCTTCCAGTTGCCGGCGCGCATATTGATTTCTGCCAGTGCAGCGCGTGCGCCCAGATCGTCCGGGTTCTTTTTCAGCCAGGAATCCAGCGCCTCGATAGCGTGTGGCACATCGCCCGCCTGCGATAACGCCTGCGCCAGTCGTTGTGCGTAGGCGGTGCCAGGCTCGCGCTGGAGTGCACCACGGTAGGATTGCGCGGCGACTACTGGATTGCCGCGCGCCATGCTCGCGTCGCCGCCAATGCGATAGCCTTCGGCGCTTGCCGGATAACGCGCAGTGATGTCCTTGCCGATCGCTTCGGCCCTGGTCATATCCTTGCGCGCCAGCTCGGCGTCCGCCATAAGGGACAGGGCAGGCAGATTGTTCGGTGCCGCAGCAAGCGATTTCTGCGCGTTGTACGCCGCGCCTTCGGCATTTTCGGCCATCAACTGCAAACGGCCGATGCGAACCTGCGCGGTTGCGTCGTATTCAGCCTGCCGCGTCATTTCCTTGAGTGTAATGAGCAGATTGTTGCGCTCACCGGCAGCAAGCTGGACCCGGGCCAGCGCCGACTGGGCATCGAGGCTGCTGCGATTGGCGTCAACAAGATCGCGCGCCACCTTGAGGGCAGGCTGGCTTGTTCCCTGGCCCAACAGCAGGTCGATCAGTGCAATGCCGGCACGCTCGTTGGTCGAGCGCTGTGCGAATGCCTTCTCGAACCAGCGCTGCGCTTCGCCGCGGCGCCCGGCCACTAACTCGAGGCGGCCCATTTCATACATGGCGTTATCGTCGTCCTGGTTGCGGGCGAGCCAGCCGCTGAGTCGTTTTCTGCTGTCGTCGAGACGCCCGTCGGCCAGATCAAGCTTTGCCAGATTGAGCACCGCAGGGCCAAATGAGGCGTCCCGCGCCAGTACCTGTTCGTATGCCTTGCGTGCGCCAGGCTTGTCACCCGCCGCAGCACGTACGGCCCCAACGGCATTGAGTGCGGCAATATTCGACGGATCGGCCTTGACCACTGCTTCGGCAGCTGCGATGGCCTTTGCGCCCTGCCCCATGCGGACATACTGGATTGCCAGCGCCAGACCCACCTTGGCATCGCCGGGCTTCTTGGCGAAAGACGCTTCCAGACTCTTGACACCGGCTTCCCCTTCACCCAGGCCTAGCTGTGTAAAGCCAATCGCCGCGCGAACTTCCGCCGAATCGCCGCCCAGCTGTGCGGCACGATCCAGCAGTTGGCTGGCCTGCACATAGCGCTTCTGTGCGAGGCGTAATTGCCCCATCAGGTAGAGCGCCTGTGGATCGTTGGCGTTGTCGCGCAATACGGGGTCGAGGTCCCGCTCGACCGCACCAAAATCATTCTGGTCGAGCTGAATGGTGGCGAGCAATCTGCGCGCGCCAGCATTGCGGCTATTGAGGCCGATGACCGCCTCGAGATAGGCCTGTGCCTTGGTGTTTGAACCGAGGCCATGGTGAGCGACGGCGCCGAGCATGAGGAATTGCTCGCGACTGGCCAGCCATCCGCGTGGCAGGCTGTCGATGGTCTGTGCGATCTCGGTCAGGGCCACACGCACTTCGCCGGCTTTGCCGCGCCGGCCGGCCAGCACAGCACGCATGTAGGAAGCACGCACCTCGGTCGGTACGTTCTTCTTGAGAATGTTGAGGTCAGCCTCGGCTTCGGCATCGCGCTTCTGATCGAGCAGGATCGAAGCACGGGCGATACGTGCATCCACTTGCGCCGGGTCCAGCAGCAGCGCCTTGCCGTAGCGGTCCAGCGCACTGCGCAGATCAAGGCCTGCATGTGCTACCGATGCATACATGTTCCACGCATCGGCGTTGGCAGGTGCAATCGCGACTGCGCGTTCAGCGAGGGAGCGTGCACGCTCGCTCTGACCGAGCGAGAGCAGAACCGGTATCTCGGCCAGCAAGGGCACGACTGACGACGGGTCGGCAGCCCGCGCGTTCTCGAACGACTGTGACGACTGAGGGTAGTTGCCCATATCGGCAAATGCCTGTCCGCGCAGCGTCAACACCTCGACCTTGGCCAAAGTAGGCAGGTCGTCCGGCGTCACACGTTCGATCAGCATCTTCGGCTGGCCCATCAACAGATAGACCCGGCCAAGCGACGCCAGCACTTCGCTGCGATTCACACCCAGGCGTAAGGCATCGTTGAACGCTGCCTCGGCTGCCGGGGGATTGCCATTGCGCAACAGCGCCTTGCCCAGCAATACATGCGCTGCCAGCAGGCGATTGTCCTGTTGCAGCGCGTTCTTGAGCTGGATGATGGCGCCGTCGACGTCGTTCTTCTTGAAACGCGTCAGGCCATCTTCATAGAATTTCGCCGCCCGCTCGGTATCGGCGGCGCCGACTACCGAAACGGCGCAACAGCAACTCAGCAAAAAGGCGCAAACCAGGCGATGAGCCAGGGCGCGTGGAAAGAGAGATTTCACAACCATCTAGAATCCTCGAAGGACCTCCGGATAACGGCGTGGATGATTTTGATTGTCATCAATAGCGTGTTGAATCGAGCAAACAAACCATATTTCGGCCGCCAGTATAGGGCTTACCCCGAGTCCGCCCCGTGACAAGATACCCAAACGGCCATAACCATGGCAGCCAAGGCGAGAATCGGGTGTAGCCCCGGGGGTGTCCGTCTGCGCACGTAAATGTTTGTTACGACCTGGCAGCCTTCGGGCAAGCCCCCATTGCGCTGATATGCGCAAGCTGCGAGCTTCAGTTGTCGTGTGCCGGCTGGCGCGCTTATTGCCTGTAGTTTTACCCAATCTCGGCACATGCCGAGCTACTTCCGGAGGACCGCATGTTCAAAAAAGTACTCTTTGCCGCTGCTGTAGTCAGTCTCTGTTCGCAAGCGACCCTGGCACAGGAACTCGATGGCACGCTCAAGAAGGTCAAGGATTCGGGCACGATTACCCTGGGTATCCGCGAATCCTCGAAGCCACTCTCTTTTCTCGACGCCAACCAGAAGGCTGTCGGTTATCACATCGACATCTGCTACAAGATCGTCGATGCGGTAAAAGCCAAGCTGAAGATGCCAGGCATCAAGGTGGCGGAACAACCGGTTACCTCGCAGAATCGCATCCCGCTGGTGGTGAACGGTACGGTCGATCTCGAATGTGGCTCGACGACCAATAACGCTGACCGTCAGAAACAGGTCGCCTTCGCACCAACGACCTTCGTCACCAATGTCCGCATGGCCGTCAAGAAATCATCCGGCATAATGGATCTCGACCAGCTCGCCGGCAAACCGGTCGCCACGACAACCGGCACGACCAGCGTGCAGCTGATGCGCTCGCATGAAAAAGGCAAGAACATCGACTTCAAGGAAGTCTACGGCAAAGACCACGCCGACTCTTTCCTGATGCTCGAAACGGATCGCGCCGTTGCTTTCGTGATGGATGACAATCTGCTGGCAGGTCTGATAGCCGACGCAAAATCGCCGCAGGACTATGCCCTGGTTGGCCCTGCTCTCTCGACCGAACCGATTGCCATCATGCTGCGCAAGGACGACCCGCAATTCAAGGGGCTGGTCGATGTCGTTGTGAAGGACCTGGCCAAGAGCGGCGAACTCAACAAACTCTATACCAAGTGGTTCCTGTCGCCGATCCCGCCGAAGAACATCAGCATGAACTTCCTGATGAGCGATGCTCTCAAGGCAGTGATTGCCAATCCGAACGACTTCCCGGCCGAGTCCTACAAGAAGTAATCCGCGATACGGCAGTCCTGACGTAACACCTCAAGCAGCCCACAACGCAGCACATAAATAACCCGCCCCGATGGCGCTCTCATATGAGCGCCATCGACGGTGACAGACGGGAGGATGCGCGTGAATTACCACTGGAACTGGGGCATTTTTTTCCAACAGGTGTCCTCGAGCGACGACACTTATCTGGACTGGATCATTACCGGACTCGGCTGGACCGTGGCAGTCGCCATGAGCGCCTGGGTCATCGCACTGGTACTCGGCAGCATCATGGGCACTTTGCGCACGGTGCAGAGTAAACCGCTTGTCATGGTGGGCACTGTTTGGGTAGAGCTGTTTCGAAACGTCCCCATTCTGGTGCAGCTTTTCATCTGGTTTTTTGTCGTCCCGGAACTCCTGCCGCGCGATCTGTCGCTGTGGGTCAAGCAGGATATGCCGGGCAAGGAATTCTTCACCGCCACGCTGGCGCTCGGCCTGTTTACCTCGGCACGCGTCGCCGAGCAGGTGCGCGCCGGCATCCAGAGTTTGTCGCGCGGCCAACGCTATGCCGGCCTGGCGCTGGGCTTCACTGAAGCACAGACCTATCGCTACGTGATTCTGCCGATGGCGTTCCGTTTCATCATTCCGCCACTGACGTCGGAGTTCATGAACGCGTTCAAGAATTCGGCTGTGGCCTTTGCCATCGGCGTGATGGACCTGACCTTCATATCGCGGCAAATGGTGGAAGAGTCCGGCCAGGTCATCGAAAGCCTGCTGGCCGCGACGGTGCTGTATGTGATCTGCGCAATGGCTGCCAATCGCGTGATGAGCTTCATCGAGAAGCGCTCCCACGTGCCCGGCTTCATTCTCGCGAAATAGGAGCGGCCATGTTCAGCAACTTCGATTTCGGCGTCATCCCCCTGAGCCTGCCATTCATCTGGCAAGGCCTTCTCTACAGCCTCAAGCTGACGGCCACAGCAATGACCGGCGGCATCATTCTCGGCACGCTGCTGGCGCTTGCGCGGCTTTCCGGCGGAGTGGTGCTGGGTACCATTTCGACGTTCTACGTCAACACACTGCGTTCCATCCCGCTGCTGATGGTGATTCTCTGGTTCTTCTTCCTGATCCCGATCTTCACCGGCTCGCCGATGGGAGCGGAGAAATCTGCAATGATCACCTTCACGCTTTTCGAGGCAGCCTTCTATGCCGAGATCATGCGCGCGGGCATCCAGAGCGTTTCCAGAGGGCAGATCAACGCGGGCTACGCAATCGGCATGACGTACTGGCAAACCATGGGGCACGTCATCTTGCCGCAAGCCTTCCGCAACATGCTGCCAGTCTTGCTGACGCAGACCATCATCCTGTTCCAGGATACGTCGCTGGTCTATGCCATTGGTGCCAAGGATCTGCTCAAGGCTGCGGAGATCACCGGCAAGAACTACAACCGTCCGGTGGAGATGTATATCTTCTCCGCCGTGGTTTATTTCGCCATCTGCTTCTCGCTGTCGATGCTGGTCAAGCATCTGAATAAACGCATTGCCATCATTCGCTAAGCGCATCCTCAAATAACAGGACATACGGGAAACCCAATGATCGAAATCAACAAGGTCTCGAAGTGGTATGGCAGTTTTCAGGTGCTGACCGATTGCACAACGCAGATCGCAAAAGGGGAAGTTGTCGTGGTGTGTGGGCCATCAGGCTCAGGCAAGTCGACGCTGATCAAATGCGTCAATGGGCTCGAGCCAATCCAGCAGGGAAACATCGCCGTCAACGGCACGGCCATCAACGACCCGAAGACTGACCTGCCAAAGCTGCGCGCACGCGTAGGCATGGTGTTCCAGCACTTCGAGCTGTTCCCGCACATGAGCATCATCAAGAATCTGTCCATAGGCCAGGTCAAGGTGCTGGGTCGCAGCGAAGACGAAGCGCATGCCAAGGGCATGAAGCTGCTTGAGCGGGTTGGCCTCAAGGCGCACGCCAACAAGTATCCCGGCGAAATGTCTGGCGGTCAGCAGCAGCGCGTCGCCATTGCGCGCGCACTGTCGATGGACCCTATCTGCATGCTCTTCGATGAACCCACCTCGGCGCTCGATCCGGAAATGATCAATGAAGTACTGGACGTGATGGTCGAACTGGCACACGAGGGCATGACCATGATGGTCGTCACTCACGAGATGGGCTTTGCACGCAAGGTGGCAAACCGCGTGGTCTTCATGGATCAGGGCAAGATAGTCGAAGACGCGGCGAAGGAAGAGTTCTTCGGCCAGCCGCGCTCAGAGCGTGCGCAACAGTTCCTGTCGAAGATCCTGCATCACTGAAACATCGGTCCGGCGCCAAGGCCGGGCCGGTGTTTCAATACTCGTCAGTGCAGTTCAATCCTTACGCAGCACGTACATGATCACGTCGCCGTAAAACGGAATCTCGCCCTGCATGTAAGAAGGCAGTTTGCGCGTCATCCAGGGCCGGAGAAATTCCTTGAACATCGATCGTCCGACGATCTTGTTGACGCTGGTCTCCACCCATGACAAACCTGTTTTTGCGGCAGCCTGACGCATGAAACACATGTCGATGGGATGTACGTGACCTGAATCCTTGGACCCATCTTCACGCGGGGTGAAGTAACGGTGATGCCCGCGCCCAAAGACATATTTGCGCGAGCGAAAGCTATCGACATTGGGCGTCGACAGGAATATCCATCCTCCCTTGCGCACGACCCGGGCGCATTCACGCAAGAAAAATGACGGATTCTCAAGGTGCTCGATGCCCTCGATTGTCACCATTGCATCAAACTGCCCATCCTCGAACGGCAGCGCGAAATTGGCGTCGGCCAGAACGCGCTTGCTCTCGTCAAAGTAAAACGGCGAGACTGCTTCGATATCGACACTGGTCACATCCATGCCAGCGTCCCCAAGGCGGCGCGAAAATGATCCCGCGCCGCATGGAAGATCGCAAACGCGCAGCCCCTGCGGTGCGCCCAGATGCGTGGTAACAAGCTCCAGCATGCGATTGTGTGTATTGGGCGCCGCTGCGTGTGCCGACCAGGAACCCGGCTCGTTCTTCCCCGTATTCATCTATATCTCTTTGTCATTGTTATGAAAATATGCGGCCGTCTTCTGGCCGAATGGTTCGAGCGCGGCCGAATCAAAGCTCTCGCGTCTTGAACGTATTGCACTGACTGAGGCTGCCCGACTCCAGCCCGCGTTGCAGCCAGCGCACACGTTGCTGCGAGCTGCCGTGGGTGAAGCTGTCGGGCACGATGCGGCCACGCGAGGCTTGCTGAAGCGCATCGTCACCAATGGCGGTAGCAGCTGTAACAGCCTCCTGCACGTCGCCAGGCTCCAGCGCATGCCGCTCCTTGTTGGCGTAGTAGGCCCAAACGCCTGCGAAACAGTCGGCCTGCAACTCCAGGCGCACGGATAGCGCATTGGCCTGCGCGGTGCTTGATGCACGCTCCTGCGCCTGATGGACCTGCCCGGAAATGCCCATGAGATTCTGCAGGTGGTGCCCGACTTCGTGAGCGATCACATAAGCCTGCGCGAAATCACCCGGCGCATGAAAGCGACGCTGCATTTCGTCATAAAACGCGAGGTCGATGTAAACCTTCTGGTCTGCCGGACAATAGAACGGCCCCATGGCGGTCTGACCCGTGCCGCATGCTGTTTGCGTGGCACCACGGAAAAGCACGAGCTTTGGATCGACATAAGTCTTGCCGGTTTGCGCCGCAAACTGCTCATGCCAGGTTTTTTCAAGATCGTGCAGCACCACTTTGACGAAGTGCACCGACTGTTGCTCTTCCTTGCTGGCTGTCACCGGTTGCCCCGTGTTCTGCTCCTGCTGTGTGTGTTGCTGCAGGGCGCGACTGCCATTGAGGACAATCGAGGGATCGATACCGAAATACCAGGCGGCGAGCGCCAGCACGGCCGTACCGATTCCGATGCTTCCACCGCCGATGGGAAAACCGCCACCACTGCCGCGGCGGTCATCAACATTGCTGCTTTCGCTGTCGTCATCAAAGCGCATGGGGAAACTCCTGTAAGCGAAACGTATTGTGCCCGACACCAGCCTTGTCGTGGCCGGGCTGGGTGGAATACGCACGTGGTGTGCCGCGCTTGCACAGGCCTTTCCGACACGCCACTAATTAAGCCAGGACCGTCCTCCTCACCTTCAACGCGTCATTTCCTCGGTTTCTGACGCGCCTCGTTGCGCCCGCACGCTGCTTCGCACTATCGCCACTTCAACATGCTTGCGACACCCAAAACACAAATGAGAATAGTTCGCGTTGACACAAACATTATAAATGCGAATAATTCGCAAACACAATTCAGCGTGCCGTCAAGAATTGCGCGAGTTGCCGCAATACGCGTCGGTACTTAGTCAATCAGCGGAGAGAAAATGATCAAGCATTCGCAGTATCCACGGGGGAAAGCACCATCGCACATGATGATGGCGCTGCTGACAGGCGCATCGGCAGTTTCGCCAGCATTCGCAGCCGACGCAGTTGTGGCACCAGCGCCTGCAGCATCGGCGCCAGGCAAGGTCGACGAGCCAACGGTTGCTCCAGTGATCGTCAAGGCCGAGCGCGATACCGCGAAGCCCTCTTCCGAAACCCAGTACAAGACAGAAACGACGCGCATCGGCAAGACGGACACGGCCCCCAAGGACGTTCCGCAATCCATTACCATCGTCCCGGCCAAGCTGATCAGCGACCGTCAGAACGACAGCATGGTTTCCTCGCTACAACATGTCTCCGGCATATCGTTCAACGCCGGTGAGGGCGGACGTATCGGCGACAACCTGAACCTGCGCGGCTTCGTGTCTTACGGCGACCTGTTCCTGGACGGCATGCGCGACATCGCCCAGTACAACCGAGAAGTGTTCAACCTCGAACGCATCGAAGTGTTGCGCGGCTCGGCTTCCATGCTGTTCGGCCACGGTTCGACCGGTGGCGTGATCAACCAGGTCAGTAAGGTGCCCTATCTCGCGGACGAGAACTCCGTTGGCTTCACTGTCGGTGACCAAGGCTATTACCGCGGCACGGCCGACCTCAACAAGGTTCTTGGTGAGACCTCCGCCTTCCGCCTCAACACAATGTATACCAAGGACGAGGGCAGCCCGAAGGGCGCCGACAGCAAGCGCTTCGGCATCGCACCGAGTTTCCGCACAGGTATCGGCACCAGTGACGAATTCGCGATCAGCTACTACCACCTGAACTACGACAACACGCCGAACTTCGCTTTTCCGTGGGTCGGCGGCCGCCCTTACGATGACGCGTCCGACAAGTTCTATGGTCTGAAGAGCGACTACCAGACCGACTCCGCGGACATCGCGTCGCTTGAATACATCCATCGCTTCAGCAACAAGACACAAGTGCGTAGTGCGCTCCGCTATGGCGAGTTCAAACGCGATTTGTGGGCAACGCAGCTGGCCGTCGTCGGTACGCCAGTGACGGGAGACAGCAGGGTGAATCGCAACAGCCCGCCCGCCCGCGGTGCGAACGATCAGGACATGTTCTGGCAGACCGATCTGACCTCGCGCTTTGACCTGTTCGGCATGAAACATGAAACGCTGGCAGGCTTCGAACTGGGTCGTGAATCCTCGGACCGTTTCGGCTACGTCGGCACACCGGGTAAGCCGTTCACCACGGTCGGCAGCCCGGATACAGGCGCTACCATCACAACGCCCTATAACATGACGCGCACGAACTACAACTACTTCACTGCAGTCACACAAGGTTTCTACCTGCAGGACAACGCCGAATTCATTCCACACTGGAAGCTTCTGGCCGGTGGGCGCTTCGATCGCTTCTATGGTGATTATGCGAACGCTAACTTGAACACGCGCACGCGCTTTCAGCGTGAGGACAACGACTGGAGCTACCGCCTCGGGCTGATCTGGGAAGCGACACCGAACCTCAACCTGTACGTCTCGCGCAGCACCTCGTTCAACACTTCGGGCGATGCCTACAGTTACGACCAGGCGGGCGCGAATACGCCGCCCGAGGAGAACGCCAACACCGAGCTGGGTGCAAAGTGGGAATTGCTCGACGGCGACCTGTCGCTGCGTGCCGCGCTGTTCCGCTCGCAAAAACTGCATGAACGCAGCACCGATACATCAACCGTTCCTGGCGCCGGCAACCTGCTCTCGGGCAAACGCCACACGGACGGCTGGGAAATCGAGGCCACCGGTTTTATCACCAAGAAGCTGCAGATCTTCTCGAACTTTGCGCACATGTGGTCCAACGTTGATGCCATCGGTAACGCACCAAGTGCTCAATCGCAACTTGGCTTGCCGGCTGCCAACACAGCGACCAACAGCGGCTCAATCTGGGCGGTGTACAACTTTATCCCCAACTGGAGTGCAGGCTTTGGTGCGGATGGGCAGAGCAAGCGCAACTTCGCGATAGGTTCGCCCAACAACGCACCGGGCTTCGTGAAGTACGATGCGATGCTCACCTTCGACCAGCCTCGCTACAGCTTGCAGCTCAACATCAACAACCTCTTCGACAAGGCATACTTCCCGGCGGTGTATAACGGCTGGGCTGTCGCGGGGCCTCGCCGTAACGTCCAACTGATGACCACCGTCCGATTCTGATCTGCGATTATGGTCGTCGCCATGCCCGCCTCCAGGCGGGCATGGTTGCTTCCGGAACCATGCAATGCTGATTCACGTAGAAAACGTCCTCAATACCGAAGAGCTCGCCCGCTTGCGCGCCCTGCTCGACGCAGCCCCGTGGGCCGATGGGCGCATCACCGCCGGCACCCAGTCGGCCAAGGCCAAACAGAATCGCCAGCTGCCGGAAAGCGCGCCACAGCTTGCTGAGGCACGCGTGATTGTCGGCACTGCCCTGTCGCGCCACGCGCTGTTTTTCTCTGCAACACTGCCACGCTCGGTCTATCCGCAACTGTTCAACCGTTACGGCCCCGGCGAGAAATTCGGCGCTCACGTGGACAACGCCGTGCGCCTCGTGCCGGACGGTAGCCGTTACGTCCGTACCGATATTTCCGCGACGCTGTTCCTCAACGATCCGGACAGTTATGACGGCGGCGAACTCATCGTGCAGGACACCTTTGGCGAACACAGCGTCAAGCTGCCTGCCGGTGACATGGTGCTCTACCCGTCGAGCAGCCTGCATCGCGTCACACCGGTTACACAAGGAGAGCGCCAAGCCTGTTTCTTCTGGATCCAGAGCATGGTGCGCAACGACGCCCAGCGCGAGTTGCTATTCAATATGGATGCCGCCATCGCCACCCTGCGCCAGCAACAAGGCGATACCGAACCACTCGTTGCCTTGACCGGCACCTACCACAACCTTCTCAGGATGTGGTCCGAGCTATGACCAAGACATAAAGCATGATGAGCATCACAATCAACCACTCGATCAACGATTCCCGGCCGCCGGTGATCCACCACGAACACAGCCCATGGCCGCAGCGCTATGGCGCGCTGATCGGCGTGGTCGGTCTGCACCTGGCCGCAGGCATGGCCTTGGTGGCCATGAAACTGAGTGAGCCCCTGGCGGCCGAGCCGCCCATCCTGAATGTGCAGTGGCTGCCCACCCAGCAGGCCGTGCCTGAACCGGTCAAACCACACGAGAAACCGAAAGAGCCGCCCAAGAAGCTGCCGCCGGTGCCCACGCAGAAACCCGTTCCCGTACCGCAGGTCAGGCCCGTGGAGACACCGCTGATCCAGGCACCCGCGGCGACGGTAGCGGCCGTGGTCGAGACGCCGCAGGCACCGCCTGCGCCACCAGCACCGCCACAACCAGCGCCGGCACCACAAGTCGTGCAGGCCCCCGCTCCGCCGATCGATCCGAATCTCAAACCAAGCGTCGACTGCACGCAGAGCCCGCAGCCGTCCTACCCCTCGGCTTCGCGCACGCTCGGCGAGGAAGGCACGGTCATGCTGCGCATGCAGGTCGACGAACGTGGCCGCCCGCTGCGCGTGGAAATTGAAAAGAGCAGCAGCTATCCGCGACTGGACCGCTCGGCCCGCGAAACCATCTCCAGCAGCTGGGTGTGCCCGCTACGCCATGGCAAACAAGGTTTCACCGGCTGGCTGCGCGTACCTGTCGTGTTCGAGCTCTCTCCCATTTGAGCTCCCCGGTTTGAACTTCCGTACTTGAACTTTCATTATTGATACAACGATCTGCACAAGGAATCACCGTCATGCCAACTGAACACACTCTGGGTTTTTCCCATTTCCTCACACAAGCCGATGGCCTGGGCAAGACGCTTTTCGTTCTGCTCGCCATGATGTCCCTGGCCTCCTGGTACTTCATCGTCGCCAAGACCATCTCGTACTTCCGCCAGCGCCAGGCCAGCGAGCGCTTCGTAGAGATGTTCTGGAACGCCACGACTATCGAGGAAGTAAAGAACGAGATCGCCACGCACGGCGCACATGAACCTTTCTCGCATCTGACCAGCCACGCAATCTACGCCGCCGAGCATCACGACCGCACCGGCGGCAAGATCGGCGATGCCGGCACGCTCGGCGATTCGCTGACACGCAGCATGCGCAAGGTGCTGGATGAAGAGACCTCGCAACTGGAGAACGGGCTGACGCTGCTCGCCACCGTCGGCGCGACCGCCCCGTTCGTGGGCTTGCTCGGCACGGTGTGGGGTGTGTATGGAGCGCTGGTGTCCATCGGCATGTCCGGTGCGGGCACGCTGGACAAGGTGGCCGGCCCGGTGGGCGAAGCCCTGATCATGACCGGCCTCGGTCTGGCGGTCGCCCTGCCGGCCGTTGTGGGTTACAACGCTTTCACGCGTGCCAATCGCGTCACGATGTCGCGCCTGGATGCGTTCGCGCATGATCTGTTCTCATATCTCACCACGGGCGTGCAAGCGGCGCAGGCGCCGACGACCACCAAGGTCCGCACTATCACGGGAGTGGCGTAATGGCCTTTGGCGGTTTCAACAAACAGGGCAATACAGCGCCAATGGCGGAGATCAACATGGTGCCGTTGATCGATGTGATGCTGGTGTTGCTGGTGATCTTCATCCTGACCGCGCCCTTGCTCACGCACGCAGTGAAGGTCGATCTGCCGAAGGCTTCGAGTGCGGAAAACAAGCACATGCCGAACAAGATCGAGATCGCCGTGGATGGCGCAGGCACCTTGTTCTGGGATGGGGAGGCTGTCGCTGAGGCGACGCTCAATGCGCGGCTGCTGGCCGCAGGCAAAGCGGTGAGCGACCCGGCGCAAGCGCCCGAACTGCAATTCCGTTTCGATCGCACGACTCCGTATGAAACCGTGGCCCGCATCATGGCTGCATCAGCTCGTGCCGGCTTGACCAAGCTGGGTTTCGTCAGCACACCGCAACAATAGAGAGCGCAGACGATAAGGTAAACTGGCGGAAATTCCCTTGCAGGACTTCCCCATGAGCTTCATTCAAAATCTTCAGGCCGCCTGGGCGCACAACAACTCGCTGTTGTGCGTCGGCCTTGATCCGGATCTCGCCAAATTTCCAGCGCATCTGCGCGAAGATCCGGATGCGATCTATCAGTTCTGCACCGCCATCGTCGACGCCACCGCCGACCTCGTCTGCGTCTTCAAGCCGCAGATTGCCTACTTCGCAGGCGAGAGCGCCGAGGAGCAGCTCGAAGCACTGATCGACTACATTCACCTCAACTATCCACACATTCCAGTGATTCTGGATGCCAAGCGTGGTGACATCGGTGCCACCGCCGCGCAGTACGCGCGCGAAGCTTTTGAACGCTATCAGGCCGATGCACTGACGGTGAATCCGTACATGGGCTTCGACTCGATCGAGCCATACCTCGCGTATCCGGACTGTGGGTTGATCGTGCTGTGTCGCACCTCCAATCCGGGTGGCTCGGATCTGCAGAACCTGGAAGTGCGAGTCGACGCAAAAGAAGGGAAGAAGCTGTATCAACACGTCGCGCAACTCGTCGCCGAGAAATGGAATCCACACGGTCAGGCGGCACTGGTCGTAGGGGCTACCTTCCCGCAGGAACTGACCGATGTGCGCAAGCTTGTCGGTGACATGCCGCTACTCGTTCCGGGTATCGGCGCGCAGGGCGGCGATGTGCAGGCAACGGTCAGCGCGGGCAAGACTGTCGCAGGTGCAGGCCTGATGATCAGTGCTTCACGTTCGATCCTGTATGCCGGCAAGGGCGAGGACTTTGCAGAAGCTGCGCGCAAAGTAGCGCTTGCCACGCGCGACGAGATCAATTCGCATCGTTGATAAGCACGCTTCTTGCGATGGATTGATCAGCAGGCTGCGAATCAGGCAGCCATACTGAATCTCGGAGCCCCTCTGCCATGGACAATATTTCAGCCCTTTCCAGCATTGCCAGCAGCAACGCGATTGCGGGGCTGATTGCGCCTGTCTCTGCCAGCGGGAGCCGCACAACGACGAGTGCCCTGGTCGGTTTTGAATCTTCCGTTACCGTCGATTTTTCGCAATTCGCACAAGGTTTGCTGGCGCAGCAAGCCAGTGACCCTAACCTGAGCATCGATGCAGCGCTAGCCAGAAATCTTGGCGATCTGCCGCTTGCCTCATCCTCCGGTAGTGGGCCGCTTTACACGCCATCAGGTCTGCTACAGCAGTTTGCAAGTTCGCAGCTTCTCGCGCAGCTCGAAAGCAGCGGCACCATTACTGCCGACGACAGAAAGCTCATTGAATCGCTGCAGACATCGCCTGCGGAAAGTACCGGTACACCGACACTCGTTGATGCCACCAGCGCAACCGTGCCAAATGAAGCTGCCGATCAGACAGCCACCACCGCGAGTGCAAACACGAACACGACCAGCACAGCCGCCGCCGATGTCACGTCAACAACAGTCGACGACGTTGAGGCAGACCAGAGCGAACCTGCCGCCACTGATGTAACCAACCAGGCCACCCAAGGCGATATTGCTGACAATGCCGCCAACACTGGCGCTGCTGCGCAGGCAGCGCCAGCCGTAAATATCAACGATCAATTGCTCGTCACGGCGCTCGATCCGTATCAACAAGCAGCGCTGGCAAGCGGTGTGAGCGCGTTCGGCAAGGAACTGAACGTCTTCATCCCGGCCGCCGCTGAAGATACGAATCCGCCGCCAGTAGCCGCCATCGCGGCGCTTACGCCGGTGGGACGTGTCGTGCCGCGAAATGAAGAGCCGGCAGAAGCTTAGGCCGGTTAGTACGCGATCGGCGCCACACGCAGGAAACGCCCCCAATCATTCGCGTCGGCGCATCAGCTGTCTTTCTGTCTCCGTGCAAATCTCAACCACGCAAAACCGAGCAGGCCCGATGTAAGCGAGGCCAGCAGGATCGCCATCTTTGACGCGTTGACGATCTCGGCATTGCCCACGAAAGCAAGGTTGCCGATGAAGATCGACATCGTGAACCCGATACCACCCAGGAGACCGGCGCCGAAGATGTGGCGCCACTTCAGGTCGGCCGGCAAGCGACACACACCTAGCGCCACGGCCACAAAGCTCAACAGGAAAATGCCAAGCGGTTTACCCAGCACCAGACCGATGATGATGCCAAGGCTATTGCTGTCGAGAATTTCCTGCTGCCAGCCCGAGCTAATCAACACTCCGGTATTGGCCAGCGCAAACAGCGGCAGGATGATGAACGCCACCGGTTTGTGCAGGCGATGCTCCAGCCGGTGCGACGGCGACTCTTCGTCGTCTGCCCTGGCCGAGTAAGGAATGGCAAACGCCAGCAGCACGCCCGCAATCGTGGCATGCATGCCGGACTTGAGCATGAAGAACCACATCAGCGCGCCGCCCAGCAGGTAGGGCAAAAGCGCCATGATGCGAAACACCCGGTTACACGTCACCAGCAGTGCAAAGACGCCCAGCGCCCCCAATAAATAAACCAGCGACAAGTCAGCGGTATAGAAGACCGCGATGACGATGATCGCGCCGAGGTCGTCCATGACAGCCAGTGCTGTCAGGAAGACCTTGAGCGACAACGGCACCCGGTTGCCGAGCAACGCCAGTATGCCAAGTGCAAAAGCGATGTCCGTCGCCATGGGGATGCCCATCCCGGCCTGCGTCGGCGTGCCGTGGTTCAAGGCAAAGTGGAGCAATGCCGGTGCGCAGATTCCGCCAATGGCGGCAATGAGCGGCAGCAACGCATCCCTGAGACTGGAAAGCTCACCGCTATACAACTCGCGCTCGAGTTCGAGGCCGATGAACAGGAAAAACACGGCCATCAAGGCGTCATTGATCCAGTGCTCCACGCTCAGACCTGCAACAGTCGTATGCCACAAGATGGCGTAGGCTGGTCCCCAGGGCGTATTTGCAATCGCCAGGGAAACCACGGTGCAGACGATCAGCAATGAAGCGCCCGACTTCTCCGATTCGAAAAGTCTTTGAATGATTTTGAAAGTGCTGTCGACATCAAGCGCAACTGCTCCATGAAGCATGCTGGTTCTCATGAGTCGGCCGAGGTGTCCGCCTCCGGTACGAGTTCACCGCGTGTTAGCGCAAGGTACCCGACAATCATGGCAACGGGTGTGGTTACGGGCCGCACCGGCATCCGGCTCGAAGCAAGCCATTCAAATGGTTGCTACACGCAACTGTTGCGTATAGCATCCAATACTTCCGGGAGCCCTCTTCAAAATGCCTTTTTCCCCTGACGCCGACGACGCGACATTGCTGCGCGAAGCCATGCGCTTCTTCGAGATCGAGCAACGCCAGTTGCTGCTCAAGCATGGCGCGCTGACGCAGAACCGCATGCTGATCCTGCTATTACGCAAGGGGCCGCTGTCGCAAAGCGATCTGGTGAAGATGATGGGCTTGGAAAAAAGCTGGGTCAGCCGTGCGGCCGACAGGCTGGCGACACAGAAATGGCTGGAGAAAGTACCCAATCCGCATGACCGGCGCGGCGTGCTGCTGACGCTTACGCCAGCAGGTGAGAAACAGGCGGTTGCCCTGGATACGGTGCTGGAAGGACATTCACGCGCAGTCCTGTCCAGGCTGAATCCTGAAGCAAGGGTCGATGTCATGAGCGCCATGGCCTTGTTACGCGGCGTATTGAGCCCGCAACTCTGGCCAGACAAGTAATTCATCAGCAAGCAAACACAACGGAACGCCAATGAACGCAGCACCGCGCACTTTCGCCGCCTCTCTCTCAGCCATGATCGGCATCAGCCTGGTCATCATGCTCATCGCCATCGATTCGACCGTGGTCGGCACGGCGCTGCCGCGCATCGTGGCAGAGCTCAAGGGCTACGATCTCTACCCGTGGGCAGCCTCGGCGTATCTGATGACCAACGCGGTGATGATTCCCATCATGGGTCGGCTCGGCGACCTGTACGGGCGCAAGCGCTTCGTCATCGCTTCGATCATCCTGTTCACGTTTGCGTCGGTCCTGTGCGGGCTGGCGCAAAGCATGTTGCAGCTGGTGCTGGCGCGTGGCCTGCAGGGCGTGGGCGGCGGCATGCTGACCGGCGTAGCGTTCGCATCGGTCAGCGATCTGTTCCCGGACCGGCTGCAGCGCGTGCGCTGGCAAGCCATGCTGTCGGGCGCCTTCGGCATCGCCACCGCAACCGGCCCGGTACTCGGCGGCTGGCTCACCGAGCATGTCGGCTGGCGCAGCGTGTTCTTCGTGAACGTGCCGATTGCCGTGCTGGCCCTGCCCGTGGTCATGAAATTCCTGCCCAATATCGTGCATCACGAGGGCGAAAAATCCATCGACTGGCTCGGCGCGCTGCTGCTCGCTGTGAGCATTTGCGGCCTGCTGCTGGCAACCGAACGGGGGCAATCGCACGGTTTCGGTCAACCGCTGTTTTTCGGCATGCTCGGCGTGGCGATCGGCGCCGGCGCTTTATTCATATGGCATCAATATCATTCCAGCGCACCGATCATTCCACCGCGCCTTTTCGGTAACCGCGCGGTGCGTCAGCTCACGCTGCTGGCCACCTTCACGGGCCTGACCATGTTCGTGCTGGTGTTCTACTCGCCATTAATGCTGCAAGGCGGTTTCGATCTGTCGCCCAATTCGGCTGGCGTGCTGATCACGCCGCTACTGCTGATGATCACCATCGGCAGCCTCGTCAACGGCCGCGTGCTGCCGCGCCTCAAACACCCTGAGCGACTTATCGCACGAGGACAGATGCTGTTGTTCATCGGCTGCCTGCTGCTCGTCACCTTGAACGAGAGCAGCCCGCGCGCCTGGGTGATGTTCGTCTTCGGCATCAGCGGGCTGAGCTTCGGCTTCCAGCTGCCAAACCTGACCTTGCAGATTCAATCCGTCGTCGAACGACGCGACATCGGTATCGCCTCGGCGTTGATCCAGACCATGCGCATGCTGGGCAGCATGATCGGTACGAGCGTTGCCGGCGTCATCGTCAACGCCAGCTTCTCACGGCATGCCGGCGAGTTGCTCGACAAGGCCCACATCAGCGACGAGCGTGTCACCGCCCTGCTGAATACGCCACAAGTACTGGTGCGCGAGCAGGATCAGGCAAGCCTCATGCAATTGGGTCAGAGCCTGAATTTCGACGTGGTGAAACTGATCGCGGATGCGCGCGATGGTCTGGTCAACGGCATTCATAATGCATACATCGGATGCGCCGTGGTGGTAGCCATATCAATCGTCATTGCGTTGAAACTACCGCCCTTCGCACTGAGCGCGCAGGACAAGACACACAAGCCGGACTGATTGTTGTCAGGCGGCTATGTCAAACGCGGTGACTCGCCCCCGCCAGCGGTTGCGGTTGTGGACCATATAGCCATCTGTGTGCCAGCAGGGCACAAATGGCCCGGGTTGCAAGGTCGCAAGACTCTGCTTCGCTGGCACAGTCGAGCTGACAGACAATGCGCTGTGCAGCAGCAGACGATGGCCCTTCGGCGAAGTGAGTCATCGCCACCAGACTGCTCGCCAATGCAGGAACGTCCGTAGCAAGCGCTGTCTCCGCAAGCCATTGGTCGAAAGCGCGCATGAATATGGCATCAATGCTTTTGGCATGAGCACCGGAGCAGGCGGCAGCCGGTTCGCGACGCCCCACTTCAGTGCGCCCTGTCGTGTTGCTCGTTTTTCTGCTGATCGCTTGTCAGCTGCTGCATGATGCGGCCGCGCCAACAAAAAGCGAGCGCACTGCACAGGTCGGCCAGACGCGCATCGCCATCATTCTGCTCGGCGGCGCATTCGAGATGACGCGCCACGAGGGCGGCATTCTCGGGACACGGACATTCGACATAGCGCGTCATGGCGAAGAGCGTTGCACCGGCCAGCGAAAGCTGCGGACTTGCCTGATTGCCTTGAACATCTGACATGCGAATCTCCTTGTATGTCCGAACGGAAAACTCATTCTACACAAATGAGAACGATTCGCAATTGCATTTGACAATCAGCCCTGCGCCACTGATCTAACGATCTGGTATCCGCAACACTTTGCAGGTCTAATCGTGCCTCTTCGCCAGACAGCCCGAATGCGTATGCTCGCCTCTTTCCATCGATTCCCTTCCCGCTTGCGTGGCCTCCACCTGCTCAGCCTCCGCAGCCAGTCGCTGATTGCACTGATCGCCGGCACGCTGAGCGTTTTCTCCTTCGCGCCATTCAATATCTTTCCGCTTGCTGCAGTGTGCTGGGCGGTGCTGTGGCTGCTGTGGCAGCGCGTATCGCCGCGCCGCGCCGCATGGCTTGGGCTCGTCTGGGGTTTCGGCATGTTCTGGGCCGGCGGGGGCTGGCTCTACGTAGCGTTCCACACCTATGGCGGCATGGCGCCGTGGCTGACGGTCTTTCTGCTGTCGATCTTCTTCACCTACATGGCGTCATGGGGTGCGCTGGCAGGCTGGTTATTCGCGCGCCTGCGCAGCGACAAAGCCCTGTTCAATACCCTGCTCGTGGCCACTTGCTGGACCTTCGGCGAATGGCTGCGCGGCTGGGTCTTCACCGGCGTGCCCTGGCTTGCGCTGGGTTACACGCAGACACCGCCGAGTCCGCTTGCCGGCTATGCACCGCTCTTCGGCAGTTATGGCGTTGGCTTCGTGCTGATCTGCTTTACAGCGTTGCTCACTCTGGCCTGTATCGACAAGATACCGCGTCGACGCGCGCTGCTGGCCGCATTCGGCATCGTCGCCCTGGGCGGCGCGCTTCGACTGGTGGCGTGGACTACACCGGTCGGCGAGCCAATTCGTGTTTCGCTGATCCAGCCGAATATTCCACAAGACATGAAGTGGGATCCAGACAGCCTGCAACATTGGCTGGAACTGAACCTGGAACTGGTCCGCCAGAATCCGGCGCAACTCATCGCGCTACCGGAAACGACCCTGCCTCTCTTCGAAGAGCAGCTATCCGCAGAATATCTGGCGAAGCTCAGCGAGCCGGCCCGTCGTTTCAATGGCAATGTCATAACCGGCACTTTCACCCGCGATGCGGAAGGCCACGTGTTCAACAGCGCGCTTGCACTCGGCACCGATCCGCGGCAGGTGTATAGCAAACGCCATTTGCTGCCATTCGGCGAGTTCGTCCCCTCATCGATGCGCTGGTTGCTCGATCTCGTGAATATCCCGATGGCCAACCAGACGCGCGGCGTGGCGGGACAAGCACCGATACGCGTTGGCGACCAGCTCGTCGCCGTCAACATCTGTTACGAGGACGTCTTCGGCGAAGAACTGATCTACGCACTGCCACAGGCCACCCTCATGCTCAATATCAGCAATCTGGCCTGGTACGGCGACTACCACGCACAGCCGCAGCATCTGCAGATTTCGCGCATGCGCGCACTGGAAGCCGGTCGACCAATGCTGCGCAGTACCAACTCCGGCATGACGGCTCTCGTCATGCCCGATGGTTCCGTAGCGCAAGTGCTACCTGCCTTCACGACTGGTGCGCTCACTGCGCTGGTGCGCGGCTACAGCGGCATGACGCCGTATGCGCGTTGGGGGAACTGGCCAGTGCTTGGCATGCTGGCGATGGTACTGGTTGCGGCGCTACGGCTCACCCGGGCTGGACGCAAACGCGCCACATAGATCGCAGGTCGGATGAGCGAAGCGTTATCTGACATTTGGGCGAAAATCATCAACACCTGCACCTGTCGGATAACACCTTCGGCTCATCCGACCTTCTAGCGAAACACCACCGTGCGATTGCCGTTCAACAACACCCGGTCCTCCAGGTGATAACGCAGTCCGCGCGCCAACACCGCCTTCTCGATATCACGACCGTAGCGCACCATGTCGTCGACCGAGTCGGAGTGATCGACGCGGATCACGTCCTGATCGATGATCGGCCCCTGATCGAGATCGGCGGTGACGTAGTGACAGGTTGCGCCGATCAGCTTCACGCCGCGCTCGTAGGCCTGGTGATAAGGCTTGGCGCCGACGAAGCTGGGCAGGAAGCTGTGGTGAATGTTGAGTATGCGGCCTGGATAACGGGCGCACAGCTCAGGTGAGAGTATCTGCATGTAACGCGCCAGCACCATGCAATCGCCACGCACTTCGTCGTAGATGCGACCGACCTCGGCATAGGCCTGAACCTTGTTGTCTGACGTGACCGGTACATAGTGAAACGGGATGCCGTGCCACTCGACAAAGCTGCGCAATGATTCGTGATTGGAGATGATGCAGGGAATCTCGATATCGAGCTCCTTGCTCTGCCAACGCGACAACAAATCGTACAGGCAATGCTCCTGCTTGCTGACCAGTAACACGACGCGTTTCTTGATGGCACTGTCCGAAATCTTCCAGTCCATATCCAGTTCGGTCGCCAAGGGCTCGAAGCGGCTGCGGAACTCGGCAAGATGAAACGGCAGCGAGTCGGCCTTGATCTCGAGCCGCATGAAGTAGCGGTCCGAGTCACGGTCGGCATGCAGGTTCGTTTCCAGAATCCAGCCACCGTGTCCGGCAATGAAAGTCGATACGCGCGCAACGATGCCAACGCGGTCCGGGCAGGAAATGGCAAGGGTGTAGAAGCGTTGCGGAAACATGACTGTCCGATCCTTGTCGTGAAACTGCGGCGATATGGCTATCTAGTCGGCAATTGAGTCCGTCAGGGTCCGACGATGACTTTGGCGTAGCAGCCAGCGTCCATCTCGGCGACCTCGGCAGTAATCTGCACGGTAAGTCCGGGCACCGGTTTCACGACTGCCTGCAGTGCCGCCACAACACTCGTGGACAAACCGCGCAGGGCTTCTGGCGTACGCCCGGGCAGCGCATGAATGCGCACGTGAATCATCGCCTGGCCGCTGTCCTCGGCACCCACGCGGAAATGCTCGAGCATGACGGCGCGGCTCTTGATGTGCGAAGGCTCGAACAGACCACCTGCGATTACGGCGTCATTCAAATGACGCAGAGCCGCAGGTACATCGAAGGCGCCTGCAAGATTGGCACTGTATTCAATATTCAGATGTGGCATCGCCTTGCCCCTCAGATGCGCGCCGACGCCTTGTCGATTTCGGCGCGCAATTCGTCGTATGAACGCACGACCGGATATTGCGGGAATTCGCGCACGACGTTCTCCGGCGGATGCATCAGGATGCCGGCATGAGCTTCGCCGAGCATGCTGGTGTCGTTATAGGAATCGCCAGCGGCAATAACCTTGAAGTTAAGGCTTTTGAAGGCCTTGACCGCAGCGCGCTTCTGGTCAGGCATACGCAAATGGTAATTCACGAGCATGCCATTCGCATCGGCCTCCAGTCGATGGCAGAAGAGCGAGGGCTGGCCCATCTGTACCATCAGCGGCTTGGCGAATTCGTAGAACGTGTCGGACAGGATGATGACCTGGTAGCTCTCGCGCAGACTGTCGAGGAAATCCTTGCAGCCCTCCATCGGGCCCATCTGGCCGATGACGGCCTGGATGTCCGGCAGGCCGAGCTTGTGCTGGGCAAGGATGTCGAGGCGGTACTTCATGAGCTTGTCGTAATCCGGCTCGTCGCGCGTGGTGCGGCGCAATTCGGGGATGCCGGTTCGCTGGGCAAACTCGATCCAGATTTCCGGAACGAGAACCCCCTCCATGTCGAGACAGACGATTTGCACTTGAAGGCCCTTGAATCAGTTTGAACGGGTAGATGAAACGACGCCGCGCGATTCTACATCGGCGCCGCATGCTCACAGCACGCAGCGCAGCACGGATGCACTGAATGTATCCGGAAAGGGAACTACTGTTTCGGGCAATCGCAGGTGCCTTCCACCGGTATCTCGTTACGCGCCCCACCGTCCTGCTGCACCAGCAAACGCCCCTGGTAGTCGGTCTGGGTGCACTGTTTCTTTGCCTTGCAAGCGCTGCCCACGGCGGTGCCCAGCACCTGGATCTGCCAATCGCCATTGGCGACGAAAAGCACCATACGGTCGTCGGGTTGCGGATGATCAGTGCGCAGCGGAATGTATTTTTCCTGGCGGAGATCAAGCACGTGCAGTTTTCCACCGCTACGTACCACTGCCTGCTTCTTGCCATCGCTTGTCCAGTGCAGGATCGGGTTCTCGCCCTTGCTCTTGTAGCGCACAAAATTGCAGCCGCAGCCTGCGGCGAAGTCGGTCGATTGCAGGGGCAATAAAGCCTCCTGTGAGGCCGCAATGGCAGGTGTTACCAATGGCGTCAGCACTATCCCAAACGTCAAAACAAGTGCGGCACCAGCCCGCTTTACCGAGTCCATCATGCTTTCTGCTCCCCTGATGCAGTGCGAGGCACTGCTTGTAGAATATGTCGATGCCCGAATCGCCAGCGCCTCTCAAGCCGCCTACTCCACCGCGCGAACCCGATCCGCTCGACTGCTGCAACAATGAGTGCGGCGACGCGTGTGTCTGGACGATTTACCATGCAATGCGAAAGCAATATGAAGCCGATCTGGAGGCCTGGCAAACTGCACAACTCCTCAAGGAGTAATGCGCTGACCAATAGCGCCTCGCAGACAATACGGCATCACTCTTTCAAGGCGTAGATACCGGGTGCATTGCGCCAGTAGCCCTTGTAATCCATGCCGCAACCGAACAGGAAGCGATCGGGTAATTCCAGCCCGCAAAAATCCGGGCGCATATCGGGCTGCGCCTTGCGATTGTGCTGCTTGTCGACGAGTACAGCTGAAAGCACCTCACTTGCGCCTTCGTTGCGCAGGTGCTCCATGACGGCGAGCAAGGTATAGCCCTCGTCGAGAATGTCGTCGAGCACCAGCACGCTCCTGTCGCGCAAATCTTGTGTTGGCCGCACACGCCAGTCGAGCAAGGTGCCGTTCATGGCATGCCCATAGCGTGTCGCATGCAGGTAGGCCACTTCCAGCGGAAAGTCCAGGCGCGGCAGAATCTTCCCGGCCAGCACGAGGCCGCCATTCATGATCGTGTAGATCAGCGGATTCGAGTTTGCGAGGCGCTCCGTGATGGCAGCCGCCATGTCGTCCAGTGCTTGTTCGATCCGCTCAGGACTCACCAGGCAGTCGGCCTCGGCACGGACCTGTCTGACTTCGTCGAGCAAGCTTTGGCTATCGTGCGTCATGGGGTCCTTTTCTCTACGGCAACGGCATCGGTGGGAATTCATCTGATTCTAACGAAGCGGGCACGTCAGAAGATGCTCGCCATGTGAGCATTGGCAAAGAAATTGTTCGGCAAGGCATAATCGCGTTTCCCTGGTCGACTGCCCCCACGCGCGCTGTGACACCCGAAGACGTCCTTACCATGCCTGTCAGCATCGATACGCCCCGCAGCTTCTGGCGTCAGGAGCTCTGGCCGCGCATCCGGGTTGCCACCGCGTTGAAAATGGTCGGCCTGTCGGTCTTTCTGACCATTTTCTTCATCCTCTACCTGTGGCTGCTCAAACACCCCGGTTTTGCCGTGGTCAAGATGCCTCTCACAGCGCTGGACCGCGCCATTCCATTCCGGCCTGAAGCCCTGCTGCTGTACGTGTCTCTGTGGGTTTATGTCGGTCTGCCGGTGATGTTGTTTGGTTCGTATAAAAGCCTCATCGGTTACGGCTTTGCAGCCTGTGCGCTGTGTCTGATCGGGCTAGGCTGTTTCTACTTGTGGCCGACCGCCATCACGCGCCCCGATATCGCCTGGGCCACCTACCCGGGCTTTGCCTTCCTGCAGCAGATTGACGCAGCAGGCAACGCCTGCCCTTCCATGCACGTCGCCTCTGCCATTTTTTCCGCCATATGGTTCGACCGGCTGTTGCGCGCCATGAAAGCCAGCCTCCTGCCCCGCCTGCTCAGTGCCCTGTGGTGCCTGGGCATTGTTTATTCGACGCTTGCCACGAAGCAGCACGTCGCGCTCGACGCTCTTGGCGGTGTGGTGCTGGCCTTGCTGGTAACTGCTGCCGCGGCGCCGCTCAAGAAGTACCTCGGCGCACCAGCCGAGAAGGGCTGCAGTGCTCTGATATAATGCCGCGCTCAGCATCCATAGCCGGCAGCCCATGCGCATGAATATCGATGCGCTTGAATTTTTTTCTGCACTGCCATGACAGGCCCATAAAAAATGTCCGCAAACCAAGCAGATTCGAGCACGTTCGAGCAAGAAATCGCGCAGCTCATCGTTGAAGCCCTCAACCTCGATACGCCGGCCGAAAGTGTCGCGCCTGAAGCACCACTGTTCGGTGAAGGTCTCGGCCTGGATTCGATCGACGTTCTCGAAATTTCCCTCGTTGTCTCCAAGCGTTACGGTGTGCAGCTGCGTGCCGACAACCAGGACAACACGCACATCTTCACCTCGCTGCGTACGCTGGCGGCCCACATAGCCCAGCACCGCAGCAAGTAGCAGCATGACCCGCACTGCATTGCGTATCGCGCTTATCGGTGCATTCGGTATTACGTATCTGTGGATGGCGCATCAGGCCGCCACGGTTTCGAGCCCCAATGCGCTGGTGGTCGTTACGGGGTTCATGCCTCTGGCATTCATGCTGCTCACCTGGACATGGAATAGCCGGGCGCGCTGGCCAGCGCTTGCTGGCGTAGCCGGCCTGTTCCTGCTGCTGCACCTCTTCACGCAGGACCTTATCGACAAGATCGTCTGGGTGTATTTCATCCAGGATCTTTCCTGCAATCTTTTCGCCTGCAGCATCTTCGCCATGTCCTTGCGCCCATCGTCCGAAGCGCTGTGCACGCGCCTGGCACGCATGGCACGCAGCCGGATGACGCCGCTCGTCGAACGCTATACCCGCTGGATCACTTATGCCTGGGCGCTGTTTTTCGCCGGCTGCGTTGTGCTCAGCGCCGGGCTGTTCCTCAGCGGGCACGTTACCGCCTGGTCGTGGTTCGCAAACGTGTTGAACCTGCCCCTGATCGGCGCCATGTTTGTCATCGAATACCTGACCCGCTTGTGGGTGATACCCAAAGCCGAGCGTTCAGGCATCGTGGAAACCATCCGCTCGGTTGCGGCTTACGGTCAGCATCAGACGACCGCGACAACGCCCGCAGGAGAGCAGCGATGAGTCTCACGCTGCCGCTACTGCCGCGTGCCGACTGGCATGCGCCGGTAGCCCGGCATGGCGGCAAATCCATCACGCTGGCTGCGTTCATCAACGATGTGAATACATTGGCGGCGCAATTGCCCGAAAATGGCCACGTCATCAACCTGTGCAATGACCGCTATCTTTTTGCCCTCGGCTTTTTTGCGGCAACAGTGCGCGGCACGATCACCTTGTTGCCCAATGCCGTATCTGCGGAAATCTACGCAAGACTGCGCGCTGAATTTCCGCAACTGCTGGCACTCACCGAGGCCGGCTGCGATGCCGGCGGCTTGCCGGAACTACGTGTCAGCCATGGCCCTGACGGCGGGGCGATACCGCCGACGATGCCGCAGATCCCTGCCGACCGTATCGTCTCCAGGCTGTTCACGTCAGGCTCGACCGGCGCACCCCAACCGCACGACAAGACCTGGGGCAAGCTGGTCGCCAACATCCTTGCCGCCGCAGAGGCGCAATGGTCCTGGACGCAAGGGCCGTGCAGCGTACTGGGCACCGTGCCGGCCCAGCACATGTTCGGCTTCGAATCGAGCGTGCTGCTGCCGCTGCTGGGTGGCGGCGTGCTGATGCCCGAGCGGCCCTTCTTCCCGGCCGATATCGCTGCCCTGCTGAGCGTCATGCCGCAGCCGCGCGCGCTGGTCACGACGCCTTTCCATTTGCGCACACTGCTCGAATCGGGCGTTGCACTGCCGCCGGTCGAGCTGATCATTTGCGCCACGGCACCGTTGTCGCAGGAGCTGGCTGTGCGGGCCGAAACAAGCATGAATGCGGTACTCGCGGAAATCTACGGCTCGACAGAGACCGGACAGATTGCCACGCGCCGCACGGTAATGACGAATGAATGGGCAGGCTTCAAGGACATCAGCCTCACGGATCGCGAAGGTCGCACCTGGGCACAGGGTGGCCATATCGAGCAGGCCGTGCCACTGGGGGATGTGATCGAACATCGCCCCGCTGGCGAGAACGGGCGTGAGCGTTTCGTGCTGCATGGTCGCCTCAGTGACATGATCAATATTGCCGGCAAGCGCACCTCGCTGGCTTACCTCAATGGCGTGCTCAACAGCATCGAGGGCGTCGTCGACGGCGCGTTCGTGCAACCTGACGAAGAAACGCCAGGCGCCGTCGCGCGTCTCTCTGCGTATGTGGTTGCCCCGGCACTGAAGCCGGCCGATATCCTGAATGCATTGCGCAAGCGTATCGACGCCGTGTTCATCCCACGTCCCCTGACGTTTGTCACCGAGCTGCCACGCAACGAAACCGGCAAGCTGCCGCAGGCGGCGCTACAAGCCCTGTCGCGCAACGCGTCCGCCGGCAAGAGCGCAACACATGACTGAGCGCGTCGCGCTGCGGGTCGCTGCAGATCATCCGGCCTTTGCCGGCCACTTTCCAGGCCGCCCCATCGTGCCGGGCGCCCTGCTGGTCGACCTCGCTGTGCTGGCAGTCGAAAGAGCCTGCGGCCGCCAGGTCACGGCCATCGCCCAGGCCAAATTCCTGAGTCCGGCGACACCCGGCGAAGCGCTTGTCTTGCAGTTCGAAATGCACGAAGCGGCCGTGCGCTTTGAAATCGAATCGGTCGCTGACAACACCCGGCGCAAACTGGCCTCGGGCCGCTTTACGCTGGGCGAACCGGCATGAGCACTCCCGAGAAGCCGCTCGATACGCCCGTTGATGCCAAAGCAGCGCAGTCGCACTGGACCACACGGCGCGAGCGCGGTTCGCTGTGGGCCGTACAGTTGATGATCAGCTTGTCGCTGACCTTGGGGCGGCGCCTGACTCGTCCCATCCTGTGGCTGATCGCGGCGTATTTTGTCGTCGCCGCGCACGAAGCACGACGCGCCTCGCAGGACTATCTGCGCCGCGTGCACGGCCGCCACGCCAGCCTGTGGCAGGTGTTCCGCCACTTCCTGTGTTTTTCCATCACGGTCCATGACCGCGTTTTCATTCTCAACAACCAAGGCGACCTGTTCGACATCCGCATGTTCGGTGAAGACGCCATGCATCGCATGAACGATATGCACGGCGGCCTGTTGCTGTTCGGTGCGCATATGGGCAGCTTCGACGCGCTGCGCGCCGCTGCGCGCACGCTGACCGAGCGCAAGATCACCATGGCGATGTACGAGGAAAACGCGCGCCAGATTTCGCAGATGCTTGCCGACATCAACCCGGCGGCCGCGCGCGAGATCCTGCCACTCGGCCGATTCGATTCGATGTTGCAGGTGCAGGAGCGGCTGGCGAATGGCCAGATCGTCGGCATTCTCGCCGACCGCAGCTTCGGCAAGAGCGAGATGCGCCCGATGCCGGTGCTGGGCACCCCGGCACCACTGCCGATCAGCGCCTTTCGCATGGCCGCCCTGTTGCGCGTGCCAGTGTTCTTCATGGTCAGCCTGTATCGCGGCGGCAACCGCTACGACGTGCACTTCGAACCGCTGGCGAACTTCATGGACTACCTGCCAGAGGAAAAAGAAGCCGTCATGGAAGAAGCGCGCCGCAACTATGCCAATATGCTGACGCGCTTCTGCCGTGAAGCCCCTTACAACTGGTTCAATTTCTTCGAGTTCTGGAACGCCGATACGGCGACCCCGGTCAAAACGAAACCCGGCAAACATCCCGACAGCACAGCTTCCCCATGAATCCGATACGACGCCCCGTGCGCGCCATTGCGCTTCGTTTTGCCCTGACCCTCTTGTCAGTCTTCTTTGCGGTCTTTTCCGGTCTTGCATCAGCAGCCGACTGGCAGTTGCCCGCACTGATGAAACTGCTCGCCGAAACCCCTGCGGGGCGCGCCACATTCGTTGAGCAGAAGTTCATCGGCATGCTCGACAAACCTGTCGAGTCCTCCGGCGAGCTCAGCTTCACCGCGCCCGATCAGCTCGAGAAGCGCACGCTCAAGCCACGCCCCGAAGCGCTCCTGCTCAAGGGCGACGAGCTGACCCTGGAACGCGGCAAGCGTTCGATGAAGATGTCATTGCAGGAGCATCCCGAGATCTCCGCTTTCGTCGAAAGCATTCGTGCCACCCTGATGGGTGACCAGCGTGCGCTGGAGCGAGTCTGGAAAGTCGAGCTGGACGGCGCCCCCGGCCGCTGGGTATTGGCGCTTACACCCCTCAATGCCAGCACCATCGTTGCCAGAATGCGTATCGACGGCGTGCGCGGTGAAGTGCGCCAGATCGAGATCGAGCAACGCGATGGTGATCGCTCCATCATGACCATCAGCAAGGTCATGGCGCCGTGAAGGCAATATTTCGCGCCGTCTCCGGCAAGCTCGCGCTGCTGATCTGGCTTGCGGCGCTGGCGCTATGCGTCGGCGTGATCCTGCGTACCCACTTCGTGGCCGACATGTCGGCTTTCCTGCCGAGCAACCCCGACGCCGAACAGCGCGTGCTGGTCGAGCAGTTGCGTGACGGCACCATTGCGCGTCTGATGATCGTCGGTATCGAAGGCGGCGACGCAGCGTCGCGCCATCGTGCCTCGCGCGATCTGGCCGCCAACCTGCGCAAGTCGCCACATTTCATCAGCGTACAGAATGGCGAAGCGGCCACGCTGGAACGCGACCGTACTTACTATTTCAATAATCGTTATCTGCTGAGCCCGGCCGTTACGCCGCAGCATTTCAGCGTGCAGGGCCTGCAGGAAGCCATCGGCAATTCGCTGGACAATCTTTCCGGCACGGCAGGCATGATGCTCAAGAGCCTGCTTGCCAAAGACCCGACGGGCGAAACGCTGGAGCTCATCGACAATCTCAAGCAGGACGGTGGCCCGCGCGTAATCGATGACGTATGGGTATCGCGCGACGACTCACGCGCCCTGCTGTTACTGCAGACCAGCGCCGCCGGCTCTGACACCGATGCACAGGCCGACACCATTGCTTCGGTACACCAGGCGTTTGAAGCAGTGCGCGGCCAGGCGCAGATGCGCGTCCTGCTCACCGGCGCAGGCGTGTTCTCGGTGCATTCGCGCGATGCCATCAAATCCGATGGCCGTTTGCTGGCGGGCTTGTCGATGGCGTTCGTCATCGCATTGCTGCTGGCGGTCTATCGTTCGCCGCGCCTGCTGGCGCTCGGATTGATGCCAGTGCTCAGCGGCGCCCTTGTCGGCATCACGGCGGTAAGCCTCGGCTTCGGCCAGGTGCATGGGCTCACGCTCGGCTTCGGCGCGACGCTGATCGGTGAAGCCGTCGACTACTCCATCTATCTCTTCGTGCAGTCGGCGCAGTCCGGCGAAGGCTCGGCACAGCAGGACTGGCAAGGGAAGTTCTGGCGCACGGTCATACTCGGCGTCGCCACTTCGGTATGCGGTTTCGGCGCGATGCTCGTCTCGGGCTTCCCCGGCCTGGCGCAGCTTGGCTTGTATTCGATCAGTGGCGTGCTCGCCGCGGTGCTGGTGACACGCTATGTATTGCCACCCCTGATGCCGAAGAACGTGCGCATGCGCGACATCGAACCACTCGGTGCGCGGCTCGCCGCGGCAGTTCGCTGGCTGGCTCGTGGGCGTGTCGTCGCCTGGGTATTGATCGCCGCTGCTGCGCTGTTCCTGTGCGTGCAGCACACGCACATCTGGAACCACGATATTTCCGCATTGAACCCGGTGCCGCTCGCCGATCAGCAGCTCGATGCCAGGCTGCGCGCCGAACTCGGTGCGCCGGATTCGCGTTATCTGCTGGCCTTGAATGCCGCTGACGAGCAGGCTGCACTACAGACTGCCGAGAAGCTCGAGGCGCCGCTGCGCAAACTCGTCGATGACAATGTCCTGGCGGGTTTTGATTCGCCCGCCCACATGCTGCCCAGCCTCGCTACACAGCATGCGCGGCAGGCAGCGTTGCCGGACGCTGCAACGCTGAAGTCAAACCTGCAGCAGGCGTTACGGGACATGCCGCTGCGCGCTGATCGCCTGCAAGGCTTCGTAGACGATGTGCAAAGCGCACGCACGCGCCAGGTACTGACCCGCGCCGATCTCGATGGCACGGCCAGCGCGCTGGCGCTCGACGCCATGCTCGTCAGGAAATCCAGCGGCTTCACGCTGCTGATGCCGTTGAGTGCGCCCGATCATGGCGAACATGGGCTCGACACAGTACGTGTGCGCAGCACCTTGGCTAGCGCGCTTGGTGCCGAGGCCACAGGGCTGCACATCATCGATCTGCGTGACCAGGCCGAGACGCTTTATTCCGGCTATCTCGACGAAGCCATCCGGCTCGCTGCGTGGGGGCTCGCTGCTGTCATCGCAGTCATCGCGCTGGCGCTGCGTAACGTCCAGCGTGTCCTGCGCGTCTTGCTGCCGCTGGCGGGCAGTGTCGTGCTGGTCATGGCCGGGCTGGTATTGAGCGGTCATATGCTTAGCATCCTGCATCTGATCGGCTTGCTGTTGACCGTGGCGGTCGGCTCGAACTACGCGCTGTTCTTCGATCAGGCCGATGCCACGCCACAGCAGCAACATCGCACACTGGTTTCACTGGTGCTGGCCAATATGGCGACGGTAGTCGGCTTCGGCCTGCTGGCAACCTCTTCGGTGTCGGTACTCAGCGCGCTCGGCGCGACAGTCGGGCCAGGCGCACTGTTGTCGCTGTTGCTGGCAGCGATACTGTCGAAAAACGCTTCAAAGAAAGACTCACTGCCACCGGGCAGCGCGACGTGAATTGCGGGCGGTACGCCAGCGAACCGACGGCCGTCGCTCTGATGACGATGATGTGATGATGCCTGATACGTTTCGGAAGTTTCCACAACGTGCCGCCCTGTGGCTCAAGCTCGCCCGGCTGCGCACACATGGCGGTAACCGGCTGGCATACCTGGCCTTTGCTGCATGCAGCGCCATGCTTGCCGCCTGCGGATTCTTGCCGCCACCCCACACGGTTCCGATGCCCGCCCTGCAGGATCGTCAAGGCACGGATGCACGCGCCATGCGGCTCATCGTCATGCTGCCTGGCATCTATGACAAGGCCGGTGATTTTGTCAGCGAAGGCTTCGTCAAGGATCTGCGCGCAAGCGGCATCGATGCCGATGTGCTGATTCCTGAAGCACACTATGGCTACTATGAAGCGCGTGACGTCGACGTGCGCCTTGAAACGGACATCTTCGCGCCGGCACGGGCACAGGGCTACAAGGAAATCTGGATCGTCGGCGTATCGCTTGGCGGACTGGGATCGCTGCTGTACAGCGCAAAATTTCCGGATGCGGTGACGGGCATCTTCCTGATCGCGCCTTTCCCCGGCACCGATAAAGTGCTCGCCGAGATCGAGCACAGCGGCGGTGCCTTGGCCTGGTCGCGTTCGCCGCAAGCCCAAGGAGGCGGTGAACGTCATGCGCTGCTTTGGCTCGCCGCGATGGGCAGCATGCAGGAAGCCAAGACCAACAATGCAGCACACGTACCGCAGATATTCATGGGGACGGGAAAGTCCGACCGTCTCGTTGAAGGCCAGAAGATGCTCGCCAGCCTGTTGCCTGCCACACACGTGAATTTCGTCGAAGGCGGCCATGACTGGGCAACATGGCGTCTGCTGTGGCGCAGCTTTCTCGACAAGGGCCCATGGGCCGGCGAAGCCGCCAGACAAGCACATCTTGATAGAATCAAGCTGTGATTCAAGCTTTGCTTTTTTTCCTACACGCTGATTAACACCATCTGATGCTACCGCACGACGCAACCCGTACCCCGCTCCCTCCGCTGCATCTGTCGGCAATGAGCCTCAGTTCCAGCCTCGGCCATGGCCTGAACGCGACCCTCGGCGCCCTGCGCGAGTCGCGTAGCGGATTGTCTGAACGGCCATTCGAGACTGTCGACCTGGCGACCTGGATCGGGCATGTCGACAGTGTTGACGATGTCATGCTCCCCGCTCATCTGGCGCATTTCAACTGCCGCAACAATCGCCTGGCCTGGCTTGCCCTGCAACAGGACGGGCTGATGGAAACCTTGCAGGCAGCGCGGGCCCGCCATGGTGCCAGCCGCATCGGTATATTTCTCGGCACCAGCACTTCGGGCATTCTCGAAACCGAGCAGGCGTTTCGCCGTCGTGACGAGAACGGCAATTTGCCGCCCGACTTCAACTACCGCGAAACGCACAACACCTTTTCTATTGCCGACTTCGTCCGTCACGCACTGGCGCTGGAAGGGCCGGCCCTTGTCGTATCGACCGCCTGCTCATCGAGCGCTAAAGCGTTCGGCAACGCCCAGCGCATGATCGCTGCCGGTTTCATCGACGCCGCCATCGTCGGTGGTGTCGACTCCTTGTGCCTGACCACGCTGTACGGTTTTCATTCGCTGCAATTGCTTTCGACCGAGCCATGCAAGCCTTACGACGCCACACGCAATGGCTTGTCGATCGGCGAAGCCGCAGCGTTCGTATTGCTCGAACGTGTGGATGTCCATGGCAGCAAGAATGACGATGTACTGCTGCTGGGCGTGGGCGAATCGGCCGACGCCCATCATATGTCGGCGCCTCACCCGGAAGGCCTCGGCGCACGCGTTGCCATGCGCACTGCATTGCAACGCGCCGGCCTGCAGCCCGGCGATATCGACTACATCAACCTGCATGGCACGGCTACGCCGAGCAACGATGCCGCCGAAGCGCGCGCCGTGGCTGCCGAGTTCGGTATGGCAACGCCGTGCAGCTCTACCAAGGGCGCGACCGGCCACACGCTGGGCGCAGCAGGCGGTGCCGAAGCCATCATTTCAGCCTTGAGTCTCAAACATGGCTTCATGCCCGGCGGTCTCAATGTGACGCAACTCGACCCGGAATTGCAGGTGAACTATCAATCAGAGAACAGGAATGCGCCACTGCGCCATGTCCTGAGCAACTCCTTCGGGTTTGGCGGCACCAATTGCAGCCTCGTGCTTGGCCGCCGCGGAGAATACTGAGATGGCACAGCAAATGGAAAACAGCGCCGCGCAGACCACGGTTTATCTCCTTGGCATCGGCGCCATTGGCCCGGGCTTTGACGGCTGGCCGGCGCTACGCGCAATCCTGCGTGAAGAAGAAGCGTGGAGCCGGACGACCACGCGGATTCCCGTGCTGCAGGTACTCCCCGCAGCCGAGCGTCGTCGCGTCGGTATCGTCGTCAAGCTGGCGCTTGCCGTAGGGCTTGAAGCGGCCCGGCATGCCGATCGCGACCCGGCGCTGCTGGCCTCCGTTTTCTCTGCCTCCAATGCAGAAGGTGAAAACTGCCACGCGCTGTGCGATGCCCTGGCAGGCGATGATCGTTTCATTTCGCCCACGCGTTTCCACAACTCCGTGCATAACGCCTCCTCCGGTTACTGGAGCATCGCGACGGGCTGCATGGCGCCGTCGACCAGCCTGTGCGCATTCGATGCAAGCTTCTCGGCCGGCCTGCTCGAAGCGGCCATGCAGGTAGCGGGAAATGGTGAGGATTGTCTGCTGGTGGTCCACGACAGCATCTACCCGCACCCGCTCGGCAGCGTGCGGCCGATGCTCGACAATATGGGAATCGGGTTGGTGCTGTCTGCGCAGCCCGCCGCCCATGCACTGGCCAGGCTCGACCTTTCCCTGAGTGAAAACCCGCCAACGCTGGCTCCGCTGGAGAAGCTTGCGGCCCTGCAAGGTGGCACACCAAGTGGTCGCGCCTTACCGCTGCTGCATGCCGTCGCAACCGCTCGGCATGCAAGCGTGGATCTCGAATATCTGGCGCCATTGAGCCTGCGTATCGGAGTAAGCCCTTGCCACTGAACAAGTCTGAAATCGCCACACGCATCCCTCATGCCGGCGGCATGTGCCTGCTCGACATGGTCGAGCATTGGGATGCGGAAAACATTTCATGCAGCACGCGCAGCCATCATGACGACAACAACCCCTTGCGCGAGGCCGGTCGCCTGGGTGCGGCCTGCGGCGTCGAATATGCTGCGCAGGCCATGGCAATCCATGGCGCGCTGACTGCCGGGCTTGCCGGTGACTCGCGCCCGCGCGCAGGATTTCTTGCCAGCATGCGGGAAGTGCAGTTACATGTGCCGCGCCTCGATGACATCGTCGACGCGCTGACGGTACAAGCTGTCAGGCTTACCGGCGATGGGCAAAGCATTCTTTACAGTTTCAGCGTACACGGCGGCGAAAAACTCTTGCTCACCGGGCGGGCCGCAGTCGTACTCGACGCCGACAATATTCAGGGCAGACAGACATGAAACGTGCGCTCGTCACCGGCGGTAGTGGTTCGATCGGCAGCGCCATCTGCCGCGTACTCGCAGCACAGGGTCACCACGTCATCGTGCATGCCAATGGCAATCTGGCGCGTGCCGAAGCGCTTGCCGCAGAGCTGTGCACTCAGGGCCACAGCGCCGAAGCCATCGCCTTCGATGTCACCGACACGACGGCCTGCGAAACGGCGCTAGCCGCCATTGTCGAAGCCGGTGCAGTACAGATTCTCGTGAACAACGCCGGCATTCATGACGATGGTGTATTTGCCGGTATGGACCATGGGCAATGGTCGCGTGTTGTCGATGTCTCGCTGGGTGGTTTTTTCAACGTTACACAGCCGCTGATGCTGCCGATGATCCGCACCCGCTGGGGGCGCATCATCAATATGTCATCCGTTGCGGCAATCGCCGGCAATCGCGGTCAGGTTAACTACGCCGCCGCCAAAGGTGCATTGCAGTCGGCCACGCGTGCGCTTTCGCTGGAAGTTGCCAGTCGTGGCGTCACGGTCAACGCCGTAGCGCCAGGCATCATTACTTCAGAAATGACCGAGGGCGTCTTCGATCGCGAAATGATCGAGCGCATGGTGCCCGTGAAGCGTGCTGGTACAACTGACGAGGTGGCGGCGCTGGTGGGCTTTCTCAGCTCCGACATGGCTGCCTACATTACAGGGCAGATCATTTCAATAAATGGCGGGATGATCTGACGCCGTCATTCCCGCGAAAGCGGGAATCCACTTGCGTGAACCAACTTGCATCGAGGTGTGCGTGGATTCCCGCTTTCGCGGGAATGACGATCCAATAGATGCACATCGCCAGTGCATGGGCTAGACGAGAGGCTTCAGCACCGACCCGGCTTTCGCTACGCCTTGTCCGGCGT
The DNA here is from genome assembly GCA_028292485.1 of Rhodocyclales bacterium. Lineage (GTDB taxonomy): Bacteria > Pseudomonadota > Gammaproteobacteria > Burkholderiales > Rhodocyclaceae > Viridibacterium. The sequence continues at coordinate 35,942 of JAQGMG010000013.1, read as the reverse complement.
GCGCATTTCCGTTGAGGGCAGCTTGCGCCGTAGCAATGCCGGTGCGCGCAGCAAGGCACCGATAGCCAGCCGGCTATACATCCACGTCAGCAGGATGTTGTCACGCAGATAGTTGAAATGGGACACGCCCCCTTCATCGGCACGCAGATATCTCACCGGTGCCGGCACATTCAACGGTACGACGCCACGCCAGCAAAGGCGTACGACGGCCTCCGGATCGAAGTCGAAACGGCGCATCCAGCGTTTGCCACGCATGACGTTGGCAAGTTGCGAAATCGGGTAAACACGGAAACCGTATAGCGAATCGCCGATGCCCGCCCAGAAGGACATGACGTTGGCAAGCCCGTTGGATATCTTGCGACCGCCCACACGAATGGCCGGCGCGCTGGCGTCGAACACCGGGCAACCCAGCACCATGGCGCGCGGAGCGGCCATCGAACGCGCCATGAAGTCTGGAATCAGGTCAGCCGGGTGCTGCCCGTCCGAGTCCATGGTCAGGACATGCGTATAGCCTTCGGCCGCGGCCAGTTCAATGCCATGCAGAACAGCAGCGCCCTTGCCCTGATTCGTCGGCATCAGGATGACGCGCAAGCCATCGTCATCACGTGCCAGCGCCTGCAAACGCGCTGGCGTGCCATCGGTACTGCCATCGACCACGACCCACACGGGCGACCAGTGCGCACGTGCGCTGGCAACGGTGGCGAAGACGCTCTCACCGGGGTTGTAGCTCGGGATAAGAACGATGTGTGTGGCCGATGACAAGGACGCGGGGAGTGCAGCGCTCATGATCCGGAATTCCGCCTTGATTGCGTTGCAGATTCTTCAAAGACTGTCGGCAAATGCACGTCGGCCAGCTGACGCCTGAAAGAAGCTTCCAGCCGTTTCGGCAATTCGCGCGAGTCATGCGGCCCTTCGATGCGCTCGCCCAACCGGAAAGATATATGCACGGGCATGTCGGGCCGGCGCAGCCAGCCCCATCCCTTGCCAAGAAAAGCAGAGTCGGTTTCGATGATCACGGTCTGTACGGGCACGCCGGCACGGCACGCGACGACGCCAACACTGCCACGCACCGTATCGATAGGTGGCTGTTCGGTGCGGGTGCCTTCAGGAAAGATGAGTACATGCTGCCCCTGGCCCAAGGCCTCGATTGATAACGCGCTGGTACCCAGGAACCAGTCGTTGCGGATGTAGCCAGCAAGCCGCGCTCCCGCCCCCATCAGGAAGCTGTCAATGAGGCTCGCCTTGGTCACGCACACCACGCGCGGCAGGCGCGACAACACCATCAATGCATCGAGCCGGGTCGGATGGTTGGGTGCAATGATGAGCGGCGGACCCTCGCGCAGCGCATCGAGCGCTCGCAGATCAAAACGCGCGATGCCCAGTACTTCCAGCCACCACAGGTACAAGCGAAAGCCCAGCATGATGCCGCCACGGCCGAACCGCCGTGCCAGCGGCGTCGGCAAAACCCACTCGGCAGGCATCGCTACCAGCGTCCACAGCATGCAACCGATTGCCAACGAAGCCAGGCCCAGCCACAGCTTGACGTGCTCGGCCATGTGCCGCAACGCGGTGGCAAGCCGGCTCATCGAGAACCGGCTCGCGGCGCTGCGTGTCATCAATTCAGCATGAGACGATTCCTGCCGTCCCCGTTTTTTTGCGGACAAGTTCCTGTACTCCAACCGCCGTCCCATCAAACGTGGGCTCAGGCAAAACCGACCGCTTCTATTTCAACCAGCAATTCGGCACGACAGACATCCGCCTGCAAAACGACCATGTCGGTCGCTTCCCCCGATTCTTTCCCCTCACCCATATCCATGCCCAACACGCGCCGGACCGTATCCGCTACGACGGGCGCATCAGCCGGGTTACGCACAAACACCTTGTAGCATAGCTTGTGTGACGAAAATACCTCGCTGCCCAGGCCAAGGTTGGCTTGAGCCACAACTGTCACGATATTGCGCAGGGATTCCTCGGTTTGCGCGACCACGTCACCCACGTGCACGCTTTCGTGGCCAACGATGCTGGCCGTCCCCGATATGAACAATACATGACCACCAGCGGCATCGCTGAGCACGCTGCCACGTGAAAAACTCGGGCTCTTTGGCCCGTAACGACGCGGGTAACGGTAGGCACTCACCTGACGCGGATTCTCGACGCTCCTCGGCTCGCTACGCGCGGCCAGCGCGTAAATGGTCAATGGCCCGCCGTGTGTGCCCAGCGCACAGGCGGCGGGGGCGCCAACTTCCGCAGAATGCTCGGATGCTTCGAATGCGGCCTGACGCCCGATATTGAACAAGCGATAGCGCTCCAGCACACCGCCCTGATCCACCTGCTCCTGGTTGATATCCGCGAAGTAGTTCCAGCAACGCACCAGGTGGGCAAAGCCCTCGGCAGCCATCACCTCGAACAGGGCGGCATAGGCTTGCTGTGCAGCACCGGCAATATCCCGCGTCTGCCCCGTCAGCGGCTCATCGATGCTGATCGCGACGAACAGCAGTTTGTCGGTGCAGCGGAAGAGCGCCGGGCCAAGCCGACCTTCACGGACATCGCCATCAACCCGCCATTGCTCCAGCACGCCCGCCTGGTCTGCCAGCATGGATGGCATGGCGACCTGTATGTCGGCTTCGGTATGGTCAGTCACGTCAGCATGCCACACGGCGCCCAGCAGACCAGCGCTTGCCTTGACGGCTGACATGCCTTCGAAAGAAACGCGCAACGACAGGGCGCCAGCCGCTGGGTGGCGCGAAGACGGAGCGGACTTCCCGTTCATCATGCTGCCTGCCGGAAAGCCAGCACAGCGTTGCTGCCGCCGAAAGCGAACGAATTGGACAATGCAGAACGCATGGACGTCGTATGCAAGGCCTCGCCCATGACATGCCGCACGCCGAGACAATCGTCGGCGGGAACTTCCAGTTGCTGGGTATGTGGAATCGCCTGCTGATGCAATGCAAGCACGGTGATCAGCGCCTCGATGGCGCCGGTAGCGCCGAGCAGATGGCCGTGTGCCGATTTGGTAGCACTCACCGGCAGCTGCGCTGCATGCGCGCCAAACACTTCGCGCAGCGCAGCGATTTCTGCCGGATCGCCTTCGCGCGTGGCAGTGCCGTGCGCATTGACATAACCGATATCGGCGGGGTCCAGGCCGCCTTGTTGCAGCGCTGCTTCGATGGCACGCACCTGTCCGCGTGCGTCGGGTTTGACCAGATGCGTATGGTCACAGCTGGCTCCATAGCCCACGACCTCGGCGTAAATCTTCGCGCCGCGTGCGACGGCATGCGACCACTCTTCGAGCACCAGCGCCGCACCGCCCTCGCCCAGCACCAAGCCGGCACGCTTGGGATGAAACGGCCGGCATGCGGCGTAAGCGGTTTCTTCATTGCCAGGCGCCAATACGCGCATGGCATCCCAGGCGCGGATCACCGCTTCGGACAAAGGCGCTTCGGAGCCGCCCGCGACGACAAGCTTGTCCTGCCCCAGACGGATACGCTGAAACGCTTCGCCAACAGCCACCGCCGACGATGCACAGGCAACTGAAAAAGTCGTACAGGCACTGCCCAGGCCGAGGCGGATAGCGATCTGCGAGGCACAGGCGTTGTTCATCGCCAGCACGACAGAGAGCGGCGGCACGCGATCGCGCCCGGTAATCATGATGTCGCGATAACCCTGCTCGAACGTCATCGTGCCGCCGACACCCGTACCCCACGAGACACCGCAACGCGCGTCACCCTTCATGCCTTCGGCATCAAGGCCGGCATCGGCCCAGGCGCGGTAGGCGGCGGCGGCGCCAAGCTGGCTGTAGCGATCCATGGTCGCCGTCTGTACCCGCCCGACAGCGGCCAGCGAATCGAAGTCTGCACAATGGATCGCGGGAATTTCGAGCGGCGAGCTCGACTGGGGATGCCGGAACAGGCGTATGAACGATTCACCACCAAGCAGGCGGTTGAAAAACTCATGTGCGCTATCTACTGCCGGTACTGTGACGCCCAGGCCGGTCACTGCGACACGGCAAGGGGCGGTCAGGGGCGCTACATCATGCATCTGCTTTGGGTGTGAGATAGGAGTCAAAAACGCTAATCAATTCAGCCACTGTTTCAGGACGCGGCAAATCATTAGGAAGCTTGATCTTGAGCTGATCTTCAAAATCGAACATGAGGTCGAGCAACATCAGCGAATCCACGCCGATGGATTCCAGCGTTGCCTCAGGCGTAATGTTCTCGGCAGGCGTGCCGACTTTCTTGGAAATGTATTCCCTGACTTGTTCGAGCGTATCCATGGCAAGGCCCTTGCGCGAAAGAAGTGATTTTATCCGATTCGTACGTTACGCCAGGCAGCGTGCATCAGCCTGGCGTGCTGACCTCTGCGCTCGCTTCAACGGCAGCAAGGGAGACCTTGTGATTGCGGCGACGCCACAACCATGTCTTGAAGGCTTGTGGCCAGATGCTCAGGCAGGAACAGTAATAGATGAATTTGAAGCCGATCAGGCGCGGGCCGACTGGCGTGTTGCGGAAAATATCTCCGGCGAGAATCGACAGCATTGCCTCCTGCATGCGCCACACATTGCGCGGCTGCATGAAGATCTTGCGGATCGCTGGCGACGTGATGCGATAGATGAACCACGAGAACATTTTCGGGCCGTGAACCATGGTGCGCTCAAAACGACGGAAAGCCTGTTCCGCCATTTTCTTGTCGCCGCGCAGCCAGTGATCAACTGCCGCCGAGCTCTCGAAGGCGCTATGCATCGCCAGATAAACGCCTGAGGAGAACATCGGATCGACGAAAGCGTAAGCGTCGCCGATCATGGCAAAGCGGTCGCCACGACACAGCCTGGAGTTGTAGGCGTAGTTTCCGGTAGCGGTTGCCGGCTCGACCATCGTTGCATCCTTGAGCCGCTCGGCCAGCTTGGGTGCCAGCGCGATGGTCTCCATCAGGAACGTCGACGGGTCAGTCTTGCGGCTCTTGAAGTAGGCTGGAGACGCAACAGCGCCGACGCTGGTCGTACCGTCGAGCAACGGGATGAACCAGAACCAGCCATGATCGAACCAGAACAGCGTGATATTGCCCTCGCGTCGCCCCGCACCGCGCCTGGCGCCGGTGAAGTGGCCGAACAAGGCCGCACTGCTGTGTTTGGGATTGCGTGACTTGATGCCGAATTGATTGGAGAGCAGCGTGTCGCGGCCGCTCGCGTCAATCACGAAGCGCGGGCGCCATTCGGTTTCGGTGCCATCGTCAGCCTTTACCTTGACCAGGGCGCGGTCATCGACGCCCTTGCCTGCGTCCATATCCACGTGGGTAGCACGATGGCCTTCCAATGTCCGGGCGCCGCGCCTGGCAGCGTGGCGAAACAGCATTTCGTCGAATTCCGAGCGGCGCACATGCACGGCATACGGAAAAGCCTTGTCCATCGCTTCGGCAAAAAAGAAGTCGCTGGTGTGGTCGTGCCATGGCGAGACGAACTCGGCGCCGTACTTGGTGATGCCGATTTTCTCCACTTCCTTGCGCACGCCGAGGCGGTCGAATAGCGGCATGTTCATCGGCAGCAGGGATTCGCCAATGTGGAAACGAGGGTGGTGCGCCTTTTCCAGCAAGACAACGTCATGACCGCGATCAGCCAGCAATGCCGACACGGCAGAGCCTGCCGGGCCGCCGCCAATGACGAGAACGTCTGGCGACATGCTGCTGAATTGTCTTCTGCTCATGCCCTGCGCCATGGATTGCGCAGCCCCTTCTTCGCTTGCCTGCCCCGTTGAATCCACTGCCATTTTTTCCATCACCACGCTATTCACAATTCCCCCCAGGGTCTGGAAACGATATCCGTATAATCCGCCAAAGATAACATGTCACACCTTTCATGAGCACTCAGCAGGCCGCGCCAGGCCCTTGATGGAAGCCACGCCGCCAATGTCCACAATCGCCCACGCCGCGCAATCCTCGGTCCACCAGGCCGAACACCTGCTTTCGGGAATTCTCATCCAGCTCGCCATCATCGTGGCCGCAGGCCGCATCGGCGGTGAACTGGCCGCGCGCTGCAATCAGGCGCGCGTGGTCGGTGAAATGCTGGTGGGCATCCTCCTCGGCCCGACCTTGTTCGGCGCTGTCGCCCCCGATCTGTTTCGTGCCGTGTTCACCGACATCCCGACGGCTCCGATGGTCATCCTGAGCCAGATCGGCCTGATCCTGCTGATGTTCGAGATCGGCATGGAGTTCGATTTTTCGCTGCTTGTCCATAGCCATCACAAACGCGCCACAACGCTGGTTTCCATTTTCGGCATTGTCGTGCCTTTCTCGCTAGGCCTTCTGTTCGGCTATTACGCGGCGCCCATTCTCGCACCCGGCGTGGATCAGATCGGCTGCGCCCTGTTCGTCGCCACGGCCTTCTCGATCACCGCCTTGCCGACGCTCGGCCGCATCCTCATGGAGTTCCGGCTGACGCGCGCACCGATCGGTGTTGTGGCGATCAGCGCAGCGGCCGTGAATGATGTCGTCGGCTGGCTGATCCTGATGGTCGTGTCCGCCTTGGCCATTTCGAGTTTTTCCTTCGGTAATTTTTCGCTCAGGCTGCTCGCATTGGCATTCTATGGCGTCGCGTGCTGGTATCTGCTGCGCCCGCTATTGAAGCGTCTCGTGCGCAGCGAAGCGCGTCGCGACCCTGGGCTCTCCAGCAACCTGTTGGCCTCCATGCTGGTATTGCTCTTCGTCTCGGCATTGACCACCTATTCGATTGGCATTTTCGCTATTTTCGGCGGCTTCATGCTCGGGCTGCTGGTGCATGACGAGCGCCAGTTCGCGGAGCAATGGGCGGACAAGGTTGGCCGCTTCGTGCAAGTGCTATTGCTGCCGGTATTCTTCACGTTCACCGGGCTGCGCACCAATGTCGGCTCACTTGCCGGCGCTGCCGACTGGGGCTGGTGCGTGCTGCTCATCGGCGTAGCGACAATCGGCAAGTTCGGTGGCGGCTATATCGCCGCGCGCATGGCAGGCAGCGATCACGTCAGCGCCAAGATTCTCGGCCTGCTCATGAACACACGCGGCCTGATGGAACTCATCGTGCTGAACATCGGCCTCGACATGGGCTTCATCTCGCAGAAGCTGTTCACCATGCTGGTGTTGATGGCGCTCGTGTCCAACATCATGACCACGCCGGGCCTCAAACGCTGGTTGCCCAAGCTCGGCGAGCGTTACAAGCACGCTGAGGATGATCCCGTCGTGCGCGACGCTGCGTAACGTCATTCCCGCGAAAGCGGGAATCCACTTCTATGTGATCCTGTGCACCAAGTGGATTTCCGCTTTCGCGGGAATGACGGATTTAAAAGTTCAGGAGCCCACTAACCCTGTTCTGTTTTGCGACACGATTGCCTGCAAGGCCTGCTCCAGGCCCGCAACCAGCTCCACCGGCACAGCCAGCATCAGGTTGAGCGGCAAGCCGAAGTTCTCCACACGCAAGCCATCCGCATCGAGCTCGAATGCCCCGTCTACGTCCAGTGGTCGACCCTGCAGACGCGCAACGCGGTCGCGCAGCATTTCCGGTGAGCGGACGTAGCCCACGACCTTTTTCCCCAGGGCGAGCGCAAAGCCGACCTCGAAACAGGTTCCCGAATCCGGTTCGACACCGCGAAAAGGATTGAGATTGGCAATCACCACGTCGGCAATGCGAATCATGTCGATGTTGTTGGCATAAATACCAAGCGGCGTGCTGGCATCGCCATCAAGCGGAATGAGCGCGCTCAGGCCGAGCTCGGCGCAACGCGCACGCACGCTCTCGGCCCAGGCCGGCGCATCGGGACGGAATACATCGGGCCCGGCAATATAGACTTTCATCGCCGCCATCTAGATCGTCGGCTCTTCACCACCCAGCGCTTCGATCATCGCTGGAATGAAGCGCCGTAATTCCGCTGTCATGAGCGCGAAATCGCTGTCGAACTGCTCTTCGGCGTCCTTGCCGTCACCACCTGCGGCCTCCTTGACGATGTCGAGGAACTGCAGGCGCTTGAGCTCGAGCTTGTCGTTGAGGATGATGCTGAGGCGGTCATCGAAGGTCAGCGCAAGTTTCGAGGCCTGTTTGCCGCCAACGATATGATCCTGCACTTCCTTGCCGTCGAGCGCATGGCGCACGTAACGCACGGCACTCTTCTCTTCGGTGATGGAGCGCAGCTCACAATCCTGATCAATAGTGAAGCCGACCGGTGCCTCGTTGGCAACAAGCCACTCCGTCATCGCCGCGGCAGGGCTGCGTCGCGTGTTGAGCAGCTTGAGTGGCAGCTCGTCGAGCGCCTTGTGCAGGGCCTCCACCACGCCATCGGCAGCTTTGCGGCTCGACGCATCGACCACCAGCCAGCCGGCTTCAGGGTCGATCCAGGCGAATACACGGCGGCGGCTGGTAAAAGCGCGCGGCAGCAGCTCTTGTGTAACCGCCTCGCGGATCTCCTTGATCTGCTTGCGGCCAGGCTTGTAGCCCTGCTGCTGCTCGATTTCTTCGGCGCGCTCGGCTGCCACCTCCTTGACGACGGAAGACGGCAATAGCCGCTTTTCGATGCCCAAGGCAATCAACCATTGGCCGCCTACACTGTGAACAAGAGGGCCTTCGGGCAGACGCGCGATCCAGCCAGAGGTTGAAAGATCCTGACTACCGCAGGGGCGAAAGCGCAGACGACCGAGTTGCTCGTCCAGACGCGCGATGGTCATGTCCCAGTGTTGGGGCAGACGGTAAAGTTGTAGATTACGAAACCACATGGCGTCAAAATTGTCGGATGATACCGTCTCATGAATCCCGCAAGAAGGAGTTCATCATGAATCGCATCAATCAGCGTGTCGCGTTTGTCGCAATGGCCCTGCTGCTATCGGCCTGCGGCGTCGAAACCGTTACCACAGCAGCCACCGTTGCGAAACTGCAGGCCAAGCAGGTGGAGGAAGCGCAACAACAGAAAGCGCAGATACTGCAGCAACTCGATCAGGCGCAACAGCAAGCCGAGCAGCAACGGCAGGCGATGGAAGCGGCGACGAAGTAGTCGGCGCGCGGTCATTCCCGCCATCTTTACGATCAGCGAAGCTGCACGACGCTCCCCTCGCCCGCTTGTGGGAGAGGGGTTGGGGGAGAGGGAAATAGCGGGAATCCACCTCGCAGTACATACCTCACGTAGAAGTGGATTCCCGCTTTCGCGGGAATGACGTGAATGATTTACCGAAGCATGTTTTACAAAAGGAGAAAGCAATGAAATTAAAAGTCCCCAAACCACGCAACCTCGTGCACCTCGCACTGTTGCGCACGACGCGCAACGTGGCTCATGGCAAATCGGTCAAGCAACAACGCGCGAATAGCCGCGTCGCATTACGCCGCAAACTTCGTGACGAAGGTGTTTTTGTTCAGTGCGCTATCACAGCGCACTGAACAAAAACACCTTCGCACTTCCTTCACTCTTCTCCCCGCGCGCCGATGACGCTGTACTTTTCATGATTTCCTTTCCATGAGTTCTCGTGTCATCCCCATTTTTCAACAATCGCTTGTCACGAGCCTGCCTGAAAACCCCGCCGCAAACCTGAAAGCACCGCCTCCCCTGGCGCTCTACATCCACTTTCCGTGGTGCGTGAAGAAGTGCCCGTACTGCGATTTCAATTCGCACGCGGTGCGCGACAGCGGCATCCCGGAGACGGCGTATGTCAACGCGCTGCTGCAGGATCTGCAATCGGTGCTGCCGCAGGTATGGGGACGACGCATCATCAGCATCTTCATTGGCGGCGGCACGCCAAGCCTGATCTCACCGAAGGAACTGGATCGCCTGCTGACCGGCGTGCGCACCCTGTTGCCGCTCGACCCCGAAGCCGAGATCACGCTCGAAGCCAATCCCGGTACGGTCGAGGCCGGTCGCTTCGCTGAATTCCGCAGTGCGGGCGTAACGCGCGTATCGCTCGGCATTCAGAGCTTCGACGATATCCAGCTCACGCAATTGGGCCGCATTCATGACAGCCGCGAGGCACGCGCCGCCATCGAGCTTGCGGCGCGCAACTTCGACACGTGGAACATTGATCTGATGTACGCCTTGCCGCAGCAAAGTCTTGCACAGGCGGCACACGATCTTGAACAGGCTCTTGGCTACGCGCCGCCGCACCTGTCCTGTTACCACCTGACGCTGGAACCGAACACGCTGTTTCATCGCACGCCACCACAGCTGCCCGATGAAGATGCCTCAGCCGACATGCAGGACATGATCGAGGCGCGGCTTGCCGATGCAGGCTATCGTCACTACGAAACCTCGGCCTTCGCCAAACCCGGTCATCGCTGTCGTCACAACCTCAACTACTGGAGCTTTGGTGATTACATTGGCATAGGTGCGGGTGCGCATGGCAAGCTGACTTCGCACCAGGGCGTACGCCGCGAGATGCGACACAAACACCCTAACGCCTACCTGGAGGCCGCAGCCCAAGGCAATTTCATCCAGGAAGCGAATCTGGTTGCGGCTACCGATCTGCCATTCGAATTCATGATGAATGCATTGCGCCTGCTCGACGGTGTGCCACGCACGCAACTGGAGCTGACGACTGGCCTGCCGCTGAGCAGCATCGAACGCGAACTGGGTATCGCGCAATCGCGCGGCCTGCTGGAGATCGATGCGACGCAACTGCGCCCGAGCGAACAGGGCCGACGTTTCCTGAATGATCTGCTTGAGATATTTTTGAACAAATGAGCAATACACCAGACCACACATCAGACGACGAACCGGAAAACGCCGACTTTGAAACCTGCGACTTCGGCGTCGAGGACGTGGCCGAAATCGCCCAGCTGTTCCGCGATGCCATCCGTGTCACTGCAGCAGGCGCCTACTCGCCGGAGCAACTGGCCGCGTGGGCCGGGTCTGCCGACGATGAAGACGCATTTGCGGCCGCGCTCAACGCAGGCTGGGTGCGCGTCGCAGTCGATGACGTGGGCATTGTTGGCTTCGCACAGATCAACATGCCCGGGCATATCGCCATGCTTTACACGGCACCACGCGTCGCGCGTCGCGGCGTGGCCACCTTGCTGCTCGACGACATGCTGGTGCTTGGCGAAGCGATGGGTGCAACAAAGATCACGGTGGATGCCAGCATCGTCGGGCGGCCACTGTTTGCGCATTTCGGCTTTGTCGAAGAGTGCGAGGAGCTTGTCGAGCGCCACGGCATCAGCTTCAAGCGCTATCGCATGCAACGCTCGATGAAGCGCCCGCGCAAATGATCGACACTGCATGATTCCTCACATTTGATGCGCCGCATTGCGCGTACACTCCGGGCTTCCGCAACCTGTCGCTCAACTCCTCATGTCCTTGCTGCAACTGACCCCCACTGAAGCACGCGTTATCGCCGTCCTTGCCGAGAAGGAAAAGACGGTGCCTGACTCGTATCCGATGTCGCTCAATGCCATCCTCACGGGTTGCAATCAGAAGACCAGCCGCGATCCGGTCATGGAAGTAACGGAGACGGACGCGTTGAATGCCATCGACACGCTCAAGTCGCACACGCTGGTGCTCGAGACGTTTGGCAACCGCGTTACGCGTTACGGTCACAACATCGGCCGTGTGCTCAATCTGCCGACACCGGCGACGGCGATCGTAGTTACGCTGATGCTGCGTGGGCATCAGACAGCCGCCGAATTGCGCGCCAATTGCGAACGCCTGTATCGCTTTGCCGACGTGTCTTCGATCGAAGCCTTTCTTGATGAACTGTCGCAGCGTGCTGATGGGCCCTTGGTAAAACTCATGCCGCGCGCGCCGGGTGCACGCGAAGCGCGCTGGGCGCATCTGCTATGCGGCACGCCGGTCGCCGCGGCACAGGAAGCAACCCATGCGCCTTCCGGCGGCGCCGGCGCTCTCGCGGAGCGCGTCTCGGTCCTGGAAGAACAAGTCGCGCAGCTCTCTGCCGAGTTGGCACGAATCGCTGGCGAACTTGGCATTGCGCGAGCCAGGGAACTGGAATGAGCTGGAGTGAATGAAGACGGAGCGGCAAACGCAAGCGCCACAACTGCGCACGCGCTGGCTGCATGACAGTGGCGGCCTGATCTGGCATCTGCGCGCGCTGCGCTACCGCAACACGCTGTGGTCGGGTTTTCGTTCAGAAGTAAAAGGCTGGCTGCAAAGCTGGCAGCCGCCGACCGACAAGCTCATCATCATAGGCCCGAGTGCGGGCTACACACTTGACGCCAGCTTCCTGCAGCGCTGGCAGGAAATCATCGTCCTCGAGCCCGATCCGCTGGCGCGTCGATTGCTGCGATGGCGCTACGCGGATGCGCGCTGGCGCTTTGAGAACCTGGACGTACTGAGCGACATCAACGCGCTTGCCATGCTGGCAAAAGGCTTTGCAGGGCACGCGATTCTTTTTTCCAATGTGCTTGGTCAGATTACGCCGCGCAATGCAGCTGCGTCGTGGGCGTGGAAACAGGAATTACGGAAGGCGCTCGCCGGCCATTATTGGGCGAGCTATCACGACGTCATCTCGACCGCGCGGCCGCCCGATGCAGAGCCTGCATCCGCCCCACCGCCGGCAACGGGACTCGACGAGATCCTCGTCAGTTACTGGCACGGCGGCGAGCTGGAGATTGTCGACCACTGCACCTACGACCTGGGAGCGAACGCAAGACTGCGAAATGACTCTGGTAGCGCCTACTGCATCTGGCGCTTGCTACCGCGCCAGTACCATCTTGTCGAGTGGTGCAGCAGCGAACCGGCAGCCGATCAGATCATGGTCGCCGGGCTGGCTACGGAAAAAGATTGCTGAATGAGCGGAGAGGATGGCAACTGGTGATCGGATTCGAGCAAGCCAAGCTGGCTGAGCTGCGCAACGATGTCTGTCGGATCGCCCAGCGGCTTGAGCATGCCATGCAGCAAAGACCACGGCGTCTTGCCATCGATCATGATCAATGCAGCGCGCATGCGCTGGTGCAAGCCGTACGAGCGATCACCGACAGCCATGCGCCCCAGTTCGGTCTTGTAGAAAATTTCCACATCAAACATTATCGTCCTCCATCCTGACGAGACTCATACACAAGAAGCATGCCAAACACGGTTGCCGCTGGTCCTGCGGAAAGACACCGAAGCCGGAGCGCCATGACAATCGGCCTTTGTTTCTGCACTCGGCGATCATCGGGTCAAACGTTCTTCAAGGCGGTTCTTCAAGGCGCCCGTCATTTCCTACATCGTAGTCAGTCTACGTCCTACATGAAAGCGTCCTGAAGGGCGTAAAACGAGTAAGAACTGTGGACAAACGGGCAGTGGCCGTGACGCTGCATGACAGGTGCCGGGCCCGAATTTGTCAGTTGCGAATTTGTCAGTTGCTTTACGCACGGTCCGCAGGTCCATGCATTGCGAAAACAGACCGCGATCCAGCGGTATCCAGAGGAGATATATGTTGTTGCAACCACGCCCGATGCCGGGCTCATATCAACAACGGGTAAGGCCTCGCGCATGTCGGCGCTGAGCTGCCGTGCCGGGTGTGCAGCCTGCTGCATCGCCCCCTCCATCAACACCCCATTGCCGGGCATGCCCAAGGGCAAGCCTGCCGGTGTGCCATGTGTTCAGCTGACGGCCGATTTACGCTGCGCACTGTTCGGCAAACCCGGGAGGCCGGCGTTCTGTGGCGGTTTGCAGCCCTCGGTGGACATGTGCGGCGACACACGCGAATACGCACTGCACTGGCTCACGCAACTCGAGATCACTACGGCACCGGCAGCCGCAGGACAAGCAGGCGCACAGCCGTGCCGCAGGAATCACCCCCTATAATCGCGATTCCCGAATTCATTCTGCCGGTATCACAACATGGACTTACTGCTGCTTCTGAAAGCCGCCATTCTTGGCGTCGTCGAAGGGCTGACCGAATTCCTGCCGGTGTCGTCGACCGGCCACCTGATCCTTGCGGGCAGCCTGCTGGATTTCAACGACGAGCGCGGCAAGCTGTTCGAGATCGTCATCCAGGCCGGCGCCATCCTGGCCGTCGTATGGGAATACCGGCAGCGCCTGGGGAGAGTACTGGCAGGTGCGACGAGTGATCGCACTTCGCAACGCCTGATCCTCAACATCATCATCGCGTTCATTCCCGCCGCGGCGCTGGGCTTCCTGTTCAGCAAGGCCATCAAGGCGCATCTGTTCAACGCGCCCGTCGTCGCAACGGCGTTCATCGTCGGCGCGCTCATCATCCTGTGGGCCGAACGGCGTGAGCACACGGTACGCGTCCAGACGGTCGACGACATGACACCGCTCGATGCGCTCAAGGTCGGCATCGCCCAGACCTTCGCGCTCATCCCCGGCACATCGCGCTCGGGCGCCACTATCATCGGCGGACTGCTGTTCGGCCTGTCGCGGCAGGCCGCCACCGAGTTCTCGTTTTTTCTTGCGATCCCGACGCTGACGATGGCCTCGCTCTACTCGCTATACAAGGACCGCGCACTGCTGCACAGCGACGACCTGGGCATGTGGGCTGTCGGCTTCATCACCGCCTTCATCTCTGCCTTCCTGTGCGTGCGCTGGCTGCTGCGCTACATCGCACGCCACGACTTCACGGCCTTCGCCTGGTATCGCATCGCATTTGGCCTGGTGATTCTCGTCACCTGGCAGATGAACTGGGTGGTCTGGGCGGACAAGTAGAGTCCCGTCGCACCAATGCTCATTTACCTGCATGGCTTTCGCTCGGGCCCGCAATCGCAGAAGGCGCAGCAGCTCGGCGCACGCATGACAGAGCGAGGCCTAGCGGATCAATGGTGGTGCGAACAACTCGTGTGGGGACCTGCGACCGCGATTGCCCAGGTCTCACGGATCATCGAAGCCTGCAGCGAGCTGCCGACACTGGTCGGCAGCTCGCTCGGCGGTTTCTACGCCACTTGGCTTGCCGAGCGCTATGCCTTGCGCGCCGTGCTAGTCAATCCCGCCGTACTCTCGCACATCACGCTGGCAACCCATCTCGGGCCGCAGCAGATGCTCTATACCGATGAGCATTTCGATTTCACGACGGCACACCTGGAAGAGCTGCGCGCGCTCGAAGCCGGCCACCTCGGTGACCCGTCGCGCTATTGGCTGCTGGCCGAGACCGGCGATGAGGTGCTCGACTATCGTGGCGCCGTTGCCCGCTACGCAGGCGCCCGCCAGACCGTGCTCGCCGGCGGCGACCACAGCTTCACGCGCTGGGACGATTATCTCGACGGCATATTGAAATTCGCCGGACTGATCGACAACGATTGATCGGCGAACCTCACCTACCAAGGTTTTCGTAAATCACGACAGCCCGTTCGGGCCAAGTGCCGCCCCTCGACAGGCTCGGGATAAACCGAGCTGCGCCCGGCGGTGTATCGACCCCGGCGCGTGATCGACCCACCCCTCGATACAGCCGCTGCGCGGCCACTCGGGGCGAACGGCTGCGGCGGTGCCAGTCTCGTTGTCGCGAATTCTGGAAAGATCAATAAGAGGTCAAGAGGTCAAGAGGTCGGGGCAGACTTGCTGAAACTGCATGCCCAGCCCGTCGCCACGCCAAGCACGGCCATGACGAGCACGATGACCGCACCCGATGGCCAGTCGCCGAGCGCCGAAAAAAACAGGCCGACCGCATACGCAGCAGCGCTCATCGCATAAGCCACAAGCAAACGTCGCTTCTTCAAATGACGCGTTGCCAAGGCCGGGATGATGAGACTGGAGAACACCAGGTACACGCCGACCAGTTGCACCGAGGCAGTGACGGCGAGCGCAAAGAGCACGTAGAAAGCCAGGCGGCCAGATCGGCGTGCAAAACCAAACCATGCCGCCAGCACCGCAGCCGTCAGTAACGCCACGGCGATGAGCTGTGTCGTGCTGACCCACAATATCTGACCGACCAGCAAGTCCTTGAGGTGCTCACCACCATGCGGGTTGCCCGCCAGCAGCAGGATGCCGATGCATGATGCAAGCACGAACAGCACGCCGATCAGCGCTTCCTGTATCTGCGGCCAGCGGCGCTCCGTCCAGTTCAGCAAGAGCGCGCCGAGCAGCGCCGCGCTCACCGCCGAGAGCTGCACGACCCAGGCGTGTTCGCCACCTTCCCAGCCCATCGCGTCGGCGGCGATCACGCCGATGCCGGCAATCTGTGCGATGGCCAGGTCGATGAAAACGATGCCGCGATCGAGCACCTGCATGCCCAGTGGCACGTGCGTGGCCAACACCAGCAGACCGGCGATGAATGCTGGTCCGAGAATCGAGATATCCAGACCGGCGAGGTTCATTTCGTACCTTTCAGCAGCTGTGCGATGGTGTCGTCGAAGAGACCGAACAGATCCTTGGCGCGATCGCTGCCGCCGACCGTAAAGGGCAACACGACCGCCGGAATCTTCGCGCGCTCGGCCAGCCAGTCGGCGCCACGCGCATCGTTGTATGCAGAACGCATCACCAGCTTCGCCGGCTGGCGTTGCAGCAGCGCCAGCACCTCGGAAAGATGCGAGCTGGTCGGCTCGACGCCAGGCTTTGGCTCCAGCGTCGCCAGTTCGTTGAGGCCGAGCCAGTTTTCGAGATAGGGATAGGCCTTGTGCTGCACGACGACTGGCATGCCACGCAGCGGCGCAGCGTCCTTCTCCCAGCGCTGTATGGCGCTCTTCCAGCGCGCCGCGAAGTCCTGGTAGCGACCCTGGTAGAAAGCCACGTTGTCAGGATCGATCTGCATCAGGCGCCTGGTCAGCGCATTGGCCACCAGTGCGATGTTGCGCGGATCGGTCTGGATATGCGGATTGCCTGCGGCATGCACGTCACCATCGGCACGATCAAGGCGGGTCGGTATTTCGAGCTTGTTCACGAAATCCGCCGCCTCGAAGTAACCCGGCTGACCGGGCTGCACCTTGGGATTGCCGGACTGCCGCAGCATCACCGGCAGCCAGCCGACCTCGAGTTCGGCACCGGTGCACACCAGCAGATCGGCGTTGCGCACGGCGGCGATCAGGCTGGGGCGCGCCTGGATGTGATGCGGGTCCTGCAGCGCGGTTGTCGCCGTGTAGACGCTCACCTTGTCAGCGGCAAGTTCCTGCAACAGCGCGCCCCACTCCGGCTCGCAGGCCAGGGCACGCATGGCTGCGGAACTCGTTGCGGGTATCAACACAGCAAACACACAACTCATCAATATAAATGCATATTTCATTTTCATTCTCCGTTTGGAATGCTTCAAAAATGGAGCGAGCGGGTCAGCAAGGCGGCTCGCGCAGAGCAGTGCTCAGGCACGGCGAGCAAGCCACTTATTTACGAAAACTCGCTGGCGACCCGCGCAGCCCGTTTTTCAGACGTTCTAGTAGCTATGGGCACCATGGGCGCCGAGACTCATCTGGTATTGCAGGAACAGCTGGTTGTCGGCTGCGCCCTGGCGCGACTTGTCGCGTGCCAGTTGCAAGCGCACACGGCTGAACTCGCTCGGGCTCCAGTCGAACATCAGGCTGGTCCTGGCCGGCCTGTAATCGACGCTGGCAAGATTGGCGGCGTTACTGCCGTAGTCGACGACACCGCTGTCGAGAAGGTCGTAACGCAGGCCGACGCGCCACGCAGGCATGAACTGGAAGACGCCCTGCACATACCAGCCCGACTGTGAGGACGTATAGCGATCGGAATGCGCTGTGACTGCCGTGTCGTAGGTGAGGTCGCCCGCTTCCTTGCGGCGGAAATATTCGCCCTGCAACTTGAAATTCTGCCGCTCGCCATTGCCATTCGGCGCCCACTTCCAGATGAAGTCGGCACCGATCAATCGCGAGCCGCCGGAGAACGAGTTCGTCACGCTATTGCCGAGCGCATCCGTCTCGGCATAGTCGCGCCCCTTCGGCGTGGCATGCAGATATGACAAGCCGACGCGCCAGCTATTGCTCACGCCGATATCGCCACCAATATGCGCGAACAGCGCCTGAGCGCCTGCACCATTGCGATTGACTTCGCTACCGGGGAAATTCGAACCGCGGCCTGCTTCGGCGCCAAGCTCGATGAAAGTATCGGTCGGCGCAAGCCACTTGAGCTGCACGCCGTCATGGCTGAATTGCGTGCCAAGGAAGGCCTGGTAGACGAGCGGGTTATCAACGAAGTCCCAGGTGTGCGAGTGCTGGTCGTTGAGATAGCCGATGCTCGAAAAGAAGCGCCCCGCCTTGATCTTCAGCCCGGCCGGCAAGGCTGTCGTCTGGATGAAAGCCTCTTCGGCCGAGATCTCGTTCTGCGGCGATACCGCCAGATTCGCCTGTCCGTAGAACAGGTGATCGATGTTGGCCGAGAAACCCAGCTCCGATTCGCTCAGGCTGAAGCCGCGCGCGCCAGGCCCGATCTCGCCGCCCGGAATGAAACCGGCAATACGGTAGTCCTCCGGCTTGCGCGACAGATTGGTGTAGAGGCCGGAGAGAATCAGCGAAACATCGGGGTTGAAGCCGCTACCTGCCGCCGTGCTTGCCGGTACGGGTGCGTTGCTTGTTTCGACGTATGGCGTACTGGCCGGCGCGACGACAGTGGCAACCTCGGCTTTCTTCAGGCGAGCCTCAAGGTCGCTGATGCGTGATTCATAGTTCTGCCTGAGCGCGTCGATCTCATTGCGTATGCTTTGCAGATCGCTGCCGTCGGCAGCAAATGAAAGTGTGGGGCTCAGCGTCATGGCGGCTACCGCCACAGCGAGCGTGTTGTGTTTGAACATGTGAAATCCTCGTCACGAGCAGTCGGTCGATGAATGGTCTGCACGTCTTCTACGCAGAGACGTGCAAGGCGCAATGCATGGCGAAACCTTCGGGCGCGATGCCGGAAGGCGAGCACGGGCAACGGCAAGCCGCGAGCCGTTTACAGACAGCTCGCAAAACAGGACGTAACGGTGCTCAGACGAAGGAAGGAGGTGGCGCGCGCGAGTGGTATGCCGCTGTCGTGCGGCGCAGGAGATGCGTTGCCCGCAACGGGGCGCCGGTGACATGCCCGAAAGCATGCAGCGAGAAATACGGGGTGCCGGGCAGCGCAGCGCCTGCGCCCGCCGCAGCGAAAGACAGGCACTGCTCGCAGTTTTCGTGGCCGCTCGGGCTGCGCTGGTCCGGTGCGGTCCCGCTGCGCTTGCTGCTGTCCGCAACGTCCTGAACCGCGTGCGACAGGACGTGCAGATTCGCTCCGTACTGGGCCAGCAGTACGAACATGGCAAGGACAATTGCAACGAAGCGGTTATTGCACGGGCGCATTGAAAGAGTTTTCAAATGAAGCGGGCTGGCCACTGAGCCTATGTGAAGACTATGCGAGTTTAACGCCGCAATGTGACCGGATCATGCTTCTAATGCAACTTTGTTGCAAAAATATTGCCCGCAAGAACAGTGACACCGGCCATGGGCTGCACTACATTGCCCGAACCAAACGTTTCGGGGGGAACACCCATGTTCAACAGTACCGTGCTGGAAGTGGCCATTGGCCTGTGCTTCACATTCGCGTCCATATCGCTGATCGCAAGCTCGCTCAGCGAGGCGCTGGCCTCTACACTCAAGCTGCGTGCCAATACCTTGCTCGATGGCATCAAGGCGATGTTGAACGACCACCAGTTCGACGGACTGGCGCGAGATATCTACAACAACGGGCTGGTGAATCCGCGTGCGCCCGGCGAGGCAACGACCGAAAAGGGGCTGGTATTCCGGCCGTCATATATCGAGCCGCGCCATTTTGCAATTGCGATGATCGAATCCGTACAACATGCCAATGGCAAGTTCGAAGATCTGGGACAGAAAATCGATGCCATTGGCAACAAGCAGATGCGCCAGCTGCTGCGTGGCATGTACGATCGTGCCGCGGGCCGCGTCGACCTCATGCAAGCAGAGTTGGCCAGCTGGTTCAATAACGGCATGGACCGTGTCTCCGGTGCCTACAAGCGTCGCTCTCAGCTCACCTGCTTTGTCATTGCGCTGGCCCTGGCGATAGCACTGAATATCGATGCCGTGCATCTGTTCGCCACGCTATGGACGCACCCCTCGCTGGTGGCTGCGCTACCGGGCCTGGCTACCACAGGAACGACGCCCTTTGCGGCGCAGACCGTCACGCAGACGCTCACTGATCTCAAGACGCTGCCAATTGGATGGGAACGCTGGCCAGCCTGGGATCTGAGCTTGCCCAAACAGCTTTTCGGCTGGTTCATCACCGCGTCGTCGGCGCTCTTCGGCGCACCGTTCTGGTTCGATGCCTTGCAGAAGCTGATCAATCTGCGCGGCGCCGGCAAGAAAACGACCACCGAACAGCCTTCAACGTAGGCCTGCCGTGCCGGCAAGTGGCAAGCTTGCACTTGCCGGCACTTCGACGGCTATTGTTGATGCTGTTTCATCTGCTTCTTCATCTGTTCCATCATCTTTTTCATCTGCTCTGCCTGTTGCGGCGTCATGTTCGCCGGCATGCCGTCTGCATGCATCAACATGCCGTTGATTTTCATGTCGCCCGGCTTCATGTCAGCCGGACAGGCACCGAGGTGACGCGCGGTCATCGTGCTCTGGATCTCGGCCATGCCTTTCTTTGGCGGCGTTCGATGGCCGGTCACTTCCATCTTGTACTGGCTGCCGAAGTCGCCGGTGATCTTGGCGTGCATGGTCAGCGTGCCGTCGGCCTGCTTGCACACCGTATCGAACTCCCAGCCGTTGGCGAGGCGCGTCATGCCCTGCCGCGTACAGCTACTCTCCTTGCCGGCATCGGGCACCGTTCGCTTGAGCATGTCGGCATCGGTTTTTTCGTCGACACATTGCTGGCTCACGACGTTGCGCCCCTGCATTTGAGGTGAGCTCATGGTCGACTCCCACAAACCCGGCTTGCGGCGCGGCATTTCCTGGGCAGTAGCCGCAATGCTGGCGCCCAGTAGTCCAAGCGCGCAAACGAATACAGATGTCTGATTCCTCATTACTTGCTCCTCCTTGCAGGCTTGCCCGCTGCGACGTGGCTGTTCAATCGAGTATGTAACTGCCCCGACATTCCAGCAGACACGCGTAGCTTCTGTCTACTCGTAACAGCTGCGATACTGTCGGCATGACTAAGCCTTCCCAGCGCGGCGCCCTGCCGGGGCCGTTCGTTTCCAAGCTGCCCGATGTCGGCACGACGATCTTCACGGTGATGAGCCAGCTCGCCAGCGAGCACGATGCCATCAATCTGTCCCAAGGCTTTCCGGACTACCCGTGTCATCCCGCACTACTGACTGCCCTGACACGTGCTGCTGAGGCGGGGCACAACCAGTATGCGCCGATGGCAGGTCTGCCGACCTTGCGCCAGGCGATCTCGGCCAAGTTGCAGCTCAGCCGCGGCGTGACGGTCGATGCAGATCAGGAGATCACTGTCACGGCCGGCGCCACGCAAGCGATCTTCACGGCGATCGCGGCAGTGCTGCATGCCGGCGACGAGGCCATCGTGCTCGATCCATCCTACGACAGTTATGCCCCTGCCATAGCGGCACAAGGCGCAACGCCGATACGTGTCGGCTTGACAGCGCCAGACTACGCGGTGGATTGGCATCGGCTCGAACAGGCGGTGACGCCGCGCACGCGGCTGATCATCGTCAATAATCCGAACAACCCGTCGACCAGCCTGTTTGGCGCAAGCGATATCGACGCGCTCGCGGCGATTGCCGAGCGCCACGATCTGCTGGTGCTGGCCGATGAGGTCTACGAACATCTGGTGTTCGACGATCTGACGCATCACAGCGTGCTGGCTCACCCTGTACTGCGCGCACGATCATTTGCCATCTACTCCTTCGGCAAGACTTTTCACGCCACGGGCTGGAAGATCGGCTATTGCGTTGCTCCACCCGATATGACGACGGAGTTTCGCAAGATTCATCAATTCCTTGTCTTTGCGGTGAACGCGCCTGCGCAGCACGCCATGGCCGAGCACCTTGCCGATCCTGCACACTGGCAGGCCCTGCCCGGCTTCTTCCAGGCCAGGCGTGATCGCCTCGCGCACGGGCTTGTGGCGGCTGGTTTCAAGCTCTTGCCGAGTCATGGCACCTATTTCCAGCTAGCCGATTTCACGGCGATACGACACGATCTTGATGACGTGGCGTTCGCCCGCTGGCTCACCATCGAACATGGCGTGGCGTGCATTCCTGTATCGGTATTCCACGCCGACGGGCGTGATGAAAAACTGGTGCGTTTCTGCTTCGCCAAGCGCGATGAAACGCTCGATGCGGCCAGCGCGCGCCTTGCTTTGCTCAACGCCTGACACATGGAACATCTCACCCTGATCGGCTGGATCGTCACAGCCATAGCCGTGCTGCTGACCGGCATCTCGAAATCCGCTTTTGGCGGCGCGCTTGGCGGCATCGGTGTGCCCCTGATGGCGCTATGGCTACCGCCAGGCATGGCGGTCGCGGTGATGCTGCCGATTTTATGCGTAATGGATATGTTCGGCGTGCGTGCCTACTGGCAGAAATGGTCGCTCGCCGATCTGCGAATCATCATTCCCGGCGGTCTTGTCGGCATCGTGTTGGGCACGCTGGCCATCGGCGCTTTGCCCGACAACACCGTAAAGGCATGCATCGGTGCGATAGCCGTGCTTTTCATGTTCGACCGGTTGCTGCGCCTGCGGGATCGTCTCCGCCTCGATGCAGAACCCGGCGCAACGGCAGGCGGTATCTGGTCGGCATTGGCAGGTTTTACCAGCACGCTGGCGCATGCAGGCGGACCACCCATCCTGGTGTATCTGATGGGGCGTCGCTTGCCGAAAGAGAAATTTGTCGCGACCTCGGCCGTATTCTTCACCGTCATCAATGCCGCGAAGATACTGCCCTACATCTGGCTTGGCCTGTTCAAGCGCGAAACCCTGGTGCTGGCGGTCGTGCTGGCGCCGCTTGCGCCAGTCGGTGTATGGCTGGGTCTGCACGTCATGCGCAAGGTGCCGGAGCGTGCCTTTTTCCTGAGCGCCACGCTGATGCTCGGCGCCTCAGGCTGCAAGCTCCTGTGGGATGCAATCGTCTGAAAGCGCAACTGCCGCCGCGCTCGTATTTCGTTCAGCCCGTACTTCGTTCAATGTGACAGCAATAACCAGCCGCCAACGGCCAGCACGCATGCGCCACCGATCAATACGGGGATGGGATTGACGCGACGCGCTGCCGACTCCTGGCTGCGCGGTTGCCGGCGCATTTCACGCATCAGGGTGGCAAGGCCGCCATTGGAAAATTTGCCGTTTAACTCATCGTGCAATGAACGCGTCATCTCTTCGGCAAGCACGGGAATGCTCCGGCGCTTCGGCGTCAACGCACAACCGCAGGCTTCGCAGCGCGAGCCCTTGGATTGGCGATGCCCGCACTGCACGCAGCGCGCCTCCGGTGCAGCCTTGGCTTTCGGTTTTTCTTCCTTCGAGCCGAGCTCGGCGGCATAGGCCAGTTCAATGGCCGAAGCCAGTCGCTCCACAGACTGGGCCTTGGTCTCTGCCGGCGTTGGCACGACAGGCGCTGGCGGCATGACCGGCACGGCAACTTCCGGCTGCCCTTGCGCTTCCTGTGCGGCCAGCACGCCCATGATGTTGGTGCCGAGCAATGTGCCATTGCGCTGCAGGTCGACCTGCGTTTGCAGAAAGTTGCCGTAGCTGTCTTCTTCGACCAGTGGCGCGCTGCCCACCGTGCCGGTTGAGGCGTTGAAAGCCACGACCTGGCTGACTGTGGCATTGCGTACGGGCAGGGATTCGGTCTCGATTTCCAGCTCGACCTGCATGCCGATGCGCGCCAGCTCGGTGACATAGCGCACGCCGACTTCGGCGTTCACACCGCGCTTGAGCACTGCCTTGCCGCCGGAAAACAGGCGCACCACCTGGGCCTCATCCACGCGCAACCTTTTCGGCACGGCACGCATGACCTGCACCTTGCCGTAGCCCTTGATCGTCTTGCCCCAGAACACCACCTTGAAAGTAACCTGCGTGGCCTGCGCGTCGTTGAGCGGTGCCAGCGACTCCAGTCGTGCCCGCATTCCCATGCGCTCAAGCTCGGCGAGATAGGGGCTACTTGCTTCGGCACTGACTGCCTTTTTCAGAACCGTTGGCTCACCGGAGAACAACCGCGCCAATTGGGCTTCGCCTATACGGAGGCGGATCGCTGCCGCCTTTTGCACGTCCTGCATCTGAAACCCGTCCAGCAGCTCGCCGCTGAACACGATGCGGTACATATCCATCTCCATTACCTCCTTATTATTGCGGCGCCGTCCTGTGCCGGCCCTGCCGGACGCCTATATCCACAGGATTATGTGCGAGAGCCGCCCACGGCGTTAGTGCGTCGCATCATCGACAGGAGAAATAACGACAGGCGGCACGACTTTCTTGACTGACGGAATCGCGAGGCGCCACCGCGCTTCACGGCACGGTCAGCGTAGCGGCCGGCGTGTCGGGAGCGCCGCTTGCGTGGCATTCGTGGTTTCATGACTCACGTGGCAGCACACCTCATGCGTGACAGCCTTTCCTCAGCCTTGCCCAGCGCCACTTCTGGCAGCCCGGTATCCACCCGCTCATTTGGCGCCCAGGTCATTGCACCGGGGCGCACACGGTTTCGTCTGTGGGCGCCTGACGTCAAGACCGTCAGTGTCGAACTCGAAACCGGCCGCTCCTTCCCCATGCGACGTCTCGAAGACGGCTGGCATGAGGTCGAGGTGCCCTGCGTCGCCGGCACGCGCTATCAATTCAAGGTGCGCCCGGGAGTACTTGTTCCCGATCCGGCATCGCGCCTGCAGGCAGGCGACTTGCGCGACGCAAGTGTCGTGGTCGATCCCGATTCCTACGTCTGGCGCAACACAGCGTGGCGAGGGCGCCCGTGGCACGAGACCGTCCTGTACGAACTGCACGCCGGCGCCATGGGAGGTTTCCGCGGCATACTTGCCCGCTTGCCTGAACTCGCCGCACTGGGCGTCACCGCAATCGAGTTGATGCCGATTGCCGACTTTCCCGGCAAGCACAACTGGGGCTATGACGGTGTCCTGCTCTACGCTCCCGAGACCACCTATGGCGCCCCGGAAGTCCTCAAGGCGCTGATCGATGGCGCCCACGATCTGGGAATACAAGTATTTCTCGACGTCGTCTATAACCACTTCGGCCCGGATGGCAATTTTCTCAACCAGTACGCTTCGCGATTCTTCAGTGAAGATCAGAAGAATGCATGGGGTTCTTCGATTGACTATCGCCAGCCTGCGGTGCGCGAATTCTTCATCGAGAACGCCATCTACTGGCTCGAAGAGTATCGCTTCGATGGTCTGCGCTTCGATGCCGTGCATGCCATTCCGGATGCCAGTTTCATGAGCGAGCTGGGCGCCCGTGTGCGCAAGCACTTCGACCCGGCGCGGCACATTCACCTGGTGCTCGAGCACGACGGCAACGCAGCACATTACCTGCGCGAGCAATTCGACGCACAATGGAACGACGACCTGCATCATGTGCTGCATGTCATGCTGACCGGCGAGACGCGTGGCTACTACAGCGCCTACGCCGAAGCGACGACAGAGAAACTCGCACGTTGCCTCAAGGAAGGCTTCGCCTACCAGGGCGAGGTCTCGCCGGCACATCACGGCGACACGCGTGGCGAGCCGAGTGCTGATCTACCGCCTACTGCTTTCATCGCCTTCCTGCAGAATCACGATCAGATCGGTAACCGGGCGCACGGCGATCGCCTCACCACGATGGCGGACTCACGCGCCATCCGGGCCGCAGCAACATTGATCCTGCTGTCGCCGCAAATTCCCATGCTGTTCATGGGCGAAGAATGGGGCAGCACCAAACCGTTCAACTACTTCGTCAATCATGAGGGCGAACTGGCCGAGGCCATCCGCCTGGGCCGCCTGCAGGAATTTGCGCTGGCAGCGGATCCGGACGATGACCAGCGCGTCATTCCGGACCCCAGCGAAATGTCGACCTACCACAGCTCCATTCCCGACCATCCGAGCGGCGTGGAAGTCGAATATGCACAATGGCTGGAGTTCTATCGCGAGGTGCTGGCCGCGCGACATGCCAGCATCGTACCGCGCCTGCAAGGAGCAAGCTCGCTGGGCGCAGTCGTCATCGGCAACAAGGCGGTCAAGGCAATGTGGCGCCTAGGCGACGGCGCGGTACTCACCCTCTATACCAACCTGTCCGAAGATCGGGCGATGCTGAATCCGGAGCACTGGCCCGACGATTCGGAAGAGCTGCTCGAGACACGCGTCAACGCAGTTTCTCTGTTGAGGCAAGGTTGTCTGCGGGCTTTCACGACGGTCGCCCTGTTGAAAACCAGGCAGCGCCTGTAAGCCTGTCGGCCTGCACTATTTACAGCCCGGAAGTAAATATTCCCAGGTAACGGTGTTGTCGCACGACAGATGCCTCACGGCCTTGCACGTACGACTTATCCCCGCCCGGGCATGCTCATTGCGCGCCTTGATACAGGCGGGAAATAGACCAAGGGATGAGACCAGAGAATGGATCCAAAGCCAAGGTCAAGCAGAACCGTTGATCAAGCCGGACTTCCGGCAATTATGACAAATCACTTACATGGAGATAGCCATGAATACAAGCAAGAAACCAATCCGGAACGCGATTATGCGTTTGTCTTTGTTTGCCGCAATCGGTGCAACGCCGATGCTGGCAATTTCGCAAGGCGCATCACAAGGTGCCACGCCCGGCCAGGCACCGAACGTCAGCCCGAATAGCGATAGCGACACGATGCCGCCAGAAATCGTGCCGGGCGCCTCGCCTCGTAGCACGAAACCCGGCACCAACCCGACGGCCAATTCATACAATAGCCAACCGGATGTCCCCACGACTGCAGACACGGCAGGCGCAAAACCCAAGGCAAAACACAGCACCACCAAGCACAGGAAGGCGCAAGTGAAACGCTCGCCAGCTGATACTTCGAGCACCGGCGACTCCAGCGCCACTGGCAATATGTAATGCCCTCCTTGTAAAAAAGGTATTACCTGGAAGCCCGCATTGCAGGCTTTTTCATAGGGCTTACGTACTTGAGTCTCCAGCTTGGCGATCCGGTGTCCGTGCTGGATCGCAGTCTCTACGTTCTGGATGTTGGTAAAACGGGTTAGCAAGCTCGGGACCATGCTTCTGCGATGGGGCATAGCGCACACGCGCCTTTGATTGCCGTGTGGCGATGCGGTCGGCATGTGCGCACTGCGGACACCAGCAGCCTTTGTTCCGGACGCTCGCCAAGGGCGCTTGCCAAACATGGCCCTTATGGCAAAGCCACGAGAGTTTCGTGTGGTTATTGACATAGGCTTCCGACAAACACTGTCCGCCGCGTGCGTGGGCAGCGTCTCGCGCCTTCTGGATACCCAGACGCAGACTCTCATGGGCGCATACCATGCACCACCGGTCTGCGCGCAGAATCGGATCGGCCGGGCTCATCCATTCATGCCCCTTTGCGCACCGAAAACGATAACGATGATCCACACCCTCATAGGTGTCGGCAAGGCACGCCCCACCTTGCGCGGCCGCTGCCCGCTGCAAGGCGAGCAAGCCGTCCGGCAAGCGGCGTACGCATCGCCCACACCAGTTTCCAGCGAGTATGCGTTTGGCCGTAGATTCCCATTCATGGCCCTGCGCACAACGAAAACGATGCCGCCTCCTGACGCCGCAATAGTGTTCGCTCAGGCACATCCCGCCTCGGGTCGCGGCGGCTTGCTGCAGTCTTTCCAGACCATCCCGACGCAGCAGCTTCACGCGGTTCGACGCGTTGGCACATTGCCCGCACCAGCCGCCCAGCAAGACACTCTGCCCTTGCGCACGCCACGTATGGCCTGAAGCGCACCGAAAGTCATAGTAGTCACAGCGCTTAGTGAAGGCTTCGGTCAGACATACGCCGCCTTTGTCCGTAGCGATTTGACGCAGACGGTCAAATGCCTGCGTATCCCGCTGCGCACGTGCTATTTGCCTGCATGTCGAGCAAGGCACACGCGCCTCCCCGAATCGCCGCGCGCTGAGCGAAAACGCATGGCCTTCGGCACAAACGAAGTTGTACTTGTGCGACCAGCTCCGCCACGTTTCGTCCAGGCAAATTACGCCGTTACTGTCGGCAACGGCGCGCAATGCCGGCTTGTGATCGAGTACTGGATGCAGTGCCGCAGTTTGTGATTTGGAGAAGGTATTCATCTTTCTACGATCTTCGTATTGCGCCGTTCGCAGCGTCAGCGATGCTTCCTGCTCTTGCGCATCGCGCCTATTCTGGATGGGTATTTCCTGGACGCAGGTTCAGCCGGTGCGGCGATGCCGTTTGCTTGATCGGCGAGGCGCCTCAGATCGAGCGGTTCGCCCGCTTCGACCATGATTTCGGATGGCAGCGTGATGTTCTTGCCCCACTTGTGCGCCAGCCAGTTAAAGATGATGGCAAGCGTGAAGGGCCAGGATAGCAGGGCGGTGACGAAGGTCGGACCGTCGAGGGAATACCAGTCGGGGGCTTCGGCAGCACGGTTCGCCGCCCAGATCGCGGCACCGACGACCAAGGGCCAGCCCACCCAAACGGTATTGGCAGCCTGCCACAGGTTTTGGGGGTGAGCGGGAGCGGGTTTGTCACCGGGGTACATGACAGGGCCATTTTCTTCCATGTAGCGACGGATGAATTCCCACAGGTCCATCGCGATCTCGCGGCTCAGCGTGAGCGGCGAAGCGATGGTGAAGCTGCCGATCACGGTGTTGCTGTTGGGCGACTCTTTGACATAGAACTGCAGGATGTGGAAGGTCTTGACCACGTTGCCCATCAAGGTGGTTTGCTCGAAGTACTCGGCCTCCAGGCAATCCCAGTCGTACTCGATCAGCGTCATGGGCCAAGGCTGAAAGGCCGTGAGCCAGTACTTGAACATGCGCGCAGGGCTGCCCAGATCACGTGCAGGCATGTTCTCGATGAATTTGTAGACCTTGCGTGTCTTGCGGTTGAAGACCAGCGGGACTTCTTTGGGGCCGAAGAGATCGATGCGGAAGGTGCGAACACAAGCACTACCAATAACGAACAACATTGCCAGCGCAACAACACACGAAACCAGCAAAAGCAGTGCATCGCTTAAATCTGCTTCACGCAGCAAACCAAGAATCTCTGGTGTAACCATGTGCAGCCAAGCACCTGGGAAATAGGCGTTTGCCAAGATGCCCATAGCGAATACACTCGGCACCCCTTTGAAGCGGGTCGAGGAGCTATCAATAAAAACCACTTCATTGAATGCCCGCCTGACCAGTTCGTAAGTCTGTGGCTTGTCTGCCGCAGGTGCATTCTTCGATAGATACTGTGCTTCCTGAGCACGCTCGGAGACCGAGAGCATGCCTTGCTCCCGCACGTCAATTGCACGTCGGAACACATACGCTGTCACGAAGCCGCTCCTTGGTCATTCGCCTCTTCAAGCGCCAATGAAAATGCTCTTGCTTCGCTGTCCCAGAGCGCGGGGTCTTCGATTGCTTTCTCAGGCAGCGTGCGCGCCCATCCGGCATAGCGACGTCCATCTGTCGGACGAGACTTCGCTCGCCACCTCGGTTCGTTGCCGAAATAGCAGTTCTCTACCCATGCCTCCAACTTCGTGCGGTCGTAGTAAGCCACTAAGCCCTCAATGGCAAACGCTCCGACCGTTGCAATCAGCCCAACGCCGGTGAGCGAAATACCTCCCCGAATAAACATGCCATAGCCAAATCGAGAAATGATGACCCGGCCCGCAATGTCACGAGTCGCGACACGTAGCGTCGTCTCCAAGAACGTGCGCCTCAAGAACCAGCAAGTGGCTACTTCTATACCTGCGGCTCCAAGGCTGTGCATGGGGAGTCTCGTCACCAGCACTCAGTTCGCTGCCACTGGTTGCGCGGCAATGGCCTTCAGATCGAGCTTCTGCCCCGCTCCCTCCAGGGCTTCCTCCGGCAGCGCCACATGGGGTGAGGTGAAGTGCGCGATGACGGCGAACACAATCCACGCGGAGAAAAACCATACCGGAATGGCGAGGAGCGCTTTTACCGGAGACGCAAGCAGGGTTTTGTCGTGCCACTCAACCATATGTTCGATGTTGTTCATCAGCATGATCTCCCAATAGGTAGCGGGTGCGATCCAGATTGCCAATGCGGCAACAAACACCCACCCCGGCCCATTAAACAGCGCATTGGCCGCTTGCCAGGCGTTGCGGGGGGCGGTGGCGCAGGCTGATCGCCGGGCGAGAGTGCGGGGCCGTTGTGATCCATGAAGCGGCGCACGTGCTCCCACACTGCACGGGCCATCGGCTCACCGACCATCAATGAGGGCGCGAGCGGAAAGCTGCCGATCAGGGTGTCGGAGCCCGGTGCCTCGCGCACCAGCAGATCGAGGTGGCGCACGGTACGCATCACGTTGTTGGACAGCACGGTTTCTTCGCGATATTCGGCTTCGAGGCAATCCCAGTCGTACTCGACCAGGAGCATGGAAAAAGGCGTGAAGGTTGAGAGCACGTAAGGCGGAATCTGGCGCAGCGTGAGCCATACGCCACTCCAACCGCCGCCGTAGATCGCGAAAGAAGGCATGTCCGGGCTGAAGCGATAGACCTTGCGCGTGGCACGGTTGAAGACCAGCGGGATTTCTTTGGGGGAGAAGAGGTCCAGGCGCAGGAAGCGGAGGGCGGCAATCACGCAAGCAGCGCTCAAAAGAAAAGAAAAGAAATTTATCACGCACAGCATCACGAACAAAAAACCATAGCCGCTCTGTTCTACGACGAGGGAGTAACCGGCTAGCCCCAAAGGTAGTTCTTTTAAAAATCCAAATAGGGACAGGGCGAGTAGACCCATTGCGAAAACGCTGATGCCTCCTCGATAGCGCGACGGCATCGCTTGCAAGATCAAGGCGTTTTCATGGGCTGAGCCGATGAGTTGATGGCTTAGGGGTGTGTCCGTTGCAGTTTGGGATTTGGGCCAGTGATGCGCGCGCTCCGGGCGCTGGCTGAGCGGCGCCAGAGATTCGATGAAGTCCTGCGCACGTAGTTTTTGGTACTTCATGTGAGTTTTTCCTGTGCCATGGCTTGGTCACGCGCATCCTGTAGTGCCGCTTCCCAGGCATTCGTTTCCAGCGTGCGTCCAGTGTTCAGCGTCTTCCACTTCGGCTCGTCGCCGAAGTAGCAGTTCTCCACCCAGGCTTCGAGCTTGGTGCGGTCGAACCAATTGACAGCGCCTTCGAGCAGGAAGGCCACGATGGTTACAGCCCAACCGACCCAGTTGAGTTTGGTGGCGCAAAAGGTGACGACGGTGGCGACCTTAAGCCCGACCTGCAGCGCGGCGCGCTTGATCAGCCATTCGACGATGATGGCAACGCCATTTACAAACAGTGCTGCTCCCGCAAGCCTGTAAGCGAACGTGACTCCCAAGTAGCCCATATAAAAATTCCAATCCCCCTCCCTCAACTTCCCACTCGCCTTGTTCCAGTTCTGCATGGCATTGAAGAACGCTCCCGCACTGCCTGGAATCGCTGACGTCGCGCTCATCAAGGCCGTGGTGCTGCTCATGGACAGCGCCTGTGCACCGGCGGCGGCGCATTCGGCGAGGCCGCCCACAATCCCTGCATAGTTATCCGACAAACTTAAACGCGTTATCAGGATTCTGTCGTCGATGGCTGCCCGTTGTTCCGCCGTGAGATTGGGCAAGGACTCTAGTCGGGATTTCAGTTCATCAATTCGCGTAGCATTGCCCCAGCCTGCGCGGGCTTGCAGAATTGCCCCGAACAGCCCGAACTGGCCCTGCCAGGTGGCCACGCCGCGCGCGCCGCCAATGCCGGTGCGT
This sequence comes from Rhodocyclales bacterium, assembly GCA_028292485.1. Lineage (GTDB taxonomy): Bacteria > Pseudomonadota > Gammaproteobacteria > Burkholderiales > Rhodocyclaceae > Viridibacterium. The sequence goes on along the minus strand of JAQGMG010000013.1, from coordinate 4,305 downwards.
GACAATTCAGTGAAGCCTCGCAGGCCAAGTCTGGCAAGGTTTGCAGCGCGTCATGGATGCTGCAACAACATTGCAGGCGTTACGTGGTTATGCTGTTTGAGTTGTGTATAAGGACATGCGTATAGCCGTCGCGGCCCATGCTTACAATCGCATCAAGGCGAGTGCTACGGTAATCTGACGATTTCGGGCTTTACCGAGCAAAATGAAAGCTCAATGTCCTTTGCGTTTGAAATGTCTGATATTTCTTGTGACTTTATTGTTCGCTTCCTGGCGTTGAATGAAATGAATCTCTTTGAAGGACTATCAACATAGATAACTGCTCCGTCGAAGCCACTTGCGTCATCGTCTTTGTAGGACAACAGCAATTTTTCCAGTAACCGCTGTCTGTCTTTTTTTCCTTGAACGATGGCGTCGTACAGTAGGTCATTCGTAATACCCGGAGGCCGCTTTTTCATGTAAATGAAACCTTCCCCCTTATTCCAACATTCTGGACTCTTAGAACTTATAGCGCCTCGTAAGCTGGCTTCGATGTATGAGTTCTTTGATTTTCCGAGATCCGCATAAACTACATTGACCTCCGAAATTAAGCCTGCAAAAGCAGAAGGGGTTGCGAAGAAAAGTGCCAAAGTTAATTGCGCCAAAATATGTAGGCGTTTAAGTCTCATCTTGTGTCGTCTCCATCTTTCGACTTCTTTTTTATTCCAAAGGATTTGTTAAGCACTTGTGGACTTGACGTGGGCAAATCGTCTTTTTGAATATCAATATTTTCTTGGGCCGCGATTGCTATCTAGCGCCGATAAATTGAAGGTAGGGCGTCGCAAAATGCATCCGTAACGCTGCGCTCTTTTGTAGTCTGTTCAATTTCTTTTGATCGAACTATTTTCCCGTTAGCGTCCATGCTTAAAATATACTTACCTTTCTTTTCGGCAAATACAACCACTCCGTCTAAACCGTCTTTAATCCCTGGCGCACGAAAATTCCTTATCAGCTGTTTTAATTTTTTCTTTGACACAGTGCTGTTGTCCAACAGTGCCTCCTGAAGAAGATTGTCGGAGAACCCGTCAGGACGGGTTTTCGTATAAATTATCCAACCATTTGCAGTGTCGTCGCATAGATCTCCAGAAGATTGGTTTGACAGAAAATTCCTTACGATTTTATCGACACCCTCCTTGTTCTCCGTCCCAATATTTGCCCATACGAGAAAGGGGCCGTCTGGCAGACCGGCGTTTGCACTTTGCACTTTAAATATGGTCGCAAATATTGTGATAACGCACACAAAAAACAACCGCCTAGAATTTCTCATCTTTGCTGACCTTCGATTACGTGTTGCAATGAAATACCAAAAGACTTATTTAAATAGGCAGCCTTTGAGGTTTCTAGAGGCTTGCTCTGTTCTAATTCAGCTTGTTTTCTGTATTGTTCAGGAACTAAAAATATCAAATGATCACGGCGACCCACTTCAATGGTCTTGGCAAACATGATTCGATCAGACTGATTTCCGCCTAAAACAATCAAATGTTTTTCGTCTTCCCTTGCATACACAAACCCCACGTGATGCCCATGCCCACTTGATGAAGCCACCATTGCAATCGCACCAAATATGGGTTTATCAATCTCGACAAATAGTGGATTTCTTACCCACGGTGCGTCCTTATCCTTTTTGTCCAGTTTCTTGCCCTTGACCTCATAAAAGCCGTGGGCACGTCCCTTTGCGCCAACGTGATCGTAAAAGTCCGGGTTTTCGATGGGGTAGCCCGCCTTCATCAAAGACCAGTTCACGAACGCTGCGCACCACGGGTGGTTTCCGCCGACCAATGTGGTTTGCCCGGTTTTCACTTCGTTGGCGTAATTGGTCGTCTTTTCTATTTCTGCCTCTGCCGCGCCCTTGAAGCGTTTGGCTTCCGATACGGCGTAGGCCATCCACGGCGCGTGCGCGCCGTCAATTGGAAGAATGGCAAGCGGTGCGCCGCTGCCTGCGTCAGCGCGGACGGGGATGGTGGCTGTCGCAGCAGGCGGTGCTTTTTTCGCTGTCAGCGCTGATGTATCGCTCTCCGATTTGGGCTTCGGTTTGAGTGCTGCTCTTTGCGCGGACTTCTGGGGCAAAGGCGCTCCGCTTTGGGGGCCGGCGCCATTGATACCTAGCATATCGCCCGGATGAATAAGGTCTCTCTTGATGTTGTTGTCTTGCTTTATGGCGCCGACCGTTGTCTTGAATTTCTTGGCGATCTTGACGAGCGTGTCGCCCGGTTGCACTTGGTATTTAAATGGCTGGCGCCGGTCGGGGCTACCACTCTCGGGCGCTTTTTCAGGTCTCGTTACGCCGAAAAAACGTTTGAGTTGTGTGACGAGTGAAAAATTCTTGCCCTCATCTCCGCTGATTTCTCCCACTTTCTTGAGGTCGCCGTCTGCTGTTTTGTGCATGACCTCAATCGGTTTGTTGCTGTGTGGAATAGGCGGAAATTGGCCGACCTCGTTGGAGCGAAGCATCGTTTGCTTGCCGTCGATGATCAGCACGATTTCTTCATCTGCAATGGGCCGCGCGCCATCTGTCGCACTGATACGACTCACAGGGACTTTGATTTCCTGACGGGATTCCTTCTCGTTGTTGTAGCCCTCGATTTCTTCGATGCCGTCCATGACAGCATTGAGTTCATCTTCCGACATATTCTTGACGAGTTTGTCTGCGGGGATGCCCGTCTTGCTCAACAAGGTGCGCGTGTATGAGGCGGTATCGTTTTCTTTGGCCGGCGCGTAGGTTCTGATGACCTCGGGCAGGTTGTGTTCGGGGTGTTTGCGTTTGAGCGAGGCACGCAATTCAGCTCGTCCTGTTTCGTAGTCGGGGAAGATGAAGAAATGATGATCTTCGCCGGATTTGCTTGGCACTTTGGCAAAGCCAACGTAGTTGCATGTTTTCTTGGGGGCGGGTTTTCCGTTCGCAACAGGCGAAATCAAGTCGCCACAGTTATTGATTCGCCATGGAAGCGTGCCACCCTTCCGCAGAATGTGCTGCCCGTCGTCAGTCAGGAATTCGGCGACTTTTAGCTTCGCATGATAAGTAGCTTGGACAATGCGTGTCATTTCTCTAAGACCTTTTTAACCGTCAGGATTTTGTGTCCGTTGCTTCTGAGAGCAACTGTTCGATAAGGGATTCCGGCAAGAATTGGCCGTGTTGCTTATTCGCTGCTGAATAAACTTCTCCGGAATACCGGCTCTTGTGAGCCTGTGGTGAATTGCTGTCGACATCGATAGTGCCATCGTCTTCATCAGACTCTGCGGCGGCCGCGTTTGAAGTCGTCGAGCGCGAAAGCTCTTCCAGTTTGGTCGCATTGGCATCGCCCATTTGCAGGACTAGGTGTTCCGGCTTGTTCGCCTTTATCTCAGGCAGGCGTCCTGTCGCCGGGACTGTGCCTTGAGAGATAGTTACGCCATCGGCATTAAATACTTTGTAAGGAAGTTCATGCAAACCCGCATCCGCCATCGCTTCGTCCGCGCCGCGCGCCGCAAATCTCAGGCTATGTGGCGCTGGCTTTGAATCGGATTTCGGTATGTCCAGATCGGTTGGAGCAGGCAGCGTTATTGCGCCACCACTGGCGCTCTTCCCTCCCGACAAATTCCGCTGCGCGGCCTTGAGGTCCACCGTCCCCGAAGCAGTCAGCGTGATATCCCCACCGGCGATCTCGATACCCGCGCCGCCTGCCGTGAGCAGCAGCTTGCCCTTGCCCTGCAGCAGCACGTCTGCCGTGGTGGAGGTGATCGTCACCGCCTTGTCGGCGTTGAAGTCGGCCTTGTCGCTTTGCGCTTGCACGCTGACCTTGCCCTTGGCTGCATGCAGCTTCAGGCCCGTGTCCTTGACCGGCCGTTTCGTATCCGATTGCTTGCCGTAGGTGTACAGCGCAATGCCATCTTTCACCGCCCAGGCCTGTTTGCCTTGCGATGCGATATGGATATCTGCCGCAACCAGCGTAAGCGTGTTGCCGGCGACGAGCACAGCGCTCTTCGGTGTGAGCGCAGCGATGCCTGCCGGGCTCTCCGCGACGATCATCGGTTCGCTCCAGGCAGGAACAGTGCCTGCGCCGCCTCCCACGCTTTCGGAAGGGGCATTGCCCGTTTCCGTCGTCGCGATGATTTCCTGGCTCTTGACGAGAGCTTCAACGCTCGGGTGTTTGTCCGGTGCCGGCTCGCCGGTGAGTTCCGCCTTCTGCTTCTGCGCCGAATCGGCCAGTGTCGTCACCAGGCTCTGCGCCGCTTCGAGCTGATTGGGCGCGACACGGCTATCGAGCTGCGTGCCGCTGGCGTTCTGTCGCC